>JBQCFW010000028.1:0-17318 GCA_051958655.1 Agriterribacter sp. | reverse complement strand
AACCCGCAATTGCAACTTGACCTTTCCGGGTAGGGGCATGCTTTGCCATTTCTCTCAAAAGTTCCCCGCCCTATGCCTTAAATCAAATAATAACTGTAAACTTTTTATTTTTACCGGACACCAGTGATTTCAAATCAGAAATCACAAATCAACAAATCAGCAATTACCTTATCCCTTCCCCCAAAATCTTGGTAAATACCAATGTTTATATTTCCGCGGTGGACCATTTTTGTGTTGTTAAACAAAACGATCATTAGAACAAACACACAATCAACAGTTATGAAACCGGTTAGTAAATACGTGTTGCTGGAAAATCTGGAAGCCCGCGTGGAAAGTCACCTGGCAGAAGCAATAAAAATTTTTCAAAACCTGCCGCAGGCAGCATTGCTCAAGCCTTCGGAAACAGGCGGCTGGAGCATCGCACAATGTCTTGAACATTTAAACAGGTATGGACATTATTATTTGCCGGAAATACAGAAGGGACTTGACAAAAAAATTCCCGGCGGCAATACGTTTAAAAGTACCTGGCTGGGCAACTATTTTACCAAAATGATGGAACCCTCTACAGGAACCAAAAAGGTAAAAGCATTCAAAGCCTACATCCCGCCCGTACAGTTAGATGCTCACGCCACGGTAGCGGAATTTATAGCGCAGCAGGAAACCTTGCTCAGTTATCTTAAACAAGCACGGAACATAGATTTGAATGCCGTGAAGATCCCGGTTTCGATTGCTAAATGGATAAGGTTAAAGCTGGGCGATGTGTTTCAATTTGTTATTGCGCACAACGAAAGACATATGGTGCAGGCTAAAAGGAATATTGGTTTGGAATTAACAATTCCAAAAAAACAGGTATTGCAATAACGGCGACGCATGCTTTATATTTGAGTAAACCATTCTTCAAATTTAAAGCAATACGTTATGAGTCGCATATGTACATTATTGGTACTGATTGCAGTTGCCGCATCGTGCAATAGCAGCCGCCAGGCTTCGGTCAGCAGTCTTCATGAAAGCCATTTTACCGACACTTTAATTACCCAGTCGCTGTTCAGCGATAAAACGGCTTCCATTTCGGAAGAAAACATCCAGCGCATATTGGATGGCAAATACCAATTACCCGATAAAGTGAGGATAGCAATCGTAAAGCTCGATGGGCAGCAGGGAAAATACTCCTGGAACGATGAAGCATACCTGAAAAACCAACAGGCTTATGCCGACACTTTAATACAGCAGTTCCGGCAATCGCCTTCTGTGTCGGCCGTTACGGTTATACCCGCGATGTTAATGCCTGGCACGCCAACATACACTTCCATAAGGGAAGCGGCGGTGAGAATGCAGGCCGATGTAGTTGCTATTTATACTATTACGGGCGACCTGTATTCGAAGTATCGCCTGTTTAATAAAACGGACATCAAGGCGTTTGCAACAACACAACTCATTCTGCTGGATGTAAGAACCGGATTAATACCCTTCACCTCTATCATTACCAAAGATCATCTTTCGCAAAAGAATGAACGCGAGCTGAACTATTTGGAGACAACAGCGCGCATACAAAACGAAGCGGTATTACTTACGCTCAATGAAACGGGGCAAAAAATAAGCAACTTCCTCAATAAACGCTGATTACAATCCCTCGCGCAAATTCACCCAGTCATTTGGCCGGCAATTTTTGTATTGCCGGCTTATTTTATTTGCAAAAACAAAACAAACAATTATTTTACAGGCATTCATCCCTTTGAAAATGTAAGTGCCCTTTTTGCGTTAATCATTTGCAGCAACCCTTTACCATGCGTAATACGTTCTTTTTGCTACTTGTTATTGTTTTTTTCAATCCAGTAAAAATATTTGCACAGTCAGCCGACTTGCTCGACAGTCTTGCATTAAAAATTGAGAAGGCACAAACCGAATCGGAAAAACTAAACGCTAAACTCCATTACAACGTAGCGCTTTCAAGAACTGATCTCTCTAAAGCAACTGCCAATATTGAGCAAATTAAAGCCGCCAGTTTCGAAAAAAAGGAAATACAAACCTATGTTCAGTCTATTTTAGAATTGGGTAATTTATCCTATACAAGCGGTAATTATATTAATGCAGTAATACGATATGAAGAAACGGAGAAAGCGCTTTCATTGCTTTCTCCTTCTGCCTTTACTACCAAAAAATTTGGCTCGGTTTACAATAACCTCGGCGCTACCTGGTCGTTATTAAACGACCTTGACGCAGCACAGAATTATTATATCCGCGGCATTGCTCAATATGAAAAGAACAACGATTCGGCCAGCCTGATGATGAGCTATTTTAACCTCGGCTTTATTTTTATAGATATGCAACAGTGGCAAAAAGCATATCAATATCTTTTAAGAAGCCTTGATTTTTCTGCCGGTTCCCGCGATAATACCCAGGCTTTGCAATCTGCAGCGCGGGCAGCTGCCATCTGTTTTCGGTTGCAAAACATTGAAGAAGGTGAGCGTTTGCTAAAACTGTGCGACAGTCTTTACAAGCCGCAAAAAAATTATCTTGGCAAAATATATTACAACAATGCGTATGGAGCATACAAAGATGCGTTGGGGCTGCCGGATGAAGCAATGAAATATCACCAGGCTTGCTACCAGAACAGCCTCGATTGGAATGACCCTTACTATATTGTGGATGCAGCCTGGGAAATAGGCCGGTCGTTTCTAAAAGCAAACAATCCCGATTCAGCCGGCACCTATCTTCAATTAGCCCTGGATAATGCCAGAAAATACAATTACCTGCCCAAAATAAGGTTTATACTAAATGACTGGTGTGTGTATTACGCCAATACATGGAAGTTTGAAAAGGCATACCAGCTTCGTACCGACCTTTCGCGATTTACAGACAGCCTTATCGGAATACAAAATCATAACAGGATATTATTGTTTGATGCCCGTTATCAAAGCGAAAAAAAAGAGAGCCAGATCAAACAGCTGGTGGCGGAGAAAAAGGTGCAGGAACTATCGCTCAGGCAAAAAAATATCCTGAACTATATTTTGTTGGCCGCCGCGGTTACGCTAACAGGTGTAGGTTTCCTTTTTTATCGCGATCATAAGCAAAAGCAACTGTTACAACAGCAACGCATCAACGAACTTGAAACCGAAAAGCAATTGCTGGCAACGGAAGCAGTGTTGAAAGGCGAAGAGAAAGAAAGAGCCAGGCTTGCCAAAGACCTGCATGACGGGCTTGGCGGCATGCTGTCGGGCATTAAATACGCTTTTACCAATATAAAAGGCAACCTGGTAATGACAGAAGAAACCCATAAGGCGTTTGAACGCAGCATGTCAATGCTGGATGTGTCGATCAGGGAAATGCGAAGGGTGGCTCATAACCTTATGCCCGAAGCCTTACTGAAATTTGGGCTGGATGCTGCGTTGAGAGACTTTTGCAATGATATAAACCAGAGTGGCGTTATTAACATAAAATATCAATCTATCGGGCTGCAAGGGGCATCAATCAATCAAACTGCTGCAATAGCGGCCTACCGCATTGTGCAGGAACTGGTAAACAACGCTATAAAACATGCAGCCGCCACCGATTGTATCGTTCAGGTAAGTAAAAACAACAGCATCCTTACGATTGCAGTAGAAGATGATGGAAAGGGATTTGACACCGCCGTTTTGCAAAATAACAAAGGCATTGGCTGGAATAATATACGAAGCAGGATAGATTTCCTGAAAGGCATTATGGACGTTCAATCAACACAAGGGCAGGGCACATCGGTACACATAGAACTAAACGAAGAAGTATAACCTGATAAACGGAAATTGTTTAACGATTATGCATACACGTCTTTTAATTGTAGACGATCATTATATGGTGGCAGAAGGTATACGGTCGCTGCTGCAGCATGAACCTGCGTTTCTATCTATAGATCATGCTGCCGATGCAGCTTCCTGCCTGCAATTAATGGGCCGGCAATTGCCTGACGTTGTGCTGATGGATATTAACCTGCCCGACAAAAGCGGCATTGATCTGTGCAGAGAAGTGACAACTTTGTACCCATCGGTTTTTGTAATTGGGTTGAGCACGTATAATCAGCAGAGTTTTATAGAGAAAATGCTGCAATATGGCGCAAGTGGATACCTGCTTAAAAACGCAACGAGGGAGGAACTGGTGGAAGCAATTGATACGGTGCAAAAAGGGAAAATCTATATCAACGACGAGGTAGCAGGAATTTTGCGTGCGCCGGAGCCGGATAATGTTCCCATTGTTACAAGGCGTGAAAAAGAAATACTACAACTGATTGCCGATGGCATGACGAGCGTTGAAATTGCAGGCAGGCTTTTTATCAGCGCTGCTACAGTTGAAACGCATCGAAAAAACCTGGTGGCCAAATTTAACGCGCGAAATACGGTGGCGTTGATAAAAGCGGCGATTGGATATAGACTGATTGAGTGAAAGAAGGTAAGGCAATTGCTGATTTGAGATTTGAAATTGGGCGGTTGATTATATGGACATTACGACAAATGCTGATTGCTGATTTACTGATGGCTGATTTACTGATGGCTGATTTTGGTGGCTGAAATTCAATCTTGGTTCTTGCATCTTGGTTTTTGATTTGCAGCTGATTGCTGACCGCTGAAAGCTGACGGCTGAAAGCTGATGGCTGAAAGCTGATGGCTATTCATACCTCAACGCCACAATAGGATCGAGCTTGGAGGCCTTCCAGGCGGGATACAAACCTGCGGCCAAGCCCACTGCCGAGCATACAATAATCGCTATTAATATCAATACCCAGGGAATAAAGAATGGAACTTTCATCAGCATGCCTATCAGGTTGCCGGAAATAATACCTATTACTATTCCAATAGCTGCTCCCATGAGGCTGATCAAAATCGATTCGAACAAAAACTGTTGCCGTATACTTTTGGCTTTAGCGCCCAGGGCTTTTATCAATCCCACTTCCTTGGTTCTTTCGGTAACGGCTACCAGCATAATGTTCATTAAGCCAATAGACGCTGCCAGCAGGGTAATGAATCCTATTCCGCCGGCTGCCATTGAAATATTGCTCAGCATCGAAATAAACTGGGCGGCCAGGGCGTCGCTTTTATCCAGGTAAAAATTGTTTTGCTCGGTGATGGTGAGATTGCGTACCGCCCTGAACAATCCTTCAGCCTCTCCCATAGCATCGTTCAGTTGCCCTATATCTTTTACCTGTACACCTATGTAGTAAGATGGTCTTCCTAAGGTAAACAGCCGGCGTACGGTATTATAGGTAGTAAACACCGCGTTGTCTGCCCGCATAAACGAACTGCTTCCCCTGCTCTTGAGCACTGCAATCACCCTGAATTTATTGGCGCCTACCCTTATGATCTTATCCAGCGCATTCTCTACCCGGTCGCCAAAAAATTTCTTTGCAACATCAAAACCCAGCACGCAAACATTTCTGCCCGTTTGTATATCAAGCGTATTAAAATCGCGCCCATACATTATTTCATACCCGTTGAGGGCAAAATAGTTTTCATCTCCGCCGGACACTCTTACATTGGGATTGGTTTTTTTAGACCCATAAAAAACAGTTTGCTCCCCCAGCCCACTGAGGCCTATACTGACTTTTGCAGGAAATTGATAACGCTCTTTAAACGCTACTGCCTGCTCGTAGGTAATGCGTTTATTGGCGTTAGACTTTTTTACTTTTTTATTGCTGCTGCTGCTTGTTTTGGTAACATCTCCTCCATCGCCAAAACGGATCTGCATCTCGCGGAAACGGATGCTGAAGGAATTAGCGCCCATGGTGGCAAAGCTTTCGGTGAGGCTTGCATTCATTGCCTGTATGGCGGTAATAATACCTACCAAGGCCCATATGCCTAATGCAATCATAGCAACAGTAATGCCTGTGCGCAGTTTGTTACCACGCAGATTTTTCCAGGCCAACGATAACGTATCTCTGGTAGTCATTCTATTGCTTATTGAATACTAAAAGTACGGAGAAATCGGCTGTCAGCAATCAGCTTTCAGCGGTCAGCCATCAGCTTTCAGACGTAAGAGTAGGCAGGACTGCATCGTCAACATTTCAAATCTCAAATCAGAAATTTAGAAATACAACCCTTTGATCAAAGCCCCGGGGAACAGCCCGAGTATGATAACGAGCAAAGCCGTAACAAACAGGGTAATGCGGAAAGTTTTAGAGAAAGGCTTTACATCGGCGTCGCCTTCTTTAAAGTACATAGCCTGTATTACGCGGAAATAGTAATAGGCACTGATGGCGGCCATCAACACTGCAAAAATGGGTAACCACAGGTGTTGCCCGCTTTTTACGGCGCCTATCAGCATATAATATTTTGCCAGGAACCCGGCTGTTAACGGAATACCAGTGAGGGAAAGCAGAAAGATGGTATTCATCAAAGCAAGGAACGGTTGCTTTTTGGCTAAGCCGTTAAATCCTTCGATAGAAAAATCTTTTACTTTGGCCAGCACTGCAAAACTGCCAATGCTTGCCAGGCAGTAGGCGGCTGAGTATAAAATAAGGCCTTCTTTTGCAAAAGTATTCAGCGCATAAACCGAAAACATCATGAAGCCGGCTTGTGCAATGCTTGAATAAGACAGCATACGTTTTACGCTTTGCTGAAACACAGCGGTTACATTGCCAATAAATAAAGTGGCTGCGGTAATGAGTGCTACCAGTAACTGCCATTCGGTGTGCATTTTTCCAAAGGCATTGTCGAACAATCTTAAAAATGCAATAAACGATGCTGCTTTTACAACCGTTGCCATAAAAGCTGTAAATACCGTGGGAGACCCGTCGTATACATCCGGCGTCCAGAAGTGAAAAGGAGCCGCACTTACTTTAAAAGAAATGGCTATCAACAAAAATACCAGCCCAATAGCAAGCATGGGTTGAAAGCCTGCGGTTCCAACATTAATAGCTCCAATATAAAACGAGCCGGTGGCTCCATACAAAAAGGCTATTCCCATCAACATAATACCTGTTGAAAAGGAGCCCATTAAAAAGTATTTTAAAGAAGCTTCGTTGCTTTTGAGATTGCGTTTATCGGCACCGGCCAAAATGTACAACGGTATCGAAATAATTTCTATGCCCAGGAAAAGCATCAGCAGGGTATTGAAGGAGGATGCAATACCTACACCGCATAAAATAAAAAAGATGAGCGCATAGTATTCATACACATTTTTGCCAACGGCTTCCAGTTCATCTGAATTGAGCAGGAAATACAGCAGGGTACATCCAAATGCAATATAGTTGAATACATACCCGAAGGATGTGAATTTGAGCATACCGTTCACATCAAGATGGATATACCAAATGTTATAATACTCAAGATGGTTTACTACAAGCAAAGCCAGCGTGCCAAGCAGTGCGATTGTTTTGGCAGCAGATTTGTTTTTAATAACAATACCACTGTACATCATTACAACACCCCATATTGCCGCTAATATTATTGCCGTCATAATTTAAAATACGCTTTTGTTTCTACCGAAATGGCCTCTACGAGGCTAACGAAATGGCGCCTCTGCGAGGCTTATAATCCCATCAACCTGCTTTTAATGGCATCAACCGTTTCGGCTGTTAGCTCAAATAACGGTTTGGGATATACGCCCAATATAAACACTGCCAGCACCACTATGCCGAGCGCTAAGAATGCTCCGCTTCCCAAACCACCGGTTCCACTTGCCGTAACGCTGTTGGTTGAGCCGTAAAATACCTTCTGTATCATGTTCAAGGTATATACCGCCGCCAGTATGATGCTGATAAGCGCAACCGCCGTAACCCATTTGCCATAAGCAAACAATCCATTAAACATGAGGAACTCCCCTACAAATGCGTTGGTTAAAGGAAGCGCTATATTGGCAAGTGCTATTATTACCAGGAAAATAGTAAGCGCGGGCGATGTATTGGCTAGTCCTCCAAGCTCGGAAATTTTGCGCGTGCCCAGTCTTTTTTCAATCAGCTCCACCACAATCCACAGCCCTATAATATTGATGCCGTGATTAAACATTTGCACCATCACACCATCAAAACCGCTTTGTTGCCTTGTAAAAACAGCAGCGCACATTAATCCAATGTGGGCAATGGATGAATAAGCCACCAGTCGTTTCAGATCGTCCTGCATCCAGGCAATACAGGAGGCGTACAGCATTCCAATTACAGAAAGCCATATAACAATATTGGCAAACGAAGCGCTGGCTTGCGGAAATACGGGTATGAGCCAGCGCAGCACGGCATATACGCCCATTTTAACCATTACACCGCTTAATATCATAGTAACCGCAGTGGGCGACTGTTCATATGCATCGGGCTGCCATGTATGAAAAGGGAAAATGGGCATTTTTATGGCGAAAGCCAGGAAAAACAGCCAGAAAACAAATTTGCCTTCGCCGGCAGGAAACTTAGCTTCCATAAATGCCTTGAGCGAAAAGGTGCTTTCGGGCGTATGCAGATACACATATATAATGCCGATGAGCAACAGCAACGATCCCGTAAACGTATAAACGAAGAATTTAAATGTAGCCTGTATGCGCTTTTCGCCACCCCATTGCGAGGAGAGAAAATACACAGGTATTAATGCCAGCTCCCAGAAGAAGTAAAACACCAAAGCATCCATGGCGCAGAACACGCCAATCAACCCGGTTTGGGTAAGCAGCATCAATCCATAAAAAGCATTGGGTTTTTTATAGTTATTTTTTTGTGTAGATAAAAACACCAGCAAAAATGCAATGGAGGTAAGCAGGCAAAGCATGCGGGCCATGCCATCGTACTTTAAAGCAAAACTGCTGCCAATGGAGGGCATCCAGAAATAGCTCACATTGTTGAGGTGAAAATATTTATTGCTGTCGGTAAAGAAAAAGCTGGCAACAACAATAGCAACAGAAATAAAGGAGGAAACTAACGCCCACCTCTTGGCGCCGTCGCCTTTTACAAGAGAAAAAGCTATCAATCCGCTGAGCAAAGGAAACCAGAGCAGCAGTTCAGGAAATGTCAATAAAACGTCTTTGGCATCCATAGCTGGTTATACAAACAATTGAATAATGAATAAAATCAAGGCCGCTACTACCATCATTAATATATAGGCGGCCACTTGTCCACTCTGCAACAGTCTTAACTGCCGGCTGCCATAATTTACGAGCTTACCAACTCCGTTAACGGCGCCATCAACTCCCAGTTTTTCAACCACATTGCTTAAAAAAGATGATAACGCCCGAAGCGGTTTTACAATAATGCTGTTGTACAGCTCATCAACATACCACTTGTTCTCCAGCACTTTGCCTAAGCCGGTTGCTTCGCCCAGGTCGGGCTTTTTGCTGAACCTGGCTACTGCAACAATGATTGCAATAGCTGCCAGCACTACCGACGCCCCCATCAGCATATACTCAGTGTTATGATCTAAATGATGTGCATGCTGATGCTTAACAGATCCTGCAAATATGGGTGCCAGGAAATGTTCCAGTTCATGACTTCCGCCTAGTACCGCCGGTACACCTACAAAGCCAGCAACAGCCGACAGTATAGCGAGTACGATCAAAGGAATGGTCATGGCTGCAGGACTTTCGTGCAAGTGATGTTCCTGCTCGTGCGTGCCTCTGAATTTACCAAGGAAAGTGGTGGCATATAAACGGAACATATAAAAGGCCGTCATTACTGCGCCCAGTACACCAACAATCCAATACACTACGCCTTGGTTAAACGCAGCGGCCAATATTTCATCTTTTGAAAAGAAGCCACTCAGCGGCGGTATACCTGCAATGGCAATACAGCCAATGAGGAATGTCCAGTGAGTGATGGGCAAATGTTTTTTTAAACCACCCATATTGCGAATGTCCTGCTCGTGGTGCATGGCATGTATAACCGAACCTGCTCCAAGGAACAACAAAGCTTTAAAGAAAGCATGCGTCATTACATGGAATACAGCGCCGGTATAAGCACCTACACCTAAGCCCAGGAACATATAACCTAACTGGCTTACGGTTGAATAAGCCAATACTTTTTTAATATCGTTTTGCTTGAGAGCAATGGTTGCAGCTAAAATAGCAGTAGCCAATCCTATAACCGCTACTACTCCTTGCGTGGTGGGAGCCAGCGTATATAAAATGTTGCTGCGGGCAATCATATAAATACCGGCTGTAACCATGGTGGCAGCGTGGATAAGCGCCGATACGGGCGTTGGACCGGCCATCGCATCGGGCAGCCAGGTATACAAAGGAATCTGAGCACTTTTACCGGTGGCACCTAAAAACAGCAGCAGGGTGATGCCTACCAGCACCATGTCGTTCGACTTCATGTCACCTGCTTTTGCGAATATATCGCCAAAGGTGAGGGAGCCAAACTGCTGGATCATCCAGAATGCGGCGAGTAAAAAGCCAAAATCGCCAATGCGGTTCATGATGAAAGCTTTCTTGGCAGCATTGGTATAATCGTTGTTTTTAAACCAGTAGCCGATTAAAAGGTAGGAGCAAAGCCCTACGCCTTCCCACCCGATAAACATGATGAGGTAGTTGCC
The DNA here is from genome assembly GCA_051958655.1 of Agriterribacter sp. Lineage (GTDB taxonomy): Bacteria > Bacteroidota > Bacteroidia > Chitinophagales > Chitinophagaceae > Agriterribacter. Next base: position 6,849 of record JBQCFW010000028.1, on the reverse strand, counting down.
GCCTAATACCAACAGCAACATGGAAAAAACGAACAGATTGAGGTAGGCGAAGTACCTGGCAAAGTGTTCGCTGTTTTCTTCGTGCATGTAAGCAGTAGAATACAGGTGTATGAGAAAGCCTACGCCGGTAATGATCAAAAGAAAAATGGATGACAACTGATCTACCTGGAATGCAAATGGAATTTTGAGCGATCCTGCATTAATGAAATCAAAGAGCGTTACTGCTCCCACATGTCCTGCTTTTACATCAAAAAACAAAACAAGGCTCACGATAAAAGAGGCAAGGATAACGCCGCTGCCGATGATACCGGTAAGGGATTTCGACAAGCTTTTTCTGGCCAGACCATTGATAAGGAATCCGACCAGTGGAAATAAAGGAACCAGGTAAACTAATTTGCTCATATCAGGTATAGTACGAAAGATGTTTTAAGAATTTTCATTCCGCTCTTTACTTTCTGTACGTTAATGTTTTAGTCTGTTCAGGAAATTCACGTCTACAGAATGCGTATTCCGGTACATCATTACAATAATTGCCAAACCAACACTTACTTCGGCTGCGGCTACCACCATAATAAAAAACACAAACAACTGCCCGTCGGTTCCGGCTGTCGCAGCTGCTTCTGCCGTTGCAGCCGCCAGGTGGTGCATTTTAGAAAACGCTACCAGCAACAGGTTTACGGCATTGAGCATTAGCTCTATGCACATAAAAATGATGATCATATTGCGCCGGGTAAGCACACCAATAATGCCAATGCTAAACAAGGCAACCGCGAGAAATATGTAATGCTGTATCGTCATGATATTTTTATTATCTCTAATTCGTGGGATTAATCCCACTTCATTGTTCGTGGGATTAAAATCCCACGCTACAATATGTAACCGAGCCGATGGCTCTGCCGCGCATCACAGTACAATTAGTTTTTTATTTCTTATCACTTACTACTTATCACCTACAACTCTGCTGCGTCTTTCTTTCCTATCACCACTGCCCCAACCATTGCACTTAAAAAAAGTACGCTGCTTATTTCAAAAGGAAGTACATAATCTTTAAACAGCACCATACCGAGGTTGTGGATCAAACCAATTTCCCCTTTATTCATCAACACCTGCTGCCGCATAACGTCGGTATCTTTTAATGCAGCGGTTAATACCAGCAGCAAACATCCTCCTGAAATAACTCCTGCAAACCGCAACCATTTGCTTTTTAATGGTCCGTTTGATGCATTGAGATTCATCAACATTACCACAAAAAGGAACAGCACCATGATAGCGCCTGCATATACAATAATATTAACGATTGCAAGAAATTGTGCGTTCAACAATATATAGTGTCCGGATATGGCAAAAAATGTGGCAATAAGCCAGAGTATGCTGTGCACGGGGTTTTTACTGAAAATTACCATCAGTGCACTACCTAGCGCCAGGGCTGTAAGGAACCAGAAAAGAAGCTGTGTAATGGACATTCTTATTTATTCGTTCGTTTTGGTACAATCAGGATTTGGACTTCTTTTTATCGAGCAGGCCTTTTGCTTTCGCATATTCCTCCGGTTGTGTTACCGGGTTTGGAATCAACAAATCGGGTTTACCATAAATAAAGCTTTTGCGGCTGTAGTTGGCAGGTGCAAAAGTTTCGCTCAGGTAAACAGCATCTTTAGGACAAGCTTCTTCGCACAATCCACAAAATATACAACGCAGCATATTGATCTCGTACTTAGCTGCGTATTTTTCTTCGCGATATAAATGTTCTTCGCCCGGCAATCTTTCTGCTGCTTCCATGGTGATGGCTTCGGCCGGACAGGCCACCGCACACAATCCGCAAGCGGTGCAGTTCTCGCGCCCCTGCTCATCGCGGTTCAACACATGCAGCCCCCTGAAAACAGGGCTGAACGGCCTGGTTTGCTCGGGATATTGTATGGTGGCTCTTTTTTTGAAGAAGTGCCTGAAAGTAATGAGCATTCCCTTAAAGATATTCCAGAGGTATATCTTTTCGAGCCAGGTCATTGGACTGCGATCGACTGGTTTTGCTCTTTGTGTTAATGACTGCATTTTACTCTTTTATTTGCTCTTGTTTCAACAGCTTTTTTAAAAGTTGTACAAAAGTATTTTTATCAGCTATACAACCCAACTAAAATCACTTTTCGCTTTGGTTCGTGTCTCACGAACCAGTTTTCTTCGCTGTGGTTCGTGAGACACGAACAGGGCTATCAATTCCCTTTCATGGTTAATAATATCACCGCGCCTGTTGCCACCATATTCAGCAACGCCAGGGGTATTAACCCTTTCCAGCCCAGGTTCATCAACTGGTCGTAACGGAAACGGGGCAACGTCCACCTGATCCACATAAACACCAATATGAGGAAAAATGTTTTTCCCATTAAAGAAAGCACGCCACCAATTGCCGCTGCTGCTCCCGACCATGTGGATTCATCTACAAAAGGTATATCGTATCCACCCAAAAACAATGTTGCCATAATAGCGCAACTGATAAACATATTAATATATTCCGCAAACAGGAAGAAACCAAGCTTCATGGAAGAATACTCCTGGTGATAACCCATGTTGAGTTCGCTTTCTGCTTCGGGCAGGTCAAAAGGCGCGCGGTTGCATTCTGCCAACGCACATACAAAAAATATTAAAAAGCCTAACGGTTGATATACAATATTCCACCAACCGGCTACCTGCTGCTCGGTAATGGTTTTGAGGCTTAGCGACCCGGTAAGCATCAGCAATGCAATCAACGACAGGCCCATCGCCAGCTCGTAACTGATTGCCTGGCTTGCACCACGCAGGGCTGCCATTAATGAAAACTTATTGTTGCTAGCCCACCCGCCAATCATCATACCGTAGACACCCATGCTCACTACGCCAAACACATATAAAATGCCTATGTTAATGTCTGCTATTTGCAACGTTACTTTTTGGCCAAACAATTCAACGGTGCCTCCCCAGGGTATAATGGCACTCGTCATCATAGCCGTAAGCATTGCCAGGCAGGGACCTAAAATAAACAACAGCTTGTTTGAATTATTGGGAATGATTTCCTCTTTGAAAAACAGCTTCAATCCGTCGGCAAGCGGTTGCAACAATCCGAAAGGACCCGCGCGGTTGGGACCGTGCCTGTCCTGGATAAAGCCGGCAAACTTTCTTTCTACGTAGGTAGCGTACATAGCTACAACGAGCGATATTGAAATCACCGCCGCTATGAGGATCATTTTTTGCACTATAAAAGCCCAGTCTATCATAATCAATGTTCTTATAATTTTCTATCTTACCACCTGTCACCTGCTACTTACCACTTGTGGCCCTATCACTTATTATTTGTTTTGTCAAAATCGGTTGAATGTGCCGGTCCCGGAATAGCGGCTAAATTTACTTCGGGTTTATTCACTTCACTTACCGAATGAATATCCATCAACAACCTGGGCTGTCTGCCATTCATTACCTTGCTGAAAGTTTCGTTCGGCTTTTTCAGTCCTACATAATGTCCCTGTGATATTACCGAGTGCCTGTTCACCTTTACCGGTCCTTCAATGGTCCAGTCTTTAATGTCTTTTCGTTCGAAACGGCAGGTATTGCAGATCCAGTCTTCTACTTCGCCCCACTGATCTTTGCGGGCGGTTACGCGCAATACTTCATCTCCCCTCATCCACAAATGCACTTTACCGCTGCATTTATCGCACTGGCAGGATGCATTCACGGGTTTGGTGAACCACACGCGGTTTTTAAACCGGAAAGTTCTGTCGGTTAATGCGCCTACAGGGCATACGTCAATTACGTTCCCGATAAAATCATTATCGAGCGATTTCTCTATATAAGTAGCAATCTCTGCATGGTCGCCCCTGTCGAGCACACCGTGTACTCTTTTATTGGTGAGCTGATCGGCGGTAAATACACAACGATAACAAAGGATGCACCTTGTCATGTGCAATTGTATATAGGGACCGAGATCGTGCCTTTTAAAAGTTCTTCTCGAAAACTCGTAGCGAGTGCCTTCTTTGCCATGTTCGTAGCTCAGATCCTGCAAATGACATTCGCCTGCCTGGTCGCAAATGGGGCAGTCGAGGGGATGGTTGAGCAGCAAAAATTCTACTACACCTGCTCTTGCATCGATCACCCTTTCGCTGGTAATATTCTTCACGATCATGCCGTCCATTACATTGGTGCGGCAGGAGGCTACCAGCTTAGGCATGGGTCGGGGATCGGCAGTGGAGCCTGCTGCTACTTCTACCAGGCAGGTACGACATTTACCACCGCTGCCCTTGAGCTTGCTGTAGTAGCACATGGCGGGTGGCGTAACGTCTCCTCCTATCTGCCTTGCGGCATTCAGGATGCTCGTTCCCGGTTCCACCTCAACGGTGATGTTGTCGATGGTAACCTTAAATAATTTTTTTTCTTCAGCCATTTATAACAAATCTATGTTTGTTTGAATATTGTTATCTCTAAAAAATATCAGCCATCTTTTCATTTCAATAATCTCATCACAAGCTTTAACAGACAGCATTCGCTTAAACAACTCTTTAAACCGGTCGTCATTCCTCTGTGTCAAACCTTTCATCCGCCTTAACCCATTTAAGTCGGCAGGCAAACCAAACTCCTGCATATTTATGTTCCCTTTCGCGCATTCAGTTATTATCCATTTTTCTATAGCCGGCGAAACCTGGATCACAAAATGGTTTCTTTCAGGATGTTTGAAGAGCTTTAGTGTCGCTTTCCAGAGCCGATCTATTTTAATATAGCCTTCAAGTGCTTTCACTTTCACCTTATCATCATCAATCAATGCAACCACAAAGCCATCTCTCAAACGCTCATTTTCCATCGCGTTTATAATAGAGCTGTTGCCCTTTTTATGGTTAACAGCATTTGGTTTATTTAAAAGAGCTTCTACAAGGTTAGTATCCAGAAAACATTCCGGCATAAAACACTTATATGTGTCAAACGGCATCTTTCAGGTAGTTCTCCAGGTTAAAAAATAGGTCAACCCCGTGCTGGTATATTTCTTCTATTTCGTCTTCCAAAATCCTTCTTATGACTGTTTCACCGGTTTCTTTCTTATAACCAACCGCATACACCGATAGTTCCTTTTTGTCAACATCTTCCATAAAATCATTCAAAACAAAGGGACTATGTGTTGTAATGAAATATTGGTTTTTATTTTCATCAAAGATGATGTCAGATGTCAATTTTGAAATATAAGGCGGAAACATATGCGCTTCTGGCTCTTCAAAAAGCAAAGCCGTCTCTTCATTTGTCCCAATAGCTGTTTTATAGAATATTAAACGTTGCAATGTATCTGCAACTTGATGGTAAGGAATTATTACAGCCGTGTCATCTTTCATTTCTTTGATGAACTTAATCGTTCCATCTACCCGGTCTATTAGCAACCTTAATCCATATTTTTCAAAAATTGAAGAAATCTCCTTCCGCAATACACTACTTCCCTGTAAAACGTCTAGCAAATTATCTCCGAATGGTATGCTTAAAGAAAGACCTTTTTGCGCGTTTAAAACTATCTCCTTTCGAAAATCATATTTTTTAATATTTTCTATAATATGCTTATAATTTGATTCCGTAACTCTTGATGAAGTTTTTACCAGATTTTGCTTATCAATTACAATTTTAGTTAACAGCAGGGAATCGGGTTCCCCATGAGAATCAACAAGTAATCTAATGTTAAGGTCCAGATCTCTGTTAAAATCTAAACTAGCTTGCACACCGATCTTCTCGTTGATTGCAATTTCAATTAATTGTTTAGTATCCTGGTTATAAAAAAGTTCGGCAAAATTTTGTACCCTGCAAATGTTTTTGAAATCAAACACCTCCGTTCCTAATTGCAAAAAACTAAACAATCCCAATGCCTCCAGAATATTACTCTTCCCCACATTCGGGTATCCAATAAAAACATTTATCCTTCTACAGTCATCAATGGTTTGATGTTGTATGGATTTGAAATTTTTAATTTCTATGTTTTTAATATACTCCATTATTATTTTAAATCATACTATTCAGCATCAAGCTGTCAGCTTTCAACCTCCCTTAACCACAAACCATAAACACCAAACTCAAAACAATCTCCTACGCCACCACTTCCCTCTCATCTGCATAATGCGCCAGTCCGTAGTTCCTGCGCAGGCACTCTTCCGGGTTTTGCACATGCCATTCAAATTCATCCCGGAAATGTCGGATGGCTGCTGCTACGGGCCATGCGGCGGCATCGCCTAACGGACAAATAGTGTTGCCTTCAATCTTGCGCTGAATGTCCCACAACAGATCAATATCACTACTGCTTCCTTTACCACTGTCAATCTTTTTCAGAATTTTCTCCATCCAGCCGGTTCCTTCGCGGCAGGGACTGCATTGTCCGCAGCTTTCGTGCCGGTAGAAACGGGCAAGGGTATACGTATTTTTTACAACACACTGGTCTTCATCAAACACAATAAAGCCGCCGCTTCCCATCATGCTGCCGGTTGCAAAACCACCATCGCTCAGGCTTTCGTAATTCATATACCTTGTTTCGCCTTTTGCTGTTTTCAGCAGCAAATTAGCCGGCAAAATTGGAACGGAAGAACCGCCGGGTATACATGCTTTAAGACGTTTGCCGTTGGGAATGCCTCCGCAATATTCGTCGCTGAAAATGAATTCTTCCACGCTGATGGTCATATCAATTTCATACACCCCGGGCTTGTTAATATTGCCACAGGCAGAAATGAGTTTGGTTCCGGTTGAGCGACCTACGCCGATCTTCGCATACTCTTCGCCACCCATATCAATAATGGGAACTACTGCTGCGAGCGTTTCTACGTTGTTCACCACTGTAGGGCAATCCCAGAGACCTTTCACGGCGGGGAACGG
>JBQCFW010000027.1:0-15172 GCA_051958655.1 Agriterribacter sp. | reverse complement strand
ATCCCAAGGCCACTTATGGCACGATCACGGCAGTGGCAATATAAGCGTAGGGTAGGTTCCGCGGGCCAAACTCGCGAACAAACAGCGTAAATGCGATCGTCTCGACAAAGGCGACCCCCAGAACAAGGATCGTATAGAGCGCAGTAAGCTTCCCAACACGCGCTTCCTCACCAGATTCGATTCCTAACAAGGAGCGAACACGACCAAGGAGCGGATGAATCTGTACTGTTTGTATGTTCTCTGGCCCTACTTGAGTTTGCACGCCTACCATCACCTTCTGATGCACGAATGATACAGACGTTCCATCATGGCAGAGAAGCCTTAGGTGTAACGCTGCCTGCTTGGGCCGATCTCAACATGTAGCACACGAGGCATTGGTATTATAGCTGAACTTTTGCAGATGTGCGCCAAGGAGCGACAGATCTAAAAAACCACAACAATTCGTTCCATCTTTGAAATCCCTGTGCTATTCCCCGCTACCCCTATGCCCCGACCCTTCATCCCCAATCTCAAATCAAAAATCTCAAATCTAAAATCCTAATGTCTTACCTTCAAACCAAAAGATTGCTGCATGACCAAATACATCCTTGCATTCGACCAGGGCACCACCAGTTCAAGAGCCATTATTTTCGACAGCAACGGCGCAGTAATAGCTGTTGCGCAAAAAGAATTCAAACAGATCTTTCCCAAACCGGGATGGGTGGAACACGACCCTAACGAAATATGGAGCACACAGTTAGGGGTAGCCGCAGAAGCGATGAGCAAAGCAGGTTTGAATGCCGAGCATATTGCAGCCATCGGCATTACCAACCAACGCGAAACAACCGTAGTATGGGAAAGAGCCACCGGCAAACCTATATACAATGCAATTGTATGGCAAGACAGGCGCACCGCGGGCTACTGCGATGCACTTAAAAAAGAAGGAAAAGACAAGCTGATACAGGAAAAAACAGGATTGATCATCGATGCCTACTTTTCTGCCACTAAAGTGAAATGGATACTGGACAATGTGGAGGGGGCGCGCCAGAAGGCAAAAAACGGAGAACTCTGTTTTGGCACCATCGACTCCTGGCTGGTGTGGAATCTTACAAAAGGAAAAGTGCATGTTACGGATGTATCAAACGCTTCGCGTACCATGCTGCTTAACATACACACTTTGCAATGGGATGGCGAGTTGGAAAAGCTGTTTGATATACCCGGCAATATGCTGCCACAGGTAAGAAGCAGCAGCGAAGTATATGGCGAAACGCAAAATATTTTAACTGCGCATAAAATTCCTATTGCAGGTATAGCGGGCGATCAGCAATCGGCCTTGTTCGGACAAATGTGTACACAACAGGGAATGGTAAAAAACACCTACGGCACCGGCTGCTTTATGTTGATGAATACCGGCGAAAAAGCCGTTCCGTCGGCTAACAACCTGCTTACAACTGTAGCCTGGAAAGTAAATGGCATTACACACTATGCGCTGGAAGGCAGCGTATTTATTGCGGGTGCAGTAGTACAATGGCTGAGGGACGGATTAGGCATTATCAAATCTTCAGGCGATGTGGAAGCACTGGCGATGAAAGTAGACAATACGGACGGAGTTTTTGTGGTGCCGGCCTTTGCCGGGCTTGGTGCCCCTTACTGGAATCAACACGCGCGGGGCACCATCGTTGGCATGACGAGGGGTACCACATCGGCACATATTGCGCGCGCTGCTATTGAAAGCATTGCCTACCAAACCATGGATGTTTTAAAAGCAATGGAAGCCGATTCCGGCATTGCTATTAAAGAGTTGCGTGTAGATGGGGGCGCTACTGCTAATAACCTGCTGATGCAGTTTCAATGCGATATGCTGGATACCAAAGTAATACGACCAGAAATTATTGAAACCACAGCGCTGGGTGCAGCTTACCTCGCAGGCCTGGCGGTGGGATACTGGAAAGACATGCAGGACATACAAAGCCAATGGAAGGTTGACAAAATTTTTGAGCCTGCTATGAAAGAAGTTACGCGCAACCAACTTGCCAGCGGCTGGCGCAGAGCCATTGGCGCAGCGCAGGCCTGGGCGGGGAATGGGGAAGTAGGGTAATTGGTTGAGTAAGTTAAGTAGGTTAATTGAGGCTAGAGAATCGGTATTCGTTACCAATTAACTTAATCGCCCACTTAACCCACTTAACTTAACTACCAGTTACCTGATCACAACAGAATCTTTCACACTGCCGCAGGTGAGCATTTTGCTGCCAAAGTAAGGGTTTTTGATTTCTGTTGAACTGCTTAACCAGTCAGCTCCGGTATTGTCAAAAGCCATGGGACAATTGAGCAGGTATATTTTTGCTTTGGTGTATCTTACCGTTCTTGCCAGGTCGAATAAATTGCCCGATATCATCTGGAAAGACTTCCTTTTCGCTTCAATATTGGTTTCGCCCTGCAAGCCTTTGCTTTCGCTGCTAATACCACTGGTATAGGTTTGGGCAGTAGGAATAACCACATTGTTGGTATCGGTTGCCTTTAATTCATCGAGCTTTAAACCGTCGGATGCTGCAATAAGCATGGATGCAGACTGATTGGCAGCGCTGGTATCGCTCGCTACCAATGCGTCGCGAAGCGCATAATAATTGTTCAAAATATTTTCAAAAGAGGCATTGAAAGCATCTGATAACGATGACACAGGTTGCGCTTCAACAGGAGTAGCCTGCACCTCTGCACTTTTGTTACCACCGCCATTGCAAGCGGCAAAGGCAATTACAGAGATGATAAAAAACAATCTTTTCATTTGTAATTTATTTTATATAGATGTGAATAATGAACATGGTGTTTGCATTGTATAGCTATATAGGGAAAATAAATCGAATACAAACCTACAGGAAAAAAATGATTAGGCGCATATCTTACCCTCGTGTTTCTGTTCACCTGCCCGGTCATCCCGGAATGATTTATAAAAACACAAACCTGTATTTTGTGCTTCTGCCTCCTGCCTGCTTACTACTTACTATTTGCCAACGCTTAACTCACCTTCGGTGGCATTAGCTTATAAATAACAGGCGTTACAACACGCGATAACAATGTTGAACTGATCAGTCCGCCGATCATCACAATCGCCAGGGGAGCAATCAGTGGATTGCTTGACATTGCAATGGGAATTAATCCGCCAATAGCCGTCAATGTAGTTAGAATGATAGGTAAGAATCTGGCTTCACCTGCTTTTTCAATTGCTGCATTCAATACCATTCCCTCCTGCCGTAATTGGTTGGTAAAGTCAACCAGTAATATCGTATTCTTAACCTCTATACCTGCCAGGGCTATTATACCGATGGTTGCCACAAACGACATAGAGTTGCCCGTAACCAGCAGCGCCAGCACAGCGCCTACAATGCCTAATGGAATGACCGACAACACGATCAGCGTGCTTTTGAATGTTTTGAACTGCAATACCAATACCGCAATAAACATAAAAACCGTTACCAGAATAATGCTTCCGAAGCCGGCGAATGACTGGTTCCGTCCTTCCAGTTCGCCGCCCATTTCGTAATGATAGCCGGCAGGTAACTGCATTTTATCCATCTGCGCAATTACATCGTTGATCACCTTATCGTTGAGATAACCTTTTTGCACAAACGAAGTAACCGAAACGGTACGGGTTTTATTAAAATGATTGATGCTGAGCGGCGAGGTTTCCAACTGTATGTTTGCCAACTGCGACAATGGTATAGCTCTTCCCTGGCTGTTGTTTACGAACAGGCTGTTGAAAACATTCAGGTCTGGGTAAGAAGAACGAGCTGTCGTCAACACAACGCCGTAGTCGTCTCCATCGGCATCCGGATTGGTAAAATTACCCACGGGCAAACCAGCTACCGACATGCGAACAGCCCGGCCGATATTTACTGTGGGTACGCCAAGCGTTTGTGCCTTTTCTTTATTGATATCAACCCTGATATCGGACTTGAGATTGCGTACTGGATTGTTCACATATAAAGTTCCCCCTGTTTTTAAAAGCATTTCTTCTACTCTTGATGAGAGCGCGCGCAACGTATCCAAATCATCGCCTAAAAGTCGCACTTCTACAGGAGCGATCATCGGTTGCCCCTGCTCAAAATTCTTTACCTCTACTTTAGCGCCGGGATAAGGCGTCCATTTTTTTCTCAACTGTTCTATAATCTCAATTTTGCGCTTAGCATTTGTTTCAGGCATAAGCTGCACAAATATCTCCGCAAAATCGCTGCGTTCGTTTTGCTGGTTTACGTTGTAATATATCCTCGGGTTGCCTTTACCGGTATTAGAGGCATAATATTGTATTTCAGGAATTGCTTTTAATTCTTTTTCAAGTGCGCGGGTAATACCATCTGTATGGTATATGTTCGACTGTAGCGGCGCTGATACATCGATGAGAAACTGCGGTTTTTCTGATGCAGGGAAAAGACTGAAACCAATTACAGGTATCAACTGCAACGATGCAATAAAAATAATGCCGGCAACTATTACGGTAATTACAGGGTGCTTCAGGGCTTTATCTAACAGTTTTGCATAAGTGCCGTGAATGATCTTTTGCATTCCTCTTAAAAAAATATTTCCTTCGGCATTTGCATGGGGCTTCAGCAGGCGGCTCGACAGGAAGGGTACTATGGTTAATGCAACGATCATCGATGCAAACACCGTGCATATAACAGCCATGGGTAAGCTACGGATAAAATCACCCGACGATTCGGGCATGAACACCAGCGGCATAAAAGCAATAATAAGCGTAACCGTACAACCTAATACCGCTTTGCCAATCTGGTTAATCGATTTAATGGTTGCCTCTAACCTGGAATGCCCTTCTCTCATCCATCGTTCAATATTTTCCACTACCACAATACTGTCGTCTACCAACAAACCCAATGCTACCACAAAACCTACTATGCTCAATTGATTAAGGCTATACCCCAACAGGTGGATGAGTATTACACCCATTGCGAGCGATAAGGGCACCGAGATCATTACCACCAACGAAGCCCGGGAACCCAATGGAAGCAGGGTAAGCATCACCAATCCTATCGCAATTAAAAAGTCTTTTCCCAAACCGGAGAGCCTCCGGTTTACATTATCTGCCTGGTCAAAATGCAGCACCAGGTCTATATTAGAAGGAAGTGTTTTTTTGAATGCTTCGATTGCAGGCAGATATTCGGTTTGCGTTTTTGAAATATTCTCTCCGCTCTTCAAGGCAGCTATCACGGTTACGGCCCGGTGTCCATTCAGTCGTGTAATATGTTTTTGCTGTGAGTAATCGAAATACACGCTGGCTACATCCTTTAAAAAAATGCTTTTGCCCGCACTGCTGAATACCACCGTATTTTTTATCTCTTCAATATTGCGATAGTTGCCATTGGTTTTTATATTGAATGATTTGCTTCCTTCGTTTACACTGCCCCCGGGTATATTGGCAATTTCGCTTTGCAACGCACCTACAACATAATTTACCGGTATGTTTAACTGCGCCGCCTTGTCTAACTGAAGGTCAACGCGAATGATCTGGTCGGGCAACCCCTGTATTTCCACATTCTTCAGCCCGGGTACTTTCTCCAGAACATCCTGCAAATCTTCAGCTGCTTTTTTAAGTTTGTCGCGCGCCGCATTTTCCGACACCAGCGCCATCTGCAACACATTTACGTTAGTAGGATCGATCTTTTGTACTTCTATGCTGTGTATATCCTGCGGCAACTGCGACCGTAAACCATTTACTTCACGCACCAGTTCCTGGTATTTGTCGTCTACGTTGCTGTTGTACTTATATTCTACCAGCAACACGGCCAATCCATCGTTGATGTTCGTTTTGATGCGCTTGATATTATCAAGCCCGTATATTTTTTGCTCCAACGGTTTTACCACCAGTTCCTCCATATCCTTTGGACTTGTTCCGGGGTATACCACCACTACCGGAAAGTTGGGAGCATTCAGTTCAGGATCTTCAGAGCGCGGCATATTGAGTATGGTTGAAACGCCCAACGCAATTACCATCAACACCATAATAAGCGTGAACTGATAATTTTTAATGGCATATGCAGATATTTTCATGACACAACATTTAATTTTTGGCAGATGCAGGCATAGCATACCCGTTTCCGGTAGCTACCTGGCTTATACGGAGTTGATTTTTTTACTATTGACCGATTACATTGATTTTTGAACCATCGTTGAGATAGGCGCTGCCGGATACGATCAGCGCTTTTGCGTTTTCCAGTCCCGAAGCTATGATCACTTTACCGCTTTCGATCTTTGATACCTGCACTTTTACCTTTTGCGCGGTGGCATTGTCATTTGTTACAAATACATATCCCTCGTTCGCATCGCCATCCAGCAAAGCATCGTATGGAATAGCCCATGCGCTGGATGAATGAGCAGGATGTATGGCAGCTTTTCCAAAAAGACCGGAAGCAACGGCAATGTTTAACCGATCGTTGAGTTTTAAATGAATAATAAAAGTTCCGCTCACCGGGTCCACGCCTTCCGGCTTACGCACTACCGTTGCGCTTAGTTCTTTGCCCGGAGCGGCATCGGTGCTGATGGTTGCTTTATCTTCCACCTGGATGGCAGCCCACTGGTAGTCGCTTACGCCCGCCTTCAATACCCAACCGGTTTCACCCGCACCATTTACCTGCAACACCGGTGTGCCTGCTGCAGCATACTGTCCATCGTTCAGGTACTTTTTTAGCACATAACCGTTACGCGTAGCCCGTATTTCAGCGTACCGCTGGTTAAAGCCCGCGCTGGCATATTGCTGTTTGGCTACTTCCATGGCTGTTTTTGCATTCTGCATTTGCTCAAGCGTAGCCACGCTGTCTTTGTATAAATTGCTAGCCCTTTCGTAATCGCGTTGCGCTTTCTGATAGGCGAGCGAAGCCTGCTCTGCTGCTGCATTGATTTCTGTAAGATTGAGCGTGGCCAGCAATTCTCCTTTCTTAACCGCATCGCCTTCTTTAACCAGCACCCGGTTAATAATGCCTCCGCTCTTAAAAGCAAGATTGGTTTCATCGTCGGTGCTGAACTGGCCAGAGGCATGTATCACCTGCTGCATTGCTTCCTGTTGTAAAGGCATCAGTTTTACGGGTATCAGTTCTTCTTTTTTGGTATCAAGCTTTTCTGCCCGGGTGTTGCACGAAGTACTCGCCACACCTGCACACAATGCGGCAACAAATATGATTGTATATTTCATAACAATGATTTTATTGTTTTTGTAAGTTGAAAGATGCTGTTTCTCTCTCCACGGCTGCCGCGGCAATCAATACTTTGTATTGGTTAATCGACACCGCCAGTTGCGATTGCGTTAACTGGTTGCGCGCATCGATCGTTTCTATATAAGTATTCACGCCTTCTTTATAACCCCTGTCTATCAAACGCTGGTAGGTTTGAGCTGCTTCCAGCTGCTTTTGAGAAGAAAGAAAAGTATGGTAAGCCGATAATAGATTATTGGCTGCCGTATTGCCTGCAAGCTCCAATTGTTGTTTTGCCTGGTCGAGCGTAAGCTGTGCATTCTTCACATCCAGGTCCGACTGCTTTATTTTATTCTTGTTGCGAAACCCTGCAAAAATGGGCACATCCAGCTGCAACCCCACCATGTAATACCGCGACTGGGAATTGAACTTCCAGTTTTGCGCCTGGGAACCGAGGTCGAGAAACCCATTCAGCTTTGGATAGTAAACAGCTTTGTTCATCTGCAAAACAGTTGCATTCAAGGTAACTGCCTCTTTCAAAGCTTTTAATTCTTCGCGCTGCCCCGTAGCAATTTCTTTTGCCGTAAGCGTTTGTGCTGCTGCCATCTCCTGTACAGACAGAGTGCCTGTGTCTATAGCAGCCATCTGATTCCTGTTCAACAAAAAATTAAAATAGCGTTTGGCATTGTCACGCTGCTGCCCGGCTGCTATTATCTGAGCTTTTACGTTTTCAATTTCGCTGGTAGCGCGTACTATATAGGCTGGTAATCCTTTTCCGTTCTCCAGCAATTTTTCGTTTACTCTTTTTCCTTCTTCCGCCAGTTGTAATGCGGTTTCATATATTTTTACCGCATCTGCCGCCGTACGATAATTGTAATAGGCTGTTTTCACCATTTTTACCAGTTCGCGTTTATAGATACTGATTTCATATTCACTGATAGCCAGTTGTTGTTCATTGATCTTCTTATTATAATTAATGTCTGCATTAATAATGGGTACGGTTGTTCTCACCTTTGCATCGTAAAAATTGGTGGGCAGAAAGTTGATGCTTTCGTTTTTGAGCTGCGGAAATTTATCAGATTGTGTAAGCTGGTTCAACGACGAATACACTCCGTTCAATAAATCGCCCAGCGGCAACTGTATATCACGACCACCATCGGCAGTTTGATACCCCGCCTGAAAAGCCACAGTGGGATAATAAAGCCCTTTGGCTACCTGCAATGCATACCCCGCTTTTTGCAGCGTTATGTTTTTTTGCTGCAGCACGATGTTGTTTTCGAATGCAGCATTGATGTACGCATCTAAAGGATTGTTTTGTGCTTTTGTGGAGATACACGTCGATAAAACAGTAAGCACAATAGCAGCTTTTTTACACAGACTTAATATCGTTCTCATTATTAACAGTGTTAACTAGTAAGGCAAAAAAAATTATCTTAGTCTTTCGAGGGTTTGTACATATACTTCAAAGGCCTTGCTTAAGCCGTCTCCAACGTTCTCCAGTATCTTTTTATCGGCCACCATAAAATCGAGATGATTATTGATTTTCAGCGTGCAAAGTCCATGCACTGTGCTCCACACCAATAGGGCAAAAACATTGCTGTCGAACTGTTTAAAATAACCAACTTCCTGGCAGGCTTTAATTGTTTGCACCAGCGTGTCGAATACCTCTTCGCCTTCCTCCCAACCGCAATTGTTTTGAATATGCTCCATCGGCTCCTTCATTACAAACATCAGTTCGTAAAAGTCTGGATTTTCGAGGGCAAATTGTAAATACAGCCGTCCCATCGCCTTCAATCGTTCAAACGGGTGTTCCACATGTGCCAACACCCCAAAGCTCTTTCCCATTATTTTAAAACCTTCCTGGTGCAGGGCGTGGGCAATCTCGTGTTTGTCTTTATAATACAGGTAAATAGTGGTGGGACTAAATTCGATCTCCGCCGCTATTTTCCTGATGGAGGTAGCTTCATACCCATCTTCCAGAAAAAGCTTTTTGGCAGCAATCAATATGCTCTGCTTTAAATCTTCCTTATGCTTCTGTTTTCGTTCTTTTATTCCCATGCAAGTGCAAATTTAATTAACACTGTTAATTTATGCAAGCTTTGACCGAACTTTTTTAAAATTTTTTTTGATGATCTGTTTGGCCTCAGCCTGCATATAAAAAGAGAAGTTGCGATACCGGTGATGTACATCTATTATTTCGTCCAATGCTTTTGCCACCAATTCCTGGTTCTTCCATTGCTTTAAATGTTGCAGTACCGTTTCAAGACAACCTTGTTTGTAAGCAATTTGTCCCAGCACATGCACGAGCGTATTTTTTACGCGGGCGGTTGAGTCAAATTCCAATTGCTGCAGTAAAGGCAATATATCCTGCGGATGTGTTCGCCCTCTCAATTCAATGCCGTGGCAAATTTCTCTTCGTATTTCCTTTTCTGGATGATGTAAATAGGTTGCTGCCCACGCCAGTACCGGAATTGAGTTTACCTCCCCCATTTTCTTTACAGAACCTATTACAGCGTTACGTACAGAGTGATGTGCATCTTTCAACCCTCCATCAAAAAAACGCTGCACTATTTCAAAGTTCCATTTACCAATTTCACCAGCAGCATTTACGGCCGTTTGCCTTACTTTATAGTCATCGCTGTTCATCAGCAATGTTAGCCCCATTAATATTTGCTTTTGCAGTGCAGGCCTGGCTTTGTATATACGACCGACGGAAAGATAGGCACTGCGCCTGATGTATGTATCATCGTCAGAAAAATAAGGCATACAACCCGATGCATCCTTTTGCAGGAATGCTTTTTCAATAGCATTGCTGATGTCAGCAACCAGGTCGGAGCGTTGTTGTTTGGTAAGATCGTAAAAGCTCATTGGCAATATGATGGGGGTAAATTTTTATAATGATTGCTGCGCATCCCCTAACTCCTTATCCATATCGCTTATCTCATCCAGCATAGCAGCCGATTGCTCGCGCGGCAACGCCTCCACTTTACGCAACTGGCGCTCTATGGCGCGGGTTCTTACACCAGCTTTATCAATAGTGGCTGCAGCTTCTTCCAGCTTACGTTTTGTTTTTTCGAGCACGGTGCCAAAGTTTCCAAATTCAGTTTTAACAGCGCCAAGCAACTGCCATACTTCGCTCGAACGTTTTTCAATAGCGAGTGTGCGAAAGCCCATTTGCAGGCTGCTTAAAAACGCAACCAGGTTGGTGGGCCCTACAACCGTTATCCTGTACTCACGCTGCAGGCTTTCAAACAAACCCGTTCTTCGCAGTATCTCTGCATACAATCCTTCGGTGGGTACAAACATAATGGCAAAATCAGTGGTGTAAGGAGGATTGATATATTTGTCCTGGATGTCCTTCGCATTTTTTTTCACCGCATTTTCAAAGTGGCGTCCGGCCGTTTCCAACTCACGCGCATCGGCTATTCCGGCGTTGTCATATGCATCCAGCAATCGTTGATAATCTTCATTAGGAAACTTAGAATCCACCGGTAACAACAACGCAGCAGCATCGTTCATCCTTCCCGGAAATTTTATGGCATATTCCACTCTTTCGGAACTGTGTTGTTTAACAACCGCGTTGTGCTCATATTGTTCGGGTGATAGTATCTGTTCCAGGATAGCGCCGAGCTGTATCTCGCCCAGGTTGCCTCTTGTTTTAACATTGGTAAGCACTTTCTTTAAGTCGCCTACGCCCGAAGCGAGTGTTTGCATTTCGCCCAATCCCTTGTGCACCTGCTCCAACCGTTCGCTGATCAATTTAAAAGATTCGGAAAATCTTTTCTCCACGGTTGATTGCAATTTTTCATCTACCGTGCTGCGCATTTCCTCCAGCTTCTTACTGTTGTCTTCCTGCAACATGGATAATTTTTTTTCAACCGTTTCTCGTATTTTCTCAAGTCTGTTTTCCGTTTCATTTTTCAATTGATCCTGCTTAATAAAAAGATCGTTGAACTTCTGGCGTTGCACGTCGTTCAGGTCTTTTACATTCAGCACAAAACGCTCCTCAAACGACTGCAAAGCTGCCCTCATTTCCTGCCGGTTGCCAAGGGTTTGTTCGGCCAATTCATTCCGGTTTCCCGAAAACTCAGATCTGATCAACGGATCAATCCTTGCAACATCGGCACCCAGGCGAATCAATTCATTGTGTATAGACGTAGCATCACCCTGGCGTTGTTTCAGCAACAGCAGCAACAAATTGATCAGCAGCAGTATAATAATAACCACCAGCAAAGCGGTTGTATACGTCATACAAATTGAATTTTTATTTTGCGGGAAAACCGAAGGTAAATTTTTAGTAATGAACGGCCTTTCTCACAATGTATCATAATCATACTTTTATTGTATCGAAAGCGTACAGTCCTGCTATGTTGCCTACGCCCCAAACTTTTGATATTCAGCAAATTAAAGGTATGGCACTGAATTTATTGAAACAGGGTGGCATACAATAAAAGTGGAGGAGCAGGCACGCCACGCCATTATCCAAAACCTTCCACCTAAAACAGAGCAAATGATAGAACTAAAGAACATTTCTAAAACAGTTAACATAGGCGGTACCAAAACCTATATTTTAAAGGACATAGACTTCAAGGTAAACCAGGGCGAATTCATTTCCATCATGGGCCCGTCGGGATCGGGTAAATCAACCTTATTGAATATACTGGGCATGCTGGATGATCCCTCCGAAGGTTATCATTATTTTATGGGCGAGGCAGTACACCTTATGAAAGAAAAACAAAGATCGCAACTGTATAAAAAGTACATCGGGTTTGTTTTCCAGGCTTATCATCTTATTGACGAATTAACCGTGTATGAAAACATTGAAACGCCGTTGATTTATCAGGATATGAAATCGTCTGAACGTAAAGCGATCGTTGCAGACGCGCTGGACCGTTTCCAGATTGTAGGCAAAAAAGATCTGTTTCCAACGCAGCTATCCGGAGGGCAGCAACAGTTGGTAGGTATTGCCCGTGCGTTGGTAGCCAAACCAAGCCTGCTATTGGCCGATGAACCAACCGGCAACCTGAATTCGAAACAAGGCGAGGAGATTATGGAATTATTTAAAAAACTGAACCAGGAAGATGGCGTAACCATCATTCAGGTAACACACTCCGAAAAGAATGCAGAATACGGCTCGCGGATTGTAAACCTGCTGGATGGAAGAATTGTTTGATTTGTGATTTCTGATTTATGATTTGTGATTTGAAGAATATAAATTTTGATATGCTAAAGATACAAACAGGAATAGTGGCGCTTATAATGGCATGTATGCTAACAGTAACAGGATATGCGCAAAATGGAACGCTGTCGTTAAAACAATGTGTGGAAACAGCATTGAGCAATAACATACCGGTAAAACAAACAGGTTTGCTGACAGAAGCTGCGAAAGCAGACTGGACAAAAGCAAAGTCCAACCTGCTGCCCGACATTAATGGCAACTGGGGCTATGGATGGAACCAGGGTCGCGCCATTGATCCGTTTACCAATACATATATCGACCAGCAGTTTTCATCATCTAATGCAGGAGTAAGCGCAGGACTTACGTTGTTTGGCGGCTTGCAGTTACAAAACCTGATACGACAAACGGGTTATGCCTATCACGCCAGCGAAATGGAATGGCAACAATCGAAAGACAAACTAACGCTGGATGTAATACTGGCTTACCTGACCGTATTGAACAACGAAGACACCTGGAGGATTATGTCGGAGCAAACAGAAGTGACGCGCAAGCAGGTGGAACGCCTGTCTATCTTAGTTGAAAAAGGGGCTACAGGCAGTTATATGCTTTCAGACATGAAGGGGCAACTGGCAACAGATGAACTGGCTACTATTACCAATTACAATGCGTTGCAAACCGCCAAGCTCAATCTTTCTCAACTGATGAATATACCTTACAACAAAGACATGCAACTGCAAAGGCTAACCGAAGGCGAATTGCTTGAAATGTACCCTACCGGCGCAGCAGGGGTATATGCTGCTTCTTTGCAAAATCTCGCTATGGTAAAAGCAGTCGATCTGAGAGTGAAAAGCGCTTACAAGAGCTACCAGGTTGCTAAAGGTGGTTATTATCCTTTTTTGAGATTGAACGGAAGCCTGGGTTCCAACTATTCGAGCGTTTCAAATACATTAACGCCTACCACTATTGAGGAAGTAGCTACCGGCGATTATGTAAACATCAATGGCGGCAGAACGCTGGTTTATAAAGAGCAACAAAATTATGCCTCTAACAAAATATCGTATAACAGTCAACTCAAAAACAACGTGGGTACTTATGTTGGGCTTAGTTTAAACATTCCCATCTTTAACAACCTGCAGGTACACACCGCCGTTAAAAAAGCAAAGCTGCAGGCAAAAAATGCCGAGTACGAAGCAGAAAACACCAAAGTGGTGCTAAGGCAAAATATAGAAAAAGCTCACCAGGACATGGTATCGTCATACGAGCGGTATAAGGTGCTGCAGGAACAGGTAGTGCAGTACAAAGAATCATTTCGCTCAGCTGAAATACGTTTTAATTTGGGAACGATTGTATCAACCGAATATCTCATCACCAAAAATAATTATGACAGGGCGAGGCTGAACCTTACACAAACCTGGTATGAGTATATTTTCCGCACACGTATCCTTGATTTTTACCAGGGCAAGCTCACGTTGTAGTAACCAATGCCGCATCAATAACATTTAAGCGCCTGCCATGAATTACATACAACACATACTGATTTTATTATTTGTTCCTTACCTGACGCTTGCTCAATACGCGGTCGGTCAAAGCAATGCTACTGCTGTTTATCCCGATAGCAATTGGTCTGCCATCGTCGATCCGGCTGAAAAAGGATGGAATAAAGACAGCCTCAGCAAATTAAAATCGTTTATTATTAATAGCAGCAATGCCACGGGAATGGTGGTAGTTCAATCCGGTAAAGTTCTTTTTGAATACGGAGACATTGAAGAGTTGAGCTATCTCGCTTCTTGCAGAAAAAGCATTTTATCAATGTTGTACGGTCCGTTTGTATACAGCGGCACCATCGATCTGAATACCACTTTACAACAGTTGCAGATGGACGATACTGGCGGCCTGCTTCCTATAGAGAAAAAAGCAACGATCAGGCATTTGCTTACTGCACGTTCGGGCGTTTATCATGCAGCCAGCAACGAAGGCGACAATTCTGCAATGGCTCCTCCCAGGGGCAGCGTTCAGCCGGGAAGCTTTTGGTTATACAACAATTGGGACTTTAACGCTGCGGGCTATATACTGGAACAAAAAACAGGAAGGAGCATTTACGAGCTGATCGATTCCATGCTTGCCCAACCATTGCAAATGCAGGATTGGGATATAAAGCGCCAACGCAAAACAGGCGACACAACCAGATCAAAATACCTCGCTTATCACATGTGGTTTTCAACCCGCGACATGGCAAGAATTGGTTATTTAATGTTGCGAAACGGACAATGGAATGGTCAGCAAATCATTCCTGCCAACTGGGTAAAAACGACCACTTCCATCGTTACGCCTAACAAAGAGGGACAAAAGAATAAAACCGCCTATTTTAATTTTGGATACGGCTATTTATGGTGGTGCTGGGATGCACCCTACAATGTTGGCGCTTATGAAGGTGCCTACACTGCAAGTGGCGCATTCGGGCAGTTTATTACCGTTTTGCCAAAACTTGACCTGGTGGTTGCCTTTAAAACGAAGTATGAATATGGCAGGCAAACACCCACCGATGTATACTTACAAATATTAGATAAATTGATTGCAGCGAAACAAACGAAATAGCCTCGCCTAAAAACAATCCGCCATATAGATGCAGCACGAAGGAGCTCGGTCTGGTAAGATAGGCCGGCAGATAGACGCTTAGTACCTCAGCGTGACAAGCAGAGGTGCATGGATGAGCATATCTACCATAGTCCCATCTTCATCCCACTGTTTGTCATGCTGACGAAGGAAGCATCCGCCTTTATATGTTATTGGCAGCTCCGCTATACGAAGTCTCTGATTTTCT
>JBQCFW010000026.1:0-5905 GCA_051958655.1 Agriterribacter sp. | reverse complement strand
ATAAGCTGACTAAATACTGGCTGTCCGGTAAAAAAATTACTTTTGTTCATGGTTGTTTGAAGTGTGGTAACTTAAAACTAACCATAAGGGGGCAATCGCCCCCTTATTCCTTATATTATTTTTTACCGGACACTAGTGATTTGAAATTTGAGATTGGGTGATTGATTATATGAACATTACGACAAAGGCTGAATGCTGATTGCTGATTTACTGATGGCTGATTTTGGTGGCTGAATTTCTATATTGATTCTTGCGTCTTGATTTTTGTTTTTGTGTTTTTGTGTTTACTTTTTGTTTTTTGATTCTTGCATCTTGGTTCTTGCTTTTTTTACTGCTGATCGCTGAAAGCTGATGACTGATAGCTTTCAGGTTATCTTAATCCTATTAATCATTTTGCTGAAATTGGTAGCATCGATGCCCAGGTAATTGGCGAGGTATTTATGTGGAACCAATTGCAAAATGTGGGGACTTCGCTGCAACAGCTTACGGAACTTTTCTTCTGACGAAAAGCATTGAAGTTCGGTTATCCGTTCAAGTAAGCCAGCTAATGCACCCGTAACACCCTTGCGTATCAGCAACTCAATGTCGGGATAAGCTACCATCAGCTTTTCAAGTTCAGTAAAGGAAGTGCGCAAAAAAGAGGAAGGTGTAAGCGTTTCATAATAATACTTTGATGCCGTTTGCATCAAAAAGGAGTCGAGCACGCCTCCAAATGATGGCGGGTAAGTAAAGACCAGTGTAGCTTCCCGGTTTTGTTCATCAAAGTATACCACCCGCTGCACACCTTCCAGCACTATATAAAGATATTTTTCCTTTTCTCCGGCAGTAGTAATGATCTCTTTTCGTTTGGCGGAAAAAGACGTCCATATACCTGAAAATGCATCCCACGCATCAGCCGGTAACGGGTGAACGTGGCTAATAACGGCTTTTATTTTTAGTAATGCATCGTCCATTTTGGTGGTATGTGAAAAATGGTATGTGGTAAGCGGTACAACCATACAGGCCTTACACCTTATACCTTACAGCTTTTTGGGGTTCAAAATATTCTCTATTCTTTCCGATACATCCTGCAGGTGATACAAGGTCATTTTATCCTGGGTTGCCGGAATAGCAGCTTTAATTTCTGACCTCAATGAACGGAGCGTGGCTTTCAGCAGGGAAATAATATCACTTCTTTTAGTATCCGTCATAGCCGCCGGCGCGCCGATGCTGAACATTATTCCAAAGCCCGAAGTAGCGGGCGGATTTACGATTTGTCCTACTCGTTCCACAAAAGATTTTTGAAGGTTACGTCTGTATATATCTATAGACTTACGTGTTGCCAGTTCGCTCCAAACGCCTTGTTTAAGATCGTACAACATATCAGCAGCCTTATAGGCTTTTTCTCCCAGTTCGGCTTCCATGCTCAGCAGCTTGCTGATGGTAGTGGTGCTTATTAAACGGTTCAATATAGCATCCTGCCTGGTGCTGATAACCGATATGCCGGTGTTTCCAATCCTGTCCAGCACATCATTGTTAACAAGCCATTTTGGAGTGTTGAACAGTTCTTTTTTCAAAAAATTCATAGCGTCTTTTTGCAGCAGCCTGGGCACATACTCATATACCGCTCCCTGTTGTTCAACGGTTTTTGGGGTTTCGTATATTCCCCCGATATTTTTTGCAACATGCCCTACGTATCTTCCAAATTGTGTGGTTACTTCGGTGTACAGCGTAGAGAGGTTTTCAAAATCTTCGTTCGGTTTGCGCGTCCACTCCATCAGGTTAGGCACAATGCGTTGGAGGTTTTTAATGCCATAAGTGCCGGCAAGCATTGCATTGTCTCCAAGGTCTTCATTTTGCGACCGCGGGTCGTCGGGATTGCTTTCCGTACCAAACCAAAGCCTTTTATCCTTTAATTTTTCAATGGTTAGGGTATTCAATACCGGTAGCTCTGCTTCGGGGGTGGTAATATCAGGAAACCACTTATATCCCCATTCAATTGCCCACTTGTCGTAGTCGCCTATACGCGGAAACAATCCCTTTTCCGAAATATTATCTTCCGGCTGCGCTACATAGTTAAAGCGCGCATAATCCATAATAGAAGGAGTATGGCCGTTCGCCTCTACCCAGGCTTTGTCTCTTAATTTTGCTACCGGTACCGATGAACTCGATCCGAAGTTGTGGCGCAGTCCCAATGTATGCCCTACTTCATGCGATGATACAAACCTGATGAGTTGCCCCATCAGCTCATCATCAAAATCCATTCTCCTCGCACGCGGATCTGTTGGCGAACATTGTATGAAATACCAGTTGCGCAACAAGTTCATTACGTTGTGGTACCAGTTGATATGGCTTTCCAGTATCTCTCCCGAGCGGGGGTCATGCACGTTCGGTCCGCTGGCATTGGCCACTATCGACGGTTTATAAACGATAGCGGAATACCGGGCATCTTCCAGGCTCCAGGTCGAATCTTCCTGCGGCGAAGGCGCCAGTTTAGCCACAATTGCATTTTTAAAGCCTGCTTTTTCAAAAGCCGCATGCCAGTCGTTTACCCCTTGTATAAGGTAAGGCACCCATTTTTTGGGCGTAGCCGGGTCTATATAGGATACAATCTGTTTTTGCGGTTCAACCAGTTCGCCCCTTTTATATTTTTCAACGTCTTCAGGCCTGGGCTCCAGCTTCCAGCGCACAATCATCGAAACGTCTTTTACTCCCTGAGGATTTGCATCAAAGTCAGTATATCGCCTGGCAAAATAACCCACTCTCGGGTCAAAAAAGCGTTGCCTGGCCGGTGTTTTGGGCAGCACCACCATAGAGCTGTTCAGTTCAAGCGTAAACAAAACATTCTGAGTGCCACCTCCTGAAGGCGGCATACCGGGCATAAGGCCTGATCCGCCTCCCTTGCTATACGTTTTTACGGTTTTAATTTCAATGTTCAGTGGGTAGCTTTTCACTGCCTGGATATAAGATTTATCGGACTGGTAGCCGCCTACCTGGAATACGCTCTTTGCGTTGCCCGAAAAAAACAGAACATCGTTGTCAGACGAAATATAATCGGTAAAGTCTATCACCGTTCCGTTAGAATCTGATGGCAGCACCTTGATATCGAACGACGCAACAATGGGCAGCATGTTAGAATTGGTTACCGCTTTATACATGGGCTGTGATGTATCTTTTGAGATTTCATCGTAGGATACTTTTTTCAGAAAAAGCTTGTTGTTAGGGCCATTTTCGAACCTTATCACATTGTTGCCAATCTGGTCGCCGGCATAGCCAAAGAAAAAGTTCCGCATCCCTGCGGCTGCCTTCGAAATGCGGTTAACCACCAATATGTCCCTTGACATCAATGAATCAGGTATTTCAAAAAAATACTTATCCTCCACTTTATGCACCGTAAAAAGCCCTTCGTCCGAAACGGCTTTATCTGTTATTACATCCTTATAAGCCTTTGGTTTTGTTTTGGGTGCAGCAGTTGGTGTGGGAACGGTGGGAGCTGCAGGTGGAACGGTGGTATTCTTTTTGCTCTGAGACCATACCATCGTTACGGATAAGGACATCAGGAGTGCAATAGATAAGCGTGTGCAATACATGTGGGTAATAATTTATAAATGTTTTGTGGTGGTGAAATTAATGATAACTCAAAAATCACATTTGTTTTTTATTGGTCTAAAACCCGATCGCGGGTGTAGACTTTTCGGCGGCAACCCAACGTAGGTATGACTTTGGAGATTTAAAAAACAAAAACGGAAATCTGATGTTTGGTATTAGAAATTTACTAAATTGCCCTCCCAACGATTTTTTTCTTCAAATATTTAAAAGTTTTAAGTTTTTTTTTTATTAGAATTGTGAAATCAAACCACACACTAAAAATTGTAAAATCTTTAATTCAAAAAATCAAGAGTTATGGCTGAAACTAAACCAACCACAAGTGCTTCTGCTGTGAAAGCATCAACTTCTGTACAACCTAAGGGAAGCAGTAATATTATTTCCTGGCTGGCTCCAATAGTTTGTATTGTTGCCGGATATTTAATCTGGAGATTTATCCTGGGTGCTGAGTCTGGATTTACCAAACCTGACCCAGCGGGTGGATTCTGGCCCAAACATCACGGACCTATCGGCGACTGGAATCGTATGTACGAAGGCGGTATTGTGGTACCTATCCTGATCGGGATGTTCCTGATGGTGATCGTGTTTTCTATCGAGCGGTTTTTAACCATTGCTAAAGCTACAGGCAAAGGTTCTATTTCTGAATTTGTAAGAAAAGTTCAATACCACCTTGCTAATAAGAATGTAGATGCTGCTTTAAGCGAGTGCGACAAACAACAAGGTTCTGTAGGCAACGTAATGAAAGCCGGTTTGCGCAAATACAAAGAGTTGATTCCGGATGCTGAATTAACTACCGAACAAAAAGTACTGGCTATCCAGAAAGAAGTAGAAGAAGCTACAGCACTGGAAATTCCTATGCTGCAAAAAAACCTGGTTTTCCTTTCTACCTTAACTTCAGTAGGTACCCTGGTGGCCCTGTTAGGTACGGTAATGGGTATGATCCGCTCGTTCGGTTCAATGGGTGAAGAAGGTGGTGCAGGTGCTGCACAGGCGTTAGCGGTAGGTATCTCGGAAGCGCTTTACAACACTGCGGTTGGTATTGCTACATCAGCTTTCGCGATGATCATGTACAACATCTTTACTACAAAAATCGACGCAATAACTTATGGTATTGATGAATCAGGATTTACACTGACCCAGAGCTTCGCTTCTCAATACAAATAACTTGTATTGGGTTTATGGAAACTCAGCAGTATTGAATCTTAATACATCAATCAAAAATATTTCAAATGCCAAAAGTAAAAGTAGCGCGGAAAAGTACGTGGGTAGATATGACAGCCTTTGTGGATGTGTCTTTTCTGATCCTTACATTTTTCATCCTGGCTACAAAATTTAAACCTGAAGAGCCGGTGGAAGTTAAGTTCCCCAGTTCCGTGTCGGCAGATGCGATGCCTGAAACAGATGCTTTCATGGTAACGATCGATAAAGACGGCAGGGTGTTTGTTCAGATGGACGATCCTAACGCCCGCCGTAAGATCGCCGAAAACCTGAACAGTACCCGTAACCTGGGACTTTCTGAGGCAAATATCAAAGCGTTTACCAACGCCCCCAGCATCGGGGTTCCTTTTTCGGGTATGAAAAGTTTGCTGGCTATGACGCCCGAGCAAATGAAGGAAGCTGCTCAGCCGGGTATCCCGGTGCCTGATTCTACAGGCGGTGAGCTTACTTTCTGGGTGAGGGATGCCATGTCTGTGTATGCAGGAAAAACAACTTCCTGGATCATAAAAGCAGATAATGAAACCAAATACCCGGTTGTAAGAAACGTGCTCGAAGCGTTTAAAAGGAACGATATCAATAAGTTCAAGTTGGTTACCAAATTCCAGGATGCGCCCGTTGGAAGCCCTTTGTGGGAAACCAGGCAAAAACCCGCGGTAAAGAAGTAACTTTATAAAAGACAGCTTTTATTAAATAACATTTAAAAACCAGTTTTATGGCAGCGATAGAAGAAGGTGGCGATAGTGGTCATAAGAAAGGCCCAGGGGTCAAAAAAGCCAAAAAACTTTCTACCAGGGTGGATATGACACCGATGGTGGACTTGGGCTTTCTGCTGATTACGTTTTTCATATTTTCCACTACTATGTCTCAGCCTACGGCAATGCCTTTGATCATGCCGAAGGATACTGACAAGCCGGAAGAGCAAAATAAGGTAAAAGCCTCTGGCGCTCTTACCATTATGCTTGGAAAATCAGACGGTGTGTATTACTACGAGGGAGACGATCCTACCAAGGTCCAGGCTTCCGATTACAAAAAAATAAGAGATGTTATTCTTACTAAAAAGAAATCAACAGATCCTAAGGACTTTGTAGTGGTAATCAAACCC
>JBQCFW010000025.1:0-54234 GCA_051958655.1 Agriterribacter sp. | reverse complement strand
TGCATAATAAGTTAGAAGAATTTGCAAGCCATACCGACAGTTTAGAAGAAATTCACGAGAATAAGGAGCAGATTGAAATATCGAAGGCTTACGAAAAAATGCCTAACCCTGCATTGCTTGCAACCCAGGAATTCTTCGACGATAAAATCTATTATCGTAAGAACGATAATGATCTGTTTAGTTAAAATTATCTTCCTTTGAACATATTTACTTACTGCGGCAATTAATACCTGCCGCTTTTTGTATTTTTAGGCTTAATGTTACAAGGCAAAAAAATCATATTGGGACTAACCGGCAGTATTGCAGCATACAAAGCCGCAACACTGGTACGGTATCTTGTTAAAGAAGGTGCTGAGGTAAAAGTGATTATGACACCTGCGGCTAAAGATTTTGTTACACCACTTACGCTTTCAACCCTTTCCAAACATCCGGTGCTGGCAGATATATTTAAAGAAGATGCATGGGCTAACCATGTAATGTTGGGGAGATGGGCAGATATAATGCTGATTGCACCGCTAAGCTGTAATACGTTGGCTAAAATGGCTTCGGGCCAGTGCGATAATCTTTTACTGAGTGTATACTTGTCGGCAACCTGCCCCGTAGTGCTGGCACCGGCTATGGACGAAGACATGTGGAAACATCCGGCTACCAAAAACAACCTCCAAACAGTACAATCTTTTGGCAATTTGGTTATACCGGTAGAAAATGGCGAACTGGCAAGTGGTTTGGTTGGTGAAGGTCGAATGGCCGAACCTGAGACGATAAGAGACTACCTGGTTAATTATTTTTCGAAGCCTGTTGGCAAACTGGTTGGAAAAAAGGCACTGGTTACAGCTGGTCCTACCTACGAGCACATTGATCCCGTTCGGTTTATTGGCAATCACTCCAGTGGCAAAATGGGGACAGCCATAGCCCAAGCGTTGCAAAAGCAGGGAGCAGAGGTAACCCTGGTTTTAGGCCCCGTTGCGGGGAATATTGAATTGAACGGACTGAATGTCGTGCACGTACAATCGGCACAGCAAATGTACGAGGCTTGCCAGGCAGTGTTTCCAAAAATTGATATCGCGGTAATGGCAGCTGCGGTGGCTGATTATACTCCCACGGTTTTTGTAAATGAGAAAATTAAGAAAGCTCAGGGCGATTGGTCGCTTGCATTGAAAAAAACGCCCGATATATTAAAAACTTTAGGCGAGCAAAAAAGAAAAGGTCAACTGCTGGTGGGTTTTGCATTGGAAACAAATAACGAAGAAGCGAATGCGTTAACCAAGCTCGAAAACAAGAACGCCGATATGATCGTTTTAAATTCATTGCAGGATAAAGATGCGGGCTTTGGAAAGGATACCAATAAGGTAACTATCTATGACAAAAGGGGCAACGTTGCAAAGTTTGATGCAAAGCCCAAAAACCAGGTAGCTGCCGATATTGTTAACTATTTAATTGATTATACAAATGCGTAGAATAATTTGTTTGGTTGGTGCATGTGTTTGTATGCAATATGCATGGAGCCAGGAGTTGAATGCGAAAGTAACGGTGGTTGCTGCGCAGGTAAGTAGCTCTACCGATAAAAAAGTATTTCAAACACTTCAAACAGCATTGACCAACTTCCTGAATAATCGTAAATGGACGAGAGATTCCTACCAGCAGCAGGAGAAAATTGTCTGCAATTTTTTGCTGAATCTTACGCAGGATGCAGATCCCAATGTGTACAAAGCCATGCTCACCATTCAGGCTGGCCGTCCTGTATACAACAGCAATTATGTCTCACCCCTCGTTAATTTCCAGGACAACGATGTTACGTTTAAATATGTGGAGTTTCAGCAAATAGATTTTAATGAAAGCAACATTACAGGATCCGACCCACAAACAGCTAACCTTACCGCGGTATTGGCATACTATGTATACCTGATACTCGGGCTGGACTACGACTCGTTTGCTCCCCGTGGCGGCGACCAATATTTTAAACGCGCTCAAAACATTGTGGTAAATGCGCCCGATGGCAGAAATATAACAGGCTGGAAAGCTTTTGACGGACAAAGGAACCGGTATTGGCTGGCAGAAAATTTTACCAACAGTAAGTATACGCTGCTACACGATGCATATTATACATATTACCACCTTGGGCTCGACAAAATGTACGAAGATGAAAATGAAGCCAGGCAGCAGGTAATAAACAGTTTAAATGCGCTCAATACACTCAGCACCGATAACCGTAACCTGATGGGGTTGTATTTTTTCTTTTTAGGTAAAAGCGATGAGCTTATTAAAATGTTTAAGAAAGCTCCACCGCAGGAAAAAGTAAGGGCTTCGGAACTATTGCAAAGGCTTGATATTTCAAAGGCCGGAGATTATAAGCAGGAATTAAAATGAAGTACTTCTGTATTATATTAGGAATTGTTTTTCTGGCAGCCTGCTCTTCAAAAAACAAAATCCCCAACGATATTATCAAGCCAGACGAAATGGGCACCATTCTTTTTGAAGCCAATATGGCCGAAGAGTTTGTTGCATCGTATGTGGTGAAGGATACTACAAAGAACAGGGATATTGAATTGCAAAAAGAGTATCAGAAAATTTATTTATTGCACGATATTACAGAAGAGCAGTTTAAGAAAAGCTATGCTTTTTATAAAGCGCATACAGACATATTTAAAGTGTTGATGGATTCTTTAAACGCCAGGGCGCAACGGCGTAGAAACGAGCTATATAAAATGCCACTCTGATTATCAGCTATCAGCGGTTAGCAATCAGCCATTAAATGTCAAATCTCAAATCTCAAATCTTCTTACATGTTTACAAGCAAAGACGAACTGAAACTGAACTATGGCATTGACATGGAGATAGGTAAGTTTTTTGTAGACAGAAAAATTCCCGCCGATAATCTTTATTGGAAAGGAAGATACCTCTATATTACCCCCATGCCGGGGTATTTATTTGTGCCCCTGTATACCGATATTCAGTTTCGTTTAGGGTTGCCCAAGCAGGAATTATTGAGCGAAGGACATATAGTGTTTATGGAAAAAATCATGCACAGCATAGCGAGGCAGGAATTCGAAAAGCTTTCTATGCAACAGCATATTGAGGAATGTGTAGAAATAACAAAGCCTGTTTGCAAAAACCCTGTGCTGTTAAATGAACTTATCTCCTGCTTTGCAGGAAATATTGTGCAGAACGGCATTTCGTTTGGTACGCCTTTAAAAGCATTGAACCGTGTAGACAGCTATTTGTTCACCCTTTGTTATTTTAATTTTGACGACAGGCTTAAGAAAAAGCTGGTTGATGCATGGCATGCCTGCATGACATTTTATTTAATTACAGATGATCTTGATGACATTCAGAAAGATTTTGACGAGAACGAAGACAACTCCATTATTGAAGCAGGCCTGAATGAAGAGGGCGCACGGTTGATTCACGGTTTTATGAAGCAGAGTTATGAAATTATGAACGGGGTGAACCCTGTGTTTGCTAACAGGATGGATTATAGCTGGCAACAAATTGATGTTTGGCAAACTATCCGTGAGTATCTTACAAAAGCAGGCAATTAATCTACCAGGTTATTACGCACCGCAAAAAACACCAGCCCCGCCGTATTTTTTACATTAAAGCGCTCCATCAGCCTGTCTTTAATTGCTTCTACCGTTCGCGGACTAATGTTCATTTTTTGCGCTATCTCTGTAGCTGTAAATTCCATACAAAGCAATCGCAACACCTCTCTTTCCTTATCGCTTATTACTATTTCGCTGGTTAAAGAAGGAACAATTTTTGTACGCGCATGCGCTTTTTTAAGCAACACTTTGTTTACAAAATTATTCAGGTAATAACCCTTGGAAATTACCTCCATAATGGCTTTTTTTATTTCTGCCGGATCGGCGCTTTTTAATAGGTATCCGTTGGCCCCATTTTCCATCAGGTGCGAAACAAAGCGCTCATCCTCATACATAGTGAGTACTATAACATATATGTTCGGAAATTCCTTGCTGATGACTTTTGTAGCTTCAATACCGTCTTTCACAGGCATGCGAAGATCCATCAGCACCACATCGGGCTTGGCTTCATCAAGGCCGTCCAGCAGTTGTTGCCCGTTTTCGGCTTCCAATACAAATTTGATATTGGTAAACGAACGAAGCGATAATATTACCCCCTTTCGGAATATCTGGTGGTCGTCGGCAATGGCAACTTTAA
Organism: Agriterribacter sp.; assembly: GCA_051958655.1. Classification (GTDB taxonomy): domain Bacteria; phylum Bacteroidota; class Bacteroidia; order Chitinophagales; family Chitinophagaceae; genus Agriterribacter. The sequence goes on along the minus strand of JBQCFW010000025.1, from coordinate 50,058 downwards.
TAATGCTCATAGCGGGATGTTTGGCTCTGATAAAGAATTAACTGATCATTTCATAGTCTTCAACGGGTATCTCCATTGTTACCTTAAAATATGTTTGAGACAAATCTTTTTCAAATTCTATCCGTGCATGCAATACTTTAATCCGGCTTTGAATGTTTTTTAGTCCCAATCCTAAAGCGCTTTTATTCAGCCGGTCAAAATCCGCCTGCGTAATGCCCTTTCCATCGTGATGCAGTCGTATAAAAAAGCGGTCTTCATTATAATTTTGCGTTACGTGAATAAAGCTTGATCCGCTGTGCTTCAAAATGTTATTCACCAGCTCCTGTATAACGCGAAAAACAAGCAATTCTTGCTCCGGCCTTAGCCGTTGGCGGTAGTCGTGAAAACGGCAACTTGCATTCACCACTCCCGATCCACTGATCTTTTGAAACAAATCATTAACAGCAGACTCCAGCCCAAAGTTTTTTAGCGTGGGCGGCATCAGGCTGTGCGAAATATTACGGATCAGTTGAATGGTGTCGTCAATAATTTGTTTAGCGTTATAAATTGCCTGCAATTGGGTACTTACGTCCTGGTTAACCAGGTTTTCATTCAAATAAAGCCTGGCTGTTGCCAGCAAGGGACCTGCATCATCGTGCAAGTCGGCAGCTATACGTTGCCGTTCTTCCTCCTGCCAGCGTATAGATGCGTTCAGCAATATCTTTTGCTGCTCTTCTTCCATTTCCTGCAACTGCATCTGGTAACGTATTACCCTTCGCTGGTGAAATACTATGAAAATAACCAGCCCTACCGCCAGGGCGAGCATTCCCATTGTGCCGAAAAAGAGGACACTGGATACATTATTTGAAATTTGAAGTAGCACCATAGCTTTTCATCGTGGGTTGATGGACGCGGTGTTAGGTTTTTTTCTTTTTCTTAAGATATTTTGATTGTTCGGGTTTGTCTTTCGCCAGCATGGCAATTGCAAAAATGATATTTTTTATAATATAAAGAGTATCATGAATAAGGTCAAATTCATAAGTGAATTCTTGTTCGCTTAAATAATTTTTTGCATAAATGAATGGGAAAAAGGTACCGGCAGCATAGATGATGATAGATACGACTACCCAAAAATTAGGCGACGAATAAAAAAATAAGGCATCTGTGTCCTTAACCCTGTCAAACAAATAAAGTATTGAATATACAAGTATAATCAGGGAGGTGATGCCGGAAGGGACTGAATCAAATTCTGCATCGCTGCTGGACGTAAACAATTCAAAAATCAGGTATAAGCCAGTTATTGAGCTTACAATTAATATGATGCGTTTTGAAAGAACGGGCTCAATGAGGTGATAAAACAAGTAAGCGAACAGTGAAAATATAACGATAGTAGTAATGCGTACAACTACAAAATATCTTTCCTGCACCTGTATGTTAGATGTAACCACCAGGTTAACAAAGAGACTATAGACCACTAAAAAAAAAACGACCCTTAAAGCGATATTCCTTCTCGATTTGGCAAAAAAGATATAAAGTATTAGGGGCAGTAAATCAGATAAATAAGCGATATTTCGTAGAATAGTATCTATAGCCGGATATTTCACCAAATATAAATACTAAACCCGAATATTAAAAACTCCATTGCCATTGCGTGTTTTAAGAAAAAAACACCTTAGCCCAGATAAAAGCCAATAAATAACAGCAATAGGGCAAAAACAAAACGTCCGGCACCCTACCAGGGTTCCGGACGCTTACCGCTCAATAACATTAAATATAATAAATATTAACCCTGAAATATTTTAAAAGCTCCACTGCCACCAGCCTGGCTTGGGAGAAAATTTATTCATTACTACGGTTTCTTTTTCCAACTGTCCGTTATCGTTGATCCTGATGTTTTCGGGCAAAGCTTTGCCATTACCGTCTACGCCGATAAAAACATAAGTCTGCTCGCCTTTGTCATTAAGGGCTTTATAAATGTTTATACCAACGCATTCAGGCTGGCTGATCATTTTAGCCAGCATGTTTTTACCAACAAAATGGCAATTGCTGGGGCCGTGTGCATCAAAATAATCCTTAATCATTTTGGCTCCTTTCTCATAACCTATATCTTCTCCAATGTTAGCATGCAGTGTTTGAGGGTCTTGAACCAGTACATCTTTCTGTGTCATAGTTGTAAGTTTTTGTGGTTTTAGAAAATTAAGGATTGATTTACGTCAAAATTGAACGATAACTATTGGATACACAATAGGGTAAGCCAGTGCACAGGCTGTATGCAAATCCATCAAATGCTTTCTGGGATTGATTTTTGGTAATAAGAACGAGGAGAAAACTAAAAAAAATTCAGGTATAATTACTTTTGTAAATTAGTATTTTTACGATACTTTTAACTGTAATAGTACCAGTCGCCGAAATGAAGATGCCGGAGAAGTGAAGCTGGCTGCCGGGTATTGGTGTGCGTTAACAGCATATTTTTCATCGACAGCCTATAGAAAAAAGCAGTTCAGCGTTGCAAATATCCGGAATTAACAGGATATAAAGTGGTGGAAAAAATGAAGTTGATTGACAACCGAATGTATCTCCGGGATTTTCACAGGAATTAAAAGTAAATTGTAATGTTATCGAAATCCGGAATGTTTCAGTTGTGACCTGAGGTTGAACCCCACAATCAACTTTGAGCAAAGGTAGCTAACCCGCTGCCCAACTGCAATAGCACATTTGCCCATTCTGCAGTTTTCAGAAAATACGATTGGATGCATACTATGCCCATGTAAACTCACCATTTTTGGTATAAAATTTAGGTAGTTTAACCTGGTATAAATACTATAGCACAATCCTGTCGATTTGCGAAGTTTGTAACTAATTTAATTCAATATCAATAGATAAATAAATGTAACCTCTTATCACTGAAATCCATGTCAACAACCACAAACTACCAAATCAAAGTATCTATTGCAGATGATCATAAAATCTTCAGAGACGGTATTAAAATGGCGATGGGCGGAAAGGAATATTTGAAGATTATTTGGGAAGCTGAGAACGGAAAAGACCTCATGCATAAAATGAAGATCAAGCTTCCGGATGTATTGTTGATGGATATACGCATGCCTGAAATGGACGGCGTTAACGCTATATCCCTTATCAGGAAGGAATACGAGCAGATAAAAATTATTGTGCTTACCATGTACGACGACCAGGAAATGATTTCGCGTATGATGGAAATGGGCGCCAATGCTTATTTAACCAAAACAACCGACCCGGAGGAGATATACAATGCCATTTTAACCTGTATGAACGACGATTTTTATTTTAATGATCTGGTTAACAAAGCAGTTTTGTTGAAGCTGCAGCACAAAAAGCAGGTAAAGCAATATTATCCCAACCCCGTTAAGTTCAACGAAAAGGAATTAAAAATTTTAAAGCTTATTTCGGAAGATAAAACTACTGAGGAGATTTCCAAGGAAGTTTACCTGAGCCCACGCACCATTGAAACCGTAAGGCAGAACATGAAAACGAAGGTGGGCGCTAAAACAATTGCTGGCCTGGTGATGTACGGCATGCGTAACAAGTTGATTAACTGATATCTTTGCCAGAAATTAGGAATACTTGTTTTGGCAACGTAAATTTATTTTTTAATTTTTCAGGTAATTGTACGATGGTGGTTTTCTGTAAAATCACACGGTAAATATCACTGAGCCAATAGAAAGAAATATCAATGAAAATCCAGGAACCAGGATCTTTTGTGAAAGTAATTATAGCCGATGATCATGTTTTGTTTAGAGCGGGTGTTAAAACCGCGCTAAGCATGAAAAAAGATGTTAGGCTGATTGGGGAAGCTGATAACGGACAGCAATTATTGCATTTGCTAAAGCACTTGCAGCCCGACGTTATTTTGTTGGACATACAAATGCCGATAATGGATGGCATTACCACCCTGCCCGAAATCAAGAAACTTTATCCCGATATCAGGATCATTATGCTTACTATGCACAACGATCATTCAATGATTTCGAAACTTATGGAATTAGGCGCCAATGCCTATCTTACCAAAAACTCTGATTCGGAAGTAATATACGAAGCTATTAAAACATGCTACGCCAACGAATATTATTTCAACGATCTTACCAATAAAGCACTTCTTGACGGACTGCGCACCAAGCGCCACAACGACTCATTTGCACCGGCCGAAGTAAAACTTACCGAAAAGGAAAAACATATCCTCAAGCTGATGTGCGACGAAAAAAGCACAAAAGAGATTGCAGATATGGTTGATTTAAGCCCCAGAACGGTAGAAGCTATACGCGATAAGCTCAAATCGAAAACCGGTGTTAAGTCAATGGCAGGATTGGTAATGTATGCGGTTAAGTCAGGTATCATCGATAATAAGTAAATTTACTTTTTATCAATACCTCTATTTAATCTTCATGTTATGCCGGGTGGTTACTTTGTTCACAATGGCCAACTTTTCAGGGAAGGCAAAGCTGTAATATCTCCCGATAACCGATCCTTCAGGTATGGCGACGGTTTGTTTGAAACCATGCGCATCATTAATGGAAATATTCCGTTAAAAAGTTTTCATTTCGACCGGTTGCTCAATGGAATGAAGCTGCTCCAGTTTGATATACCGGAATTTTTTACGCCCGCCAATCTCGAATCGGACATCATTGCGCTAAGCAAAAAAAACCGTATGCAGGATGGAGCTGTTATCCGGTTGGTGGTATTCAGGAGCGAAGGAGGTTTGTACGACCTCGACAACATGCGCCCCAATTATATTATCCAGAGCATGGCATTGGGAAATATTCCCTTATTAAATGATGATGGAAAAGGAATAGAAATAGACATCTACCCCGATGCCACCAAAGCCTGTAATATTTTTTCTTCTATAAAATCAAACAACTTTTTACCCTATTTTATGGGCGTGCTGTATGCAAGGCAAAAAGCCCTCGACGACTGTCTTATTTTGAATCAGTATGGTCGCATTGCCGATGCTACGGTAGCTAATATTTTTTGCGTGAAAGGCGAAGCCATTTATACGCCGCCTTTGAGCGAAGGAGGCGTGGCAGGTGTTGCCCGAAGGTTTTTGCTGGAAAACCTGCCCCCGCGGGGATACCAGGTGAAAGAACAACCCCTTACTGCCGATGATTTATTGCAAATGGACGAAGTATTCTTAACCAATGCTGTTCGCGGAGTGCGCTGGGTAAGAAAATTTGCGGATAAAGTGTACCAATCAAACACAACCAGGGCCATCCAGAAATTGTGGCAGGAAAAAGCGGTATAACTTTTTCTGTGCGTTCTGTTTAAGCGATTATTATTATGAAGCCTTCTGTGAATTTGTTTTGGTTCAGGCGCGATTTGCGCCTGGATGATAATGCCGGACTATACCATGCATTAAAACAGCGGCAGCCTTTGGTGCCTGTATTTATTTTTGACAGGAACATACTGGATGAGCTTGGCGATAAGCATGATAAACGTGTTAGTTTTATTTACGAGTCGCTGAAGAGCATACAGGAGGATTTGGTTGCGTGCGGCAGCGCTCTCGATATCCGGCATGGGTTTCCCGAAGAGGTGTTCGCCGGGTTATTAAAAGCCTACAATGTTTCAAAAGTATTTACCAACGGCGACTATGAGCCCTATGCTACAGAAAGAGACAGGAAGGTAGAAACGCTCCTTCGAAAAAACAATATCAGTTTTCACAGTTATAAAGACCAGGTTATTTTTGAAAAAGACGAGGTGGTAAAAGACGACCGAACACCCTATACAGTATTCACGCCTTATGCGCGCAAATGGAAAGCAACCCTCACCAATTTTTATTTGAAGCAGTATCCCTGCAAAAAATATTACGAACATTTTTATAAGCAAGCTGCTTTGCCTTTCCCCACCTTATCCGATATGGGCTTTGATTTCACCAACACAAAATTTCCTTCGGCAAACCCCGCTGCTGAAAAGATTAAGGCATACAACAAAACGCGGGATTTCCCGGGCATTGCCGGAACAACGCGATTGAGCGTACATCTCCGCTTTGGAACCATCAGCATACGAAAGCTGGCAAAACGCGCGGGGGAGCTAAACGAAACTTTTTTAAACGAGCTGATATGGCGGGAATTTTATCAGTGCATTTTATGGCATTTTCCACAAACAGTAACGCACTCCTTCAGACCGGAGTACGACAATATTAAATGGCGCAATAATGAAAAAGAATTTGAAGCCTGGTGCACAGGCAATACCGGCTACCCCATTGTAGATGCAGGTATGCGCGAACTAAACGAAACCGGCTTTATGCACAACCGTGTACGCATGATCACTGCTTCGTTTTTAACCAAACATCTTTTGATCGACTGGCGCTGGGGGGAAGCATATTTTGGGAAAAAGCTGCTTGATTACGATCTGGCTGCCAACAATGGCGGCTGGCAATGGTCGGCAGGCACTGGCTGCGACGCTGCGCCTTATTTCCGCGTGTTTAATCCATACCTGCAAACAAAAAAATTCGATCCTGAATTGACGTACATACGTAAATGGGTACCTGAGTTTGAAGAACTCACCTATCCTCAACCGATAGTAGAGCATGAATTTGCACGAAAAAGGTGTTTGGAAACTTACAAAAAAGCTTTAAACGAGAAATAAGCATATGGCTATCAGCATTCAGCCGTCAGCTATCAGAAGACGAAAAACAAGGATCAGGAATCAGAAACAAGAATAAAACAGGTTATTTTTATCCGAGCCTGAATGCTAATAGCTGAATGCTGATGGCTGGGCGCTGACAGCAGATCCCGACAGCTCACTAAACAAAAACAAATGGCGGCAATAGAAATTACAAACGTTGTATATCCTAAAAACAGGAAAGAATGGCGTAAGTGGCTAAGTAAAAATTTTGCAACTGAAAAAGAAGTGTGGGTGGCCATACCAAAGCAAAACAAAACAATGGAGTATAACGACATTATTGAAGAGGCCCTTTGTTTTAACTGGATAGACAGCACATTAAAAACACTCGACGAAAACCATACTGCGCAACGCATGAGTCCAAGGAAAACCAAGGGCGCCTTTTCTCAATTGAATATTGAAAGGTTAATATTACTACTGAAACAAGACCTTATACATCCCCAGTTTAAAACGGACCTTGAAAAAGTTGCCAATGCTCCGTTTAAATTTCCTACAGATATTATGGCCGCGATTAAGGCCGATAAAACCGCCTGGAAATTTTTCCAGGCTTTTTCAGATGCTTATAAAAGAATTCGGGTAGCCTCCATTGACCTGGCAAGAGGTGAGAAAGATTTATTTCAGAAAAGGCTGAATACATTTATTGAAAACTGCCGGAAGAATAAATTGATGAAAGGCGGGTCAGGGTTTGATAAGTATTACTAGCCATCCACGCAAATTGAAATGACGATGTAGGGTTTTCGACTTCCTGAAAATTTCAAACCTCTGTTAGAATTTTTGGGAAATTATTGTCGGAAGTAATAGCTTGCCATATAACATATACGTTGTATTTACGTTTACCCTAAAAAGTTTGCTATGACCCTGAGAAAAATATTGTTACGAACGGGCAAGGCAGTTCTTGTGTTACTTTCGCTGCTTGTATTGTACGCGCTGGCAGTTTGGCTGCTGCCTTTCATAGCTGTTAATAAAAATGCTCCAGTTACCGGCGATGAAGATGTAAGCATTTTCATTAAAACCAACGGAGTGCATACAGATATTGTAGTTCCGGTAAAGAACGACCGCATGGATTGGTCGCAATTCATTAAATATGAGCATACAGATGCAAAGGATTCCACGTTGAAATATGTAGGCATTGGTTGGGGTGATAAAGGGTTTTACCTCGAAACTCCTGAATGGAAGGATCTGAAATTCAGTGTAGCCTTTAAAGCCATGTTTCATTTAGGCAGCTCTGCCGTGCACGCAACTTTTTACAATCGGATGGCAACCGGCGATCATTGCAAAGAAATAAAAATCAGCTTTGCCGAATACGACAAGCTGGTAGCCTATATTAAAAATACTTTCGAGACGGATGCTGCCGGAAACAGCATTCATATTGTAAGTGTAAATGATGGCTATGGCGCAACCGATGCGTTTTATGAAGCCAATGGCAGTTACGATTTATTTCATACCTGCAATACCTGGGCAAACAATGCTTTAAAAGCCTGCGATCAACGCGCCTGTTTATGGACAGCGCTTGATAAAGGAATTTTTTACCAGTATGGAAATAGATAAACATTCCTACCACATACACACTTAAGCGGACTATAGCTTCTTGAAAAAAGTAAAATTATAAATCTTTTCTCGTTAGTTGCTGTTCAATATGGATTTTACTTTCTTTTGTAATTGCTTTTTGTCAGGGAGGTAGAGTTGATATTTAGAGACAAAAATTTTGTTTGATATCCCACCTGTCGCAAATTCAACTAGTATTTCATCTTTTTCTGCTGAAAGAATTATTCCGATAGGATCTTTATCGTCTTCCACATTTTCTTCTGTCTTAAAATAATTAAGGTAAAGATTCATTTGCCCTATATCGCCATGAGCAACGTTTCCGATTTTTAAATCTATTAAAACAAAACATTTTAAGATGCGATGATAAAATACAAGATCAATGTAATAATGCTTATTGCGAAGGGAAATTTTATATTGCCTTGCTACAAAAGTAAACCCTTTGCCAAGCTCAAGCAGGAACATTTGGAGATTATCAATTATTTTTTGTTCGAGATCTTTCTCACTCATTCTAAGGGTTTGAGGTATTTTAAGAAAGTCCAAAACATAGGGGTCTTTTATAGCTTCCACTGGTTCTGAAGCAATATGCCCTTTTTCTGAAAGTAATAAAACTCCTTTTTTATCCTTGCTTAATGCAAGCCGTTCGAACAAGGAAGAGTTAATTTGTCTTTCCAATTCACGATAGCCCCATTTTTCAATGATAGCTTGTTTTTCGTAAAACTTCCTTGCGGTATTATCTGAAACGCTGAGTAAGGTTACAAAATGCGTCCAACTTAATTTGGCAGGCACTGCCTGCCATTTTTGATACGCCAGGTAAAACCTCCTCATATCAAGGATGTTCCGCCTGCCAAATCCTTTGCCGTACCGCTGCCTTAAATCTTTTGAAAGCTTGGTTAATAGCTCACTGCCATACTCTGCTCGCTCCTGCCCATGTTGCTCATATTCTACTATGTGCCTGCCAATTTCCCAGTTAGCTTTTACAAGTTCAATATTGACTGCATTTACTGCATTTTGTCTTGCGTCCTCTATGGTTAATCCAATAGTGTCAAGTAACTCATTATATTTTAGCTTATTTATTTTCATTAACTAAAGTTAAAAATAAATGCGGTTGAGCAATGCTGCACTAAAAGCATTTGATTTGTTCGATTGTTATACACATAACGAAATAAAAAAAGCAAAATCTATTTCCACTATACGAAGTCTCTAACCTGTCCGTTCCCGAATGAGCCATTAGTTGATGGGGCGGGCTTCGTTACTCATTATGTTCTTCCGGGACTTCTGTCCCGTTAATTGCAGCAGCAATTGATACACGAATAACGTTATGCAGGTTGTTTTGAATACGATCTATACTCCTTTATCCAGTGCCACAAACCAAACGCCGCTATACCCGTAAAGATCAGGTATTCCAGGCTGTAAAATTTTATTCCTTTAATGTAATACAGGTAAGTAGCCACCAGGTCCACAATGATCCATATTACCCAGCATTCAATTTTTTTTTGAATCATATAGAAGGTAGTGATGATGCTCATTACCATAATAAACGAGTCTACAAAAGGGTAGGCGCTCGGCTCACTGAATACAACCGGGAACCAATGGTGCAGGCGGCTGGCAAAGCTGCCCAGCAGAATAGTGCCTGCAATGGTTGTTACAATGGTAAAAACCAATTGTGATCTTTTCATATAACTCACCTTCAGTTCCTGCTTTTTGTCGGCTTCTTCAGGTTTAGGATGGCTCCATCGCCACCACCCAATGATGTTAGTAACAAAGAAGAATACCTGCAAAAACATATCGGGGTACAACTGCACCTGGAAATACAGGAGAAACGACAGCACAACATTCACAATGCCTATTGGCCAACTCCATATATGCGCTTTTGCTGAATACCAGATGGCTGCCAGCCCTGTAACCACACCAAAAAACTCTATGTAGCTCATAGAGTATCCCAGCAGGTTAAAAAATTCTGTATTAACGCTGAATATCTTGTTCAATTTCCAGGACCTTTAAATGTAATCGTCAACAAAAATATCTGCTCGGTCTAACGATGTATTGTTGGCAGTTTCGAATATAGAAAGAAATTTATCAACGGCTTGTTTGCCATCCACCCCCAATTGAAGTGAATAATGATTGACATACAAGTCAATATGCTGTCTCATCACCGTTTCCTCCATTTCCTGAGCATGCTGCCGCACATATTCAGGCAGCGCCGGATAATTGCCGAACGCATACTTAATACTTTTCCTGATAGCTGCATCTATTTGTTGCTGAACGCGTTTATCAATGCTTCGTTTAGTAGCAATACCTCCCAACGGTATAGGATAACCGGTTTTGTGTTCCCAATATGTACCAAGATCCTGCAGCTTAAACAATCCCTTTTTCTGGTAGGTAAAACGGTTTTCATGAATAATAACGCCTGCGGTATTGCCTTCTTCCGAAGTATTTATCAGGTAATCCTCAATTTCGTTGAATACCTTAAACACTTTGTTTTTCGCTTCAGGGTAAGCCAGCGAAAAAAGCAGGTGTGCTGTTGTATTTTTTCCTGGTATAGCAACGGTGTAATGATTAATATCGAAGCCCGCATCGGCAGGATTAACATTGTTGGCCGATATCAGCAGTGGCCCCACTCCCTTGCCCAATGCACCTCCACTGTTTAACATATTGTAATAAGGCAGCACAAGCGGCAACACGCCGTAGCTTATTTTACTAATGTCGAGCTTGCCCTCAATAGCCCACTGGTTAAGCGTTTGCACGTCTTCCAACACTACTTCAAAGTCAATCCCATGCGTATCAATCTTTTTATTTACCAGCGCATCAAAAATAAAAGTATCGTTCGGGCAAGGCGAAAATCCAAGTGTATACTTCATTGTTGCATGTTTAATGACAGAGCAGCGGGCGTATAAAGCTGATCAGTTCTTTGTTAAGGTTGTCAATAGCCTCTTTAATCATCCATTTCGATTTATCTCTTTCTCCAATAAAATTAGAAACAGCCCTGAGTTGCACAAAAGGTATTGCTTCCTGCAGGCATACATAATGAAACGCAGCCCCTTCCATCGATTCGATACCAGCGCTGTATTTTTCAATGATCTGCTGTGTTCGTCCCGCACGTGTGGTAATTTCATTTACACTTACGCCCTTTACCTGTTTTAATTTTATTTTATTCAAAAGGCGATGATGCGGATTAGATAAAACTTTTGATGAATAAGGAAAACTATCTTCGGCAAGATCCAGATCAAACAAATCTTTGAACGAGTGTTCTTCTTCCACACCCAAATCGCCAAACACCTCGTCCTTTACCACAACTACGGTTCCGGGCGGATAGAATGGATGCAGGCTGCCTGCAATGCCTGCCTGCACCACCAGGTCGGGTTTTATTTTCGAAAAGTATTTTGTAAGAACATAAGTGGTGCTAACCAGTCCCACGCCGGTAGTAAGCAACTGCACGCTGCAGTCCTTTCGCTGATACATTTTTTCAGCAAGATATTCCTGGGTAGCGTTTACTTCCCCGGCTGTTGCTGCCACAATCAGGATGTTCATTGTGCAAATGTCAGCATTTCGGCTTGCAAAAAAGTCATTCACTTTTTCTTTAAAAATTATTGGTGGAAATATCTACCCGCAACCGGGGATATTCCTGTAACAGTTGCGGTTTTTCTTGCAGGCAGCATATTGTTACCTTTGCGGAAATCAGGAAGTTGTATGGTATATCTTACACGTGTAGAACATTTTAATGCTGCCCATAAATTATTCAACCCGGCGTGGAGCAGAGAAAAGAATGAAGAAATTTTTGGAAAATGTGCCAATGAGAACTGGCATGGGCATAATTACGAGCTATACGTAACCGTTAAGGGCAAACCCGACCCTGAAACCGGCTTTTTAATGGATGCAAAGAAATTAAGCAGGCTGATTAACGAATTTGTGCTCGAAAAGGTGGATCATCTGAATTTGAATGAAGATGTTGAATTCATGAAGGGACAAATGTGCTCTACCGAAAATCTGGCCATCGGCATTTGGAAACAGCTTGTAAACCGGTTACCCCAAACTGTAAAGCTGCATTGTATTAAATTGTACGAAACCCCTCAGATATTTGCGGAGTATTACGGTGAAGAATAAACGCAATTACGCCGTATTTCCATCTCTGTTCACCCAAGGCAGTACATCAACGGCAATAATGGTATAGTATTAGCAATGGTTTCGATGAAGCCTGTTTTGCCATTGTTTAAATGTTGTTTTATGAAGGGTATTGTTACTGCCGTATTCGCTTTTTTTATACAAATGTTAATAGCCCAGGATCAGCCATTTTTTGAGCCAGGTAAAATATGGAACGACAAAAATGGCAACCCCATCAATGCTCACGGTGGCGGAATATTATATCACGAGGAAACTTATTATTGGTTTGGCGAAATTAAAAAGGGTAATACCTGGTTGGTGCCAGGGTTGGGCTGGGAATGCTATCGTGTATCTGCCGGAGGTATATCCTGTTATTCCTCTAAAGATTTGTTGCATTGGAAATACGAAGGTGTTGCTTTGCCCGCTACTACCGGCGACCCTGACTACGACTTAGACAGCAGCAAAGTAATTGAACGCCCTAAAGTGATATACAACAGCAAAACAGGAAAATTTGTGATGTGGGTGCATGTGGATGAGAAGGATTATTCCCACTCACGGTCTGGTGTAGCCGTAAGCGACAGACCCCAGGGCCCTTACGCTTATATTGGAAGCGTTAAACCCAATGGCGCCATGGCCAGGGATATGACCATTTTTCAGGATGTGGACGGAAAGGCTTATCATTTCTTCTCTTCCGAACAGAATAAAACCATGCATGTTGTTTTATTGAATGATGAATACACGGCGCACACGCCATACGAAAAAAGAATCCTAATTGATGAATCGCGCGAAGCGCCGGCTGTATTCAGGTATAACAATCGGTATTACATGATATCTTCCGGGTGCACCGGCTGGGCCGCTAACCCTGCATTGTATGCTACGGCTGATTCTGTGCTGGGAGTGTGGACACTTCACGACAATCCCTGCAAAGGCAAAGATGCAGACTCAACATTTCAATCGCAAAGCACTTATGTATTGCCTGTACCGGGTAAGGAAAATGCTTTTATCTTTTTAGCGGATCGCTGGAATAAGCTCAACCTCCAGGATTCCCGGTATGTATGGCTGCCCATGCAAATGAACAAGACCAAGCCTGAAATTCAATGGCTTGATAAATGGGATCTGTCTTTTTTCAAATAAACGCCTATACATCGCCGATGCAAACAAACCGGGTTGCTGCAGAGAAATGGTATTTGTACCGCTATTTGGCGATACTCCGTATTTTTGCAGCCTGATTGAAGTAAAATGAGCAAAAAAGTAGCGGTTTACAGGAGAGAGCGTTTTAATGCAGCGCACAGGCTCAGCAACTCCGCCTGGGATAATGAAACTAACTTTCGCGTTTTCGGCAAATGCAGTAATCCTCACTATCATGGACATAATTATGAGCTTGAGGTAAAAGTTACCGGCGAACCGGCACCCGAAACAGGTTTTGTAATAGATTTGAAACAGCTGTCGGATATTATTAAAGAGGAAGTGATAGAGCGGTTCGATCATAAAAATCTGAATTTGGATACCGTTGAATTCAAAAATCTGAATCCTACGGCCGAAAACATCGCCATCGTAATTTATGATCTGCTTCGCCCAAAGATTGACAAAAAAAATGATGTGCAGGTGCGCCTGTATGAAACACCGAGGAATTTTGTAGAGTACCCGGCTTAAGAATCAGCAAAAAAAATCAATTTCAGCAATGGCCTATAAAAAAATTGAACAGTATGATGGAGAAACTACTTCATCGTTAATTGAAACTTACGAAAAAGCACTCAACCTTTTGGGAGAAGATCCAAAGAGAGAAGGACTGTTGAAAACCCCTGAGCGTATTGCCAAAGCAATGCAGTTTATGACGCAAGGGTATACGCTCGATGCAGAAGCCATTCTCAACTCTGCCAAGTTTCATGAGCCCATCAGCGAAATGATCATTGTTAAAGACATCGAAGTGTACAGCATGTGCGAGCATCATATGCTGCCATTCTTTGGCAAAGCCCACATTGCCTATATTCCCAATGGTTGGATTACAGGGTTGAGTAAAATAGCAAGGGTTGTAGATGTATACGCCCGTCGTTTGCAGGTGCAGGAAAGGCTGACAACAGAAATACTGGAAGCCATTAAAAATGCATTGCAGCCCTTAGGCGTTGCCGTGGTTATCGAAGCATCGCATTTATGTATGATGATGCGCGGCGTACAAAAGCAAAATTCTGTTACCACCACTTCTGCCTTCTGGGGCGAGTTTGAACGCAATGAAACACGGAGCGAGTTTATACGGCTTATAGGATCAACCTTGCACTGATACCCGCGTTTATGAAAGGGCAAGATCTTCCCAGGCTTTCGAGGTTAACTGCCATTGTAACCATGCTGCAATCGCGAAGGCTGGTTACCGCAACCTTCCTTTCGCAAAAGTGCAGCATCAGCGTGCGCACCGTGTATCGTGATATTAAAGCGCTGGAAGAAGCTGGCATACCAATATGCGTGGAAGAAGGAAAAGGTTATCCCCAGGAAATTTACAACTGATATCGAGGTATATGGTGCAACGGCACGGGATGCAAACAATGCGGAAATACCTATTTTAGTAGCCATCGGTTAAGTATATGCTCACCCCCATCGACAATTGGTTTAATGAACAGGAGGAACCGGCAAAAAGCTGTCTTCTTTTTTTGCGTGAATTCATTCCTCAGCAAGATGCGCGGATTACTGAAGAGTGGAAGTATAAGCTGCCCTTTTATTATTTGAACGGGAAGATGATGTGTTATTTGTGGATACATAAAAAATACCAACAACCATATATCGGCATCGTACGCGGCAGCGAAGTACTGCATAAAGATCTTTTACAGGAGAAACGCGCGCGAATGAAAATTCTGCTGATCGACCCGGACAAAGATATACCTGTAAAAAAGATCAGGACAATTCTCAAAGATGTAATCGGTTTATACAAGTAGCTATATTTGCCAGGTGTATTTATTTGCGTAAAATAAACCGGTACCATGCATATATTGAAGAGAATAAAACAGGTCCTTTTTGTTATGTTATTAACCGGAACGGTAACTGCGCAGGAGCAGCCCGTATACCTCTTTTCTTATTTTAAAGGCAATGGCGAAGACGGTTTGCATCTTGCCTACAGCACCGACGGGTATAGATTCAAAGCGCTGAACAACGACAAAACTTTTTTGAAGCCCGAACTGAGCAAAGACAAACTCATGCGCGATCCCTGCATCATTCGCGGCAAAGATGGTTTGTTCCACATGGTATGGACCGTTAGCTGGAACGACCGGGGCATTGGGTATGCATCTTCAGCCGATCTTATACATTGGAGCAGGCAGCTATACATTCCCGTGATGCAGCATGAACCGCAGGCATTAAACTGCTGGGCACCGGAGATTACATACGATAAAAAGACGGACCTGTATTACATCTATTGGGCTACCACTATTCCCGGGCGTTTTGCCGCCACAGATTCTACCGGCGATGGCAATAACAATCACCGGATGTATTTCGTATCTACCAGCGATTTTAAAACATTTTCACCAGCAAAATTGTTGCTCGATCCCGGATTCAATGTAATTGATGCCACCATTCAACCGGATGGCAACAGGTACATCATGTTCCTGAAGAATGAAACAAAAAGGCCGGTTCCCGAAAAAAATCTTCGCATAGCCACCAGCGGAAGTATCAGTTCGGGATATAAAGCAAACGCCAAACCTATAACAGGAAAATATTGGGCAGAGGGACCGACTGCAATTAAAATAAACGAAAAGTGGATTGTTTATTTTGACAAATACATGGAGCACAAATACGGCGCAGTAGAGTCTGCCGACCTGGTGAACTGGAAAGACGTTTCAGAAAAAATTTCTTTTCCCGACGGGATAAGGCACGGTACTGTGTTTGCTATTAGCAGCAAAGAATTCCGGCGTTTCTTTCCGGGTGTAAAGTTGTAGATAACAACATGCACTATCATTAAAGCAAGCAGGGTAGAACTTTTTGCAATCATTCCTGAATTCAGGTTATTTTTGTCGCCAATCATGGCAGTATAGCCATGCAAAACACAACTGCATTGAAATAGCCATAATAATGTTTCTTACCTAAAACGATGAATATTTACAGGCTATTCAATGTGGGCAAAAAACAATAAAAACGAACACATGAAACATGCGTATGTATTTCCGGGACAGGGATCGCAGTTTGCAGGTATGGGAAAAGAGCTGTATGAAAACAATGCCTTAGCAAAAGACTTGTTTGAAAAAGCCAACACGATTGCAGGTTTCCGCATTTCCGATATTATGTTCAATGGTACCGACGAAGATCTGAAGCAGACCAAAGTTACCCAGCCTGCTATTTTCCTGCATTCGGTTATTTTATACAAAACGCTGGCTGGTATAAAACCAGATATGGTGGCAGGGCATTCACTGGGTGAGTTTTCTGCACTGGTTGCTAATGGAGTGTTGTCGTTTGAAGATGGGTTGAAGTTGGTAATCGTTAGGGCAAACGCCATGCAAAAGGCTTGCGAAACAAATCCTTCGTCTATGGCTGCCGTGTTAGCGTTAGACGATACAACAGTAGAGGTGATTTGTGCAGACATTCAGCGGGAGTCTGGAGAAATTGTGGTGCCCGCCAATTATAATTGCCCCGGGCAACTGGTGATCAGCGGATCAACAAAAGGCATAGAAATAGCTATTCAAAAAATGAAAGCGGCAGGCGCCAAAAGAGCATTACCCTTGCCGGTGGGCGGTGCATTCCACTCGCCTTTAATGGAGCCTGCCAAAATAGAACTGGCTGCGGCAGTAAATAGCACAACATTCAATGTTCCCAACTGCCCGGTATATCAAAATGTAACTGCATTGCCTGTAACAGACGCAGCTTCCATCAAAAAAAATATTATTGATCAGTTAACCGGTGCCGTTAGATGGACCCAAAGCGTTCAGAAAATGATAGCCGATGGCGCTACCACTTTTACAGAAGTAGGACCTGGCAAAGTGCTGCAGGGGCTGATTGCAAAAATTGATAAGAACGTAACAGCAACGGGCGTGTAATAAAAATCATTCTACAAACGGGTAACCGCTACGCGGTATATTCAATTAGGGCATCAATGTATATGCCGTAGGCATTAGCCGTTTGTAGCCCCATGGGGCATAAATATTTTGCCCCATACGGGCTACACCTTCGCGTTAATTTTTATTCATCCAGCGGTTCATGAAAAGTATATTTTTCATTATAATCAACGCCATAAGCGGATAGCATTTTCACGTATTCAGCTTTGAATTTTGTTTTCTTATGATGTTCCTGTTGGTTCATAATATATTTAACCACCCGATCTATTTGTGAATGACTGTTGCTGAAGGCTCCATAACCGCTTTGCCATTGAAATTTCCTTTTAACAAAGCCTTGTTGATTTATAAATTCAGAACTATCTCCTTTTACGAATTTCAATAAATCGGAAATGGATTGGTTGGGATTAATTCCTGCAAAAAAATGAATGTGGTCGGGAACCGAATTAATAGCAAGCATTTTATGCCCGTTTTGCTGAACAATCCCGGTAATGTATTTATGCAGTCGTTCATTCCATTCAGGTTGAATAACTGCCGTCCTGTATTTAACAGCAAATACAAAATGCACATGCAACTGAGTGTAGGTGTTAGCCATAGATTTTATTTTATAACCAAATATAATATTACTTTAAAGATTGCCGGTAGGGGGCGCATTTACCTTTGGTGAGAAAGTTCAAACTTTTGCTGAGGGGTGAAGACACCAGTCACCAGGCGCGCTACCGGTCCATGTTTCACCTTAGCCGTCAACTTAAGAGAGACACATGCGGGCTATGCCTCAGAGAGGCAACCCGTTGGTAACAAGCCAACCCCTTAACACTTTGCACCGTAGGTGCTACCCTTATACAAGGGGGCTGCACCCACGGCGCAGCAAAAAAGATGTTGATGAAGGTTACAAACAGATAGCACCTACGGTGCATAACTAGTCAAATAACAATAACTATTTTCTTAAGTTACAGCTATGGTATCTCACCTATCGGAAAATTAATTCAATCTTTCCTCAGGATTTATGCAATCCGGCTTTGAGCTAATGTACTTTGCCACATTTTATAGACGAAACGAAATGAAGCAGGTAGAAATAAAGCCCGAACCGGGTGTGAAACAATAATTTTAACAATACGCATAAGCATTGCCGTCCCTGTATTTTGCAGATACTCACTATCATGCGGTAAACGCATTGCTGCAAACTGGTAATGTGCCGGTAAATTTGCAGTTTAATTGGAGGATATGAAGAAGATAAAGCTGAGTATACTGGATCAATCCATTGTGCATCATAATAAAACTGCAAGAGAGGCGCTGCTCGAAACCATTGAAACGGTTAAGCTGGCAGAACAGTTGGGGTATACAAGATTCTGGATATCGGAGCATCACAATTCAACATTTATAGCTGGCACGGCTCCAGAGGTATTGATGGTAAAGCTGGCAGACGAAACCCAACGGATACGCATCGGGTCTGGCGGAATCATGCTGCCGAACCACAGCGCTTTTAAAGTGGCTGAAAATTTCCGTACACTGGAAGCTTTGTTTCCGGGGCGTATTGACCTGGGAATGGGACGTGCACCGGGTGGCGACCGTATTACTGCATCCATTCTTAATCCTTCCAACACTTTCAGCGAAGAGAGTTACCTGAAACAACTGGAGCACTTGCAACATTTTTTTAATGATACCGCCGGCACGCAGCATGGACCCGTAATTGCCGCGCCCCAGGCGCAAACCATTCCCCAGCAATGGGTGCTCAGCTCCAGTGGAGGCAGCAGCCTTATTGCCGCCCGTTTTGGAATGGGCCTTGCCGTGGCCAAATTCATTAATGGTTTTGCCAGTCCTGAAATTGTTGAAACCTATCGTAACAATTTCCAGCCTGATGTTCATGGCTCCGCTCCCAGAGCTTTGTTGTCTATAGGCGTGCTGTGTGCAGAAACAACGGAGAAGGCGAGGGATATGCGCAAGTTTATTGATTTTGTGCATATTCAATTCGAGCGGGGAAATTTTCACCAGTTTGGTGATTATGAAACCATCCGGAAATACCAGTTTTCGCCGGCTGAGTTGGAGAGGATCAGGTACAACAGCGGAAGAGTAATATCCGGTACCCCAGATGAAGTAAAAGAAAAGCTCACCGATCTGGCAACCGCATTTGATGTAGATGAAATAATGGTTACGGTGATGGCCGACGATGCGAATGCCCGCAGGCGATCGTTCGAGCTGCTGGCTCAGACGTTTGAACTGACTTCGCACCAGCCATAGCAACAAAGCTTGTGGAATATTATTCCCGTCAATACCTTGTTTCCTGCCTGTCACCCAGTGCAGCCCATCCTTTTTGCCTGCAAAACAGGTTGGCATTATTTCGGTATATGGAATGTAAAATTAATCCTGATGAAAGGTTTACTATATTTCGTAAAGACCTTCCTTATTTCTACGCTGCTTGTTACAATTGGTTCCTGGTTGACACTGGCCGGATTTGAAGGAACTTTTAATTTATCCAGCTGGAGCTTTGAGGCTAGAGATTTTTTTTCCGCTATCATTATCTGCACAATGACCTGCATTACCATTTTCCTTGCCTTTAAGGTAATTGTAGATATGTAAGATTGATTGCTATACTGCAACTGCGGCTGTAACAGCCTGCGGGTACCCTTTTGTTTCAAAGGCATTTATACTATCCAGCACGGCTTTTTGCAATTGAGGACATACATTTTCGGATAATGTAACGAATGGCTGCTGGTCATCTACTTTCATACAATTGAAAAGTGCGGTAGTATCTGTTTTAAATCTCCCAAAATACATGGCAATACCATCGTCGTGGGAAATTTTTTTGAAGACAAGCGTATGTTCTTTTCCGTTATGCGGGCATAGGATCTCAAAAATCATAAGGGCATTTGCCGTTAACAATCAAAACAAGTGCCATTAAGTCATCGTATTTAAGCCTCTGCACAACACAATTTTAGCAGGTATGTGTATTTAAACTTTACCAGATTGTAGAAATTTTGCTACGATGAGGTAGCACACTGTAAAAGAATGGTTACAAATCTGAAAAAAACAACCCCCCAAAATAGCACACTGGCAGGATGATTGCATAATAGTAAGGAAAGGCTATTATTATGGTTGAAAAGCCTTACACATCTGATATTAAAACCGTTTTAAAGGTAGACGAGCGTTTTGAAAAAGTGCGGTATATGTTCCATTCAATGTTGAGGGATGGAAAAGATGTGCCTAAGAGCCAAAAGAGAAAAAACAGGAAGAATTCTTTTTCTTTCGGTTGGGTTAAATCCTTTTCAATTATCACCATTAATGTAAAGCTTATAAAAGAGTCTGATCGCAGTACTGTTATCTGGATAGAAGCCGGCGATCATGGGGAATATATAGGCGAGAAGCGATTGATTTATGATGGATTTTACGATTTTCTCCAGTTTTTAAAGAAGAAGTTCGCTCACAGAGAACTTAATGCCGGCATTTCAGATCGGGCTGAGTCTGCGGGCGCCTGGGCTATGCTCTTCATTATCCTGCTTACACTCTTTTTGGGTTGGTATTACCTTTTTGCAAATTAACGGCTAGAGCCCCGCCTGATTTTTAAGAAATACATAAACAATTGCAAGCATGCCTATTGCAAAAATTACGAGCGTCATTGACAAATCAATGTCGATTTTTGTTTTATTCTCTTTCATAAGGATTTTTATTGGCTACTACTTAAACGAAGCGCAGAGCGAATATTGCCCCGGATTTAAACAAAAGATATGCACACCACTTACTTTAAGAGTTTGCATAGAGAGTGATATAAATAGTTACAAATAAGGCAGATTTTGAGTGGCTTTACATTTGCGGTGTATATAGAAAGCCACCATTATGACAACACAAAAAATAGCGCAAAGACTGATAGAGTTGTGCCGCGAAGGTGAATTTGAAAAGGCACAAAAAGAACTGTATGCAAATGATGCAGTAAGTATTGAGCCCAATGCTGATTCAGGATTTGAAAAAGAAACAAGAGGACTTCAATCCATTTTAGAAAAAGGAAAAAAATTTCAGGACATGATAGGCAAAGAATATGGAAATACTATATCAGATCCTATCGTTACAAAAAATTCAATTGCCTTTAAATTGTCGATGGATGTAGAAATGAAAGGGCAAGGCCGTTCAACAATGGAAGAGCTGTGCGTGTATGAAGTGAAGGATGGGAAGATCGTTTCAGAACAATTTTATATGTAAAACAGGGGCATTTACATTCCGCGCCATTATGTGAGCATGAAATGTAACCTGCAAATTGCAGGAGTTGAGTAGCTTAAATTTTTTTAAAATTAACCCTGTAAAATTTGAAGAGACCAATGCTTACTTCGCTCTTGCCACCCTGTACAATATTCCTCCCAATACAGCAAAAAACAATACGCCTAGTATTTCGTAACCTAAAGCGCCGCCCATAAGGCTGCTGATGCCATGTTCGAGGTTAAGCTTTTGCAATCCCTTTGCAATAGTATCGTTGGCAGAAAGAAATGCTACAATTACTCCCGCTATAGCGCCGCCCGCAACCAATCCGGTTGCAAATAAATTGCCTTTACCCAGGTCTTCTTCTTCGGGTGCAATGTATTCGCCTTTTCTTTTTTGCTGCCAATCCACTATTCCTCTTATAACACCTCCAATAAAAATAGGAAGGGTAGTGGCCAATGGAAGATATAACCCGATGGCGAATGACAATGCTTTGATGCCGCAAAGTTCTACCACTATGGCAATGAAGACACCTACTAATATGTGTTGCCAGTCGAGATTGCCAGATTGTATGCCTTTAATGAGGGTTGCCATCAACGTTGCCTGTGGTGCTGCATAAGTTGGTTGTCCTATGGCATGATGAATACCTTGCGTTACCATTTCCGGGCTAGGCGTATCCAGCACTTTAATGGTTAAGCCTATGGCGAGAGATGAAACGATAACACCGATAAACAAGGCCAATTGCTGATATTTTGGCGTGGCACCAACAATGTATCCCGTTTTAAGGTCTTGCGAAGTAGCGCCTGCATTGGCAGCAGCAATACAGATCATGCCACCCACCACCAGCACCATTGGTTCATAGGCGCTGCCCGTCCAGCCAACGGCAATAAATATAAGGCAGGTGCCCAGTATGGTGGCTATCGTCATTCCGGAAATAGGATTGTTGGAGGAGCCGATCAACCCCACAATGCGTGATGAAACTGTAACAAACAATGCACCGAATACAACGATCAGTATACCCACCAACAAGCGGCTGAAAAAATTTTCGCCGGGTATAAAAGGCAATACAGATACGATGAGTATCAAACCCAGACTTCCCAACCCAACCACTTTCAGGCTAAGGTCTTTTTCGGTTCGGGAAGTAGTATTATCTGCACCTGCATTTTTATTCAATGAACCAATGCTGCCTTTAACAGACGCGATAATGGTAGGCAGTGTTTTTAATAAAGTAATAAAGCCGCCTGCAGCAACCGCGCCGGCACCTATCTGACGTATATAAGCCCAGTAAATAGCAGCAGAATAATCGCTGAAGGTTTGTGTTTCCGGGTTCCAGCCGCCTCTGCCGCCTGGCTTGGTAATGTCCGGCAGGTTGCCCAGCTTAACCAGTTGACTGGCTATAGCATCTGCCGGCACAAGTGTTGCCAACAGCGGAACGAGTGCAAACGATGCCAGCACACTACCGGCAACGAGTACTCCGCCAATTTTAGGGCCTATAATGTATCCTACCCCTAAATACTCAGGCGTTATTTCGCCGCTTATTTTTGCACTAGGCAGGTATTTGTTTACCTGCTTCGTCATAAAGGTGGGTGTTTCGGCAATTACATGAAATATTTTTTGCAGAAAAGCGTATGCCAGTGCAAAGCCTAATCCAACAAAAGCAGTTTTAGCAACGTCGCCGCCTTTTTCGCCTGCCTTTAAAACCGAAGCGCAGGCGGTACCTTCGGGATAAGGCAACGTGTCGTGCTCTTTCACAATGAGTGGTCTGCGCAGGGGAATCATCATTAAAGTGCCCAGCATGCCGCCCAGTATGGCGAGGGTAAGAATGGTTACATAGCTGAAGTAATCTTCATTGGCTTTATCACTCAAAAACAAAAAGCCCGGAAGGGTAAACACCACGCCTGCTGCAATACTTTCGCCTGCAGAACCTGTTGTTTGAATAATATTATTTTCGAGAATGGTTGTCTTTAAAAAAATCCTGCTCAACGTAATAGCCATTACCGCAATAGGTATAGAGGCGGAAACGGTTAAGCCTGCTTTCAGTGCCAGGTAAACAGTGGCGGCGCCGAATATGATGCCAAAAACAGAACCTGTTACTACTGCTTTGATGGTAAACTCCGCCATTTTAGTTTCAGGCGCAATAAAGGGCTGAAATTTTTTTTCAGACATGGGATCATTGGTTTGTGGAAGAAAGGTAAAACAAAACCCTCATTCTAAGCAAGGCAGCTATAAGGAAAAATCTTCTGAAACAGAGAATGTATAATCCACGAACCAACCAACGGAAATCAGTGGAAGAAATGTATTGCAGATCTTATTTGCAGATTTTCCAGGTATTCAGCATGCATCAGGGGAAGAATTACACTATATCACAACTCTTCCTCCCTGCTTTACCGAACGGTAAATAGCTTCTACCACGCGAATGTCTTTTAATCCTTCTTCGCCCGGAACCAGTACCGGTTTATTCCGGATGATAGCCAATGCGTTTTCGTCCATTTGTTTTGCCTGCTGGTTGGGAATAACTGCGTTCAAAATTTTTCCATCACTAGTTTCACCTTTAATTCCACTGTATTGCTGAAAAGGTTCCAGCTTGTACCATCCCTTTGAACAGGTTACCTGCAACGTGTTCATGTTTTTGCCAAAGCTTGTTTCGCATTCGGCTATCGCGCCGCCCGGAAATTCGAGATTGAACTGCATGGTTTCGTCTACCTCTTTATAAATTTCCGGCCGGGAGGTGCTTTGTTTAGCAGTTACAGCAATGGGTTCTTCGCCCGTTACATAACGGGTTGCATTTAGCGGATACACGCCCATGTCGTACATAGAACCTCCGCCCAACGCCTTGATCTGTTTCCAGTGATTGGTTCGGCCGTCGAAATATCCCGCAGCTGCTTTTACCTGCGTGATCTTTCCGTAGGTCTTATCTTTCCTGAACTGGATAATCTGTTGCGTGTTAGGCTCGTGGTGCATGCGATAGCCGATGCTCAGTTTTACTTTGTTCTTTTTGCAGGCATCTATCATTGATTGACATTCATCAACAGTCATCGCCATTGGCTTTTCGCACCATACGTGTTTGCCCGCCTCCGCCGCTTTTATTGCATATTCAGCGTGCATCGATGGCGGCAGCACAATATATATTACATCTATATCGGGATTGTTGGCGATGTCTTTAAATCCTTTATAATCATAAATGTTCTTTTCGGGTATGCCATACTGTTGTTGCCAGCGTTTGGCTTTATCGGGCGAGCCGGTAACAATGCCTTTAAGGCTGCAATGCCTGGTAAGCTGCAATGCGGGTGCCAGCAAATCGGTACTGTAATATCCTAATCCTACCAGCGCTACACCCAGGTTTTGCTTTTGCAAAGCGCCTGGTAACGAAAATGTCTGGTTGGAAATAGCAAGGGCAGCCAGGCTGCCAGCTGTGTTTCTTATAAAAATGCGGCGACTCGTCATTGTATGTGTTTTTATATACTAAAACAGAGGATTATCCTGTTAACATTTACCTGCTTTTCAGCAATGTTTGTTCCATTTTAATTGCCGTCAATGACAAAACATGTTTTTTTATCGATTGCTGCCGTTCATCGCTGAATTGTTACTGGTTGGCGAAATGAGGGTATACCCTTATCATATTTAAGTGTAATCAGCGTTTTTAGTATACAAAAACATTTTATGAAAAGAATACTTACCCTTACCCTGATCGCCCTCATCGCTTCAGCCACCGCTTTAAAAGCTCAGATCAACTACAGCTTTATTTCGCAGCAACACCAGCAGGTGAAGTTCGACACGACGTATAAAGCTTATTTTATCGATTCAGAAGTGAAAAGTGTGTCAAAAATCCGTATTCAGGACAATGCAGTATATTTTGTTTCTACCGATGGCACTGCCTTTACATCTACTAAAATAGCTTTAAGCAACGCCGATATGAACGCGCTTGAAGGTAAAAACAGCTTTACCATGATTGGTAAAGAAGATAAAAATGGTAATACAGTAAAGGTTGCCTTTTGGTTTATTGACGGCGTATTGGATGAAGTTGCTTATACCGATGAAGTGAGCAAAGTAACCACTTCGTATAAAGACCTGGTAAACAAATCAGAAGATACTGCTGATAAAAAAGCAATCGCTGCCACCAGGCCAAGTAAAAGAACAAGTAAGCTGAACTAATACAGGGTAATGTATTACAAGTAAGCTGTAAGTATTCTTTAAACATATTCATTGGTTGAAAGGCGTCTCGCGAGGGGCGCCTTCCCTTTTTATAAGCGGGTTAAAACAGGCGTAAGCCCGTATTCATCAGCAACAGGTATGCAATGGTAAATACGATGATAAAGCTGAGCGACAACGCAAAATATTTTACAATGGCACGACTGCCTTTTTTGAACGGAGCCATGAATAACCCATTAAGCAAAAAGGTTAAAAGTGCTACTATAAAATTCAGTACTACCAGTATGGTGGTAAACGCTATTGCAAAAACAGCCGGGCGAATAACAATTCCTGAAAATACCCCGTATAAGGAACCGGATACAGCGCTTACTAACAGCACCCACCCTGCATACCGAAGGCCTTTGGCAACTGTTTGAAAGAAATAGGGCAGCGCTGGTATTGTTTTCAAATCGTTGTTTGGTTGATTTTTATCAACAAGATCGTTGCTTTTTGATCTTTTTCGTTTTTGTTTTTTGTAGCGTGGCCACCAAATAATAAAACCGGTAATGAATAACAACAGCGGCATCAAGCCACCAATCAGGGCAATAATTTGCGAAGGGCGTCCGCCAAAGCTTCCATAGTGAATGGGTGTAAGCCAGCTCAGGTAGGCGTGGCCTGCCTGCGGGAAATCGGAACGGCTGTTTAATAAAATTTTACCATTGTATTGATCTATGATGATCATTTCTCTTTTGCCATCTTTAGGCAACCCTTTAGTAATCATATCCAGCCTGTAGCTGCCGGTTGAATCAGCCGGAAACGCGAGCCCGGCAATTTTGCTTTCGGGCATAGCAGTTTTACCCACAGCTACCACCTGCTTCAATGAAAGTGGTTTGGCGCCGGTTGTATAAGCTGATTTAGCGCCGAGGAGTTCCGCTACTCCTTGCGGAGACTGGCCATTTAAAATAAACAAAAGCGCAATTACCAGCGGTGAAAAGGTAATGCAAAACCCCGTTAATGAAAGCAACGATACTACCGGCGCAGAATAAAATCCCAACACGTTGTGCCAGTCGTAGTTTTGTCGTTTAAAGCCCGCCTTAAAATTGACGGTGAGTACCGATTTCAGTTGTTTCCATTTTTGCGGTATCCATAACCGTAATCCTGATATCGTTAAGATGAGTAAACATAAAGTAGCAAGCCCTACTATATACCTGCCGGCAACGGGAATAAGCAGCGTTCGGTGCAGCTCTGTTACAATATGAATGAAAGAGCTTTCGTGAATGCGTTTGCCCGAAATTTCGCCTGTATAGGGATTGATGAACGTTTCTTCTTCGGTAGCCAGGTTAAATACCCGGTATGCATAATTAGGATCGTCATCATATACATTCATGATGTAATCCATTTTCAGATCCGGATATTTTTCGCGGATAACAGGTATTATTTCTTCGAATGGCATTTTGCGTTGCTGAGCCATTACGTTAAACAATTCAGGGTTCAGTGCCCGGTCAATTTCATCCTGGAAAACAAGTATACTTCCCGTTACGCCCACAAAAGCCACAATAGCTCCGGCAATAATACCAAGATACACATGCCATTTTCCAAACCAACGTTGCTGGTGTAAAGCCCATTGAAGTAGAAACCTTTTTTTACGCTTCATAATTCCTGGTTTGAAAAACAATTCCGGCCAGGTTTTAACCCGGCCGGAATGCTGTAATGCATATTTATCGATTTAGAATTTTATTGCAATGTCGGCAGCAAAATTCCTGGTAGGATTGTAAATGCCCCAATTGTCCCAGTATTGCGTGTTGCCAATATTGTTTAGTTTAAAACCAACACGCCATTTTGAATCTTCATAAAACACCGTGGTGTTTACTACACTGTAAGATGGAATTGTTATGGTGTTTGCTTCGTTAAAATAGTTGATGCTGACGTAGTTGCCACCCGCTCCCAGACCAAAGTTTTTAAGCACGCCATTGCTTATTTTATAACTGATCCAGTAATTGGCAACGTTTTTAGGAGCGCCTGAAACAAAGTTGCCTTCATGCTCTTTGGCTTTTACAATTTTGTTTTCGTTATAACCATAGCCCAGCATAATATTCAAACCAGCAACGGGGTTCGAAAGCAATTCAAACTCTAAACCTTTGCTTTGCTGTTTGCCATCCTGGGAGCTGAAGAGATTGTCGTCAAGCCTTATAGCGTTGTCAATTGCTATGTTATAGTAGCTCAATGTTGAATTGAGTTTGCCATTGAACAGCTCTGCCTTTATACCAGTTTCCCATTGATTGGCATATATGGGTTTAATGGTCAATACAGAACCATCGGGCTGCTCAATGGGACCGCTGTTCTGAAATCCATTCATGTAATTGCCAAACACCGATATTTGTTTTTTTACCAACTGGTACACCAGTCCCAACTTGGGCGATAATGCGTTTTGTTTGTACGGATCGCCCCACAGCCCGCCTTCCGTTTGTATATACCTGTCAAAACGAAGGCTGAGCATAGCATATAGCCGGTCGTTTATGTTCAGTACTTCAGATACATATGCTCCGATAAAATCATTTTTAATCATTCCCCAGTCATTCACATTTCCCGCTTGCAGCAATATATTATCTGCGTATGTGCGATTAATAAGATTGTAGGGCTGGCTAACATTCACCGTGTCGAAATCAGGAGAATATTTGCTCATGCCATCGCTGTTGTAATTGGTATAGCTGAAGCCCACCAGCAATGTATGCTTTAAAGAACCCGTATTGAACCGTCCCACAAAATTTTGTTGTGCGTTGATGTAGGTATTTCTCACCGGGCCCCATATACCAGCCCATCTCGACACACTGTCTTTTCCAATCCAGGTATTGTATGTTTGATAACTGTACGCCACCTGTTCGTTTACGTATGAAATGTTGGTGCTGGAAGTCCAGTTGTCGCTGATCCTGTATTTGATATCCACAAAAAATTTTTGCGACTGGGTTTTGGAATCGAGGTCATTATCATACAACGATTTCCGAAATGCCAGCGGAATATCTTTATAGTTGGTATAACCCGATGTAGCATCCAGTATGGTATAGGTGGGCCTGGTTGAGTTGGCGCTATAAATTTCAGCGTCAAATAAAACAGAAAGCTTATTGTTTATTTTATATAACAAACTGGGGGCAAGCGCTACGGTATTATTAAATCCATAATTGCTGAAACTGTTTTGCCGGTGAACAGCAGCGTTTACGCGTAACAGAGCTGTTCGGTCATCATTCAATGGTGTATTTACATCGGCGGTTAATCTTGCCAGCCCAAAACTGCCCATGGTAAGATCGACTTTTCCGAAGAAGTTATCCGAGGGCTTTTTTGTTACCAAGTTTACCAGTCCGCCAAAAGAAGATATACCAGCGCCGAACAGTGTTCCCGAAGGTCCCTTCATAAATTCGATGCGTTCTATATTAGACACATCAGCGCTTGAGCGGCCCAGTGTAGATTGCAGCCCATTGCGCGCACCTATGCCGGTAGCGAAACCGCGAGATGTAACGCCAATGCCGCCACTGGGATAAGAAGTAGGTGTTACACCCGGGGCAGCTTTTAATCCGTCTGTCATAGAAGTGACGATCTGTTCTTTCATCAGCTCTTTACTCACTACGCTGTAAACCTGCGGATTTTCGAGGTTTGCTATTGGCATGCGTGCTACCTGTTCCGATTCTTTTGATGTGATGCGTTGTTTTTGAGCCGTAACAATAATTTCCTCCAGCTGACTCGAGGTTTGGTTTACCGTGAAATTAACTGTTGTGGTTTCTCCTGCTACTACCTTTACCGTTTGCGTTTGCTCGATAATGCCAATGGTGGAAATTTTGAGCATGTAACTGCCGGGTTTAATATTCCTGATCTCGTAGTGTCCTGATCCATTGGTGATTGCCCCGCGACTGGTTTTTTCAAGCACAATTGAAATCAATTCTGCCGGCTTCCCGTCTGACGATGTAATGATACCTTTTATGCCCCCGTTTTGGGCATAAGAAAGCTGCAAAAGAAAAAGGCATCCAATAAAGCCTGTTAGTTTTTGAAAGTACATGCTATAAGTATTTTTAATTGTTATTACTGGCTAGCAGACTGATAAGAAAATTAAAGTGGAAATGTTGTAACAAAGGCCGGCGCAAAATTGTTGCTTCCTGCCTTTGAAGCAGTATCGCCATGCGGAAATATTGTTTACGAATAAAGGAAAGAATGGAGAAGGTATAGGGTGGAAGATTTAGAATGCAAGGAATAGGAATAAGGCATAAGAGAGAAGATTGAGGTTGTAAGGCTTTGTTTTCCCTACGCCTTCCACTTTATACCTTTCACCTCACTTCGCGAATTGCATTTCGTATAACTTTGCGTAGAAGCCCTGTTGCTCCAGCAATTCATTGTGAGTGCCCATTTCTTTGATTTCGCCTTTGTCGAGCACCATTATTTTATCTGCTTTGCGAATGGTTGAAAGGCGGTGGGCGATGATGATGGAGGTTCTGCCTTCAATCAATGTGTCTATGGCGTGTTGTATGAGTTGCTCGCTTTCTGTGTCTACCGATGAAGTGGCTTCGTCCAAAATAAGAATGGCTGGATTGTAAAGCAGCGCCCTGATGAACGACAATAACTGCCTTTGTCCCAACGATAAAGTTCCGCCTCGTTCCATTACATTATAGTCGTATCCTCCGGGCAGTTGCATAATAAAGTCGTGCATGCCAATCAGCTTTGCAGCGTGTACCACTGATTCTTTACTGATAGATTCGTTGCGCAAGGTTACATTGTCCATAATAGAGCCGGAAAACAGGAACACATCCTGCAACACAATCCCTATCCGGCTTCTTAATGCTTCCAACTTGTACTGCTCAACATTTACGCTGTCTATTTCAATAGTCCCTTTTTGAATATGATACAACCGGTTAATGAGGCTGATGATGGAAGTTTTGCCACTGCCGGTATGTCCTACAATAGCGAGTGTTTCGCCCGGTTGTATATTAAAGGAAATGTTTTTTAAAACATAGTGCTCATTTACATAAGCAAACCACACATGCTTAAACTCTACTTTTCCATTAATGGCAGTTGGTGCGTGCGTTCCCTCTGTTACAATAAAATCGGGATTGTCGAGCACCCTGAAAATTCTTTCGCTGGCTACCACGCCCATCTGCAATACATTGAATTTATCGGCAATTACCCGCAATGGACGAAACAGCAGGTTCAGGTACAGCAGGAAGGCAATCATCGTTCCCAACGTAGCTTCGCCCAGTACGGCTCCCTGCGCGCTCCACCATATCATTAAGCCCATTGCAACTGCCAGCATAATTTCCACGAATGGGAAAAACACGGAGTAAGCAAATATTGCTTTTATATTGGCGTTGCGATGCTCTTTATTTATTTTTTTGAATTTGGCAAACTCACGGTCCTCCGCAGCAAATGCCTGCACAATAGGCATGCCCGTAATGTGCTCCTGTGCAAACGCATTCAACTGGGCCACAGCATTGCGTACCCGCTGAAAAGAAATGTTCACGCTGTTTTTAAACCACCTGGTTACAATTACCAGCACCGGCAAAATGGTCATACAGATAAGCGTAAGCTTCCAATCGGTAACAAACATTACACCCAATATGGAAATAATTGCCAGCAGGTCTGCAATAATGGGTATCAATCCTTCAGAAAAAATATCATTAATGGCCTCAATATCATTAATGGTGCGGGTGGTGAGGGTGCCGATAGGCGTTTTGTCGAACTGCGAAAGGTTGAGATGCACAATTTTTTTATATACGGCAGTGCGCAGATCTTTTACAACGGTTTGCCCCAGCCAGGCTGTAAGAAACGAAAAATAAAAGCGCATGGCTGTTTCAATCAATAACAATCCTATCTGGATGCAGGTTATGATAATAACCCAATTTACCCAACCTCCGCGAATGTATTTGTCTACCGTTAGTTGTATCAGCCAGGGGCGAACAGGAGTAATTACAGCCAGTACAATAGCCAGCACAACAGAAATGATCATTTTGTTCCTGTACGGAGTGGCGTAACTGAATACCCTTTTGAGCAAACTAAAATCAAAAATCCTTTTGGCCGGCGCTTGTTCTGACATAATTCGTTGCAAAACTAGGAAAATTAAGTTAAGTGGTTGATTGGTTAAGTAAGTTAGGTGGATGAGTGGTATTCCTTACTTAACCAATTTAACTTACTCAACTTAATTCCTTAACTTACTATCCGGTTATCGTCAGTTTCGGTTGTTCCTCTATTAATTTTTTACAAACAGGCTTTTTCACATTATTTGCTGCCATGAGTATTCCTGCTGCAACCATACCAGTGGCTTATCCCGACAGGTCTGTACGCTTACGCTATGCGTTGTTACACAGCGTTTACTGGGTGTTGATAACAGCCTTTTTTATATACGATAAAAAATACATGATTGTAAAAGCGGGTTTGCCGTCATTTGCGGCCTGTGTAACCATCCGCATTGCTTTGCTGATAGCCATTGCTTATATTAATGTGCATTATTTGCTGCCACGGTATTTGTTAAAAGGAAAATACTGGCAATATTTTTTATGGGTGCTGCTGTCTGTAGCAGGATACCTGCTGGTACAGGCATTGTTCGATATTGTGTTGTATGGCTATATACTTGGACCTATGCGACGAATTCATTTCTGGGAAACGATTTCGTATAATTTTTTCAGCACACTTTGGTATATAGGTGTTGTTATAGCCTTTAAGCTGAGTATTGACTGGTACGAACAGAAGAGGATATTGCAGCGAACGGCTTTTGAAAAATTGCAGGCCGAAGTAAATTATCTCAGGTCGCAGGTAAATCCTCATTTTTTATTCAACGCTTTGAATAACCTGTATTCGCTTACACTGAAAAAATCGGATGCTGCGCCGGATGTGGTATTAAAGCTTTCGGGAATGATGGAATATATGTTGTACGACAGCGACGACGTGGCTGTTCCGTTAGAGCGGGAAATACAATACCTGCAGGACTATGTAGCGCTTGAAAAACTTCGTTATGGCGAGCAGGCCGATATTCAGTTTGTTACAGAAGGAGATATGGCTGGATTAACCATAGCCCCATTATTGCTGCTGCCAATGGTAGAAAATGCATTTAAGCATGGCGCCAGTCGCACAGCCAGTGCCACCTGGTTGCACTGCACGGTAAAAACTGCAGGCAAAGAGCTGTTTGTAACGGTTGAGAATGGAAAGCAAAAGGAACCGGGAACCGTGAGTAAGGGCGGAATCGGGTTGCTTAATTTAACCCGTCGGCTGGAATTGCTTTACGCCGGCAGATACGATCTCGACATCCGCAACAGGGAAGACAGGTTTTTTATTTCTTTACACCTACAGCTTTCGTAATGCTGAAATGTTTGATCATAGACGATGAACCGCTGGCCTGTGATGTGCTGAAAGATCATTTGCAGAAGGTTCCACAAATTCACCTCGTTCAGAGCTTTCACAATGCTTTTGATGCATTAGGTTTTTTAGAAACAAATGTTATCGACCTGATTTTCCTGGACATTGAAATGCCAGAAATGACAGGTATTGAGCTGCTTAAAAAATTGCATATTCCGCCGGTTACTGTTTTTACCACTGCTTACCGAGATTATGCTTATGAAGGCTATGAACTGGGAGTGATAGATTTTTTACTGAAGCCCATATCGTATGCACGGTTTGCACAGGCAATGGAAAAAGTAAAGGATTTTTTTGCATTGAAAGAACAGCAGTCGATGTTGGAACACTCAGATGCACCCCTTGGTTCGATATTTGTAAAAAGTGGTGTACAAAGAGTTAAATTGAATTTTGACGAAGTAACGCATATACAGGGTTTGAAAGATTACGCCATTATTCATCATGGTACAGGCAAAGTGGTGATCAAGGGGTCGGTAAAATCGATGCATGAAATTTTTCCTGAAAAACATTTTATGCGTGTGCACAAATCTTTTATTGTTGCAAAGAATAAAATTCTGCGTATTGAAAGGGGCCGGATTATATTACAAAACCAACAGGTGCCCATTGGCAGAAATTATAAGGAAGTGGTGGAAAAATATATGTCGGGCGGCGAGTGTTGATCGTAATTTTAATCGCGCGGAGATTCCGCCTCTGTTAATGTACGTAATAGCCATTTCCTGAATGGTTTTGTAATACTCCTCTGATCAGTGTATTTATTTTGAATCATTCGTATCGCTATTAAAGCAATTGTTAGCAGCGAGACAGATAAAAAGATCAGGTAGCTTCTGATACTTGCTATATCATTTGATTCGAATACGTCCGAAATGTTTCTGGCAACGGGAATGTAAAGTGCAAGCAAAAGAAAAAGTGATAGCCTGTCGTGGCTGAGGGTATGCCAATAGGCGACAATGATTATGGTTATTAAAAAGATGATAGCAGCGATGCTGAAAGCTGTCGCGGCAACATCGTAAGGAAATATCAATCCAAGCAATATAGTAACCCACATGGGTATAGTGATTTTATCGCCAGGGTTGAGTAAGAATAAGAATAGTATAGCCGAAGCTATTTTCAGGATGGTTATAAATGTATTCATGGCTCAGTAGTTTGCAACAAAGGTTTTTAAACTTGCCGTGAATACTTTTGATAAGAGTCAAAAAAAGGTGATTGCTTCGGCAAGCCTCGCAATGAGGAACAACGGCAGGCTGGGCAAGCCTCGCAATCACGAACAACGAAAGGCCTCCTAATGCTGAGTGAGTACTATGGAAACTGCTTAAACAATGTAAGCCGCAGCAGCAATTCAAGAAAAATAAAGCCTGCGGCTATGAGCGCCAGCGGATGAAAACGCTCGGTAAATCGTCGGTTAATAGTGATAGTGAGTTTTGTTTTTTCGAGTTGATCAATTTCCTTGTAGATGGCCGATAATCCCTGGTTGTCTTTTGCGCGAAAATATTTACCGCCTGTCTCAGATGCAATCTCTTTCAACAGGTTTTCATCAATATTCACCTTTTCCTGCTGCATAATTACCCGCCCCCCTGGTGCCGACATGGGGGTGGTAGCATACCCTTCGGACCCAACGCCAATGGTATATACTTTAACGCCCAGCGATTTGGCAATTTCTTTTGCCGTTTTCGGATCGATCAGCCCACCATTGTTTTCGCCATCGGTCAATAAAATAATGACCTTGCTTTTTGCTTCGCTGCTCTTTAACCGGTCTACGCTGGTAGCCAGTCCCGATCCTATTGCCGTTCCATCCACCAGGAAGCCGCCGTCTATTTGTGCAATCTGGTTTTCCACCACTGCATGGTCGCTGGTTACCGGGCATTGGGTAAAGCTTTCGCCCGCAAAAATTACCAGCCCTATCCTGTCAGCAGGGCGTTCCTTTACAAAGTCCGATGCTACTCTTTTAGCAGCCACCAGGCGGTTGGGTTTAAAGTCTTGTGCCAGCATGCTGCCGCTCACATCCAGGCACAATACAATATCCACCCCTTCGCCTTCCACACTTCTTTCATCATTGTGCGACCGCGGGCGGGCCAGCGCGAGTATGATGAAGGCTATTGCAAGCATCCTGAACACAAAAGGAATATGGCGGAGTTTGCTTTTAACGGAATGCGTGTTGCGAAAACTTTTGATAGACGATATCCGCATGGTAGCTTTCATCCTGTTAGAGTAGCTGATATACCAGCCCGCTAATACAGGTACAATCAGCAGCAGGAACAACACCGCAGGGTTCGCAAATTCAATATGTTCAAAATAGTCCTTCAGCAAAATTTATTGTTTTAAACGATCCAGCTCATGCAAAGCTGCTTCAATGTCTTTAATGTCTTTTGTTGACCTGTCTGTTCCTGGAACATATTTGGCAAACTTAACGGCATCGCCTATGCGCAGGCTTTCGGCAAGCTCACCCAACGTTTCGCGCGAAAGGCCGGTATTGAATTGAACCAGTAATTCGTCTGTGGTGTATTGCAAAGCAGGCAGCCCCAATCTTTTTTGTGCGTACACTTTTACAATTTCAGTCAATGTGGAATAATAAGTTTTCCAATCTCCTTTTGAAGGCAGTTCCTGCTGTTGTAATTGCCGCAGCCTGTCAATTGCTTCCTGCAAAGCAGAGCGCCTGTCTGTAATATTGATTGCGCTTCCAACCGATTGCTTTTTACGCTTTTTAAACCACCACCATAATAGTGCACCTGCCGCTATCAATAAAACAGCACCGGCCACCCAATACCACCAGGGTGTTTCTTTTTCGGGAACATTGATAATTTCGTGGATATCGTGATAAGCGCTGTCGCGTAATTGCACAGGCACAATAGTTATGGGTATAGGTTGTGTACTGTAGGTTTTATTGTTAACGAGCACCGGAAATGAGGGGATATTCCAGGTGCCCGAATCAAAACCGGTTATGGTAAATTGCTGTACGTATTTCCGCATCGCTCCTTCAACAGAAGAATCGACCGCTTTTCTTTCTATTATTTCGAGGTGATTGAATGTATCAGGAACATTGAATAACTGCGTTGCGGGCAGTGATAATGGTGCACTCAGTTCTATTTTTAAGTTGATGGGCTCTCCCAGCAATACCTGCGCGCGGTTTACGCCTGCATTTACTGAAACGCTTGTTTCCTGGGCGTTGGCAACGCTACACAAAAAACCACCACACAACAGCCACAGAAAAAATATATGTATGTGCTTTTGCTTGATCATTGGCTGGTTGTGATTACCTGGCTGATTTCATTCGTTTAACAAAAAATTTCTGCAGGATCTTTACATAATCCTCATCTGTTCTTACATATAAAAGATCGGCACCCGACTTAAGGAAAGAAAGTTTGCATGCTTCTTCATTATCAACAAACTGTTTGTGATAATTGTATTGTACCATTTTATCGTTGGTGTCTATCCACTGGGTCTTGCCCGTTTCTGCATCTTCAATCTGCATCATGCCTATTTCGGGCAAGTCCATGTCCATTTTGTCGTATACCTTTATGCCAATCACATCGTGCCGGTTGCCAGCTACGCGCAAAGCATCGTCGTAATTTTCAACCATAAAATCGCTCAAAATAAAAGCAATGCTTTTTTGCTTTACTGCATTGTTAAAAAAACGCACCGCTTCGTTCAGGTTAGTGCCTTTGCTTTTAGGTTTTACCGTCAGCAATTCTCTAACGATATACAATACGTGCTCTTTTCCTTTTTTGGGTGGAATAAAAAATTCAATTTTATCGCTGAAAAAAATCACGCCTACCTTATCGTTGTTGTTTACGGCCGAAAAAGCCAGTACCGCACATATTTCAGTGATGAGATCTTTCTTACGCTGATGCACTGTACCAAACAACGAGCTGGCACTGATGTCTACCAGCAGCATCATGGTAAGTTCTCTTTCTTCTTCAAACAACTTGCTGAAGGGGGCGCCCATTCGCGCCGACACATTCCAATCTATAAACCGCACATCATCGCCCGCACTGTATTCCCTTACTTCCTTAAACGACATACCCTTCCCTTTGAACGCCGTATGGTATTCGCCCGAAAAGAGATTGGTAGTAAGCTTTTTACTTCTTATTTCCAGCTCTTTTACTTTTTTCAATATGTCTGCCACACTCAAAGCGTCGTCTGTGCTCCTGGTATGGTTGTTTTTTTTAGACTTCATTAGAAGGTGTAAGGTATGAGGAGTAAGGCGTAGGGTATAAGGTGTAGGGAAGAAGGAAGTTGGTTTAAGGCCTTACACCTTATACCCTACACCCTACACCCTATACCTTTCTATGGTACATTTACTGCTTTTAAAATTTCGTCCACTACGTTTTCGGCATTAATATTTTCTGCTTCTGCTTCGTAGGTAAGTCCAATGCGATGACGGATCACATCTCTTGCAATGCTCCTTACGTCTTCCGGTATTACATATCCTCTTTTATTTAAAAACGCATGTGCTTTGGCTGCCAGTGCAAGATTGATAGAAGCACGTGGTGAGCCGCCATATGCAATAAGAGGCGTTAGTTTATCGAGCCGGAATTGCGACGGGTTCCTGGTGGCGAACACAATATCAAGTATATAGTTTTCTATCTTTTCGTCCATATATACCTGCCGTACCAGGTCGCGCGCCTGCAGAATTTCCATGGTACTTACCACCCGCTCTACCTCCCGCATTTTCAGGCCCTGCAGGTTTTGACGCACAATCAGGAGTTCTTCTTCCCGGCGTGGGTAGTCAATCATTACTTTCAGCATAAACCGGTCTACCTGCGCTTCGGGCAATGGATAAGTTCCCTCCTGGTCAATGGGGTTTTGCGTAGCCAGCACCAGGAAAGGTTCGTCCAGCTTATACGTTGTTTCACCTATGGTGATCTGCCTTTCCTGCATGGCTTCCAGCAATGCGCTCTGTACTTTGGCAGGGGCGCGGTTTATTTCGTCTGCCAATATAAAATTGGCGAATATGGGGCCTTTTCGTACTACAAATTCGTGCTTTTGCTGGTTAAAGATCATAGTGCCTATCACATCGGCCGGCAGCAGGTCGGGTGTAAACTGTATGCGGCTGAATTTTGCATTCACAGCTTGCGAAAGCGATTTGATAGACAATGTTTTTGCCAGCCCGGGAACGCCTTCCAGCAGTACGTGACCGTTGCTCAGCAGCCCTATCAATAACCGGCTTACCATGTAATGCTGCCCTACAATTACCTTGGATATTTCTGCTTCCAGGCGGTCAACAAAAGCTGCCGCTACCTGTATGCGTTCGTTTAACTGGCGGATGTCGTCTGCAGTTTGTAGCATAACCGTATAAACTGATTTTTAAGTGATAATCAATACAATATATATCCGGAGTGCAATAATACACCTGAAGTTGCAAAGCCTTTGCCAAAAATACGGTAACGGCTATTCTTTATTTTTAGTATCTATCACAATGGTAACCGGTCCGTCGTTCAAAAGCAATACTTTCATATCTGCTCCAAAAGTACCGGTAAAAATGTTTTTACCCAGGTCGGTGCTTAATTGCCTGATCATTTTTTCATATAGGGGAATGGCAATTTCACCCTTACTTGCACGGCTGTAGGAGGGGCGGTTGCCTTTTTTAG
The DNA here is from genome assembly GCA_051958655.1 of Agriterribacter sp. Lineage (GTDB taxonomy): Bacteria > Bacteroidota > Bacteroidia > Chitinophagales > Chitinophagaceae > Agriterribacter. The sequence continues at coordinate 11,474 of JBQCFW010000025.1, read as the reverse complement.
TGGAAGCATGTAGCGTAAACTGGCTCACCAGTAAAATGTCGCCCCCGGTGTCTTTTACAGAAAGGTTCATTACCCCGTTCTCATCGTTAAAAATACGGAGCCCTGTAATTTTATTACTGAGCCATAGTATATCCTCCGTTGTATCGCTGTCTTCAATGCCCAATAAAACAAGTAAGCCGTTTTGGATAGCACCGGTAATAGTGCCGTCTACGGTAACCGATGCCTGCGAAACACGTTGCAAAACCGCTCTCATGGTTTGTTTGAGTTTACTATCATTCCCTGTTCAATGCCCACTATGAAATAAATAAATTATTAATTTACCTGTGCAATATACTTTTGTTAGGTGGTACAGCGCCAGGTTTCGCCTCTCACCAAACGAAAAATAATAACGGCTACGGTATGAATAAGATAGACATTAGTACAGAGATCAGCTTTAAAACTGCACGGAGCGGAGGCAAGGGCGGGCAAAATGTAAAAAAGGTGGAAACGATGGTGGAGGGCTATTTTGATGTGGCGGCTTCCCAGTTATTGAGCGAAGAGCAAAAGCAACTAGTACAACAAAAACAGGCCAACAAGATCAATGCTGATGGCAAACTGCTTGTGAAATCGCAAGCGGAAAGAACGCAATTGGGAAATAAGCAGTTGGTAATAAAGAAAATGAATGAGCTCATCAGCCAGTCGTTAATAAAACCTAAGAAACGTATAGCGAGCAAACCCTCAAAAGCCTCAAAAGAAAAACGGCTCGATCAGAAAAAGCAGCAGTCGCAAATTAAAGAAGGAAGAAAGAAAATAAAGTTCGATGATTGATTTTTTTAGCCGCAGATTGGCAGATTGAATTCTTTTCCATTTGATTTTAATGGCTTTGCAATTAATGCTGCCTCTTGCTGGTCGCCACAGGCGACAACAAAACGGTGCAAGGCGAGGACGCCTCGCACAGCGACTAATGACTGATTTTTTCCCGCAGATTAGCAGATTGAGATTCCTTTCCATTTGAATTTTAACAGCAAGGACATCTTGCCCGGCGACTGGTTGACTGTCGCCGGGCAACCCGAAAACGGCGACGAAGAAGTAAGTGCAAACGACATTGTAATTATTAAAAAAGGGGCTGCCGTTACAGGTAAAATAGTAGAACATAGTGCCCTCAACCGGAAGGCAAAGGGCGCTAATAGATTTGTAATCCATAGTTTTCAGGCACGAGACAGCAGCAGCATTCATGTACGTTTAGAACGCTTTCGTTCGAAAGTTCAAAACGATAACGAATCCGCAATGCACAAAGCAGGCAGCCTGTTTACTATAGAATTTGGGTAAAGGTTTGCTGAACAGACAGACTGATTATTTTTTTAACTTAACGTGCGCCCAGTTTTCTTTGGTCTTGATACGATGTACCTGCATGTCGGACACACCAAATCTTTGGGCAATTTCCTTCAACGTTTTCTTTTCCTTGAGCATGGACTTAATTACACGAACCTTGGCAATGTCAAGCTTGGCGCCTTTTTTAGTAGGATTGTCTTTCCTGCGTTTTAAAGCCGCTTTTACCCGGGGATTTTTACGGTTGTGCACCGTTACTTCATCCTGGGTGGCCCATTTAAGATTGGTGTACTTGTTGTTCTCGTAATCGTGGTCGAGATGGATGATGAACTTCTGATTGGCCTTGGGTTTGGGAAGGAAATATTTGGCAACGAGGCGATGAACCAACGCTGTAAAATATTCACCATTTAATTTCTTTCTCCAGATCGGGTAATTTGCCTGTCGGCTTAACTGGAGGACAAAGCCATCTGAAATACGCTTGTTGTACTTTACGATTCGGCCATGGCTGGAAATGGCATATTTATACCAAACCGCTCCTTTGGCTTCATGATTAGGTAGGTCTTTCCAAACTTCGTTGGGAAGCATTTTTACTGATTGCCTGATTGCCATTATACTTTTTTTTTATGATCAATGATCACAGGATAAGTACGATGTCTTAAGGTTAACGCATTGGAATATATCGGAGAGCGCTAAATAACTATGAAGTTAGAATAAGGATGTATTGCTAAATTACAACATCAACCCATATTCTGATAATTATTTTCAATAAAAAATTAAATTGACGACAAAAAGCAAACGCGCAGGGGTTATATTTTTAAGCCTTCTACCAAAATAATAATCATGTTGTCTTCGAGTAATTCGGCAGATATTTTTTGCTGAGAGCGGTGCCAGGACTCAATTCCGCTAATGGCATGAAGCATTAGCAAAACCGCTGTGGGAGCGTCGATCGGCTTGATTTCTTTTCGCTTTATGCCATCTTCAATAATATCGGCCAACCGCTGGCGATAAGCCCTTCGCTGGGTTTTAAAATTAGACAGGTAGGGTTCGGTAAGATGCCGCCATTCACGGTCTGCAACGTGTACGTCTTCATAGTTGTTGATCATTTGCTGAATATGAAAGCGCAGGATGGCTTTTATTTTTTCGATGGCATTTGCCTTGCTTTCCTCCACCTGCTCCAGGTGAGCGGTAAGGAGGTTGGCTACCCGGAAGCAGATGTCCTGTAAAATTTCGGCTTTGGATTGTATATGATTGTAAAGGCTGGCAGCCTCAACTCCCACGTGTTCTGCAAGGTCGCGCATGGAGCTGGCGGCAAATCCCTTTTCCCGGAACAGTTTTGCAGCCTTGGTAATAATCACCTCTTTTTTTGTGCTGTTCCTGTGGGTTTTAATAGCAGGCATACGCTGTTTTTTTTAACTTTCGCAATGTCTTCTGTTTTGTCATCCTTTAAAAATACCTATTTGCAGGAGATTATAAAAGACTGATCATACTTTGTCTTTCCAGGCCCAAAGATGCATACAGGCATAGGTGCGGTAAGGCGACCACTTTTGAGATATCTTCAGTATATCTTCTTTAAACTTCTTTTTATCGGCAGGATCGAGCTTGTAAATGTTTTGCAACGCTATTTGCAGGCCAAGGTCGTCTGCGGCAAAAACATCTTCTCTCTGTAAGGCAAACATCAGCAGCATTTCCGCTGTCCACCTGCCCACCCCTTTAATTTGGGTTACATGCGCAATTACCTCGTCGTTGGTCATCCGCGCCAGCTTTTTCGACTCCAGACCTTCTTCCATGGCAAACCGGTATACGTTCTGCACATAAGTGGTTTTTGCATTCGATAACCCTATAGACCGCAACGTGTCGAACGGGGTATCCAGCACCTGTTGCGGCTTTGGCGCTTTGCCGCCGTATAGGTTCAGGAAGCGTTTGTATATAACTTCGGCAACTTTAGCCGACAGTTGCTGGCTCATAACAGAGGCGCTGAGGTATAACGGGATATTGCTTCTTTTTTTTAAAGTGAAGGGCAACGCATCTTCCATCACTTTTTTGAGCCGCCTGTCTTTTTGAAGATGTGATACGTAATGCATGGTATACGAGTTAAAGCATGCTCCAGCTTACATTTCCATCTTTTTCATCTTTTAACACAATGCCCTGTTGCTGCAGTTCATTCCTTATTTTGTCGGAAGTAGCAAAATCCTTTTTAGCCCTGGCTTCCTTCCGGATATGAATGAGCAATTGCAACACGCCCTCCAGCCGTCCGCTGTCGGCTTCTTTGTCGTTGCGCAATCCAAAAATATCGGTAAGGTAAACGCTGAACTTTTTCTTAAGCTCATGGAGGGTAGCCGCGCTTATGCTGTTGAGTGCAATTTGTTTGCTTTTAAAAGAATTGATAACCGGCACCAGCTCAAACATTGCTGCCAGCACTTTTGCGGTATTAAAATCGTCGTTCATGCTGGCATCAAACTCGTTTAGCAGGTCAATGCAGCGTTGGTCCAATACTTTGTCTAAAGCCGCTGCATTGTCTGAAGGCGTAAGCCCTTCCAGTATTTCATAGGCATCCCATAGCCTTTTCAGTCCCTTTTCTGCTGCCTGCAAAGCCTCGTTGCTGAAGTCGAGCGTGCTGCGGTAATGCGTTTGCAGCATAAAAAAGCGAACCGTCATTGGACTGTACGCTTTATCGAGCAGGGGATGATCGCCGGTAAATAACTGTTCGGGCAAAAAGCCATTGCCGGCGCTTTTGCTCATGCGGGCGCCATTTACGGTAAGCATATTGGTATGCATCCAATAGTTAACCGGGCTTTCGTGATAGCATGCCTGCGACTGGGCTATTTCGTTGGTATGATGGGTTGCCGCCAGGTCCATACCTCCACCGTGAATGTCGAATTGTTTGCCCAGGTATTTGCCGCTCATCGCCGAGCATTCTATATGCCAGCCGGGAAAGCCCATACCCCAGGGCGATGGCCATTGCATGAGGTGTTCCGGCTTTGCTTTGATCCATAATGCAAAGTCGAGCCGGCCTCTTTTTTCATCCTGCCCGCCCAGTTCACGGGTTCCCTCCAGCAGATCTTCCAGCTTGCGGTTGGTAAGAATGCCGTAGGGTTTTTCTTTGTTGTATTTTTCTACATCAAAATATACCGTTCCGTTCACCTCATACGCATACCCGTTGGCCAATATGTGCTTTACCATTTCTATTTGCTCCGATATATGTCCTGTAGCCGTTGGCTCAATGGTAGGAGGCAGGTTATTGAAAAGTTCCATTACCTTATGAAAGCCCAATGTATATTTCTGCACAATCTCCATGGGCTCCAGTTGTTCCAGGCGCGCTTTTTTCGAGAACTTGTCGTCGCCTTCGTCCCGGTCGCCTTCCAGGTGACCCGCGTCGGTAATATTGCGCACGTAGCGTAATTTATAGCCCAGGTATTTGAGGTAGCGATAAATAATATCGAACGAAATAAAAGTGCGGCAGTTGCCCAGGTGCACATCGCTGTAAACCGTGGGGCCGCACACATACATGCCAACATATCCCGGCGTAATAGGTTTGAATATTTCTTTTTGCCTGGTGAGCGAGTTGTAAATCTTCAGTTCTTCCATAAACTATTGTGGTATGCGGTATGGTTTTATGCAAATATAGCGGGAATAAATATGAGGATGTTTACCGAACGGGAGGGGGTTAAATTATTTCGGGTATTCTTCCAGCGATATATCGGCAACTATGGGAATATGGTCGCTTAACACCTCCTGTACGGATTTTACCTGCCGGATGCGGAAACGGGTATCTGTAAAAATATAGTCGATTCTCAGGGTTGGCAGCTTACGCATAAAACCGGAGGCAAGGCTAAAGAATGTTTTGCCAAACCCAAAGCCTTTGCGGATGAACGCATCTTTTTTATCGCCTTTAATGGCGAAATAGGTATAGGAATTCGGAACGTCGTTCAGGTCGCCGCAGAATATTTCAGGATATTTGCTCTCGTCCAGCTGATTGCGGATAAAGTCGGATTGCTGGCCCCGTTGCTCAAAAGCCTTGCGCATTTTCCGGAAAATATTTTTAGAGGCATCCAGCCTTTCGTCGGGGTCGTTTTTTATTTTGGAAATGTCGTTGTAATCCTGCCTCATAAAACCAAACGACTGAAGGTGCCCTGTAAATACCCGAAGCGTGTCTTTGCCATGCAGCACGTCGGCATAAATTACACTTTCAATTTTACCCATCTCTTTTGGTAAAACAACTTTGGATGTATCGATGATAGGCAGTTTGGAAAAAATAACGGTGCCACTCCGTTGTGCCCGGCGCACCACATCGTTGGAAAAATAAAAGTAGGGATACCCCATTTCTTTTGTAAACAGGCGAATATTGTTGGCGTATTTGCCCGAGTCGGCAGAAGCAAATTCCTGGAAGGTTAAAATATCAGGATCGTACTGGTTGATCAGGTCAAGCATTTTCTTTTGATGATCTGTAATGCCTGTTTTTTTTACTTTGTCGTTCGCTCCTATAAAACTGCGCACGTTCCACGTCATTACCCTTATGGCATGTTTTTCTTTTTCTTTTTTGAAGGAGCTGTTAAGGTTAAGAGCAAATGCCGCATAAATGCTTTTCCATCCTACTATCATGCAAAGGGCTGCCAGTATGCTCCATTTTGAGCGGGCGAAAATTAGTATGATGAAGAAGATAACCAGCAGTACGAGAAGGTAAGGGAAGATAAGTCCTGCAAACCCGAAAAACCACCACGATGCCGGGTTTAAGAATGGCGACAAACAGGCGATCAGGAAAAGTATCACAACAGTGACGTATAGAAATCTAAACAGGCGCCTTGCGAACTTTTTGAACATTCCTTAACTGGTTATAGGTCTTCTTCCCCGGCTCGACGAAGCAATTCTTTTTCTTCGGAAGAAAGACTGTTGAATCCGCTTTGATTGATTTTGTCAAGAATTTCGTCTACCCGTTGCTGGTTTAAATTAGGTTTCTTTTTAAAGGGTTGTTTTCCCTGGGTATCGTAAAATATATTTTCCCTTGCTGTATTTTTCTTTGATTGATTATCGGGATTAAACAGGTTAAAGAACCAATCGTATAACTGGTTCATCCATTCGCCAATGTCTTTTCCCCGGTTTAAAAGCCAGATATATAAAAATCCCATTCCGGCGCCTCCTACCTGCGAAGCATAGGTTGCAGGATCATTATGCCCTACACCGGTAAGATTGATAACTGCATATATAAGGGTGAGCACCCACAATGGAATGCCTCCGTTAAGCATGGGGAAAATGCGATAACCCGGCACTGCCACGGTAACGCCTACCGCAATAGCCATTACAGAAGCATTGGCGCCGTAAAGAGCCGCACTGCCACCCGGTCCGGTCAGTAAATTGGTAAGTACAAAAAACAAACCGCCTGCCAAGCCCCCATAAATGTAAAGTGGAACCAGCTTTCGGCCACCATACAGGCTTTGCATTATAAAACCAAAGGCCCAAAGCCAAAGCATATTGGCAATCAGCTTCCAGATGTCGGCATGGGTAAACATGTACGAAAGCAGCGCCCACGGTTTTTCAACCGCTTTTACGTAGGCTGCCGGTAAAATCAGCCAGTCAACCACATGCGTTTGGTATTCGTTGATGTTGATGTTTGATATCTGGTAAACACCCCTGATGAAGAACAGAATGGTAGTGACCAGTACATTAATAACAATCACTCTCACCAATGCATCCTGGTCGGCCCCAAAAAAAACCTTCCTGCTTTTTGTTTGTTCCAGCACTCCCATATCCTTTTTCTTTGTATGTATTGCCTTATAAAATTACTAATAAAATGTTCTGCGATTGGTTTTATTCCAATATAATACCAACAAAAATCCAATAAGTGCTCCGCCCAGGTGAGCCCAGTGGGCAACGTTATCGCCGGCTGAATTTTTTACGCCAAGATATAACTCCATTGCACCATAAAATAGTACAAACCATTTGGCTTTTATTGGAATAAAAAAGTATAAATAAATAAGGCTGTTGGGAAACAGGTAACCGAAGGCTGCAAGGCAACCAAACACCGACCCCGAGGCACCTAGTGTTGCGGCGTTTATTTTGTAGAACGGATCATACAATAGTGATTGTTGCTCTTCATAAGAGAGCACGCTAACTGCCTCGATTATTTTTGTATTTTCAAAATACAAAACACCCAAATGCATTAGCCCTGCGCCAATGCCACACAGCAAATAAAATATCAGAAATCTTTTTGGTCCCCAATAGTTTTCGAGTGTGCTGCCAAACATCCAAAGGGCGAACATATTAAAAAGGATGTGATCGAAACCGCCATGCAAAAACATGTAAGAAACCAATTGGTGAGGTTTGAAATAAACGGAACGTACATCGTGTAAAGCAAAATAATTTTCTATTGAAAATGTATTGTTATTTTCCATTACAACCTGCGCCAGGAAAACCAGTCCATTTATGATCAGTAAATTTTTTATAACAACAGGTAATACCCCAAAACCTTGCGGACGAAATTCTGCCATACTCTATTCAGTTAATATATGTGCGAAAATAACCTTTGCATGCTAATATGTGTTTCAATATGCGCAAATGTTGCATACCTATAACATTATCTTAGTTTCAACTGTACCACATTTTCAATGTGGTGGGTGTGTGGAAACATATCGACCGGCTGCACCTTTGTTACCTGGTACTTTTCGTTCAGCCATTGCAGGTCGCGGGCCTGCGTGGCGCTGTTACAGCTAACATATACTACAGTGGGCGCCTGCATATCCAGTATTTTTCTAACCAGTTTTTCGTGCATGCCGGCACGGGGCGGATCGGTAATAATTACATCGGGTTTGCCGTGGGCTTCAAAAAAAGCATCGTTGCATACATCAATTACATCTCCCGCAAAAAAATCAGCATGAGTTATATTGTTCAATGCTGCATTTTCTTTTGCGTCTGCTATGGCTTCGGTTATCACTTCCACCCCTATTATTTTTTTTGCTTTTTCGCTTACAAAAATTCCAATGCTGCCGGTGCCGCAGTAAAGGTCGTATACGGTTTCATTTCCTGTCAGCTCCGCAAAATCGCGCGTAACCTGGTACAGGCTTTCGCCCTGGCGGCTGTTGGTTTGAAAAAAAGATTTGGGACCGATTTTATACCTGAAATGTTCCAGTTGTTCTATAATATAACCCTTGCCATAATAGGGCACCGGCTCCAGGTCATAAATAGTATCGTTTTTTTTAGGGTTGATGGTATACAGCAGGGTAGTGATGCCGGGTACTTTTTCCAGCAGGTGATCAAATAGTTTTTTTCGCTCTTCCGCATTATCCTGCCCAAAACAAACATTCACCATAATTTCACCCGTAGTACACACGCGGATGATGAGATTTCTCAACCAGCCGGCATGGTTCTTAATATCGTAAAACGGATACCCCTGTTCCAGGGCAAATTGCCGGAGGGTGTTTTTGATGAGATTGGTAGGCTCTTCCATCAGGTGGCAGGTGCTGATGTCGATAATTTTATCGAACAGACGCGGCACATGAAAGCCGAGTGCATTTTCTTCCTGCGGAACAGCGGTATCGGCTGGCTGGCGCATTTCTTCCCAGGTTCTGTAACGTTTGTTGCTGAAGGTAAACTCAAGCTTGTTCCGGTAGCGGATGCTTTTTTCGCAGCCCAGTATCGGCATTAACGGGGGCAATTCGATCCGCCCCAGTCTGCGCAGATTTTGTTCCACTTCGTTTTGCTTGTACTGCAACTGCTTTTCGTAAGGAAGCATTTGCCATTTGCAGCCGCCGCATACCCCAAAATGTCCGCAAAAAGGCTCCATCCTGTCTGCCGAATAACTATGAAAAGTAGCGGCATAACCTTCTGCCCAGTCTTTTTTGCTTTTATTCAGCCGTATGTCTACCACATCGCCAGGTACCGCGCCTTCTATAAATACAACTTTTCCATCTACCCGGCTTAACGAACGTCCTTCTGCCGCATAATCCTGTACCAATACCTTTTCGAGCAATTGGTTCTTTTGCTTTTTTCTCGCCATAAACCGCAAAAGTAAGTCAGGGGAATTAAGTGAGGGAATTGTGGCAGTTAAATAAAATAGCCGCTTTTTTAAATGATTGCTTTGGGAATTGGGAAGGCAGGCCTGGCTTGTTTTTGAGCCTTACACGATTTGATAAATTGATTTAAGTTAACCTCCGGAAAGGGGGGGAAGAAAAAAATTTTCTAAAAAATTAAGAAAAAATTAATTTTTTAAAAAAATACTGTAGATTTGGCATCTCTAATAAAAAAAGAAGGTCTTCTGTAGAAACAGATGACCTCTAACGATTGCTTGCCATATGAAAAATCTTGAATAATCTTTTTGCTTGGTCTTTTTACAGTTTAGCTGTAGTTGATGCCTCTAACACTTGCCAATTTCTTGCTTCACGATTGCTTGCTTTTTCTATCATTTCCGTTGACAGTGTAAAAGTAGTACAGGAAAATAGCCTGTACAAACCAAGTTGTTCGTATTTTTATCATGTCAAAAGGCGGTGTGTTCTTTTGAAACCCTTTGTGGTATTGAGTTTCAGGAAAAATTTATTATGACGCCCAACAGTTTTACAGATGCATTATTTCAATTGGTTCGCTCTTTGGAGAAATCAGAGAAAAGGCATTTTAAACTCTATATAAAGCGGAGCTCGGGTAAGGAGGATTTGAAAATCATACAGTTATTCGATGCTTTAGATAAGCTGCCCGAATACGATGAAAAAGTATTGCTGAAAAAGCTTTCGGGGGTTACCAAGCCACAACTGGCCAATTTAAAAACGCATTTATATAAACAGCTTTTAGCCAGTCTGAGGCTGCTAAAAAGTACAGAAAACACTGATCTTCAATTAAGTGAGCATCTCGATTATGCCCGCCTTTTGTATAACAAGGGGTTAAAGATCCAGAGTCTTAAAATATTGGAAAAGGCAAAAGAACTTGCCAAGGACAGCCAGAAATTCAATTTTCTCGCCCAGGTTATTTCGCTGGAAAAGAAAATAGAAACCCTGCATATTACCCGTAGCACGCTGGAAAAAACCGAAAAACTATCGGAAGAGGCGCTGGAAATCAGCGGGCATATAGACAGGGTGACGCGGTTATCGAACCTGGCGCTGTTGCTCTACAGATGGTATGTGAAGTATGGGCATGCGCGGAACGAGGAAGATGAAAAAGACATCAAAGCCTTTTTTAAAAGCAATCTTCCAAAAGACATCAGTGCCATTAACGGCTTTTACGAAAACCTTTATCTATACCAGAGCTATTGCTGGTATGCTTTTATAAGGCAGGACTTTTTGATGTATTACCGGTACAGCGAAAAATGGATACAGCTTTTTGATGAGCAGCCATCGATGATTGCCGTGGAAACCGGGCACTTTATAAAAGGAATGCACAACCTGCTGAACGCGCATTTTGACCTGCGCAACTTCCGTAAGTTCCAGGGAACCTTGCGTAAGTTTGAAGCATTTGCCAAAACAGATATTGCCAACCATCACGATAATTTCCGCACGCATACTTCTATCTACATCAATGTTGCCCGCATTAACTGGCACCTGATGACGGGTACTTTTAAAGAAGGGCTGGCAATTGTGCCCGAAGTGGAGGAAAAATTGAAGGAGTATACTTTGTACGTAGACCGCCACAGGATACTGGTGTTTAACTACAAGTTTGCCACGCTTTATTTTGGTGCGGGCAAGTATGATGAATCCATCGATTACCTGATGAAGATCATTAACGGGCCGCTCGATCTGCGGCACGATCTTCAGTGCTATGCCAGGGTATTGAACCTGATGGCGCATTATGAACTGGGCAATTACGAATTGATGGAGTCGCTCATAAAATCGGTATACCGGTTTATGGCCAAAATGAAAAATCTTACGGTGGTAGAAGAAGAGATATTCCGGTTTTTACGTCGGTCGTTCAGTGTATCGCCAAGGCTGTTGAAACCTGAATTAGAAAAACTTCTCGATAAAATTAAGCACCTCGAAAAGAACCGCTTCGAAACCCGTGCCTTTGCCTACCTGGACGTTATTTCGTGGATTGAAAGCAAGGTGTACAATCAATCGCTTAGTAGCATTATTAAAAACAAGCACCGGGAAAGCAGGCGCAGTTCATTGCCTCCTCAGCAGAAAGTATTAAACAAAGCGTCTTAAGGAGCTGTCAGCTTTGAGCTATCAGCTATCAGTTAGTTTTTGAGAGCTGCC
>JBQCFW010000024.1:0-11102 GCA_051958655.1 Agriterribacter sp. | reverse complement strand
CGGAATACAGGAGGCTGCCCGACGATCTGATGAAGCTGTATGTAAAGAACAACCGGGATGAAATGGTGCCTTATTCAGCCTTTATGAAAATTGTGAAGGGACATGGATTGAACGAGATCACACGCTATAATATGTACAACTCGTCGGCAATACGCGGAGAACCGGCAGCCGGCTATAGCAGTGGCGAAGCGATCAAAGTTATTGAAGAAGTAGCGGCTAAAACCCTGCCTCGTGGCTATGGTATCGACTGGGAGGGATTGTCGAAAGACGAAGTAGGGCGCGGTAATGAATCGCTGTACATCTTCCTGGTAGTGCTAATGTTTGTGTACATGATCCTTGCTGCACAGTACGAAAGTTTTGTGTTGCCGCTGGCGGTAATTCTTTCGTTGCCTGCAGGTGTGTTCGGGTCGTTTTTACTATTAAAGATAATGGGGTTGGCCAATGATATTTACGCCCAGGTGGGATTGGTAATGCTGGTGGGATTGTTGGGAAAAAACGCTGTGCTGATAGTAGAGTTTGCTGTACAAAAACACCGTTCAGGCACGCCGTTGCTCGAAGCAACAGTAGAAGGAGCGAGGGTCCGTTTCAGACCGATATTGATGACATCGCTTGCCTTTATTGCAGGTTTGATTCCATTGCTGTTTGCTACGGGACCTGGCGCTATTGGTAACCGAACCATTGGTGCAGCCTCTGCGGGGGGGATGTTGCTGGGAACCATTTTCGGTGTAATCGTTATTCCCGGCTTGTATTACATTTTTGGCAAGATAGCAGCAAGAAGAAAGCTGATTGGAGACGAAGACGAAAATCCATTAACTGAAGAAATTGATCACAATGTTTAAAACAAGGATATACCATTACGGGGCTATTGGCTTTATGTGCCTGCTGCTTGCAGCGTGTAAACTGCCCGCCATCGTTGAAAAAACAGAAAACAAAACAGTGCCTGCCAATTATACTGGTTTGCAGGATACCGCCAGTAACACACTGCAGCAGTGGAAGCAATATTTCACAGATCCCTATCTCATAACGTTGATAGATACCGCGCTTAAGAACAACCAGGAGCTGAATATAACATTGCAGGAAATTGACATTGCCCGCAATGAAATACGGATCAGGAAAGGGGAGTACTTGCCTTTTGTGGGATTGAGGGCTGGCGCCGGGGGAGAAAAAGTAGGAAGGTATACCCGCAACGGAGCGGTGGAAGCCACCACCGATATAAAGCCCGGCAAGGAAATGCCGGAACCGCTGGGTGATTTTTTGCTGGGCGCTTATGCTACCTGGGAAGTAGATATATGGCACAAACTGCGCAACGCTAAAAAGGCAGCGGTGGAGCGGTACCTCGCTACCGTTGAGGGTCGGAATTTTGTAATAACCACACTGGTTGCAGAAATAGCCAATTCGTATTATGAATTGCTGGCGCTGGACAACCAGTTGGATATTGTAAAGCAAAACATAGAGATCCAGGCCAATGCGCTGGAAATAGTGCGCCTGCAAAAACAATCGACCCGCGTAACAGAACTGGCGGTAAAAAAGTTTGAAGCCGAGGTGTATAATACACGCAGCCTTCAATACGATATACAGCAGCAGATCATTGAAACAGAAAACAGGATCAATTTTTTACTGGGAAGGCAGCCGCAACCGGTAGCCAGGAGCGTGCAGGCATTCGAAACGCTGATGCCGGCTGCTGTTCAGGCAGGTATTCCATCGCAATTGCTGGAAAATCGCCCTGATATTAAACAAGCTGAACTGGAACTTGCTGCCGCCAGGCTTGATGTTAAAGTGGCCAAAGCACAGTTTTATCCATCGCTGGGCATATCTGCTTCGCTCGGATACCAGGCGTTCAACCCAACCTACCTGTTACGCACACCCGAATCATTATTGTATTCGCTGGCTGGCGACCTGATGGCCCCACTGGTGAACAGGAATGCGATAAAAGCGACTTATGTAAATGCCAGCGCCAAACAAATACAGGCTGTATACAATTACGAACGCACTGTTTTGAACGCATATTTTGAAGTAGCGAACCAATTGTCGAAGATCAGTAATCTCGAAAAAAGCTATGAGCTCAAATCAAAGCAGGTGGATGCGCTTACTCAATCTATCAATATTTCAAACGACCTGTTTAAATCGGCGAGAGCCGATTATATGGAAGTGCTGATGACGCAACGCGATGCGCTGGAATCGAAATTTGAACTGGTTGAAACTAAAAAGCAGCAAATGAATGCAATGGTAAATATTTACCAGGCATTGGGCGGTGGTTGGAAATAATAGCTTTCAGCGATCGGCTATCAGCTTTCAGTGATGAGCTATAAAGTTCAGGAACCATAAACCAATTGGAAAAGACTTAATCACTGACGGCTGATAGCTGATTGCTGACAGCTAAAAGCCTTGCGGAACCGTTGTTGCTTTTTTGAAGAGACCCGAGATTAGTTAGGAGAAGTAGCCGCAATTTGAGCAAGCACAAAAGTCATCGTTTCCTTAACCAGTTCATCCGTTTTTTCTTCGGAAATATTGGTAAAGCCGTGGTTGCCTTTTTTTACAGTGATCATTTTGTTGAAGACCTTATTCTCGTCGAGTGCTTTTTGTAGTTCTTTCGACTGACGGTATGGAACCAGCCTGTCTTTTGTGCCATGAAAGATCAGTGTGGGAAGCGTTGTTGCACTGATATAATGTATGGGAGAATAAGATTTGGCCAGCGCGCCTATGCTGTCTCTGTTGGTTTTCATATCCATATTAAATATGCCCTGTATAAGCCGGTTGCGCAATGCCAGTGCCTTGGGTATGAATATTTTTGCCAGGAAAATTTTGAATTTGCCAGCATTCAGCTGCAGCATATCCGTAAGGTTGGTAGGGCCAAAATTATCTACCACATAGTTTACCTTGTGCGAATAACCCGCCAGGTCAGTATTTCCTTTCCACGTGGTATCGTTGGTGTTGGCAGCAAGCAAAGCAAGATGTCCACCGGCTGAACCTCCCCATAAGCCGATGTTGGTGGTATCGAACTGGAATTTACCCGCATTGGCACGCACCCAGCGGATCGCATCCTGGCAATCGGCAATGGGTCCGGGAAAATGCCGGTCTTGTTTAACCAGTGTATATTCAATACTTATAACAGATATATTGTTCTTTACCAACTCATCCCGCAGTTTGCGTACATAAGCATAATCTTCCAGGTTCCTGTCTCCGATTATCCACGCTCCCCCATGAATGATAATGAACACCGGGGTGGGTTTTGTGCTGCTTTTAACCGGGCGAAAAAGATCCAGCAGGAGCGAATCGCCATCGGGGCTAATCTTGAATAACAGGTTTTTTATCGTGCTTTCTTCGTTTGTGCGATTCAACGCCAAATCTTCCTGAGCCTGTAATAGCTGGCTGCTTAACAAAAAAATGCCTGCTATAAAAAGACGACGTATTTGCATGGAACAATTTTTTCGTAAACGAATATAAATCATTACCTCAAACCAATGAAGTTTTGGCCAGGAACGGTGCTTTCAAATTTTCCACCTGCATAATTTTCCGATCGGTGATGCCATGGTCGTCATTTTTCGGAAGGATTGAAATCCGCACTTACAATATGTAACCGAACCGATGGCTCTTGCAGTTTGTGATAGGGTAAAAAAGCAACGCCTCCTGTTTTGCGTCAGGAGGCGTTGAAGAGAAAGAAAGTTTAATAATCTAATTAATAACAGCCATATGCACCTGCGTGGGCAATAATCCATATACCATCACCATTGCTGTCAGAAACGCTGTAGGTTCCGGTGTAATTGGTAGCGGCGGGATCAAAGCTCATGGTGTTGCCATATTGACCGGGCGCAATAGTTGTAGGTTTGTTATCTCCTGCGTACACATGCGTTCCCATTAAAGTAAAGCTGCCATTCATAGTGTATGTAACGGTGACGTTGGTGCCGTCCCACGACACGCTGAGTGTACCCACCTGTTTTCCTTTTGAAATAGTATTCAACCCCGCGCCCGCGTATATCGGGTAAGTTGTATTTCCGGTGGCTTTTATGTTGATAGCCCAGCCCCAGCGATTTTTTGTGAGTCCCAGTGTAGGTAATCCTTCAGGGTTCGATTTTTTATCGGTGGTAAATATCCAGCCACCCTTTGCAAATGCCGTTTGAGTAAAGCAATTGTCGGAAGGTGGTGGTGTGTCACAACATCCTGTTGTATAGGTGTCGTAGAAATACCACCTGGGTGAATCTTTGCCTGGCAAACATCCGCCCCAGGCTGTAGCCTCACTACTGCCGCCAATCGAAATGTCAACGTGTACAAACACATAAAGAGCAGAATTGTTGCAGGTTATTTTACTGCCGCTGTAAGCATCAATCGAGCTAAAAGGTATCGTCATCGTGTGAGAATTTCCTGTTGCGTTTGCTTTAAAAGGAAATTCTCCTGCAATGGGAGCATTATTGCTGGCACGGGGCAGCAGGTCCAGGTTGTCTCCAACCCATACTTTAATATTTTCCAGCACATCTCTGAAATCCTCTATCGCATTAACGGTGATGTAAAGATTTTCAGCATCGTTAGAAACAGTTACAGAGCCAATATTAAGGGTTTGGCTTGCCCATAAGCAATATTCCTGCGACTTGCACGTCGGCACTCCCGGCCCAGGCGTTATAACAGTAGCCGTAGCATCGGGAGACAAGAGATCTTGTGTAGCTCCTTCTTCGATAATGCTTTTAGTGCACGATGACCAAAGAAGAGAAACCAGTAATGACAGGGAAAGCAATACGGAAGTCCGTTTTGGGAGTTTGAAGCGTTTCATGTTTTTTATTTTAAGTGAGAGATTAGGGCCATTTAATATTCGTATAGGAGGACAGGTTTAATACCGGTTAAATTCGATACTGGGCTAAATTAGATATCGGGTTAAATGTTGATACTGGGTTCAAAAAGAGTGTGGTGAGGTTCTAGGGTAGATGGGCTTTTTTTGATCCGGGGGTATTCTTGGTAGTATTTCCTTTCGGATCTGAAACTACTACAATAGTACGGCATTTCAAAACAAAAAAAAATAGTTGTTAAATTTAATCCAAATAAGATGATGTAAGGTAACCGACGCTGTAAAACCTGCCATTAACAAATGGCAAAAAAGAAATCTATTGCTACTTTTGGAACTGGATTCATCGTTAAACACACACACACACAATATATTAACTATGAGAACTCCTTTAGTATTTGTAATGATGGCATTGGTTTATATGACCATAGGTTCCTGCGTTGGCCATAAACATGTTCCTGGAAATGGTCATTTGCCTCCGGGGCAGGTAAAAAAAGTAACAGGTTCAAAGTCTGCAAAACCCTATGCTCCCGGTCAGCAGAAGAAGAGGCATTAATTGAAATACCCTATATATTTACTTCGTTCGAACCCCGGTATCCATCAGGGTTCTGTTACTCCGTGCGCAGTGATTTTATGGGATTGGCCAATGCGGCTTTTAATGCCTGGAAGCTGATAGTAGCCAGTGCAATAATAACCGCAACAAGTCCGCCTGCAGCAAACAGCCACCAGCTTACCCGAATGCGGTAAACGTAATCCTGCAACCACTGGTGCATGTAATACCATGCAATAGGGGTGGCAATGGCAAAGGCAATAGCAATAAGCACAATAAATTCTTTCGAAAACAAATAAACAATATTGCCCGCAGTAGCGCCTAATACTTTCCGGATGCCCACTTCTTTAACGCGTTGCACTGCCATAAACGAAGCCAACCCATACAATCCCAGGCAGCTAAGGAAGATAGCAATGCCCGCAAAAATTTTATACAACTGCGCCAGCTGGTTTTCCTGTTTGTAAAAGTTTTCAATTTTATCATCCAGGAACCTGTAATCATACACAAAATTGGGAAAGGTTTGCTCCCATACCTTTTTAACCGATTGCAGTGTGGAGGAAATGTTTTTGGCTTCTATTTTTATGCCCGCCTGGCTGTACATGGTAACGTTGGTGGTAATAAGCAGTGGAGCGAGATCGTGGCGGAAAGACCTATTGTTAAAATCTTTCAGCACGCCAACCACCGCGCATTTTATCCGGTCATCCCATATGCTTATTTCCTTGTTCAGTATATCTTCCGGTTTTTTTAGTCCCAGGCTTTTCACGAGCGATTCATTCACCAGAAATTCCCTTGTCAGTTGAGAAGGTTGCAAATTTCTACCCGCTACCAGTTGTAATTGATAAGCCGGCACATATCCATCGTCGGCGAATTTGGTAATCGCTTTAAAATCTGTTTCTTTTATGGCACGGTTAAACCGGAAGCTGCTCCACATATCATCAGCATCTTCTACCGGTGTGTTGGAACTGAAGCTCACTGCCTTTACGCCATTTACCGCTAACAACTGATCTCTTAAATAATCCAGCCTGCTGATGCGCAGACTGTCTGTACGGAAAGGAACATTGATAATGGCATCTTTATCAAAACCCAATGGCTGATCCATAAAGTAGTTCATCTGTTTTACAATAATCAATGTTCCGATGATGAGTGCCTGCGCAATAATGAATTGAAACACAACCAATCCTCTTCTCAATGAAATGCCTTTCACTGTATTGACTGTGAGCTTGCTCTTTAAAGCATTAACAGGATTGAAGCGCGATAAAACCACCGATGGATAAAATCCGGCAAGTGCGGTTACAATAAAGGCCACAGCTAAAAGAAACAGAAGAATGGCGGGGTTGCCTGGTATATTGAAGGAAAGCGAAAGTTCCAGCATTTGATTTACATATGGCAATGCAAGCATGGTGATGGCCGATGCAAATATTACAGCACCTGTAACAATCAAAAATGTTTCCGTAATGAACTGGGTACGCAACTGAGATTTATTACCGCCCAAAACTTTTCTTACACCCACTTCTTTAGCGCGGGTAACTGCCTGTGCAGTGGAAAGATTGATAAAGTTTACGCAGGCAATCAGCAAAATAAACGCTGCAACCAGCCACAATACACTCAGCAGTTGGCGACTGATGGTTTTGTTGCTGTAGTTGCCTGCCTGGGTATCGTAATGCACCTCAGCCAATGGCTGTATAATATAACTGTCCTTTTTTTGGGGCGATTGAACTTTTGCTGCATACGCTCTTAGCTGTTCATTAAAACTGCTGACTGACGTATTGGGTGGCAATAAAACAAAGCAGCCAAAATCAGTTGTTGTTTCATTCCAGTCGGTGGAGGTTGCAATCATGCTCCCGGTAAAGCCTGTTCCATACGCCACCACTACTTTTAGCTGAAAGTCTGTATTGGCAGGTATGGTAGCCAGAATGCCCGAAACCTTTAATACCTCGGTGCCGTGCTCAAATATAAAGCCGCCTGCCTCCAGCTTAATGGTTTTACCCATGGCTGTTTTCCAGTCGCCGAAATATTTTTCTGCGGTCTCTTTAGTAAGCAATACATTGTTCGGGTCTTTTAACAATTCGTACGAACCTGCCAGCAGCGGAAAGTCGAACATTTTGAAAAAGGATGGAGAGATAAAAAATACACCTTTATCTTCTTTAAATGTTTGTACAATTGTTCCATTGGCATCGGGTACCAGTAACTGGTCGTTATGGCTTGCAAAAACCGGCGCTATCTGTTCCAGTTGTGGAAAAGCTGTTTTCAATCCTGCAGGCATCGGGAAAGGAACATCTTTTCCATAAACAATATTGGCTGCATCTTGCCGGTGATATTCCGTTAACACCCGGTATACGCGATCTTTTTTGGAATGAAATTCATCGAAGCTTGTTTGAAACTGTATAATGATAAAGATCATCATGCAAACAGCAACACCAACTGCCAACCCTGCAATGTTGATAATCGTGTAATTCCTGTTGCGAAGCAAACTCCTGAACGCGGTTTTAAAATAATTGCGGATCATACATAACTATTTTACCTGTTTCCAATACCAATAAGCGTAACAAGGCATTTCTGCCTGCCAGCTTGAGGAGGCGTATTGACAGTTTGGGCAGTGAAAAATATGCCAGCCAGTTATAATGCTGTAGATCAATTAGTTATAATGGAGGAGCAGACAAAGTTGTTCGTTTTTGATACATAACATCGTTTGATTCTGGTACAATGGCAGGATCGATTTGTGGAGAAGAAGGAAGCTTCAGATGTACGCAACTTATTTTTTCTGGATGGATTGAAATCCATCTTACAATATGTTACCGAGCCGATGGCTCTGCCTTATCATAAGCTGCAAGAGCCGTAGGCTCGGCAAATATTGTTGCCTGGGATTTTAATCCCAAGTTTAAAGATGCCTGATTTTACTTGTAGTGCAATATGAATAAAAGGCTGGGTCAAGTAATAATCATGATACAGGTCTGGCAACGCAGCAAGGTTATTTTACAATACAGGCGCCAGTTTAGTATAATGGCAGGATCGATTTGTGAGAAGAAGGAATCCTCAGGCGTACGCAACTTATTTTTTCCGGATAGATGAAATCCATCTTACAATATGTTACCGAGCCGATGGCTCTGCCTTATCATAAACTGCAAGAGCTATAGGCTCGGTCAAATATTGTTGCCTGGGATTTTAATCCCAGGTTTAAAGATGCCTGGTTTTACTTGTAAATCCAATGCCTTGTTTGCAAAATTATTTCACTCCATTGCTCAGCGCTCCGTTTCCGGAGTGGTTTTTTTCAACCAGCGCGTTGGTATCAGGAGTTTCTTTTTTGTTTTCTCTATATACAGCATGATCTGTAAAAGGCGGTTCCGGTGCAAAGTTATTCCTTTCAGGGCTGGAGAATCCTATCTTTAAAACAGCAGCTTCATGTCTGCGCGTTATCTCCTGCAGTCTTTGCGCAGCTTTGTATGCCGTAATCCTTCCAAAGTCATATTCGTTTTTCAATTCCTGTAGTTCTATTTTATACAGAATGCCCGATGCTGAACGTTTGGAAAAATCAAAGGTTTTTTCCAGCAGCACCACCAATCCCGGAATGCCTGCAATAATGGCCAGCCAGATATTATTGGCAAAAATCTGCTGCCCCGATGCTACCATAATAGAGGACGCAAAACTTGCAATAATAGATAGCCACAAAACACAATGGGCCAGGGTAGAATCCCAGAATATAAATTTTACGCGTTTTTTTAATGCTGTTTCGATCTCCAATTCAAAAGATTGGGCGGCTTTATTTGTGTCCATAGAAATGTTATTTATGGCTTGTGAAATTTTTTTAGACAACATGAGCGAACGCAGTTTTTACCAGCATCAAAGCCTGTGCTTTGTTTCCGGCAGCTTAATAAATAATAATTGGTTGAGATGATTTTGCAGGTAATGAGCGTAGGGTGTATCAGTAAGAATATTCAGATTGGGGTGAGTAAAAGTAAATAGTTAGCCGGAGTTAGAGGAAGGATATGCACAGTTTTTGGCCGGAAATTACCAGTTGATAATTCTTCAGCAAAAAAGCAGCCTTAAAAGAGGAGGAAGGAGTTATAGATGGCAACAGGCTTACAACTGCAACAGGCGCCGGAATTTTAGTACCCGCTCCGGCGGGCGGAATATTATGGCAGCACTTTTGCAGGCTTCTTTTTTATAGGCTCCGTTACATTGCCCTCCCGATTTAAAGACGCACCAGGGTTTGCATAGATGGGTTACTGGTAACAGCGGCGTAGGACGGTTTAAAGCATAACCTACTACTTAAAACGGTGTCTTTTATCAGAAAGTTATAACTATGATTGGTCACGATGGTACACCTGTTGATCCTATTGAGGAGATTAAGCAGTTAAAGGCGCAAAATGCAGCCTTGAAAGAACATTTGCAGTACCTCAACACCATTACCATGGCCAACGCCGATATGGCCTATAAGATGAATGCCGACTGGAGCCACATGCTGGAACTGAATGCCCCCGATTTTTTAGTAGCAATCCACCAGCCCGATCGTCAATGGTTGAAACGCTACATACTTCCTAAAGACCGGCCACGGGTATTAAAAGCAATAAAGAAAGCCATTGCAGAAAAACAGATGTTTGAACTGGAGCACCTGATAATGAAGGCAGATGGAAGAAAAGGGTGGACACTCTCAAGGGCCATTCCTGTGCTTGACCAGGAGGGAAATATTACGGAATGGCTGGGGCTGGGAGTGGATATTACTGCCAGGAAGCAGGCAGAGCTCGATTTGTTGAAGCTGATGGAAGGGGCGGAGCAGCAAAAGCGCCTGTACGAAACGATTATCGGTACTACCCCGGATCTTGTTTATGTATTTGACCTGGATGCTCGTTTCAGTTACGCCAATGAAGCATTGCTCACCATGTGGGGAAGAACGAAAGATAATTCCTTTGGCAAATCGCTGTTGGAAGTAGGGTACGAGCCGTGGCATGCCGCCATGCATGAACGGGAAATTGAGCACATAAAAAAAACAAAGGAAACTGTAAGAGGTGAGGTAGCTTTTCCACATGCTACACTCGGCAAGCGCATTTATGATTATATACTGGTGCCGGTATTGGATGCAAAAGGCCGGGTAACAGCTATTGCAGGAACAACGCGCGACATTACCGAGATCCGAAAATTGTCTGAACAAAAAGATGAGTTCCTCACCATCGCTTCACACGAATTAAAAACCCCGCTCACCAGCGTTAAAGCATATGCACAGGTATTGAAAAGTATTTTTGAGGACAGGAACGATGCGGAGGCGGCGATGATACTTGGCCGCATGGATAAACAAATCAACAAACTCACAGGGTTTATAACCGACCTGCTGGATGTTACCCGCATTCAGTCGGGTAAACTGCAATACAACCACGAACTGTTTGATCTTTCGGCGCTGGCGGTAAATATTGTAGACGAATTGCAACTTACAACAGCCAAGCATCTGATTAAAAAAGATCTTCCCGCCAGGCTTTTATTATATGCCGACATGG
Organism: Agriterribacter sp.; assembly: GCA_051958655.1. Classification (GTDB taxonomy): domain Bacteria; phylum Bacteroidota; class Bacteroidia; order Chitinophagales; family Chitinophagaceae; genus Agriterribacter. The sequence goes on along the minus strand of JBQCFW010000024.1, from coordinate 295 downwards.
AGCGGATTGGCCAGGTGATCACCAACCTGGTAACCAACGCCATTAAATACTCTCCCGCGGGAGGCGACGTGCAGGTAACCATCCGCGAATACGAAGACCAACTGTTGCTGAGTGTAAAAGATTTTGGAATAGGAATACCTGCCGACAGGAAATCGAAAGCAGGACTGCTTATTCGGTCACCAGGAGCCTATCACTTATTGCACCGACACAAGCAGCGCAGGCCATGGCGGCCGATGCAATCGGGCGTCGGTTCGTCGTTCCGGAGACAAAGGCACATCCCGCGATTCATTCAGCC
>JBQCFW010000023.1:0-9069 GCA_051958655.1 Agriterribacter sp. | reverse complement strand
CCCATTTATCATACCAACGTAATGATGAGCGTTGCCGACCGGTACGCCGTTGTTTGCCTGGATAGCATAAAAAGTCGTTCCGAAAAGAAAAATGTAAAAGACGCCATTGCTCTCTCCAACAAAGAGCTCATCTCCATCTCTTACGAACAAATGAATCATTTTGCGGGCAACATGCTGCAGGTAAAAAATAAAAAAGGCACCAAATTCCTGGTAATGTCTACCCAGGCCTTCGAGTCGCTCACATCGAAACAGAAAGCACAATTGATGAGGTACAATGAAATTATCCATTCCCCATTAGATACCATCGAAAGCAACGGCGGGGGAAGCGCAAGATGTATGATGGCAGAAGTGTTTTAGGAGAAAGGTGTAGGGTATGGGGTATAAGGTATAGGGCGTAAGGCAGAGGGTGTAGGGTGTAGGATTAGAGACATCGGTGTAATGTAGAGACAGGACATACCTTGCCTCTACATTACACCACGCAAAAGACGAAATCGGACCTCCGCCCCGACAAATCAGAAATCAGCAAATCAGAAATCAAAAAATCAATTACCTGCCTTCTGCCATATACCCCACACCCTCCACCTTACACCTTATTTCCTATATTTGCCGCCATTCAACCTTCTGCAATTTTGCTTAAAAATATTTTTATAGAACTTGCCGGCAGGTATGCCGCTCATAATGATGTTGTTCATTCTTTATGGAGTGAAATTGAAAAGCAATACACGCAGCCAAAAAGATTTTATCATACGCTCGATCATCTCGAAAACCTGCTGGCGCAACTGCAACCTGTGCGCGACCAGGTAGACAGCTGGACATCCATTGTGTTTGCCACCTGCTATCATGATATTGTTTACAACGTGCTCAAAAAAAACAATGAAGAGAAAAGCGCAGCGCTTGCCCAAAAAAGGTTGATCCAACTGCAGGTACCTGAACCCGTTATAGAATGCACCGTAGGGCTCATTCTTGCCACAGAATCGCACAGGCTGCACCAGCAAAACGATATCAATTTATTTACCGACGCCGATCTTTCTGTTTTAGGCAGCGACTGGAATACCTACGAACTGTACAGCCGGCAGATCAGGAAGGAATATGGTATTTACCCCGATATAGTATACAAGCCTGGGCGCAGAAAAGTACTGCTGTATTTTCTGGAACTCAACAACATCTATAAAACAGCCTTCTTTGCCGGCAGGTACGAGCGCCAGGCCCGCCTTAACCTGCGCAGGGAGCTGGAGGAATTGTAATACCGGCCGTTACCCATTGTGCCGTTTGAGCCAGAATTACCGTTATCGTTTAACCAGCAGGTTAGCCGCCCATCACCATCAATTATAAATTAAAACCAGTAACGTAGCCGGTTACCCAATGGTAAGCAAAACTGTTTGCAAAATGCAAAAATTGCAATGCATACTGGTATCGAATTTGCACATAGGCATGGTTTACTTATTTTTACATATAATTCCCCAGGCTGAAAACTACGTTTAAAATATTAAGAGTTGTATTGCTTTCTTTACTGTGCCTCATTGTAGTGGTTGCAATACTCATCAATACCACTCCCGTTCAAAACTGGCTTGTTACCGCAGTTACCAACAAACTGTCGGGCGACCTGCAAACACGGGTGTCGATACGCCACGTAAATTTTTCGCTCTTTAATAAAATGAACCTCGAAGGCGTATATGTAGAAGATCGCCATAAGGATACTTTATTAAATGCCGGCAGGATAACGGTAAATATTACCGATTGGTTTTTCTTTAAAGACCATATTGAGCTTAAAAATGTGGAACTGGAAAACGCCACCGTGCGTTTGCACCGCACCGACTCTGTATGGAACTACCGGTTTATTGCAGATTATTTTTCCGCACCCCCTTCGAAAAAAAAGGAGACAAAGCCCATTGTATTATCGCTTACAAAACTTTCGCTCGCTAATATCCACGTTCAACAATTGGACGAATGGCGGGGACAGGATCAGCGGATTGACCTGAAACGCCTTGAACTGGATGCGGAGGAAATAGATTTTTCAAAAAAGCTGGTCAACATTCGCTCATTGGTAATGGACGAGCCGGTTTTTAGCATTTACGATTACCCGGGGCTCAGGCCCAAGCGTCCTAAAACTCCGGCAAACCTGTTGCCCGACTCGGTTGCTACTCCTTTTAATGCTGATGACTGGAAGGTGCAAATAAAAGAGCTGACCATGAACAATGGTGCGGTTAAGAGCGACCGTAAGATCAAAAGAGCCTATTATTCCTACTTCGACGACAGCCATATTCACTTTTTTGCCATCAATGGGAAATTTAAAAATGTGCTGCTTAACCAGGATACGCTGACGGCCGATGTTCGGCTGAGCACGAAAGAAAGATCGGGGTTTGCCGTTAATTCCCTCACCGCCCGGTTCAGGATGGAACCCGGCGCCATGATCTTCAATAAGCTTGATATTAAAACGCCGCTCAGCCATCTTTCTGACTACTATGTAATGCGCTACCGTGATTTTAACGACGATATGGGCGATTTTATCAGCAATGTAAAACTGGAAGGACGGTTTCGTAACAGCACCGTACACACGAAGGACATCGCCTATTTTGCACCGGCATTAAAAGACTGGAACAAGCTCATACACCTGGATGGACAAGTGAAGGGCACTATCGACAACCTGTCGGCCAAAAACTTTGTGCTGGAAGCAGGCAAAAGTTCACGCCTCAATGGCAATATTAAAATGGTAGGGCTGCCGGATATTGACTCTACTTACATCGATTTCAGAGCCAATGATTTTCATACCACCTACGACGATGTGCTTACGATAGTACCCGAACTGAAAAATATTGAGCAGCCTGATCTGAAAGAGTTAAAATATCTTGATTTTAAAGGAACGTTCACCGGGTTTATACGCGATTTTGTAACCTATGGCACCATACAAACCAACCTTGGTACACTGGTAACCGATGTAAATATGAAGTTTCCGCCAAAGGGAGTGAGCATTTATTCCGGCAAAGTGAATACCAGCAATTTTAATCTGGGCAAATTTGCCGGTGTAAAACAGCTTGGCACCGTTTCGTTCAACGGAAATATTAAAGGCAAAGGATTTACAGAACAAACCATGGATGCAACGCTTGACGGAAAGTTTGCGCAGTTGCAATACAACAATTACAATTATACCAACATTACCGTAAAGGGCCGCATGAACAAACGCCTGTTTAAAGGCAATGTAAGCATCGACGACCCGAATGTAATTGCCGTGCTGGACGGGGATATAGATTTTAACGGAGAAAAACCTGAGTTTAATTTTTTTGCCGATATACAACGCAGCAACTTAAAAACACTGGGCTTTGCCCGCGAGGATGTAAAGGTGATAGGCAAATTTGACATGAACTTTAATGGCGATAACATTGACAATTTCCTGGGCACTGTTTCGCTATACGACGTTGCCGTAACGCGCGACAATGAAACGTATGTGTTTGACACGCTTACCCTGAGTTCGCAAACAGTTGATCAGCAAAAAATATTGCAGCTGCGCAATACGGAAGCATCGGCATTTTTAATTGGTAACTTTACCATACGCGAGCTGCCGGATGCGGTAAAGCAATTCCTGAATAAATATTACCCGGCCTATATTCCGCCGCCAGACAAGCCTATTAAAAACCAGAACTTCCTTTTTCAGCTCGATGTAAAAAACATCGATCAGTACCTTGCGCTTATTCACCCCGCACTCAAAGGATTTAACAACAGCACGATCGTGGGATCGCTCAATTCAGAAACCAACCTGATGGCGATCAGCGCCATGGTGCCCTATGCCTCGTATAAAAATATTGGTGTACAGGACTTCAGGCTTACCGGGCTGGGCAATATGGACAGTCTTAAACTAACCAGCATTGTTGGTAACACCATTATAAACGACAGCCTGCAGTTTCCCGGCAGCAAAATAACCATTGCTTCCAGCAACAACGTATCACAGCTCAACATCAGCACTTCGGCCACGCAGGCTATTAACGACGCCAGGCTTTCGGCACAGATCACCAACCTCGAAGATGGTGTTAAGATACACCTCGACCCAAGCAGCATTGTACTGAATGAAAAAACATGGAGAATAAATGACGGTGGTGAAATGACGATCAGCAAGGCTTATGTTGACGCGAAGAATATTAAGTTCACTAACGGTGAACAGGAAATTTCGGTGGTAAGCAGGCATTCGGATATAGGCACCTGGGACGACATTATTCTTGAAATGAAGAAGGTTAACATTGGCGATTTTATGCCTTTTGTGCTGAAGGAACCAAGAATGGAAGGGATCATGACGGGAACGGTAACTTTTGAAGATGCTTTCAGGAATATGTATATATCCGCCGATCTCAAAGCCGACCAGTTCCGGCTGGCAAACGATTCCATTGGATCGGTAAACATTACCGGCGCCTGGGACGACCGGAACAAAAAAGCAACTTACGAAGCCATCTCCAACAATCCCAATTATAAATTCAGCATTGCAGGATCGTACGATGTAGTGGATTCGCTTACGCAGGAAATCAATGCCAACGCTAATTTCGACCGCACCAATATTCATTTTCTTGAACAATACCTCGGTTCAATTTTCAGTAATATCAAAGGCTTTGCTACCGGCAACCTGCGCATGAAGGGCAACATAAATGCGCCTGAATATACCGGCGCTATCGATATAAGCAATGCGGGTTTAAAAGTAAAATACACGCAATGTTATTATGAATTTGATAACGCCAAAGTTGTTTTTACACCTGGCAATATCGACTTTGGAACGGTAACGCTCAAGGATACACTGTATAAAGTGAACAAAGGCGCTCCCAATATTGCCACTCTTACCGGCGATTTGCAGCATACCAATTTCAACGACTTTGTATACAACATTTCCATCACTACCAACCGGCTTTTAATGCTGAACACCACGCGGGCAGACAACGGCACTTTTTACGGGAAGGCCATTGGCAAAGGGAGCTTTCGGCTAAGAGGCCCAGACGACGACATGCGCATGTCCATAACAGGTGAAACGGTTGACAGTTCCAGCATTTACATTACTTCCTCTTCATCGAAAGAAAGCAGCGAAGCCGATTATATCGTATGGAAGCAATACGGAAAGGAAATGAACCTGGATTCGCTCGGATTTGCGTCGTCGGAACTAACGGTCGATCTGAGTCTTACAGCCAACAATTATACACGCATGTATATGGTGCTGGACGAGATTACAGGTGATATAATTGAAGCTACCGGGAGTGGTACGCTTAAAATGCATACCGGCACCAACGCCCCTTTCACTATCAACGGCAAATACACTATCGACCAGGGATATTACCGGTTCAGTTTCCAGGAAGTATTTAAAAAACCATTCGTATTGTTGCCCAATGAGGGTAGCTATATCCGTTGGGATGGCGACCCATACAAGGCAGAAATTAACCTGAAGGCGAAATATGTAGCCAATGATGTAAAGCTCAGCTCCCTGTATGCTTCGCAAGGGCAAACCACCGACCCTGAAGTAAGCAGGCTGAAGGGAGAAAGAACCGATGTGGATGTATTGTGCACGCTGACCGGCTCACTGGGCAAACCAGATATCTTTTTCGACATTTCACTGGCGGCCAACAGTGATGTAAAAAACAGTCAGCGGTTGCTGGGCGACCTGGCGCGCATCAACAACGACGATAACGAAAAAAACAAGCAGGTGGCTTACCTCATTGTTTTCAGGAGCTTTGCGCCTATTGGACAATACAACGTGCAGCAAACCGATGCTGCTACTTTTGCCTTCAACACCATATCGGAATATATTTCCGGGTATTTAAGCAGTTCGCTTAAAACATTGCTGTATGGCATTTTTAAAGATCCCAGCCTCAGTGTTAACTTCAACTACACCCGGGCGTCTATCGATCCTACCGGTACAGGCGCCGGCATTGGCAACACGGTTAACCTTACCCGCGATAATATAAGCCTGCAATTCATTAAATCGCTGCTCAACGATAAGCTGGTGATTACTTTTGGAAGCGACTTTAATTTTGTGAGCAGCGGTTCGCAGGCAGCGCTCAATGCGCAAAGCGCCAACTTTTTATTTTTACCCGATATTACTGCCGAATACAAAATTACCCCGGATGGAAAGTTTCGGGTGAGCTTTTTTTACAGGAGCAACTTCGATGCATTGTCTACCAACGGTAAAAGAAACCGCGCCGGCGGAAGTATTTCTTTCAGAACCGAATTTGATCCCGAACGCCTTCGCCGCAAAAAAGAACAGATGCGCAAGAAAGAGGAGGAAGACGATAAGAATGATTCTACTTCTGTAGGAGGATTATGAGGTGAAAGGGCAAAGGTGAAAAATGAAAGATTGAAAAATCCCTGATCTTTGACGTTTCATCTTTCACAGATAATTTATCTCTATTCCCCGTCGTTTATGCCTGCCGTTTTGCTGCTTTGCATTGCCTGCAGGTTTATCATTAACCAAACCATAAGCAGCTATTAACACGGTAACGATGGTGGCTACATGAAACACGAAAAAGCTATCGTGTATATTATTTTTTTCAGGAAAAAGATAGTTGAACAAAAACGTGATTACCGAAACACCGTATTCGAAAAGCAATGCATAATAAATGAACATGCGGGGATTGCCTGCATTGTGCTCCTTGTATCGCCATAAATACAACAATACAATTACGGTTAAACAAATCATCGTAAACACAATGCCACTTCCCACCAGAATAACTTCAGCAGTACCATTCAGGCCGGTTATCCATATCAGTAACAGCTCCGTTGCGGCATACATTATTACCAGCCACTTTAGCTTTTGCTTTATTGGTAACGGAGGAAGTGTATAGTACAGTAAAAACAATACAAACGGAGCATCTACCAGGTTGTATGCTCTTTCCACCACCGATAGCACATTTTTGTTAGAAATGATATTAGTGATGAAAACAAGATTGATCAATCCTGCCCAGGCCCAATAAACAGGGAACCAAATAAAAAGTCGGTCTCTTTTACGTTGTTTGTACAGGATAATGCCTAAAGGAACAAAAAAGGCGATGCCGGCGAGCAGGGCGATGAACTGGTATATATGCGGGGAGTCTTTCACAATATGATCTTGAATACAGTAAAATCGCTGAAAGGAGAAAATTATTGTTGTCTTTTATTATTGTAGCATTAATACCCCTTATAATTGCTGCGGAAAATACGGTATCGCAAAAGATGAAGCATTGATTATCATATTATCGCACATTTAACATAACATCTCAACCCACTCAACTCACCAATTAACCCAATCTCCAAAAAGAATACCTTTGAAAATCTTTACAATACTATGGCAATATTAATAACCGGCGCAACGGGCTATATAGGATCAAAGCTCACATACAAACTCGCAAAAGAAGGCAATACCATTCACCTGTTATGCAGAACTCCTCCTACCCTTCCGGAATTTCAGCAACCCAACATAAAAATTTTTAAAGGAGACATTATAGATCCTGAATCGCTGAAACCGGCTTTTGAAAATGTAGACCAGGTTTATCACCTGGCAGCATACGCCAGGTTATGGGCAAAAGACCCTTCTATTTTTCATACGTTCAATGTAAAAGGCACAGGCAATGTATTAAGCGCGGCCAAAGCAGCCAACGTAAAAAAGCTGGTCTATACTTCCACAGCAGGAGTAATAGGTCCGTCGAAAGATCATCCCATGCGCGAAACAGATCCGCGCATCACCGGCTTTTTCAACCTGTATGAATCTACCAAAAGCGAATCGGAAAAAATTGCATTGGACTATGCGCGCAACGGGCTCCCGCTGTGCATTCTGAACCCATCGCGCATATATGGGCCGGGGTTTGATACCGGCAGCAATCCCATTACTAAAATTGTGGAGCTTTCTGTAAAAGGCAAATGGAAGATCATCCCTGGCAGTGGAAACGATATCGGATCTTACCCTTTTATTGACGATGTGGTAGACGGGCATATAGCGGCAATGCACAGGGGGCGAAGCGGTGAGCGATACATACTGGGTGGTGTTAACGTTACATTCAATGAATTGATAGTAACTATCAAAAAGTATAGTGGCATAGAAAAAAAACTCAGGCACATTCCTTTCCCGCTATTGAAAATAATAAGTCACCTGATGTTGCTGAACGCAAATATTACCGGCAAATATCCTATGATGACACCAGACTGGGTAGACAAATACAAATATGATTGGGCACTCGACAGCAGCAAGGCTATCAATGAGCTTGGCTACAACATTCGCCCGCTGGAAGATGGCATTCGGCAAACAGTTGAATGGGTGAAAAAGAACAGGATATGAATGCCGGAACATATGCAGTTATTACCGGCGCCAGCCGGGGTTTAGGAAAAGCATTTGCTGAAGAATGCGCAAAATATAAAATGAATGTAGTGCTTACTGCTTTGCCCGGCGAGCAACTTACTTTAATAGCAAACAACTTTAAACAGCAATACAATATTGAGGTAATAGTATATGAAACAGATTTGGCGAAGGAAGAAAACTGTATTGCATTTTTTGACTTTGTACAACGGCAACACATACCCGTAACATTGCTGATCAACAACGCAGGAATCGGTTCAATTGGCGAATTTGATAGCTTTGGGCCTGATTTTTACGAACAGCAGATAAAATTGAATACACTGGCTCCTGTATTGCTATCGAGGCTTTTTTTACCCATGTTCAAAACGCAGGCCTCTGCCTTTATTTTAAATGTAAGCAGCCTGGCAGGTTTCTTTTTTATTCCGGGTAAAGAAGTATACGGTGCTACCAAATCGTTCCTGTATTCGTTTTCTCTTTCATTACGCAACAGCCTGCGTCGTTCTTCTGTAAGCGTTAGTGTTTTGTGCCCCGGAGGCATTGATACAAATGAAAGAGTAAAGCTGTTGAACAGCCAACTGAGGGGCATTGCCAAAAGATCTGTTCTTTCGCCACAGGCAGTGGCGGCCTATACGCTTCCGCTGGTATTTCAAAAAAAAGCGGTGATCGTTCCTGGTAAGCTTAATCGCTTAACACTCCTTTTTAATAAATGTTTACCATCCATCATAAAAAATAAATTGATTGCACAGACTGCTCGCCACCAGTCAAAACCTGATACAAAT
>JBQCFW010000022.1:0-24985 GCA_051958655.1 Agriterribacter sp. | reverse complement strand
TATAAGGCGTAAGGTTTAGGGTTTGGAGTTTATTGTTTATCTTTTTTTGTTTTTTTTCTTTGTTTGGTTCTTGGTTCTTGCATCTTGGATCTTGGTTCTTGATTCTTGGTCTTCCAATTTAACTTCCATTAACAATGAATTTGATTTCTATTGACAAACTGCCCCATTTTGTAAAGATAACTTGCATGCGCAAAGCATTCAACATGCTTTCGATGCAAAGTGCGGATAAATAATTGTAATCCCTCCTGAGAAGTTAAGAATCATTACAGCATGCTTACCTGTAAATTTTCCTGATGATTCTTAACCAGTTCTATCCCTGCAATAACGAAGCACTCCTGATTTACATTTAAAAAAGCGATCAAAACAAAAACCAAAACCAGGCATATGAAAAAAACGCGATCTCTCCCATTTCGGGTAGCGCTATTGCTGCTACCTGTTCTTTTCTTTTCGCTTCTTGTTCAGGCACAAACTAAAACTGTTTCGGGTAAAGTGCTCGATGTTTCAGACGGGTCGCCCTTACCCGGCGTTACAGTTACAGCGAAAGGTTCTTCTGAAACTACTGCTACTGATGAAAATGGGCTTTTCACATTACAGGTACCTTCCGACACAAAATTGCTGGTATTTACATTTGTAGGGTTTACTTCGCAGGAAGTAGCCATTCCCGCTTCAGGCAATATCGAAGTGCAGCTTGCCAGTGCATCAAAGGCGCTCGACGATATTGTTGTGATAGGTTATGGTACCCGGAGAAGATCAGACCTTACAGGAGCGGTGGGCTCGGTAAGAGCTTCTCAGCTTTCTGAGCGTCCGGCTCCTTCTCTTAACCAGGCATTAGCCGGCAGAATGCCCGGTGTGCAGGTAAATACCAATTCAGGACGTCCCGGTGGACAAACCAATATCCGCATTCGCGGATTCAGTTCTATCAACTCCAGCAACAATCCCTTGTACGTTGTTGATGGCGTAATGCTACCTGTTGGTACGCAAAGCAACAACAGCAACCCTATCGACTTTATTAACCCGAGCGATATTGCTGCAGTGGAAGTATTGAAAGATGCATCTGCCACCGCCATTTATGGTGCAAGAGGCGCTAACGGCGTTATACTGATCACCACAAAAAGAGGTAGCAGCAGTGGCGGAAGAATTACTTATGATGTTGACCTGAGCGTTCCCACGAATGGACCCAACCGTTTGAAAATGCTCAATGCACGGGAATACATGGACGTTGAAAACCTGGCTTACGACAACATTAAAGTGTATGATCCGCAGGGATGGGCCAACGGAACTTACGCCTCGGTTATTGATCCCCGTGAGAAGAGAAAAAATCTGCCACTTTTGTTCGATGCCAACGGCAACCCATTATATGAAACAGACTGGGTAAAAGAAACATCGCAACATAAACTGTCGCAAAACCACCAGGTAAGCTTTACCAATGGAAATGCAGACAATTCGTATGGGGTTTACCTGGGCTACCGCGACGATAACGGGCTGTTGCTCAATTCGTATATGAAACGGTATTCCGCCCGTTTTGTGATGGACAGCAAGATCAAAGACTGGCTGAAAGTGGGCGGCAACCTCAGCTATAACAATCAGGAAGAAAACCTGGTAGACCAGGGTGTTGGCGGGTTGAACGCACTGCGTATGATAACAGAAGCTTTTCCATTTATACCCGTTAAGTATGCCGACGGCACCTGGGGTGAGAATTATCATTATCCTGGCGCCGAAGGTGGTTCAAACCCCGTGCACATTCTTAACGACAGAAAATTAAAGCTGAATACACAAACCGTACTCGGTAACGTATATGCGAATTTATACCTTGCCAAAGGACTTGAATTCCGCACACAGCTAAGCACCAATATCGTAACACGTGGTTTTAATGAATACAATGGCCGTTCGCTGGATCAGATATCCAGAACACAGAACGGTACTGCGTTTGTAGCCAATGACCGCGAAACATTCTGGTCGAGCGAAAATTATTTTACCTATAATAAGGAAATCGGTAAAGATCATGCGCTGAATGCCACCGCAGGCTTTTCGTGGATGGCTACCAATTACTTCAGGTTGAGTGCCAGCGCTCAAAATTTTTCTACCGATTATTTTGAGGCTAACAACATTGGTGCCGGCAGCCAGCAAAATCCCGGCGGTTCCAACAGGCAACGGTTTTCGTTCAACTCTTATTTTGGAAGGATCAATTACACTTTCAAAGACAAATACCTGTTAACTTTTACCGGCAGGGCCGATGGCTCTTCCAAATTTGGACAGGATGATAAGTATGCATTCTTTCCTTCGGCAGCGATTGCATGGCGTGCTTCGGAAGAAGAGTTTTTGCGTAACAGCGGTGCAATTTCCAATTTAAAACTGAGAGCCAGTTATGGCTTAACGGGCAATTCAGAAATTCCTCCCTTTACCTCGTTGGGTGTTTTAAGCGCAGGTTATGCTGGTATTTTTAACGACACAAGGGTTACAGGTGTAGGTACAGGACGATTGGAGAACATTAATTTGAAGTGGGAGAAAACAGCCCAATCTGATTTTGGTGTTGAACTGGGCTTGTTCAACAACAGGGTGAATGTGGAGGCTGATATTTATTACCGCAAAACAACCGACATGCTGCTGGATGCTCCTGTGCCCCGCACCAGCGGATATGCTACCATCCGCAGGAATATCGGCTCTATGGAAAACAAGGGATTGGAAATTGGACTGAATACCATCAACATCGACCAGGAAAACTTTTCGTGGTCTACCACCTTTAATATTTCCTTCAACAGGAACAAAGTATTATCGCTTGCCACACCTGCTGATATTTTTGGCGTGGGCAACCCAGGGTTTACCAATCAAACAGGCATTATTCGTGTAGGCGAGCCCGTTGGTTCTTTCTGGGGACTGGTGAGGCTTGGTACCTGGAGCGACAAAGAAGCGGCAGAAGCAGCACAGTTTGACAGCTATCGCGGCGGCAAGCCTATTTTGCCCGGCGATATCAAATACCTGGATGTGAATGGAGACAAAGCCATTAACGATGCAGACCGCATGATTATTGGCAATGGCAATCCTAAAAGCTGGGGTGCCTTCCTCAATAATTTCCGTTATAAAAACTTTGAGTTGCTGGTTGAATTGCAGTATTCGTATGGTAACGACATATTGAATATGACCAAACACTCCGGCGAAGACAGGGTAGGTATTGCCAACAGCTATGCTACCGTGTTGAATGCGTGGACGCCATCTAACCAAAATACACCTATAGCTGCCATCCGCGATACCAGGGCCGGTTATGTAACCAATGTGGATACCCGCTGGCTGGAAGACGGGTCTTTCCTGCGCGGCAGAAACCTTTTGCTGGGCTATACATTCCCAGGCTCTGTAAGAGAAAGGCTGAAACTGAACAGGCTTCGGGTATACGTATCAGTTCAAAACTTTTTCCTTGTTACCAAATTCAGCGGCAACGATCCTGAAGTAACAACGTATGGCAACGTGTTTGCCCAGGGACAAACGTTTTTCGACTATCCAAAGCCAACCACCTATATGCTGGGCATCAACGTGGGGCTGTAGAACAACTAACTGAATTTATCAAACCAATGAGATTTACTATGCAACATACGATCATAAAAAAAGCAGCCGGACTATTACTGATGTCTGCGCTTGTATTGAATACAGGATGTAAAAAATTTCTGGAGGAAGAAGATCCTTCTAATCTTACACCTGATAGTTATTTTAATATTCCCGAACACGCTACTGCCGGTATTGCAGCAGCCTACGCTCAAACCCGTTTTATAGGAGGCGGGGCAGGAATATTTGCTCAGAATTTTTCGATGGTAGAAGCCGTTACCGGGCTTTCTAAAACAGAGACGGGGCAAAACTCCGATTTAAACAACCTGTTGGGATTGGTGTATAACGGAGACAATGTAATGGTGAACAACTGGTGGAATGGATTGTACAGCGTGATTGCACAAGCCAACCTTGTGCTCGACCGCGTGCCAGGCATTAATCCGATGGAAGAAGAATTAAAAAACAGGATTTTGGGAGAGGCGCATTTTTTAAGAGCATGGTCTTACTTTTATTTGGTGAGGTTATGGGGCGATGTTCCATTGATACTTACGCCGCAGACAGCAATCTCCGAAGATTTTTACCCAACACGCACAGGACAGGAACAGGTATATGAGCAAATCATAGCCGACCTGCAGGCTGCCGAAGGCTCGGGACTTGAGTGGACTGATGCATCAGGAAGGGCTTCCATGGGTGCCGTAAAATCGTTACTGGCAAATGTGTATTTAACTATGGCCGGCTACCCGCTGAACAAAGGCGCCTCTCATTATGCGCTCGCAAGAGACAAGGCAAATGAAGTAATCAGCAGCGGAGAATTTGAGCTGTTCAATACATACAACGAATTGCACAGCCTTGCCACCTAAAACAACGGCGAACATATTTTTGAAGTACAATACCTGGTAGGCGTTGCCGATAATCCCATGCAGGCTGCCATGCTTCCCAACTTTAAAGCCGTGTCGCAATACGGAACAGAAGTAGGATCGCAAATACCAACCAGGCAGTTTTATGAATCATTCGAAGCGGGCGATAAACGCACGATCGACAGACAAGGGTTCTTTTACACACATTATTACGAAGAAGGATCAGGAGCCTTGAAGGATTTATCGGCACCTTATATTTTCAAGCATTTCGATGTAGTAGCCCATGGCACCGCAGGCATACCGGGCACGGGTACCAGTAGTTTAAACTGGCCGTTAATACGGTATGCAGAAGTGCTGTTAATCTACGCCGAAGCGCAAAACGAAGCCGATGGTGCTCCAAATGCAGCGGCTATTGATGCACTCGAAGCGATCCGCGACAGGGCAGGGCTTACCACACCAGCAACATTTACGCAGGCCCAGTTTCGGGAAGCAGTATGGCGGGAGCGCTGGTATGAACTGTGTTACGAAAACATTACCTGGTTTGATATGATACGCCTGCGCAAAGCATTTGTGGAAAGCAGCAAGACGTTTGAAGATTTTGTGGGACATACTTTTGCCGACGATGCCAACGCTACACTGGAAGAAAAACACCTGTTGTTTCCATTACCTACGGCGGAGATCAGGAACAATCCCAATCTGCGTCCGCAAAACCCCGGTTATCCTGAATAAGCTTTTGTTATCTTTTTTGAGCAGCCGTGCATTTGAATGCACGGCTTTTTTTGCTTCGTGCCAATGAAGCACGGCGAAGCCATCCTCCGTACTAAGCAAGGTTTTACCACACACGAAGCTTGCTTCTCCCGCCGTAACATGTATCGTAGGTAAACCGCTTCTGGCGGGATCGCAAGGACGGTGCTGGAAGGTTTAGAATTAGCGAGCTACATCAGGTCTCAATGCATAAACCTGCTGTTGCCCAAACACGGTTTGCTTTTATCATCAACAGCCGTGGCGCGTGTCTCACGCCGCAATATTGTCTCGTCCCTGGCAATTCTTTTATTTTGAGCTGTACGAAGTCTCTGACTTCGTTACTCATTATGTTCTTCCGGGACTTTGTCCCGCAAACCTTAAATTGTTCCATCTTGACCACACACGAAGTTTGCTTCTCCCGCCGTAACATGTATCGTAGGCAAACCGTTTCTGGCGGGATCGCAAGGACGGTGCTGGAAGGTTTAGAATTAGCGAGCTACATCAAGCCTCAATGCATAAACCTGCTGTTGCTCAAACACGGTTTCCCTTTATCACCAGCAGCCATGGCGCGTGTCTTACGCGCCACAAAATTGTCCCATCCCTGCAATTTCCCTATCTTGTCCGCCGTTTTCAACCCAAATAAGCATCTGTGAAAAATAATATTTCAAGAAAGTTCGCAGTATACCTGTACAGTCATTTCATTGGCAATTTCCTGGGTTTTATAGTAGGTATGATCTCCACAAGGCTGGTCTCTAATTTTTTTACTACACGCAGCATTAAAAACATGTGGGGCATTACTGCCCGTAAAACGGTGGTTGATAAACAAACCTTTCATTTTATGGAATGGCTGATAGCTATTATTATCGGTTTTATTGTTTTTGAACTTATTTCGAAATGGGTGAAAAAGAAAGTGGAAGCCATCTTACCAAAATACAAACTCACACGTTGGATAACGGAAGAGGACAATGTGTAGCATCTCTCTACTCCAGGAATGGACTCTCTCACGGCGGGGGAGGCAGGACGATGTTTTTATGCAGGAGAAATCTCTCTGAAATAAAAGTGATGTTTACATGCGCAGCTTCACAACAGCCGGGGATGCCTCAACTTCGCTATGCTGCGTTTTCAATATCACGATGCGAAGAGTTTAATGCGGTAAGCAACCCGCCTGACCTGACACGCAGGTCTCCGCTTCGTTACTCATTGTATTCTTCCGGCACTTGTCGCAGGCCTTTTTACCGCGATGTTTTTCTCCCGTCATAATCCCCTCTTCCATCATCTGCCGCCAGCGGAAATTTTATTACAGTATTATCACGCGTAGACCGATAAATAGCTGTAAACAGTTCTACCGTATTGCGTCCCGTTATGCCGTCTACCGGAGGCTCACGGTCATGTATAATGGCGTTGTAAAAATCTTCGTGCTGTTTCAGGAAAGTATCCTCTACCGGCTTGGTGGTGTGGTAGAAGGCTGTGTCTTCCTGCTGCCATTTTTCCAGCATCGTTTCTTCGCCAGGGACAGTCCATATATCGTTGTAGGGAACGTCTACACCGCTTTGTCCTGGCAACAGCATAGCGCCTCCATCCAGCTGTGCCCCCACCGATGCCCCGTTGGAGCCATGCACATGAATTTTTCCATACAAGCCCGGCTTCATCGAATTGCTTACGATGATATTTCCCAATCCGCCATTTTTAAACTTCACAATCGCTACTGCAGTATCTTCTATTTCAACATACGGATGATTGAAATTGCGCCATACACCATACACTTCATCCACAGGTCCCATCAGCCACAACAGAATTTCCAATTGGTGCGAAGTCTGGTTTACCATTACGCCTCCGCCTTCTGTATCCCATTTGCCGCGCCACGGATCGCTTTCATAATAAGCTTTATCGCGCCAGCCTAATACATTTACAGTACCCAATACCGGTATACCAATCTTATTTTGATCAATGGCGTTTCTCAATCGCTGCACGCAACGCAAATACCTTCTCTGACTGATCATTCCCAACTTTACGCCAGCTTTTTTACACGCGTCTATCATCGTGTCGCAATCTGCTAACGACGATGCCAAAGGTTTTTCAACCAAACAATGCGCACCCGCAGCAGCGGCTTGCAGCACTGGCTCCAGGTGATAAGGATGAGGCGTGCAAATTACCACCGCATCTATCTTTTCGCGCTGTATCATCTCAGTAATATCATCATAAGGCTGAATGCCGTACTGAGCAGCAAACGATTTTGCTTTTTCTATATCTCTGCTATAGGCTGCCACGCAAACAGCATTGGAGGTCTTTTGTAAGGCCGACACATGCCATTGACTTACTTTACCGCATCCAATAATAGCCGTCCTGATTTTTTCCATAATGAGCAAATTATACAAGTATAAAACAACAATAAAGATCAAGCTTATTAACCTCGTTGCTCTCTTTTATTTGTAAAAAGGCTGAATATACTTCATATAAAAAAAACAACCTTGGTTTAAAAGATTTTTTTGTGCCGGTAAGTGGCAAACACAGTATTTTTATGGCTTATCAAAACAAACCTTCTAACTCATAGGTTACCAAATTCAATCGGTATGGCAAACCATCCTGGCTTTAAAATAATAGTTGAAAAGGTAGAACTGTATAAATTACCTCCGCGTTGGGTATTCTTAAAAATATATACCAATCAACCCGGACTTGTTGGCTGGGGTGAACCGGTTATTGAGGGCAGGAGCGATACCGTAATGGCTGCGGTAAAGGAACTGTCCACATACTTAATTGGTCAACCCATTGACAATATCGAGCATATATGGCAAACCTTATACAGGGGAGGATTTTACAGGGGAGGACCGATTCTCATGAGCGCAATTTCGGGAATCGATCAGGCGTTGTGGGACATTAAGGGAAAGGCATTGAACCGTCCGGTGTATGATTTGTTAGGGGGCGCCGTTCGCAATAAAATGAAAATATATGGGTGGATCGGTGGCGACAAACCGTCTAATATAGCAGAGGCAGCAAGGAAAAGACTGGATGCAGGTTTTACGGCGGTAAAAATGAATGGCACAGCAGAAATGGAGTGGATAGATACACCACAAAAAATACAGGAAGCGGTGGAAAGAGCTGCAGCAGTGCGCGGCGAAGTGGGCCCGGAAGTGGGTATAGGCATCGATTTTCATGGAAGGGTGCACAAGGGCATGGCAAAAGTGCTGGCAAAAGAGCTGGAACCTTTTAAGCTGATGTTTATAGAAGAACCGGTATTGGCCGAAAACAACGAAGCGTTGAAAGTGATTCAGTCGCTGGTGTGTACGCCGATTGCTACCGGCGAAAGAATGTTCAGCCGCTGGGACTTTAAACAAATTTTTATGGACGGAACGGTTGATATTATTCAACCCGACCTCAGTCATGCCGGCGGTATAAGCGAAGTAAAAAAAATTGCCACCATGGCAGAGGCTTACGATGTGGCGCTGGCGCCTCATTGCCCGTTGGGTCCTATATCATTTGCTTCGGCATTGCAAATAGATTTTAATTGTATCAACGCCTTTATACAGGAAAGCAGCATTGGCATTCATTACAACGAAGGTGCCGACCTGCTTGATTATCTTTCAAACAAGGATGATTTCAAAATAGTAGACGGTTGTATATCATTGCTTCAAAAGCCGGGGCTGGGAGTAGAAATAAATGAAGCGCTGGTGCAAGAGCTGAGCAAAAATCCACCCGACTGGAAGAACCCGCTGTGGTATAATGCAGATGGTTCGATAACGGAATGGTAGTGGGGGAGGTATAAGGTATAAGGCGTAGGGTATAAGGTGTAGGGTGTAAGGTGCAGGCTGATACCCTGGTTCTTATTTTTGCCTCCCAGATCTTGTTTTTTGCTTCTTGTTCTTTGATTTTTTGTTTCTTGGATCTTGATTTTTGGTTCTTGTTTCTCCTTCACTTTCCAACCATCGCCATCCATCCCATCCAACTCATTAAAGCAACTACAATCCATCCTGTTATATACAACCAAAGCGGATGCTTATATGCATTCATCAAACGCTTACGGGTAGCCGCGATCAATGTTACTATCAATCCGAAAGGCAATATCAAACCATTGAGAGCACCGGCCAGCACGAGTATGAGAGAGGGTGGCTTGTTGATCAATACGAATACCACGGTTGAAAGCAAAATAAATGCGGTAATGACCCAGCGCGATTGCTTTTGTATAACAGGATGAAGTGTTTGCCAAAAAGAAACAGAAGTGTACGAAGCACCGATAACGGAAGTAATGGCGGCGCTCCAGAGCACTATTCCAAAAAAATAATATCCCGCACTGCCCGAGGCGATGCTGAAAACCGAAGCTGCCGGGTTCGCCTTGTCGAGCGCAGCGCCTTTCCATACTACGCCCAGCACGGCAAGAAACAAGGCATAGCGCATTACGGAAGTAAGTATTATGCCCGTTACTGCACTGCGGCTCACTTGCGACATTGCACCTTTTCCTTTAATGCCTGCATCCATTAAGCGATGTATGCCTGCAAAACTTATATAACCGCCAACGGTACCTCCTACCAATGCAACAATCATAAACAAGTCTGTCTTTTGCGGCAGCAGGGTATGGTGCAGTGCCGTTGTTACAGGAGGGTTTGCAACCCACATCACATACAGCATCAACCCCAGCATGCCTATGCCCAGCACTTTTACAAAAGCATCTATCCACCGCGCGGCTTCCTTTACCCAAAACAAAGCAAGGGCAACAATACAACTTATGATCGCACCCCAGCGTGGGTCCATTCCCGTTAGCACTTCCAGTCCCAGGCCGCAACCCGCTATGTTGCCAATATTAAAAGCGAGTCCGCCAAAAGCCACCAGAAAAGCCAGTATATAGCCCAGTCCTGGCAAAAGCGCATTTGCCATATCCTGCGCCTTTTTTTCCCCGGCAGCAAGTATGCGCCAAATGTTCAGTTGCGCGCCAATGTCGAGCAATATTGAAATGAGGATAATAAAACCAAAACTCGTAAGCAATTGCTCTGTAAACAGGCTGGTATTGTTTAAGAAACCGGGACCAATGGCAGATGTAGCCATCAGGAAGGCAGCGCCCAGCAATGCACTGCTGCTTTTTTTATTGGTTGGAGGGAGCTGCAACGGCAATGCTGTTTTGTTGTAGAGTTTTAAAAAGGTGTTTCGAAAACTCAACGGCATGTGCACCATCACCATGAATACAGATCGACTCCGCCTCTATCGGCACCACGCTGCCTGTTGTTGACGTTACCGCTTTTTGAAAGATTATTTGCAATACCTGTCGCAACATTGCATCTGTATCTGCAATGGTTGCTCCGGGTAAGGAACGCGGCGTAAGACTTCCGTCTGGCTGATAAGTGCGGTCGGCAAAAACTTCCGGCACAGTGCGTAGTCCAATTTCCTTTGCCGCCGCAACAGAAATACTACCGCTTAAACCCATCAGCCACAATTCATCATTAAAATCTTTTACAGCCTGCGCAATGGTACTGGCAACAGTAATATCTTTTGCAGACAAATTATACAAGGCGCCATGGGGTTTTACATGTTTCATCACCACTCCTTCTTCCCTTGCAATCTTTTCAAACAAAACCAATTGCGCATTAATCAAATCATACATTTCCGATTGTGGAAGCTGGTGCATGGTTCTTCCAAAATTTACCCTGTCGTTAAACGAAGGATGTGCACCAACGCATACATTATAACGCTTAGCAATACTCATAACCTTACGCATTGTACTTTCGTCACCTGCGTGGTATCCACAGGCAATGTTGGCAGAACTGATATAAGGCATCAGTAATTCTTCATTGCCGAGCCCCTCTCCCATGTCGCAGTTGATGTCGATTGTAATCATTATTGTTTGGGTTTTGGTTTTGAACCATGGAGGCACTAGGACACGGAGGTGCACGGAGCCTATTTGGAGTTTTTTGTTTCTTGTCCCTATTTTGGATCTTTGCTTCTTGTTTCTTGGTCCTGTATCTTCCAACTTATTCCTTACTCCCTACGCCTTTGCCTTGCTCCTTGCAACTTGAATTCACACGCATGCTGCAATAATACTAAATGATGCTGTTGTTTACACAACAGTGCTTCTGCCAGTTCCTGGTGTATGAATTTGAAACGTATGAAATCTCCCGGCTTTTTTTGTGCAAGCATGGGTAAATGCGAAGTAATAACCTGCGCAATTCGCGGATAACCGCCACTCACCTGGTGATCTGCCATCAGCACGATTATTTTTCCGCCAGGTAGTAGTTGTACTGTTCCAAAAGTGGTAGCCGACGATAGCAATTCTTCCTCTGCCCTGTAAGGAAGCGCTTCTTCCAACTGGTACCCCATACGGTCGGCCGTGGTGCTGATGGTAAAGGATTGCGCTTCGAGCATTCTCCTGCTTTCTTCATTCAACCATTTATACTCCGGTCCATGCAGCACGTATACTACATTTTCGTCTGTTGCATCATCCCAGGTTACGTTTGCCCGCCAGGAAAGTGCCTGCACTCCGTGAAACGGCGTTGTAGGCAACCGTTTTTCTTTTAACCGGATACGGTCATTTTTTCGGAGCGTCCTTCCCTTCCATCCTCCCGCAGCCAGTTTCACATTGGTGCTGTAACTGTTGAGCCATGCAGGAATTTCCAGCTCACCGCCGGCAGCAATATAGGTTCTTGCACCATGTTTCCAGGTTTTGTGTTCGAGTATGCTGCCTGCGGTTACCCACACCGGCTGGTACAAGGAAATATAGCGCCCATTGATTGACGGAGAAAAATCAGCACCGCCCACCGCAATCAGCATATCCTCTTCAATCAATAAGGATGCTGCAGGGAAATGACTTTCAATTACCGGAGCATTGGCTGAGTTGCCGGCAAGCGCATTTACTATTCGGGCAGAAAAACGATCCATCGCGCCGTTGGGATTGATGCCGAGGTGGCGGTATCCATGCCTACCCATATCCTGCACCGTATCGTATATGCCAGGCTTAATAATGCTGATACTCATGCAGACTAATTGGATAAAATTGAACAATATTGCCGGCTTTCAGCAGCACAGGATCTTTACGTTGTGCATCGAACATTTGCAAAGGCGTCCTTCCTATAATATTCCAGCCCCCGGGCGAATTGATGGGGTAAATGCCGGTTTGTGCGCCTGCTATGCCTACGCTGCCGGCAACTACCTGCCCGGGCAAATGCTTGCGAGGTGTAGCAATCCTGCTGTCTACTTCGCCCATATAGGCAAACCCGGGTAAAAAACCGATCATATAAACATCGTATCGCCGGGCGGTGTGTAGATCGATTACTTCGTTTACACGCAACCGTTGTTGTTTTGCAATCGCTTCAATGTCGGGTGCTAATGCTCCTTCATAACAAACGGGTATTCGTATTACTGTTTCTTCAGCAGATGGTATAGCAGTTGTTTGCTGCATTATTTTTTCTACATAATTACATACATAATCATAACCGCTGGTATAAACGGGTTTTAGCTGCTGCAACAGACTCAAATCATAAAACACAGAAAGAGAACTATAGGCGGGAAGAATGTCTGTTATGAAACCTGTTTGCCGCTCCTTTAGCTGATGGCTTAATTGAATGATATACTTATTCAGCGCACCATTCATGGTATTGCCAAATGCAATTACAACGGCTGAATCGCCCAGGGAATGAAAACGGTATGGAAATGGAGGAAGCATTTGCAGAACAAATATCAACAAACAAAAAGCAAGAAACAAAAGAAGCGGGGGGCTGTCAGTCTTCAGCCATCAGTCTTCAGCCATCAGCCTTCAGCCATCAGCGATCAGCCTTCTGACTTCAGCAATTAGCCGTGAGCAGTTTTTTTTGGCTTCCTGGTTCTTAATTCTGCTTCTTTGTTTCTTTGATTTTTGGTTTTGGTTCTTGTTTCTTCGGTTCTTTCACCTGGCGGGCCAATCAGCAATCAAAAATCAACAAATCAGCAATTTGAACCTGATAGCCGACGGCTTATGGCTAACGGCTTATACAATTAAGCTATTTTTGTACACGCTATAATTATATGATTACAGAACACAAAGAAGTACTTGCTGGCTGGGGCAACTATCCTGCTGTTGAAGCACTGGTAAGCCGTCCGCGCGACGAAAAGGAATGGCAGGAAGTGGTACGCAACGGATCGCTGATACCCAGGGGGTTGGGCAGAAGTTATGGCGATCAGGCAATCAACGCCAACAAGCATGTGGCTGTAAGCACGCGCATGAACCATTTTCTGGCGTGGGATGAACAGCAAGGCGTTTTAGAATGTGAAGCCGGTGCCAGCCTCGAAGAAATCATCACCACTTTTGCGCCTCGTGGCTGGCTGCCAATGATATGCCCCGGAACAAAATTTGTGACCATCGGGGGCGCTATTGCCAATGATATTCACGGCAAAGCGCATCATGCAGACGGCTCTTTTATTAACTGTGTTGTATCGTTTACGATATTGCTGGCCGATGGAAGCATTACAACCGCCTCGAGAGAGCAAAACAGCGATCTTTTTGTTGCCAATTTTGGAGGACTTGGATTACTGGGCGTTATACTCACAGCAAAGATCAGGCTGAGAAAGATTGAAACTACTTATTTCAGGCAGCAGTCTGTTAAAGTAAACAACCTCGAAGAAATGCTGGCGGCGCTGGAAAAATACCAGCATTACAATTATTCTGTTGCCTGGGTAGATCCCCTGGCGAAAGGGAAAAAATCAGGCAGCGGAGTATTAACAGTGGGCGATGCTGCTGCTCTAAAGGATCTGCCACCGGCGCTCCAAAAAGAGCCGTTGAAAGTGCATAAGATATCGGCGTTAACGGTTCCGTTTTTTTTACCAGCATTTGTACTTAATAATTTTACCGTCCGTATTCTTAACCGTTTGATCGGTTTTGTACAAAACTCACCAAAGGAATTTGTGCACTACGAAAAATTCTTTTTCCCGCTGGATATGATCAACAACTGGAATAAGGGATATGGGAAAAGGGGCTTTATTCAATACCAATTTGTAATACCTGAAAAAGGAGGCGAAAAAGTATTGCGGGAGATTATGGAAATGATAGCCTCGAGCGGCTGTACTCCTTTTTTAAATGTGTTTAAAAAGATGGGAGAAGGACAGGGCATTTTGTCTTTCCCCTTCGCAGGATATACTTTGGCAATAGATTTTCCCGTTACTAAAGGCTTGAAAGCTTT
This sequence comes from Agriterribacter sp., assembly GCA_051958655.1. Lineage (GTDB taxonomy): Bacteria > Bacteroidota > Bacteroidia > Chitinophagales > Chitinophagaceae > Agriterribacter. Next base: position 10,719 of record JBQCFW010000022.1, on the reverse strand, counting down.
CACCGAAAAACTGGATCAGAAAGTGCTGGAAGCAGGTGGCAGGTTATATCTTGGCAAAGACTCGATGATGAGCAAAGCAATGTTTCAAAAAATGTATCCTCAATACAGTGAATGGCTTTCGATCAAGAGAAAATATGACCCTGATAACAAATTTACTTCCGATATTGCAATGCGGCTCGGCCTTGAAAGCTAACAATTAAAAGCACCACTTATCCTTGAATATTCTTTCTTCCATAGCATTTGTAACGGGCATCGCCTTATTTGTAAGGGCGATCATTCGCAACATCCGGCATAACCAGGAAACTGCTGCTGAAGAAGCCCTGCCTAAAGATGTGCTGATTTATCCGGGTGAGGAGCTAAACTTTTCAGACGATATTCTCATTGGTGTGTTACAAAAAAGATTTCCTTATTTTAATGAACGTTCTCCACAGGAGAAGGAAAAGTTCCTGGACCGTTTAAAAAAGTTCATATCACTTAAAACCTTTGTAATACACGATCGCGGCGGCTTTCGCGAAATGCCTATCCTGTTGAGCGCTTCAGCTATTCAGTTGAGTTTTGGATTGAAAGAATACCTGCTGCCTTTTTTCAGGTTCATTCACATTTTTCCGGCAGAGTTTGTGGGCATACAGCCTACCATTCGCGTTTTAGCAGGTAATGTGTCGGGTAACCGCATTCATGTGTCGTGGAAACACTTCCTGGAAGGTTTTCAATACCCGCATGACGGCGAAAATGTGGGGCTGCATGAAATGGCGCATGCTTATTATTTTCAAAACTTTGAAACAGGCTCAGACACCGACGATAATTTTACAACACACTTCGCATCGTTCAACCACTGCGGCAACAAGGTTTTTGAAACAGAGAAATTACCGGGAAATGATTTTTTTTCCGAATATGCTTTAAAAAATTTCCAGGAGTTCTGGGCAGAGAGCGTGGAACGCTTTTTTGAAAAACCAGTTGAGTTAAAAGCGGCTTACCCGCAGTTGTATGCAACCATGGTTTCGGTATTGAACCAGGATCCGGCGGGGGATGTTTCCCTTCCACGAACGGGCGCTTCTGGCGCTGGTAATAGTGGTTGAAATGCCCGGAAATGGCTTGAGGTTCATTTGAGTTTCTTCTTATAAAACTGAATATATTCACACAAACCCTAAACGAAAAGTTGTATGCACAAATTAGACCTTGTAAAACAAAAGTATCTGAATCTTGGAGTAAAAGAAGACAATTTAGATTTTGCAATTGGAGCTGTATCAGACGGCACCAGACGGGAAATTATTCTTGAAACATTAACTGCCGATTACAGAGGCATGAACCAGGAACAATCGTTGCAACTTTTGGAAGATCTTTTTGAAGCCAACGGCGGAGAATTCAGGAAAGAAAACAGAGGCGGTTATCTTTATGGAGTTACGCTGGTATTAATTGGAATTATTGGAATTGGGTCGTTGATAGCCATGCTGGTGAACGGTGGGGTAAAATTGAAATTCATATTACTAGCTGCCGCAGTTGCTCTGTTTGGCCTGATTCAGGGACCAATTCTTTTGTATAAATCATTCCGTGGAAAATACAGAGATGAAGATTCTCCTTTCCAGGATGCATAAAGTGTAATTGATCAGATGCATTTAAACAACTACGATCATATCAAAGCACTAAAAAACAAATGACCTGAAAGCTTTCTGGCGTTCACAAATAATAACTTTGTTAAGAGATCGTCTATTGTTTAACCTTTTGCGAAATACAGATGAAACATATAAACTTATATCGACCTGTCATTTTTTTTCTTATTACACTATTCTTCTACAACTGTACAACTACTAAAAATTCATCTCCATTCCAACCGGAACAGCAACCGGCTAAGAACGACGAAACATACGTTCTTAAAAATGTAAATATCATTGCAATGACAGCAGAAAACAGCATTATTACGAATGCTTCAGTAGTCATTGAAAATAAAAAAATTCAATCCATCAACAAAGCAATTCCAGTTAATGCAAAAATAATAGATGGAAAAGGCAAATGGCTGATTCCCGGTCTTATTGATATGCACGTGCACAACCTGGCCGATATCAACTTCAGCGCAAATTATCCTACAAAAGGAGCTACACTTTTTGCCGATACGCAAGATTTTATGTTACTCTACATAGCCAACGGTGTTACCACTGCCTTTGAATTAACGGGCAGAGCAGAACATTTTGGGCAAAGGAATGAAATTATAAAAGGAGAAGTGATTGGTCCCCGCATAGCCTTGGCTTTTTTGATAGATGGAGGAGACGGCTCTGGCAACATTGCTAATACGCCGTCAGATGGCCGTCAGACCGTGCGTATTGCCAAAGCGCAGGGATATGAATTCATCAAGGTGTATTCGCACCTGAATATTGAAACTTATAAGGCTATTGTTGATGAAGCAAAGCAACACGGAATGAAAGTTTTGGGGCATATTCCCGATGTTTTCAGAGGAAGGCTGGAAGAAGCATTTGTGCCTCATTTTGACATGGTAGCTCACGCGGAAGAATACGCGAAGCAAAGCAAGACACTAAGCGATGACGACATTCAGCACTTTGTAAAAATTGCAAAGAAGAACGGCACCTGGCTTACGCCCACATTAATAACCATGGAATGGATTGCCAGTCAAACTCATTCGCTGGACAGTTTACGCAATTTGTCTACACTGAAATATGTACATCCGCTTATGCAAAGCAAATGGCTTTACTCAAACAATTACAACCGCGAGACAGATCCGAAGCGTGTAGATCGTATTGATCAAATGCTGGATTTCAATAAGCGACTGGTAAAAGCGTTTAAACAAGCTAATATCCCTATTGTTGCTGGTACAGACGCCGGCGTGTCAGGCCTGGTTTGGGGCTTTACCCTTCATGATGAAATTGAACTTTTAGTAAAAGCAGGCCTAACCACAGAAGAGGCACTGGCGGCAGCTACCCGGTTAGCAGCAACATGGCTGGAAATCGGAGACAAAATTGGGACTGTGGAGGTTGGAAAATTTGCAGACTTAGTGCTGCTGGATGCAAACCCGTTAGATAACATACAAAACACGAGAAAAATTGCGGGTGTTTTTGTGAATGGGCGATGGGTTGATAAAAACAAAATCGATTCGATGCTTGCTGATCTTGCAAAACGAAATAATATAGACAAGAATAAATACGACTGGAAGAAAAGGGCATCGTTTTGAAAAATGACTGATACTCCCGATCACATCAAAGCACTGCAGCTCAAAATCTGGCTTTCCAAATCGCCCGCGGAACGATTGAAGCAATTTGTGATTATAATGATGCGCTCATGCAATGCTGAAATAATGCGCTGGAAAAGTGAGAGCGGTTCAACACAATAACAAACGCTCTTTTAGCGAAAACAGCGAGTATTCCAACACAAATCAACAATAAACGCCAAACTAAATATTCTCACCAATCTGCATTTTTTCTGTATCTCGTAAACAGTATTTCAAATTTCGTAAACATGGCAAGAGTGCCAATAAGACATTTGCGCCTCATATCTTAACCAAACAAATATGCAAAGGCGAATTCTTTTTACTGCAACTATTTTTATTCTTTCGTTTTATGCAGCAACAGCGCAAACAGGAACGATTAAAGGAAGAGTAACCACCTCAGACGGAAAACCTGCTGAATTTGTAAACGTGCTCCTGCTGGGTACAGGCAAGGGTGCAGTGGTAAACGAACAAGGCAATTATGTTCTTAAAAATATCGCTGCAGGCTCTTATACTTTGTCTGCGAGCTTTACTGGACTTGTGACACAAAACAAGGTAATTGCAATTGCAGCCGGTCAAACAACGGTTGTTGATTTTGTGTTGATTGAAAACAACGCGCAATTGCAGGAAGTGGTTATAAAAGCTTCGAAACATTTTGGCAACAAGCAAACCGATATGATAGCGCGTATGCCTTTGAAAAACCTTGAAAATCCACAGGTATACAGCGTGGTGGGTAAAGAGCTGATGAAGGAACAGATGATGACGGATATTAAAGAGCCTTTCCGGTCGGCGCCGGGAGTAGTGCCATCGGAGTATGTTACGGGCATGTTCAATGTTACCTTCAGAGGATTTACCAATTGGGATTATGCGCGCAACGGGCTGGCGACCTCCGTTTATAGAACCGGAACAGAAATTACAAACCTCGAACGCATAGAACTGATCAAGGGACCGTCGGGCACGCTTTTTGGCGCGGCAGTATCTTCTTTTGGCGGGGTAATGAACCTGGTTACCAAAAAACCTTATGCCCAATTTGGCGGCGAGATAGCATATAGCGCAGGGAGCTTTGATTTAAGCCGCGCCACAGTGGATGTAAATACTCCCCTGAATGAAAGCAAAACGGTGCTGTTGCGGATGAATGCAGTAAGGCACAGCCAAAACAGTTCTAACGAATACGGTAAAACAAAAAGGTATGCCATAGCACCGAGCCTTTTGTACCAAGCGAGCGACCGCCTTTCTTTCCTTTTTGATTTTGAGTATTTCAAAAGCAATGCAACAAGACTTCCTTATACTTTGCTTTTTGCTGATGAGGTGCCCTTTAAATCTACGAAAGATATTCCGCTTGGATTTAAGCAAGCCTTGTTCGCCAATGATCTGCTCAGCGATGCAGAAGCAACAAAATATTTTGGACAGGCAAAGTATCAGTTAAGCAAGCGTTGGACATCAACCACCAGCTTCTCGCGCGTCAACGAATTTTTAAACAAAAGCTATCAACCCTACATTAGCTGGATTGATACAGACTCCGCCATAACAAGTGTACGGCTTTTTGGTCCGAGAGAAAGGAATTCGGCAAGCGTGCAGCAAAACTTTAATGGTACTTTTAACACAGGAAAATTTCAGCATAATATCCTGATCGGAGCGAGCTTTGAATACCAGAACGAGACCACTACTTACAGGATAAGCCCTGATATTGAAAAAGTAAACGTAAACAATCCTTTCACAAAATTGGGTAAAGACAGGGTAGACAGCATTTTTTCGGATCCTTCATTAGTGATAGATGGTGGCATTTACGGCGGTACTTCATTAGGTGTGTATGTTTCTGATGTTATCAAATGGACCGACCGACTGTCAACTATGTTAAGTTTGCGATTTGACCGTTTTAAACAAAAATATGAAGGCGTATATGTGCAACCCTCGCTCTCTCCCAAAATCGGAGTGGTATACCAATTGGTAAAAGACCGGGTTTCCGTTTTTGGAAATTTTATGAACGGCTTTCAAAACCAGGGCACAATCGAACAGCCCGATGGGAGCTTGTTCCGTCCCAGACCGGTATTTGCCAACCAGTTGGAAGGTGGCGTAAAGGCGGAATTGGCTGCCAATAAACTTACGGGCAGCATCAGCTATTATCGAATAGCCATCGATAATGCCATTCGTTCAGACAACAGCGGATTTACTTTCCAGGACGGTAAACAGGTAAGCAAGGGACTTGAGGTAGAATTGATAGCCAATCCGCTTCCCGGACTCAACATTGTGTCGGGGTATGGCTTTAATGAGAATAAGTACATTAAGGCGGAAGTATACGAAGGGAAATTTGCAACAGAGGCGCCGCAGCATATCCTGAACTATTGGATCAGCTATCGTATGCCAGCTACGTTTTTAAAGGGTGTTGGGCTTGGATTTGGAGGAAACTATGTTGATAAATCTTATTTCAATTCCAGCAACACTTACACCATCCCGGCTTATCATGCCATAAATGCAACTGCCTTTTACGAAAAAGACAAATGGAGACTTGGGTTAAAATTGAATAACCTAAGCAATGTGTACTATTGGGATTTGATCGGCAACCCGCAGTTTAGCCGAAATTTTGTGTTGAGTTTTTCTATTAAATTTTAGCAGGTAATATCAGCCCGGGCAGTTGTTCGGGCTGATATTTTCTATCGGTGGGTGAAGACACCCATCAAAATTTCAAATCCCAAATCACTTCAGCGCATCCATCGCTTTTCTTACGCTACCATGCTGCAATAAGGTTGTCTTTGCTTCGTCGTAACTTTCAATTCCGGCTTTTTCCATTAATATCTTCACGGCTCTGTCGGTAATTTTATCGTTGATGAGCAATACGTTTACCATGCTGTTGTCTTCTACCCTGCCGAGTTGTATCATGGTGGTGGTGCTGATCATGTCGAAAATCATTTTCTGCGCAGTGCCGCACTTCATGCGGGTGCTGCCGGTAACGAATTCAGGGCCTGTAATAACTTCTACAGGAATGGCTGCTGCGGCGGCTATAGGTGAACCAGGGTTGCTTACAATACAGCCTGCAGTAATATTATTGGCTTTACATTGCGTTAAGGCGCCGAGCACAAAGGGCGTGGTGCCGCTGGCAGAAATGCCTATCACGATATCTTTCGGAGAAATGTTGTGCTCCACCAAAGCGTTCCAGCCAGCATCTGGCTCGTCTTCTTTTTCTTCGGGCGCTTCTATCAGGCGGTCGAGACCTCCTGCCAAAATAACGTTCACTTTGCCTTTTTCTATACCATAGGTGGTTGGTAATTCAATGGCATCAAGCACCGATAAACGTCCGCCGCTGCCCGCACCGACGTAAAACATGCGCCCCCCGGCTTTTAATTTTTCTACAATAGCTTTGATTAAAACGTTGAGTTGGGGCAATGCTTTTTCAATGGCCAGGGCAACTTTTTTATCTTCGTTATTGATGCTGGCGGTTAGCTCTTCTACAGACATTTTTTCAAGATGCCTGTACAGGGAGGGCTGTTCTGTTATCCTTGTCATAAAAAATTAAATAAGGCAGGTTATGTTAGGGGTTTGGTTATATGAGAACAAATAGCTATAAACATACCTATTTTTAGTTGAGTAAGTTGACTACAAGGGCAAATCCAGAACCTAAGACCCCCAAAAACCAAGAGCCCCAAACCAAGAACCAAGAGCAAGATCCAGGAACCAGCTCAACCTTACCCCCTACACCTTATACCCTACACCTCTTTCCTTATGCCTACTCAAACAACTCAGGCTGCTGGTTTTCATCTGCCTTTTTCACTTCCCACTCCATTGTTGTACTCTTCGAATAGTCGGCCAGTTTAGCACCTACCGCTTTCCATCCCATGATCTCCACCACCTTCACCACTTTTATTTTTGCCTTGCGCACCTGCGCTCCCCTTCCGCTTTGCATTACCAATATGGGCTCTGCGGCAGTCGTTACTGCTTCCAGTTGGTTGCCTTCTCCTTCCTTAATAAAAAAGAACTTATTGCGCAGGGTGGTGGTTTCAATTTTAAAGCGCTTGATATTATACTGGAGTTTCTCTTTATCGAGGTAAACAGCGGTTACTATTTTTTCGGGATTGAACTTTTCAATCAGCAACACTTTCTCCGCGTCAAATTTCTGGGTAAGTTCCGTATCGGTTATTTCGTAATTGCCATTGTTATAGATAACCAGGAGTTTGTCTTCCGCATCAAACATGCCCAGGTATTGCCCCTTTTCATCGGTGCTCAGTCTGCCAAAAGTTTCGTCGAACCATAATTTTCTGCCGCTAAGCGTAGAGCGGCCTGCCTCTTTGAACTTAACCGACTTAATAGGGTATTTGGTAACCTGGTTGCCCATGCTTCCTCTTCCCTTGATCTCCATTTCCTCGAAATAAAATTCAAGTTCTTTGTTCCTGGCAGAGCTGTTGGGGCTCAGCATTATTTTCACCACTTCTGCCTCACCATTAGGGTTAACGGAAAAATAATGCACTTTGCTTTTGTCTGATCCCTTGGTAAGATCGTACTCTTTGTCTCTGGTAACACCAGTAACATTAAAACGTTTGGCATAACTCACGCCACTTTTTCCATCTACATATATCATGTTGTAGGTGGTGCGCTCGTCGCCTTTTTTAAATATCGCCACATGTATGATGTCTTTTCCAATAAACACTTTATCTGCTGCTTTTACCACCTTCATAATACCAGCCTTGGTAAAGGCTATAATATCATCCAGGTCGGAGCAATCTTCTACAAATTCATCTTTCTTTAAGCCAGTACCCACAAATCCCTCCGAACGATTTACATACAGCTTGGCGTTAGCAATGGCTACCTGTTTGGCCTGTATGGCTTCAAAGAGCTTTATCTCTGTTTTTCTTTCCCGGCCTTTTCCATACTTCTTCAACAGGTTTTCGTAATAAGCTACCGAAAAATCAACCAGGTTATTCAGGTCGTATTTAACCTGCTTTATTTCTGCCTCAATCCCTTTAATCTGGTCATTGAGCTCGTCTATATCCAGCTTGTAAATACGGCGTACAGGCTTTTCCGTAAGTTTTACAATGTCCTCGCGGGTAATGTCGCGCCTGAGTTGTTTTTTAAACGGTACAAAAGCTTTGTCGATAGCCTGCAATACTTTGTCCCAGGTTTCGTGCCTTTTCTCAAGCTCTTTGTATATTTTTTCTTCGAAGAAGATTTTTTCCAGCGAAGTATAATGCCATTTTTCCTGCAGTTCCGCGAGTTTTATCTCCAGTTCCCGTTTCAGGAGGTCTTTGGTAAGATCGGCCGATGTTTTCAGCAGTTCATGCACACTCAGGAACCTTGGCTTATTTTCAACGATCACACATGCGTTAGGCGATATACTAACTTCACAATCGGTAAAAGCATAGAGCGCATCGATGGTAATATCCGGCGAAATACCCGGCGCAAGATCCACCTGGATCTCTACTTCAGCGGCAGTATTATCAGTCACTTTTTTGATCTTGATCTTACCCTGGTCGTTGGCTTTAACAATGGAATCCATGAGTTGCGCCGTGGTAACACCATAAGGCACATCTCGTATTACCAATGTCTTTTTATCTAACTCCTCAATCCTGGCCCTTACCCTTACTTTACCGCCGCGCTTGCCTTCGTTGTAATTGGTAACGTCGATCATGCCGGCAGTTTGAAAATCGGGATACAGCTCAAACTTTTTACCGCGCAGGTATTTGATCGATGCGTCAATCAGTTCACAAAAATTGTGTGGTAATATTTTGGTAGACAATCCCACTGCAATTCCTTCTGCACCCTGTGCAAGCAACAGAGGGAATTTCATTGGCAGTGTTACCGGTTCATTTTTCCTTCCATCGTAGCTGAGCTGCCACTCTGTGGTTTTGGCGTTGAAAGCTACTTCTAACGCAAACTTGCTCAATCGTGCTTCAATGTACCTGGCTGCCGCTGCCTCGTCGCCGGTGCGCACATCGCCCCAGTTACCTTGTGTCTCTATCAACAAGTCTTTCTGCCCCATGTTTACCAACGCATCGCCTATGGATGCATCGCCATGCGGATGGTATTGCATAGATTGGCCAATGATATTGGCCACCTTGTTAAAACGCCCGTCGTCCATTTCCTTCATGGCATGAAGAATGCGACGTTGCACGGGCTTCAATCCATCTTCAATGGCAGGAACTGCGCGTTCCAGTATTACATAGGATGCATAGTCGAGGAACCATGTTTTGTATTGGCCCTGTATGCCCGATTCGTTTTCTGTAAAATTATCTTTACTCATATGTTTACCGAAATATCGTCTCTATGAGACTTGATATGATTTTTGCTGCTTTATCACTTACCACCTACTACTTACCACTTACTACTCACCACTCACTACTTCTCCTACCGGTGTTTTCACTTCAAAATCTTTCATGTTCTTTACTTCGCCCTGCACATTGTAATCGCCGCCGGCAATTAACAGTTTCAGGCGCCATAACAAATACATATCGCCGGTGGTATGTTTGTTCTTCGACAAAAAGTGCGAAATGATCTTGCTTGCTTTCTGCCAATCCTTGGTAATGTATTTTTTCAGATCTGCATCGTAAAAATCGTAGTCGTGCTGCACCAGTTTTTTGCCACCTTCCAATACCCGAACGCCTTTATTTTCGTTCGCCAGCTTAATCCATTCATCGGGATCAACTTCAAATTCGCTCAAAGTAATGGGGCGGGCTAATTTTTTTGCCTTCAAAAATTCTTTCGGCTGAATGGTGTGCAGCCAGGTAGGATAAAATATTTGTCCCTTTTCATTAATAAAGGGAAGATTGTTGAGGTACAGGATGAACACCCTTCCCTGGAATTCTTTCATATAATGCAACAGCCAGTAATAGCCGCTTACATCATGCTTGTTTTGCGCGGCCCATATCCAAATGATCTCATCGGCGTTGCGGCGCATGGTTCCTACCAGCTCTGCAACAGTTTTGTAATCATCAACAGAGCCGTCGTTTACTTTTCCATCCAGGTCACCGCCTGCCAGCACTTCATTCCACCAGGCTTTGCGTGCTTCTATCCCCTCTCCTACATATAAATTTGCCAGCGGACCAACCGCGTAATCGTCTTTTATCTGTATAACTTCGCCTTGCAGTGTTTCATCCAGTTCTATTGCTTTTTGCAACACTTCTACATCTGCTTCGTTAAAAACAATATGTATCATAATAGCTTTTTAGGTAACATTTCGGCTATGCTGCCGTTATACTTTTTGTTCTTCTGCCAGGTCAATTTCCACGCGCAGATTGTCAATAATGAACTCCTGGCGCTCCTGGGTATTTTTGCCCATATAGTATTCCAGCAACTGGTGCAAATGCGTTTCAGGCATTACTTTAACGGGTTGTGTGCGCATATCGGAGCTAATGAATCGTACAAATTCTTCAGGCGATATTTCGCCCAACCCTTTAAACCGGGTAATCTCGGGTTTGGCTCCCAGTTTTTTTGCCGCCGCTTGTTTCTCACTTTCGTCGTAGCAATAAATGGTTTCCTGCTTATTGCGCACGCGAAACAGCGGTGTTTCTAAAATGTATACA
>JBQCFW010000021.1:0-12907 GCA_051958655.1 Agriterribacter sp. | reverse complement strand
CGCTCGACGAAGCAATTGTGCAACTGCTGCGTGAAACAAGCAAACCGGTATTCCTGGTAGTGAACAAGGTAGACAACCCGGAAAGAATGCTGGATGCCACGGAATTTTACAGCATGGGCTTCGACCGCACTTTTTTTCTTTCGAGCATAAGCGGCAGCGGCACCGGCGAGCTGCTGGACGAACTGGTGCAACTGATACCCGATAACGAAGGAGCTGACGAAGGCAACCCGGAACTGCCCAAATTTGCCATTATCGGGCAACCCAATGTAGGCAAATCGTCGCTGCTGAATGCGTTGATTGGCGAGGAACGCACTATTGTAAGCGATATTGCAGGCACCACGCGCGACACCATTCATACGCATTACAATCTTTTTCAGAAAGAATTCGTGCTGATAGACACCGCAGGAATACGCCGCAAAAACAAGGTGGAGGAAGACCTGGAATTTTATTCAGTGATACGCGCCATTAAAGCAATGGACGAAGCCGACGTTTGCCTGATGCTGCTGGATGCGGAAAAAGGAATATCTGCCCAGGACCTGAATATATTTTCGCTGGCAGTACGGAAAGGAAAGGGCGTTGTGCTGCTGGTAAATAAATGGGACCTGGTGGAAAAAGCCACCAACACGGCGCGTGATTATGAAAAAGAACTGAAAGAAAGAACGGCTCCGTTTACGGATGTACCCGTGCTTTTTATTTCTGCAAAAGAAAAAACACGCATTTTCAGGGTAATAGAAACAGCGTTGCAGGTATACGAAAACCGGCATAGGAAAGTGCCCACCAGCCAGTTGAACGATGTGATGCTGAAGGCTGTGGAAGCATACCACGCACCGGTTGTAAGAGGCAACTCTGTAAAAATAAAATACGTTACGCAGTTACCAACCGCCGTGCCCAGCTTCGCATTTTTTACCAACTACCCGGATGATATCAAGCAGCCCTATAAAAATTACCTGGAAAACCAGCTTAGAAAGAATTTTGATTTTTCAGGCGTGCCGGTGAGAATATTTTTCAGAAAAAAGTAAATAGGTTGAATGTGTTAAGTAAGTGAACAGGCGGAGCGATCCGCTTTCTCCGTTTAGCTGTCAGCGATCAGCTTTCAGAAATAGGGTTGTAGCATTGTGGCTAAAGGCTGCAACCTTATACCTCGTACCTTACGCACCACACCTTATACCCTAACCTTCCACCCAGTTCATTCAACATTTTTTGCCATTCATAACGGTTACGATTACCTGCACAATTGTTTTGCTTCAGCTTTGCGAAAAATTTTTGAAATGAAACAATTAGTATTGATGGCATTTGCAGCATTGGTATTAGCAAGCTGCGATAAGACGAACAAAAGCAACCATACTTACAATGTGCAAACCAGTAGTTCGAAAGTAGAATGGAAAGGCTCCGCTCCCACCCATTTTCATACCGGTTCATTTTCTGTAAGCGGCACTGTAATTACCAATCCGGCCGATAAGATCAAAAGCGGCGATTTTGTGATCCCCATATCCTCTATCGAAAATTACGACCTTCAGAATCCGGAAAAACAACAGTTGCTGGAACATTTAAAAAGTCCGGATTTTTTTAATGCAGTATTACATCCCAATGCTGTTTTTACTATTACCAAAGTGTCGGGCTACGATGGTGGGGACTCAACCGCAATAGAAGGTGCTAACTATACTATTGCCGGTAACTTTTCAATGTTGGGAAAGGTGCAATCTATTTCTTTTCCAGCCAGTATTACCGTCGCAAATGGTGCTGTTACCACCAAAGCAATCTTTAACATAGACAGAACAAAATGGGGTATGAACAGCTATACCGATCCTGAAGCAGGGTTATATATACTACCTGAAGTTGCAATTAAGCTGGATATACGTGCTACGGTTGAGGAGTAAGTTGATTGAGTTGAGTGGGTTAAGTGGGGAGTCGTCACTATTCAACTTACTTAACTCACTTAACTATTCAACTCAATCACCCCACTTAACTACTTTTGCAATAAACAAATTATCCGATGAATACAATAGGGAATGTTTTTCTGCAATCGGCAATTACACGGGTACGATATTACAGGCAACTGGCCGAAGCTACTTTTGCTCAATTAACGGAAGAGGATTTTTATTTTCAACCCAATGCAGCTTCCAACAGCGTTGCAATGATCATTCAGCACATGAGTGGCAATATGCTGAGCAGGTGGACGGATTTTTTGACCACCGATGGTGAAAAAGAAGGACGCAATCGCGATGCGGAGTTCGAAGATCAGCATATACCACATGCCGGGCTCATAACATTGTGGAGCAAAGGCTGGGATTGTTTTTTGGAGGCACTTGAAAACCTGCGGGAAACCGATCTGCTGCAAACGATCTACATCCGCAAAGAACCTTTAACCGTTGTTGATGCCATTAACAGGCAACTGGCGCATTATCCGCATCACGTTGGACAGATAGTTTATATTGGCAAAATGTTAAAGGGCGATCGCTGGCAAAGCCTTTCCATTAGAAAAGGAAAATCGGACGATTTCAATGCCATGATGGCGGCTAAAGTATAATGCAGGAACCGGATGGATTGAAACCATAATTAATGAGCCGCAGATTCGCAGATGAAGGATTATCTGCGAAGATGCGGCAAAAACGGCTCATTCATCCTTATAAATTTTAATAACAGGCACACCTTCGTCATTCATATAAGCCCTGTACATGCCTTCGGTATTAAATGGCATGCTGATGTTTCCTTTACTGTCTACCGCTATTAGTCCACCATCGCCACCCAGTGCCGGAAGTCGCTTCATAATTATTTCCTCTGCTGCCGTCTGCAGGCTCATTTTGCCAAACTCCATCATATCGCTAACCGTTTTAGCCATTACCAGCCGTATAAAATATTCGACCCAACCGGTGCAGCTAATGGCGCAGGTAGCATTGTTGGCGTAAGTGCCGGCGCCAATAATGGGCGAATCTCCCACCCTTCCAAAACGTTTGTTCGTCATGCCGCCGGTGCTGGTAGCCGCAGCCAGGTTACCGTTAGCATCTAATGCAACGGCGCCTACCGTACCAAATTTTGCATCGCGATTTTGAAATTGATATACTGCTGAGCTGCTTTTTTTACCTGAATGATCCAACTCCGTTTTTAAAGAATCTTCTTTTTTTATTTTTTGCAGTGAACGCCATCTTTCCTCTGTGCGAAAGTAAGAGGGCGACACCATCAGCACCCCGTTTTGCCGGGCAAACTGTTCTGCACCCGCACCCGCCATCATTACATGATTGCTTTTTTCCATAACGGCTCTTGCGGCCGTAACCGGATTTTTTATGGTCGATACTCCTGCCACCGCGCCTGCCGCCAGGTTGGCTCCGTTCATGATAGAAGCATCCAGTTCATTTTTCCCATCATTGGTAAATACGGCGCCTTTGCCGGCGTTAAAATGCGGATCGTCTTCCAGCACCTTTACCGCAGCTTCTACCGCATCCAGCGAGCTACCGCCGTTTTTCAATATAGTATAACCCTTATGCAAGGCCGCAGACAAAGCATCCCTATATTCCTTTTCTTTTTCGGCTGTCATCTGGTTTCGTAAAATAGTACCCGCTCCCCCAAGAATCACCAACACTACTTTGCGTTCGTTTGTTTGAGCATAGCCACTCAAAACACAAGAAACCATTATTGCAATCAATAAGCATTTCATACAGGAAGTTTATTTGTTTTTAATTTATGCTTCACCCTTTACCCTACACCCTACCCCTTACCACCTACCACCTGCGTTCATACATCTTCGCCATGCCTTCCTTAAAACTCCTGGGAGCAAAGCCCAGTTCGCGCTCAGCTTTCTCTATAATAAAACCCGTTTTCAAAGGTCTGCGCGCAGGCTGTGTAAAAACAGAAGCATCCACTTTTTCCATCAATGCCTTGTTCAATCCAAAATAGTCGGCAACCTGTATGGCCATTTCGTAAGGTGTAAATACCTCCCGTCCGGAAATATGGTAGATCCCCTGCCCGTGTTTTTCAATCACCAGTCTTATTCCGTCCGAAAGATCTTCCACATAAGTAGGTGTCCTAACCTGGTCGCTTACCACTTTAATAGGATTGTTTTTTTCTAAATTATCCTTTACCCAGGTTACCATATTGCTCCGGGTTCCCACCAGTATATTGCCATATACCAATATCGTTCTCACAATTGCCCAGTCCGCCATCGTTTGCTGCACAATTTCCTCTGCATCCAACTTCGATTGTCCGTAATAGTTAACCGGTGCAGTTATGTCCTCTTCTCTATACGGGCCTGCATCACCACTAAATACAAAATCGGTTGATACATAAATAAACCTTGCATTTGTTTGAGCAGCGGCTTCGCACAAAAAGCGGGTTGCCTCTGTGTTGGTTTTACGGCAACCGTCTTTATCCAGTTCGCAGGCATCGGGTTGCGCCATAGCAGCAGCATGTACTATTATATCTGCATTTACTTTTTTAATTGTTTTATGCACAGCAGGTTCATCAGTAATATCAAGGGTAATGTATTGTGCCCCGGCAGCAGCATCGGCAGGCAGCCTGCTTTCCCCTCTGCCGGTGGCCGTTACTGTATGTCCTGCCAAAACAAGGTCCCGCACCAGGTATTGTCCCAATAAGCCATTGGTGCCCGTAATTAATATATTCATTGAATTTTTTTGCTGAAGAAGGCACTAATTTACGAAATCATTAAACCTCAATCTAAACTTGGGAAATGATTGTAATTCTGTACTTTTGACGCTTGAAAAAAATCATATCATTAATTTTTCAACGATTGCATGATCCCTTTGAATGATTTTTAATCATTGCTCACAAGCATTAAACGAATGGAAAAAAAAGTTTCTAAAATAGGGGTGCTGACCTCCGGGGGGGATGCGCCTGGCATGAATGCCGCCATACGTGCGGTAGTACGTACCGGTATTTATTATGGATTGGATGTTTTTGGAATTATGCGCGGGTATACCGGCATGATCGAAAATGATATATTTAAAATGGAGTCGAAAAGCGTTGCCAATATTATTCAACGCGGCGGCACTATTTTGAAAACTGCCCGCTGTAAAGAATTTTTTGAGCCGGCGGGGCGACAAAAAGCATATAATAATCTCAAAAAGCTGGGTATCGACGGACTGGTGGTAATTGGCGGCGACGGGTCGTTCAGAGGTGCTCAAAAATTTTCCGGCGAATTTGATATTCCCTGCATAGGGCTGCCCGGTACCATTGATAAAGACATGGCCGGCACCGACTTTACCATAGGTTTCGATACAGCGGTTAACACTGCTATTGGAGCTATTGATAAAATAAGAGATACAGCCGAGGCGCACGACCGACTTTTCATTATTGAAGTAATGGGCAGGGATTCGGGATACATTGCCTTGCACAGCGGAATTGGAACCGGTGCTGAAAACATTATGATACCTGAGCATAAAACCGACATCAACGAAGTAATTGCGCGGCTGCAGGAAAAAGAAAAAAGAAAAAAACTGGTAAACCTTCTGGTGGTGGCCGAGGGCGACGAATTTGGTGGCGCTAATGAAGTGGCCAAGGTTATTAAAAGTAACATGCCTAATGCAGATATTAAAGTATGTATTCTCGGGCATATTCAGCGCGGCGGCGCCCCTTCGAGCCTCGACAGGCTGATTGCAAGCCGCCTGGGCTATGCAGCGGTAGAATGCCTGATTAAAGGAGAACACGTAAATTCGATGATAGGCATTGTGAACAATCACCTGCATTATACACCATTGGATCATGCGGTGAAAGCCGAACAAACCATTGATCCGGAGTGGCTGAAGATTGTAAAGATATTAGCGTCCTGATATATATTTATTAACCATTACTGAATCTGTAACTTTCAAAGAGTAAATGCTCTGTTTTAAAAAACAACTATGTCAAAAAGTATTTCAAAATACCTCCATGAAGAAATGGACAAACAGGCTGGTCTTGAACATGCGTTCCATCGTACCAAGATCGTTGCCACTGTAGGTCCTTCGTCTGATACCTACGAGAAATTGCTGGAACTGACCAAGGCTGGTGTAAATGTATTCAGGCTTAACTTTTCGCATGGCGCGCACGAAGACAAGTTAAAAATCATCAACCATATCCGCCAGATCAATTCAACCGAGCCTTACAACATCAGTATTTTGGGCGATTTGCAGGGACCAAAATTGCGTGTAGGCGATATTGAAAACGGATCTATTCCTTTAACGCCTGGCGACATACTTACTTTCACCAACGAAAAATGTGTTGGCTCTAAAGAAAAAAAGATCTATGTATCATATCCCAACCTGGCAGAGGACGTAGAGATAGGCAATAAGATTTTGATTGATGATGGAAAGCTTGAAGTAGAGGTGGTTGAAATTACAAAAGACAAAGATGTAAAAGTTGCAGTAACAATGCCGGGTATTTTGCTGCCCAAGAAAGGCGTGAACCTGCCCGACACTAAAATATCACTCCCCGCTCTTACCGAAAAGGACCTGGCCGACCTGGACTTTATGATTGAACATAAGGTTGACTGGATTGCGCTTTCGTTTGTAAGAAGGGTAGACGATCTTAAAATACTGAAAAGCATTTTAAAGGAACGCAACAGCAAGAGTAAGGTAATGGCAAAAATTGAAATGCCCGAAGCCCTTACCAACCTGCGCGAAATTATTCTTGAATCAGACGGGGTGATGGTAGCCCGTGGCGACCTGGGGGTGGAGTTGCCGGTTGAGCAGGTGCCGCTTATCCAGAAAGACATTGTGCGCAAATGCATCCATCGCGGTAAGCCCGTAATTGTGGCTACACAAATGATGGAAAGCATGATGGACCGCATTAAACCCAACCGCAGCGAAATTACGGATGTGGCAAATGCCGTGCTGGATGGAGCCGATGCTGTGATGCTGAGCGGCGAAACAGCAATGGGACAGCACCCTGTATTGGTGGTGCAAACCATGCGTAAAATTATATTGGAAGTAGAAAAAAAGGAATATGGCTACAATCGCGAAGACGATCTTAAACCCCAACCCCATTCTCCTTCCTTTCACAGCGACGCCATTTGCTACAACGCCTGTAAAATTGCGAAAGATGTAAACGCAGATGCCATTCTTGCTATGACGCAGAGCGGCTATACTGCCTGGGTGGTGAGCAGCTATCGCCCAAAATCGCCCCTTTATATTTTTACCAAAGAGCGCAGCCTGGTAAACCAGCTGAGCCTGAGCTGGGGAGTAAGAGCCTTTTTTTACGACGAGGAAGAAAGCATCGACCAGATCATTTTCGACCAGATCCAGATACTGAAAGCCAGGGGCTTCCTGAAATCGGGCGACACAGTAGTAAGCACCGGTAGTATACCTGTGCACCTTCACCTGCCCACCAACCTGCTTAAGATTACCAAAATTGAATAAGCGATTCTGATCTTTTTTGCTGCAGATTTGCAGATAAAGTCTTTATAGCCATGGGTCGTGTCTCACGACCCATTTTTATTACCCACAACATTGCAATGCACGAAGAATGGAGTTGTTGCCGCAGATTCGCAGATGGGCAGGCATCCCCGAACATGCGCTTCTATAGCCATGGGGTGTGTCTCACGACCCATTTTTTATTACCCACAACATTGCAATGCACGAAGAATGGAATGGTTGTCGCAGATTCGCAGATGGGCAGGTATCCTACAAATTTTATAGCCATGGGGCGTGCCTCACGACCCATTTTTATTACCCACAACATTGCAATGCAGGAAGAATGGAATGGTTGCCGCAGATGGGCAGATAGGCAGGCATCCTTGAACCTGCGCTCCTTCGTTTACTTACGCCATCTCCATCCATTAACAAACAAAACAACAAACATATTAACGGACATTAAAAGCGTGATGCGTTATGCAATACAATTGTATCATAATAAATGAATGACAATATGCGCACCATCATTTTATTGCTTTTCTCCAACATATTTATGACGTTTGCCTGGTATGGGCATCTTAAACATCAGAATGTACCACTGTGGAAGGCCATCCTCGTAAGCTGGGGCATTGCTTTTTTTGAATATTGCCTGCAGGTTCCGGCAAACAGGTGGGGGTATACAACAGGCTTCTCCGCCTTCCAGCTCAAAATTATACAGGAAGCCCTTACATTGATTGTTTTTGTCGTTTTTTCAATGTGGTATTTACAGGAACCCTTTCATTGGAAATACATTGTAAGCTGTGCGTTTTTAATGGGCGCTGTTTATTTTGCGTTCAGGTAGAGACAAGGCATGCCTTGTCTCTACGGCACCCGACACCACACCCACATCCCCCACCAATTTCTTACTTTCGCAATACAAATACCGTAACATGATCACTAAATTGTTGGCTTCAATTGTATTAACCTGCTTTTCTTGCGGCCTGCTGGCGCAGGATGCGGAAGAAGTTGCGGGCGGCTATTTTTTGCAGGGGGTAAAAGATGTGAAAAGTGGTTTTCAACTCAGCTCCAATTATACCTTCAAATTTTTTTCAACACAAAATGGCATCGACCGCTATGGTTCCGGCCGGTGGGAACTGAATAAGAATACAATTGTTTTTACAGGAAGGCTGGCGCCCGCCCGGATTTATAAACTATATTCCGCCAGGCGTGTAAACGATAATTTTGTAACGGTGCGTTTTACCGACGATAATCCTGCCGTTGTTAAAAACATTGAATGCGTTCTTTTCACTGCCAGGGGCAGACAAAAACTTTTTACCAATGCCGAAGGCCTGGTAAAATTCAATAAGTACGAGGTAGATTCTATACAATTCCATTCACAAATATTTCCCGATCATCCATTCACTTTTATCTGCACCAATAAAGTTCAAAACAACTTTGAATTTGGTTTTGAAAAAGCAGCTTACGAAGTATTTTTCGACAACTTCATTTTACTGTACACCAACAATATGCTGGTGGGATCGCATCCGCTGCTTAAAGGCAACCAGTTCAGGTTTGTAAAGGAAGGAGAATAAGGTGGAAGGTATAAGGTATAAGGTATAGGGTGTAGGGCTTAAGGCAAAAGGTTTCCAACTTTTTGAAAGTTGGAAACCTTTCTCATTTTATATTCAAGCTACTGACCGTTTATTAACAACTCACCGATAGCCAGGATATGTGCACAGACCAGGTAAAGAATACGGAGTATGACCGAGCATCATAACCTCTACCCTACACCTCACACCCTATACCTTTTTTCTCTACCTCCTCCCCTTCGCGGAGGCAGGTAGGGGCTACTCCCTTCCCGCCCGCCGTGGGGCAGGCGTTGGTTTAGATTTTTCCGCCGGTCGCGTTACAGGTTTTGCTTCAGGCTTTGTTGGCTGTGGCTGTACCGGACGAGTTACCGGCTTGGGCGCAGGTTTATTAGGTTGAGGCTGTACTGGCCGCGTTACCGGCCTTGGCGATGGTTGCGGTTGAGGCGCAGGATTGGTAGGGCGCGTTTCCGGCGTAGGCTTCGGCCTTGGTGAAGGCGTTACCGGCCGGGTAACCGGCGAAGGATCTACCGGGCGGGGATTGGTGGGGCGTGTGGGCTGCACCAGGTTATTACCCGGATCTCTTTCCGGTAACTTTGTTACTGGACGCACTTTGTCCATTTCTTCTACCCTGCCAGGTTTTGCTTCAGCCTTCCTGTCTACCGCCGGACGATAGATCGCCAGCTTGTTATTAGCTACCCTGTCCGACGACGGATCTCTGGCATCTGTTATTTCCATGGGACGAATCCTTGTATTGGTGCGGCGTTCTACATCCCTTGCTTCGGGACCGCGCATCCACGGCGACGACACCCTGCTGGGACCATTATTGCCATTGTAAATGTTATTGATGATAGTGATATTATTTACCGTAATGTTCCTGTTGTTCCGTATCGTGTAGCGGTTCCAGTTACTTCCGCCAAAACGGTTGCCCGGCACAAATGTCCACCAACCCGACGGTGGTCTCCATCCGAAATTAATATTGATATTGATTCCCGGAGCAAGCGGAGCCCATCCGTAATTATTGCCATAATAGCCCCAGGCTACCCATGCAGGTGCCCAGTCGTAACCCGGCATCCACAACCATCCCCGCCAGTCGTCGTATATCCATCTTCCGTAATGAAAGGTTGCCCATCCCCAACGATAGTTCGATACCCAGGTCCATCCATAATGCGTATATACCCACCGCCCGTTGGTAAAGTAAGGTTTAAAATACCTGCCGGCATTAGGCGCCCACACATATCCATACTCTGGCGAGTAGGTCCATATGCCGTAAGGACTTAACTGATCATAAAAAGTCTGGAAAGAAATATAATTTCCTCCAAATTGCGCTTCGGTTTTCGACTGAAGCGCTACTACCAATGTAAAAATGAGTAGAAACTTTTTCATCGTCTAAAAGTTTAAATATCAACAATGCGTCAATGAAAACAGGTGCATGTTTGACCGGTAGCAAAGTTCCAGGTTTAGCGAAGAAGGGAACAGGGATTGTTAAATAAACGTACAGGAACTTACCTGGGTTGGTTGGGTATACGGTACGGTTAGCTTATTGTCCTTTTTCATCAGCTGACTGCCCGTACATTCCTGGTACCGGAATATCCAGCAATCTAAGATAAACAGATAACTGACCACGATGATGAATAGTGTGATTCATGATCAATTCGCGAATGGCTATTTTTCGCGGAATATCAAACAGCGCATTGCCCGCTCTCAACAGTTTCCATCTTTCATTTAATTGTTCGTCGGTGGCAGTTTCGAGTAAGGTCACCGCCTCTTTTATGTTTCCTTCAAAAATGGACAATAATTCTTCATTTGAAGCAACATTGCGACGGTTGAACTGGTTTACTGCAATATCAAACTCATGCGCCTCTAATATAATTTTCATCCACTGTGTAAGCTCTGCCACATGCGATGCGAGCCTGCCCAAGGTCATACTCTTTTCATGAGGTTTCCAGCCAAGCTGATCAGTGGGTACCCGTTCCAGTATTCTTTTTGTAGCAGCGGCGGTATGTTTTATTTCGGCTACTAACGGTGCAGCTAATGCCATTCTGAAAATTTGCAGTAAATATAATTGATTTTGTGAAGGTGTTTTTCTTTGCTACCTTTTGCGCAAAAAAATTCCTGAAAATGATCAGAACGATTGTCGCACGTTTTACCATGCTTTTGTTAGCCACGAGTCTTTATGGTACAGTTGCCGCCGAAATAAGATTGCCGGCTGTTTTTTCCGACAACATGGTGCTTCAACAGCAATCGAACATAACGCTGTGGGGATGGTCTGCCCCCGGGGAGAAGATTTTTATTACTCATTCCTGGAACAACACAACAGATTCTGTAAAGGCTACCGGCAATGCCAACTGGAAATTATCTATTCAAACTCCTGCAGCTGGCGGACCGTATACCATAACGCTGAAAGGAAGCAATACAATTGTTTTGAATAATGTAATGGTAGGAGAAGTATGGGTATGTTCGGGACAATCGAATATGGAATGGAGCAGCCTGAACGGGTTGCCTGAAATGGACAAAGAACTGCCAAACAGCGCAAACGCCAACATCAGGTTATTTCATCTTCCTAAAACAACTGCCGCTGCCCCGCAGGAAAACTGCGCCGGCACCTGGAAGGAATGCACTCCCGAAAATTTGAAAAGCTTCAGCGCTGTAGCTTATTTCTTTGGTAAAAAACTGCAGGCTGAACTCAACGTACCTATCGGGCTGATCAACACAAGCTGGGGCGGCACACCTGCCGAAGTGTGGACGCCGGAAGAGGCCATTGCATCGTCGCCTGTTTTAAAAGCCGCCGCCGAAAAGCTGGTTAAAACCGACTGGTGGCCCACCAACGCAGGCGCTACTTACAATGCGATGATCGCTCCCATTACCAGTTTTAATATTGCAGGCGCAATATGGTACCAGGGCGAAAGCAATACCAACACCGCTGCTACCTACGATCCACTGATGCGTACAATGATTGACAGTTGGAGAAAAGCATGGAACAAAGACATTCCTTTTTATTACGTGGAGATCGCTCCCTTCAAATACGGTTCAAAGAACATAGGCGCCCTATTGCGCGAAGCACAAACCAAAACCATGCAACACCCGGGTACAGGCATGGTAGTTATTACAGACCTTGTTGAAGATATTAAGGATATACATCCCCGCCAAAAGCAGGGCGTTGGCAATCGCCTGGCGGGATGGGCTTTGGCAGAAACCTATCATAAAAACGGGATCGCTTATAAAAGTCCGATGTACAAAAATTTAGAGATTAACAGGAACAAGGCTATCGTATATTTCGATAACGCCGCAGACGGACTTGTATTAAAACAGGGCGATAAAAAGGCAACAGAATTTTATATAGCCGGAGAAGACAAAAACTTTTTACCCGCCGATGTAAAAATTGAAGGCAACCATATCGTTCTTACCAACAAACAAATCAAAGCCCCGGTAGCGGTGCGTTTTGCCTTCAGCAATACCGCCATTGGTAACATTTTCAATAAAGCAGGCTTGCCCGTAAATCCATTCAGAACCGATGACTGGGAGGTAGATGTGAGCGGGGAGTAAGAAATTGTTTTAACCACATAGGCATATAAGGAGCATTAGTACGTTTATAGTTCAGGCTGTGGATAAAGGCAAGCAATTGTACTGATGTTAGGCTTTGTAGTACCGCACAAGCCCAGGTTCGTGTCTCACGAACCTTTCAAATGTCGCCACAAGCGACAACAATATCGTGCAAGGATGAGTATTTTAACCACATAGATATATTAAGGAGCATTAGTTCGTTTATAGTTCAGGCTGTGGATAAAGGCAAGCAATTGTGCTGATGTTAGGCTTTGTAGAATCGCACAAGCCCAGGTTCGTGTCTCACGAACCTTCAAGTGTCGCCACAAGCGACAACAATATCGTGCGAGGCGAGGACGCCTCGCACAGCAAACAGGAGCAATATGTCGGGTATATCTGAGACACTAGAAAAAAACGTATGGAGTTGTACTGAGCATAGGCTTTGTATCTTCGCCCTATCAC
>JBQCFW010000020.1:0-15091 GCA_051958655.1 Agriterribacter sp. | reverse complement strand
GCTAACCTGCGGTATCAAACGCCTTTACCTGCAAAAATAAATAGACAAGGCTGTTGAACTGCCGGCGCAAAATCGCGCGTATATCGTGCGTAAAAAGCGGTTCATTGAGCGCTGTGCGGTAGGCATCCAGCAATCTCTGTTCTGCTGCTGCCAGGCATTGCAGCATTTCTTCGTTGCTTATAAAAGATTGGGAACGACTGCCGGCATTGACTTTAATTTGCAGTACAGCCGGCGATGACTTCCCTTCAAGGCAGTGAATGTATGTCATAAGCTCTGATGCATGCTAACGACATTCCCGGATGAGCGAGCTGACGGGCCCATTCAAATTCTTATCGGCACTATTTATAACGGTGGCTTCAAACTTCGCAATTTCTCCCTGTACCTGCTCCAGTAGCCTGGTAAGCTGGATAACTATCTGCGGTGAATAATAGGCGGTGGGCTTGTGCATATCGTTAGGCTTACTAAAGTTACTGCAAATATCCGGCCCGGTTTATTTTTCAGTGGGCGCATGTAGCCTGAGCCACGCCTTCCTCCACTTACATCGATTCTTCCCACACATCAAAATCGCTCCTGTTTTCCTTTAACAGCCTGTAGTGATTTTTGAGCGTTGTTACAAGCGGGTAACTCCTGTAGGGCAGGTGATTTTCTGCAGCCATTTTCTGTAGCACTTTTGTTATTTCCGGGTAATATACATGGTGAATATTGGGAAATAAATGATGCACGATGTGATAGTTGAAGTTGCCCAGCATCACTCTTGTAAACCAGTTTTCGCCCGTTACATCGTTGGTTGTTTTAAGCATGTGCATGAACCAACTGTAGGGCAGCTTTTTGCTCTCATCGGGCAAAGGAAATTCAGCGCCCGTATTAGCATGAGGAGGCAACAACACCAGCAGCGCAAAAAAGGTGGCTGCTAAGATCATGACAACGAATGCAAGGAAAATTTTTCCCCAGCTAATTGCCAAAACCAGCTTGGGTAATACCAGCAGCGACAAGATAAACACACCTTTAAATACAAACAGTTTAACATATTCTACCGGGGGGATAGTGGCCAGTCGTTGTACTGTTCTGTTCTTATCAAAGAAGTCTTTAAAATCGCGCACCAGCAACCAGTTAAATAAAAAGAACGGGTAGAGGAACGGCATATAGATATGCTGGTATTTATGAAAGCGTGACACTTTGCCGTGAGGCGTTACACGCACCAGCTTGCTTTGATCAATATCTGTATCCCAGCCATCTACATTCGGGTAGTTGTGATGGAATTTGATATGTCGAATCCTCCATATAAAGCTATTAGCGCCTACCAGGTCGAAAATGTAGACGAAGGCATTATTCAGCCGCTTGCTTTTGAAGATGGTATGGTGTACCGCATCGTGTACGATATTAAGGTAATTTACTACCAGTAAAAGACCCAGTAAAAAGTAGCAACCAAACAAAACCCAATTGTTATTTCCCCATATATACACGCAGGCCAGCGTAACAAAATAAAGAACAGGGAAGAGGATGGCTTTACAAACAATTTCAAATTGCTTTGAAGGCGCGTGTGTGGCAACGATGATGTTAGCTTCTGTGCGCAATAGCCTGAAAAACTGATCATCTCCTTCTTTTTGGTAAGAAGGTTTTAACTCCTTTTGCATATTCTGACGTTCTATAGATTATATAAAAAATCAGGGTTTAAAGTATTGAGGAGGTATTGCTAAAAATCTACACTAATGTGATGCCAAAATTAAAAAGTCAATTAAACCCAGCAAAATTCTTTTTACTGATTTGTATCAGGTTTTGACTGGTGGCGAGCAGTCTGTGCAATCAATTTATTTTTTATGATGGATGGTAAACACTTATTAAAAAGGAGTGTTAAGCGATTAAGCTTGGATGTGCCGGTGTGATTGACCATGCAATGCCGAAGCGGATTGACCACCAAAGACTATTTCTTAATTCTCGTCGAACATAATATTTCAACGGATCGTCATGGTCAGATTGATCCGGCGCAGATTGGTCAGAAAAATTGGCGCTTGTGGTCAAAATGATCCGACGTTTCCAACAAGAGCAAGTTGACAATATAATGACAAGTCCTATGCTTGGTGCTCAAAAATTTGATGCAATGGTTGATCTTCAAAAAACAATGCGACAACAAATTCAAAATATTCCAGCTTCATTTCCTACCTTAAACAGTTATTATAAATCATTAGGATATTAGCAATATGAAATACTATTTAATAAGACAACCAAGCGATAAAAAGATAATAGGTGTAGCCGACGGAGGGGTACAAGCAGAGATTATTGAATCTAAGTGGAAAGATAAGAAAGAATTGAAGCGTTATACGAATGAATACATACTCGGGATTTACCAAACACTTGAACGGATTGAAAAAGGGGAGCAGGTGGAACCTCCTAAATTTGAATACATAAAACTTAGGTCCAAGGCAAAGGTGACCGATTTTATTACTTTTTCAGAAGCGTATGCACGAGGTGGTTATTTAATTTCTCGAAAAGTACAAAAGATCTTGGCTGATTTTAATGTTAATTGCCGTCTCTATCACGATATTCCATTGTACCAATCCGATCATAAGATTGATGGCTATGCAAATCTACATCTGTTGCCACTAAAAGCAAAAGATGTAGTGCATTTTGACAAAACAATTTTTTTTAATGGGCTTCGATTAGCTGATAAAACTTTGCGACATGCTAAATCTTATAATGAATATTTAGATCTACTTAATGAGGGACGAATGGTTAATATTGAGTTGCTCAGTTTAGACGATAAGATTGGGGACCTTGATATCCTTACTTTTGATATAACATCCAAGATTTACATATCTTCTCGAATGCGGGCGGCGTTCGAAGCTAGTGACATAACTGGAGTAGATTACTTTGAGCCAGAGGAGCCAGAGCTTTTATTTTCTTAAACGAAGAAAAAGAGTTCGTAAAAGAGCTAAGCAAAGAGATACAACCAATTTAAAGATTACGTCACAAAGCGCTGGCTACTACCCATGTCAGCATCGTGGAAAATAGTTGTTAACAAACTGGCTGTACTTTCTTTCGTCTTTATTAAACAGTGGGCCTTGGACATAGCCTAAGCCATTACGGTTAGCGGCAGCAAGAGCTAGAAACGAAAAACTGGGGCAGGTAGAAGCGAAATTTCCACCTAAAAAGACGAAAAATACAATATTTTATTATTGTATCATAGCGACTGTGGGCATAGCATATATTTTTTTAGTTGTTGTCATACACTGGATCCGAAGCCCTGATGAGCTACTAAAAAATTTTATAACTCTTGCGAATTACTATTTAATTTATCCGTCTGTTTGTGTTGTGACACTAACAATTTTCTATCCATGGAGAAAGAATGTAAAAGCAGTATAACGTGAATGCGCCGGCGACATTGACCACGCAAGATCTTAGCGGATTTAACACTAAGTTCAGATTTCTGTGACTTTGATCACCTTTTTTCATTTTGAATTGACTTGGTCTTATTTAATCATCAATTGCGATAGTGGTCAATCCAAAACGCAATTGACTGATCGATGCTTACGTGATCTCCAGTTACGGGTGAGGGAAGCCGACCCGTATTCTGCGTTAATTTATAAGGGACAGTAAGCTTGCCTACCTTTATAGAGGTATAAGTGGAGGAAGTATGAGCACGACAATTTAGTGTTTTATACCCGTGAAGGCTCTTGTTCCGGCTGTACGATGAAAAATTTATTGGTGAGCCGCCCTCCGTTTCATTTTTAATTTCAAACTATTTTTTATGAAAAAAGGTCTTGAGATTATTAATCCTCACACTGCCGGGATTAACACAGGTAGCAGAAATTGTACGTTGTTGGCTGTCTTTCGGGATTTAGGTGAGGGATTGCAGTGGTTACCCCGGTGAGGGATTTGTGTTACAGCCGTTGTGCCGGAGTAGTAACGGAAAGCCCGACCCGAGCTTCAGCGGCCCAGAGCGAGGGCAGGCGAGGGCACCCCCAAAATCCACGCCTTCCGATGATGTTATCCTGTCAATTCCTATGTTGGTACTGCGAACCAGCCTGTTTGTGTAACAGCATTGCTGTCCTGTTTGAAAGCCTGTTATTTAGCAGTCTATGGCAACAAGCATTATTCCGGGGGATTAGTCAGCCTGTTACACGGTGGCTGGATTTGGGGTTGGGTAGGGAGAGAAGGTTTGGCGCGGGAGGAGAAGAGGGTAGGAGGAGAGGGTAGGTGCCCGTTGAGGGGTGCCTGAGCCTGGGGGCGGGGAAGCCGGGCCATGTCGACAACGAACAGGCTTTACGCCTCATGGTGACTGTATAGGAGGGCTGCGACATTTTTCGAGTTATAGGCGGGTGCCGATTGCGGTGGTGATAGAGAAGGTAGTGAAGGTGGGGGAGGTTGAGCGGTGCCTATGCCTGATGTCCGGGGACAGGCATATGGTGACAAAGGCAGGTTTCACGCTCATGGGGATTGTATGACCACATCAGGCCGAAGCAAATTGATCACCGATTTTGCTAGCTAAGGTTTTCAGTTTATTTATCGGCGGAGCGATTTCAAAAAATGATTTGCTTTTTTTCAACAGCCATTTTGCGGTGGTTGTTTATTCACGAATTTATGCGTTCGGTTCGTTAAGTGGATTTAATTAGGCGTTCATAGTAAGATCTGATTATGCATCTGCATCTTGCTGTGGTTCTTTGCAATTCCCGATTTTTCGTTGATCGAAGACTTATTTGTTTTCATCGAATGCGCTTATCCAGGTGCTTCTGAAAATCAATATTTTCTATTTTAAGGAGCCCTGTATTACCAAAGGGTAAGCGTTATATATGCCGGTTTTTATTTTCTTTGTGTGGTAAATAATACCGGCATCCTTATCCGTAATGAAAATGAAAACTCTTTCAACCCTGATCATACTGCTTATATGCACACGATTGTGCGCGCAGGACAGCCTCTCCTCAGGCGTTGTGCAAATACCTTCTAATTATGCATCCAGTGTTGATAAGAAAATAAATGGACTGGACGACGATCTCACTAAACAATCTCAGAAATATTTAAAGGACTTTGCCAGGCAGGAAGAAAAACTGTTGAAAGAGCTTTCAAAAATTGATTCATCTGCTGCCGCTTCGATGCTTAAATCCGGCAAAGACAAGTATGAGAAGCTCAGCCAGCAACTCGCGGGCGCGAACGGTAAGGCAGACAAAATGCTTTCCGGTCAATATTTATCCGGGCTGGACTCCTTGCAGGGATCACTTGGATTTTTAAAAGACGCAAAGAATGTTGTTTCAAAATCAAAGGATATACAAGCGCAACTGGGCAAATCGCTGGAGAATCTGAAAGGATTGCAGGCAAAGCTGAATGAAGCCGCTAACCTCCAGCAATATGTGCAGGAGCGTCAGGCGCAGCTCAAACAATTAATGAGCAACTATACTAACCTGCCTAAAGATGTGAGCAAGTATTTCGGAAAATACCAGCAGCAGGCATTTTATTATTCGCAGCAATTGAAGGAATATAAGCAGGTGCTAAACGATCCGGACAAGCTGGCAAAAAAGGTATTGGCTACGCTTAGAGAGCAACCTGCTTTTCAAAATTTCATGAGGAAGAACTCCATGCTGGCAGCGATGTTTCCCACGCCTGAAAATTATGGTACTCCACAGGCGCTTGCTGGTTTGCAAACAAGGACCAATGTGCAGGCGGTGATGCAGCAACAATTGCAACTACCCGGAGGCAACACTGGCGGTAGTCCCGCCCAGTATTTGCAACAACAAATGCAGCAAGCCCAGGGCGAGCTTTCCAAGCTGAAAGATAAAATGAACCAACTGGGTATTAAAGGAGTCGGCAGCAGCGATATGGTTATGCCCGAAAACTTTACACCCAACGCCAATAAAACAAAAAGCTTTTTTGATCGCATCGATATTGGCACTACGTTCCAAACACAACGAACCAGCAATTACTTCCCCACGATGCTGGATGCGGCGGTAACAGCTGCTTACAGGGTTACAGACAAAATGAAGATAGGTGTTGGTTTATCTGGTAAAACGGGTTTTGGCAGGAGTTGGAAACACATCAAGCTCACCGGTGAGTCAGTGGGCACGCGTGTGTTTGCAGAATGGAAAGCGCCTGACCTGTTCAAGACAAAAAGCAGGTTTATGGGAAGCCTGTGGTTGTATGCTGGCGCAGAAACAAACTACAACCGGACCATCCAAAGCCTGGCAGATTTTAAGAATTATACGAACTGGAGCAAGAGTGCTCTTGCTGGGCTGAGTAAAAAATACAGTATGGGTTCGCCGCTGAAGAAGGGCAAGAAGATACAGGGGAATATGCAGCTACTGTATGATTTTATGCACAGGAAAAATATTCCCAACACACCGGGATTGGTGTGGAGGGTGGGATACGAATTTTAAAAAAACATTTAAAAAATCCAATAAACAAATGGACCGAATATTATTGAAGTACTTGCTGGCAGGACTATTGTTCTTTTCAAATGAAAGAACTTTTGCTCAACAGCCCTCGCTTGATAAAATAGCTCCTCCTTCGCCAGAGGCAGCTCAATTAAGTAAATATATCAATACTCCAATAAGTTACTCTACTGGAGCTATAAGTGTAGATGTGCCAGTATATACGATCAAAACAAATCATTTTCAATGGCCCATTTCATTGTCCTATCATGCAAGTGGAATTCGCGTTGATGATATCTCCTCCTCTGTCGGCTTGGGGTGGGTGTTAAACGGGACAGGTCTGGTGTCAAGGTCTATTGCGGATATGCCTGACGAAGATGGATTAATGATGAATACCATTCCTCAAACAACGGCTGAATTTGGAAATCTGACAACTGCGCAACAGAACGCGATAGCTCAAATGGCAGTTTCAGGTGCAGATACCGAGCCGGATAGATTTTCATTCAGCTTTAACGGCAACAGTGGTACATTTTACAGGCATCGGACAAAAGGAATTATTCTGCAATCGGATAATAATGTTAGGATAACAATGTCAGGAAATCCGGTAATTGTTGACGACGCTGGCAATACTTATTATTTTGGTGCATATGAGTTCGGTACTTCCAGAAATTACCGATCAAGGAATGGTGTTGCTTCTGGGATTTCGGAGGTGTACGATGGTATTACTGGATGGTACGTCACAAGAGCCGTTTCAAGTGATTTGTCAGATACACTGGACTTCATTTACGAAGGTCTTTATAATATTCGTCAAGAGCAAGACACTTATTCATTTAATATTGGACAAGAAGGACAGCCACTAGTAGTAGGTCCAAACTCTACTATCTGTGTAGTAGGAATGCAAACGCCAAACCTAGAAAAGACTGGTAACCAGGTCACCTCATCCAATGTTCCTATTCTTAAGGAAATCCGTTTTCGGTCGGGCAAAGTTGTATTTAATTACGCGCCGAATAGACTTGATATGAGATCCGGCAGTAACCCTGTCGGAACTCAGGATCGCCTGGCGTCAATTTCAATTTTTACAAAGGATGCTCAAGGTTATTCGTTATTCCAGAAAGACACATTATACCAATCATATTTCACGAGCACAGTGCCTACTGGCAAGAATCCCAATTTTGGGTACAGGTTGAAATTGGACTCTGTTGCAGTTTTCGATAAAAATAATGTAAAGCTGGCCAACGCTTTTAAATTCGGATACAATAGTACGACGCTTCCATATAGAACAAGTTGTGCCCAAGATTTTTGGGGATTTTATAATGGTGCTAACGCCAATACAACGTTAATCCCGAACAGAATTATTGAGTGGGTAGAAAATGGCAATTCCATAGTCTACAATCTTGGTGACGCAAACCGTCGCTCAGATTCTGCCAGTATGCTCGCTTGTATGCTTCAACAAGTTGTTTATCCAACCGGCGGGTACACCAATTTTGAATTTGAGCCTCATAGGTATTATGATGAAAACTTATACTCAACGTCAAATCCTCCTCCTACAACTGTTGGCGTAAGCTATACGCTTACAGCTACTCCAGGAACAGCCACAAATAACCCTAAACAGAGGTTTATTGTCGATGGTGCATCGCAGCAGGTAAGAGTCGATGCATTCTTTAAAGCATATTATGGTAAATCTGATAACCCTCCATACGTCAAGATTAAAAAGGTAGAAACATCAGGTGCTTTTTCAAACATACTGACAATTCAAAGTAGTGACGCTAATGCTGACAAGTTTGAGTTTTCTAATTATAATCTGGTAGGAGGTGCAGAGTATGAAATTGAGGCATATGTGCATGCGGGGTCTTATCCGGTTAACGAAGTTTGGAGTTCAATTACAGTTGCTTATTCAAAGCCTGCACCAGGCGGCGGGGGCGGAACTACTACTGGAGGAATTCGTATGATCGGCGGGTTGAGAATTAAAGCTAAAACAGATTATTTAACGGATGGGAAGATTGCTTCAAGAGAAACTTATTTGTATGGAAGCGAAGGCGAAGGTGTTCCTATCACACACACTGGCATTATTAACCGCGACTACAGAACTGTCACAGATTTATACATGGAATTAACTAACAGTGGGGAACAAGAGCCAGGTGGATGTGCTGAATGTCCGCCGTATACATATAGAGTTTACAGCGACCAATCTCCCTATGCCGCTGCTAGTATAAGCGGAAGTCTCGTTGGTTATAGAACTGTTCAGAAAACACAACTGGATCAATCTGGTAACGCCTTGGGTAAAGAGGTTTATTATTATAATATCCTGACAGATGATTTTGATGTTCTTCCCGATGACAATTATTATCCCTTGTCTAAAGATTGGCAAAATGGAAAATTGCAAAAACAAGAAATTTACGGGGTAGAGCAAAATGGAAACTTGTTGTTGCTTCAGTCCAAAGAGAGTGATTACAGTAATTACCAGTTGGACACGCTTTATAATTTAATGGTGTTACCCAAAACAAGCCGGGCATGTTTTACATCGATAGCATCGCATTATAACATTTACCAAGGAAGGAGGTATTTTGGAAGAAGGTTACTTTCCCAAACAATAAGCCTGGAGCAAACAAGACGAGGGGATGGGACCTTAGCAACAATGATCGACACTATCAAGTATACATATTCAAATACAAGCTCTCACCAAAACCCGATTTTAACTAAACAAACCAGCAGCTCAAAAAATGCTATTGAGAAGCGTGCTTACTATCCTGAGGACATGATAAGTGAATTAGGGGACGACGGTAGTGGAATTTATACGTCAATGGTCCAGAAGGGAATCACCGGTTCTCTGGTCCTATCAAGAGAAAATATAAACGGTACATTAAACAAAGAAACAAAAATAGTTTATAGCAAACCATACAATTCCTTTATCAAACTTTCTTCAATTCACCAGAAGAATGGTTCTGCATCTTCTCAATTGTACAAAGAAATAAGTTATTTAGATAATGGACGAATCAAAACACAACGACTGAAAGACAATGTTCCAAACACTTATTTGTGGGATTCCCAAAATACGTTTCCGGTTGTTGAAATACTAAATGCACAATATATAGATCCGGTATACCAAGATCAGCCTTACAGTACTTCTCTAACCATTCCCACAAATTTGAACCAAGCATCTGCACCTCTTACATCATATGGAGGAACATTTATCCTAAATCTTGATGCACACCTCGGCAAAACATACTCTGTAGAATATAGCTTAGTTGGTCCCGAAGTTCGAAGCGGCACTTTGTGTGTCAGCAGCTCTTCCACTCCTTGTCAGTCGAATCAATATTCAAGTGCTACTTTTGACAATTTGCCAGCGGGTGACTATACGTTGAATTTATATTACTATGGAAGCGACCCTGAGGTATTCAGAAGAGTTTCTTATAGTTATCCAAGAAGAGAGGTGATAACTCCTGCCGGCAAAGAATTCTTTTATGAAGGATTTGAGGCAACCGGAGATGGCAACGCAACTCCATTTGCAGGCGAAAAATATAAAACCGGCGATTACATAGTTCCATTTATAATACCCAACGGGCGCAGTTACCAAGTTAATTATCGCTATCTAGATGGAAGTGTATGGAAAAATATTTCTAAAGTATTTACCAGCAATATGACACTTACAGAAGGAACAGCTATTGATGAGGTAAGAGTTTATCCTGTCGATGCCTTGATGAGTACCTACACTTACAAACCTTTGATTGGAATGACCAGTCAAATTGATCCCTCTGGTAGAGCTACTTTTTACGAATACGACGGCTTTGGGCGTTTAAAGCTCATCCGCGACCAGGATAAGAATGTGATCAAAACCTACGATTACCAATACCAGCAACAACACAATCAATAACACTAACAACGAATAAATATGCAAAGCAAGTTCTATTTTCTTAAGGCAACGTGCCGCATCATTATGGTGTTGTTAGTGCCAGTGACATTGCTGGCGCAACGTGACGTACCTGACGCTTATTCCGGCACCGCTAAAATAAACTATGTCCGCACCTGGGATGCTAAGGCGCCTGAGCAAGACGCTAATGCCCTCAAAACCCGTCCACTGCGCGATGTACAACAAACCACCCAATATTTTGATGGTTTGGGCAGACCACTGCAGACAGTGGTTAAAGAAGGCTCCTATCCGACAGGCGGCACAGCCGTAGATATGGTAAGCATGACTGAATACGACGCCTTTGGCAGGGAAGTGTTTAAATACCTTCCCACTCCAGCCAACAACACTGGTGGCAACACTTCTATCAGTAACGGCAAATTCAAACTCAATCCGTTTGCTCAGCAGGCGGCATTTTATGGAGGCACAGCCTCACCCGTTGCGGGGCAGGGTGAAACTTTTTTTTACGGCGAAACCCGCTATGAAGCATCTCCGCTCAACCGCGTAACTGAGCAAGGGGCGCCGGGCGACAACTGGACAGGTACCATGCACAACAATACCAATGAAACCACTCACAAATCCATTAAAACAAAATACTACGTCAATACCAGCACTGATGCTGTACGTGTCTGGACGGTGCCTTATGCTACAGCGCTGGGCAGTTGGGGCGCTGCTCCTACCAGCATCGGTGCATATGATGCTGGACAACTTTATAAAACTATTACTATCGATGAGCATAACAAACAGGTAATAGAATTCAAAGACAAGGAAGGTAAAGTGATCCTCAAAAAAGTACAACCCGATGGCACTGCTGCCGACGATGGTTCAGGCGCTTCTCATGTTAATTGGATGTGTACGTATTATATGTATGATGACCTGGGTAATCTGCGATGTGTAGTACAGCCGGAAGGAGTAAAAGCACTGGAGACCAACCTTTGGCAATTCACCACCACCATTTTAGACCACCAAAGCTTCCGCTATGAGTATGACCAGCGCAATCGTATGATCATGAAAAAAGTGCCTGGTGTTTTGGAAGCCAATGCCGTGTGGATGGTATACGATGCACGTGACAGGCTGGTAATGACCCAGGATGGCAAGCAACGCGCTACCAGTCCCAAAACCTGGGTGGTTACCAATTATGATGAACTCAACCGTCCTATACAAACGGGGCAACTTAATTCTAACTATGGAGTGCTTAGTGGCAAAACTTTTAACCAGATCCTTACGGCTGCTGCAGTCAGCACTGCTTATCCTTTCAGCGTATCCAGCCCGCCGTTGGCCTCGCAATATATGCTACTAACTCAGACCGGATACGACAACTACAATGGTATGGCTGCCGCAGGGTCACCCCTCTCCGAAGATTTTGACAATACCTATAGTAATGCTACTTACATGTACACTACTTATAACACCTCTCCGGAATATGCTCAACAGCCTGTACAGTCCTTGCAAACAAATGGACTCCCTACCTGGACCCGGGTAAGGACAAGCTCAAGCTCGACCTATTATGAGTATACGGTAAACATTTACGATGATAAGGCAAGGGTGATACAGGTAAAAAGGAGGAACTTCACTGGAGGAACTTCTACTATTACTGCCCAGTACAATTGGGCTGGTCAACCACTGCGCGTTATACACAGGCATCACAAAGCGCTTGCTACCACCAACGTCCACATTGTGGTGACGGATATGAAATACGACGACTTGGGCAGGCTTATTCTCACCCAAAAGAAGATACGCAGCAACCTGGTGAACAGCAATATCCTGCCTGCCAACTGGACCACCATTGCTGTCAACGAATATGATGCCCTGGGACAGCTTAAAACCAAAAAACTGGGAGATAAACCCGGTGCATCTGCTGGCACACCGCTTGCCAAACTGGACTATGCCTATAACATTCGGGGCTGGCTGCTCAGCATTAATAAAGAGTATATAAACAACAGCAACGCCGACCAGTTTTTTGCCATGGAGCTGGGCTATGATAAAGATCCCTCAATGGGTAATACCGGCACCAAACAATACAATGGCAATATCAGCAGCATTCTCTGGAAAAGCGAAGGCGACCAGCAAAGACGCAAATATGACTTCAGCTACGATGCCACTAATCGTCTCACTGCTGCCGCATTCGGTCAGTATGCTTCAGGTGCTGGCGCAAGTGCCGTGTTCAATACCTCGGCAGGAGTCGATTTTTCCGCGTCAGGGTTGAGCTATGATTATAATGGGAATATACTCACTATGACCCAAAAAGGTTTAAAACTTAATACGTCTCCCATTATTGACCAGCTTACCTACAGCTATGAAGCCAGCAGCAACCGTTTGCAACGGGTAACAGAAGATCCATCTATTGTTACTACCACCAATGGTAAGTTGGGCGATTTTAAAGATGGAACTAATGCAAGCGGCACAGCCGATTATGATTACAACGAGAATGGCAGCCTTACAATAGATAACAATAAGGACATCAGCTCCATTACCTATTACAGTTATATGGAACTGCCTAAGCTCATTACTACCCCGAAAGGAACTATTGAATACGTATATGATGTGCTGGGAGCTAAACTATGGAAGAAAACAATAGATAATTCTATATCTGGCAAAACGATCAATACAACGTCGAAGTACATTGAAGGATTTGTGTATGAAAGCAAAAGCATTGTTCCCGCTGAAACAACTAATCCAGATTACAGTGACAAGTTGCAGTTCGTTTCCCATGAGGAAGGGCGGATACGTGCGCTGTACAACCATGCTACCAACCCCAATGCCATTACCGGGCTTGCATACGATTACTTTATTAAAGACCACCTGGGTAATATCAGGATGGTGCTCACAACCGAGACTAAACAGGACATATATCCTGTGGCGACATTAGAGGGCGACATTAATACCGATGGCAGCCCCAATGCTGTATACAAGGAAAAAGACTATTACGATATTAACAGCGATTATATTGTAGATAAAACTGTTGCTACCGGCATCAGTGATCCTCCTAACGCTGACTACCAGAATAACAATGGTATACCTGTAAATCCTAATCCCAATAGTAATACCACTGCAGTTAGTGCAAAACTGTACAGGTTGAATGGTAGCAATACTGGCAATAACATCAAAACCGGCTTGGGCATTACCCTTAAAGTAATGGCAGGCGATAAGATAGACATTTTAGGAAAGAGCTATTATTTCCAGAATAACACAGGCGGCACAAGTGCTAACAGCACGATACCCGTAATTGACATTTTAACCGGTTTATTGGGAAGTCCTACCGGCGGCGCTGCAGCAGCTACGCATGGGGGCATTGTAGCGTCTGATCTTAACAGCATCAGTAATACCACATCAGGCATTAATAGCTTGTTGACCAACCAAACCACTGATGCCGCGGGTGCACCGAGCATTCCGAAAGCTTACATCAACTATATTTTCTTTGATGAACAGTTTAAAACCGTTGCCTCAGGGTTCAGTAAAGTTGGGACCAATAGTGTGCTTAAAACGCATACAGATCTTACCAACATTCCTGTAACGAATAACGGATTTGTGTATATTTACGTCAGCAACGAAAGTCCTGTTAATGTGTTCTTTGACAACCTGCAGGTGGTGCACACCAGGGGTGCTATATTAGAGGAAAATCATTATTACCCTTATGGGCTTACTATGCAAGGGATATCATCCAAAGCTCTTAACGGCGCGGTAGAGAATCGCTTAAAATACAATGGTAAAGAGGAGCAAAGACAGGAATTTAGCGATGGAACGGGGCTGGACTGGTATGATTATGGAGCCAGGATGTATGATGCGCAAATTGGGAGGTGGCATGTGGTTGATCCGATGGCAGACCAGATGAGAAAATGGAGCCCTTATAATTATGCGTTTGATAATCCTGTCAGGTTTATTGATATGGATGGAATGGCTCCTAGCGATCCTACCAAAAAAAGGTATAGGAGCGCAGATGCCGCAGCTTTAGGATGGGCGCGCGCGTACGGACCTCATTCAATAGTAAATGATGTAGAAATGGGGTCTGCGATATATTCATTCAAAACCAAGAGTGGTAAAACAAGATTTTCATTCAATAAACCAAAGATGAGTGAAAGAGGAGCGCACGGTATTGATATTAATTTGGACGTACCAATTGGGGCAGACATTGTTGCCTTAATACACTCCCACGGCGGTGAGGACGCTCAAACAGACAACGAATTTTCTGGTGTAGGGATCGCGGGTCGAGCTACAATGCAAGGAGCCCTAGATCTGACTACAATGAGACACCCTGATAATAAAGGACGTGATTTTTACTTAGCAGCACCAAATGGAACATTAAGAGTGGTAAGATCAGAAAATGTTGGACAAGAGTCCCAGATATTAGTTTCCGGATTGTATTGGGATGAAGGGGTGAGAGATGCTAATGGAAATCCAAAGTATGGATCTCATGACGGTGTTAAAGCTAGTATAAATTGGGAAAATTGGAGAGGAGATAGGGATTACAGCGAAGTCAACGAAAACGATCCCATGGTGGATCCCCCGTGGGAAAAAATCAACTGGAAGAAGATATTTGATTTATCTGATCAAGGCTTGCCACATGACAGAATAGGCAGCGCAGGTCCAGCAGACCGGCATCTTATATTCAATAGAAAAAACGGATAAATAAAAAAGTATGAGGTTTCTTATTAAGATTTTTTTTATTCTGGCTATCGTTGCAACAATTGCGTGCGATTCCAATGATAAACATTCAATGATTGTTTCCCAAATTTCGTCGGATACATTGCTGCAGAAAATTTCAGTGAATGAAAATGACAACTCCGCAACGGCATATAAATATAAACAACAGCTATGCCAAATGATGAAATTG
>JBQCFW010000019.1:0-2160 GCA_051958655.1 Agriterribacter sp. | reverse complement strand
GCCAACACCGCCAGGGAATTTCTGGAGCAGCGGCCGGATAAAGACAGCCTGCTGAGAAACTACCCGAAAGATGAAATAGATTCAAGAGTTGTATACGACTGCGCCATACAGGGCGATGAAATAGCAAAAGAAGTATATGAATATACCGGCAAAGTGCTGGGGTTGGCCCTTGCCAACTTTGTAATGTTCTCTTCGCCCGAAGCGATTATCCTTTTTGGCGGCATGACGAAGGCCGGCGACCTGATACTGAAACCCACCAAGGAGCACATGGAAAAAAACCTGCTTCCTATTTTTCAGAATAAGGTGAAACTCATTTTCAGCGAACTGAAGGAAGCCGATGCAGCTATATTGGGCGCCAGCGCGCTGGTGTGGGAGTTGAAAGGAATTTGAAATTTGTAATTTGAAATTTGAGATTGGGCGGTTGAGACTGAAACATGTTACCTTATTTGTTGCCTAAGCCTGCAGAGGTTACCGGTATTTCAAGCTGCCAGCGGCATAACCATTTCAAATCTCAAATCTCAAATTTCAAATCTATGACCTCATATTTTCATACTGTAACGGTATGCCTAAATTCCAGCCTTTGGAAGCTTGTATTACGGTTTGAAGATCATCGATTTTTTTGCCGGTTACACGCACGAGGTCATCATTGATGGAAGCCTGTACTTTTAATCCCGCATCCTTAATATGTTTTACTATTTTTTTGGCATCGTCCTGTTTTAAGCCGTTCCTTACGGTTACTTCCTTTTTCCATACTTTACCACTCTGCTGCCCTTCCTTCGATACATCGAAAGCCTCAGGGGCAATACCCTGTTTGTGCGCCCTGCTGATCAATACATCAATCAGTTGCCGCATCTGCATATCACCGTCGGTTTCAAGGTTGAGCTTAAATTCCTTTTTGTTCAGGTCAATTACCACATGCGTGTCTTTAAAATCGAACCGGTTGGTAATTTCCTTACGGGTAACATTCACAGCATTGTCCAACGCCTGCGGATCTACTTTGCTTACAATATCGAATGAAGGCATAGATTGTATATTTCCCGACAAAAGTAAAGAAAAACAGTTTTTCAGCGGAGTTCAGTTTAAAAGGCAGAAGACAATAGTAAGCACGCAGTTTATGCCTTATACCCTACCCCCTATACCCTACACCTTCCACCTTATCCCTTCTCCCTTTTTCCCTATCTTTATACTCCCTTTCCCAACATGGAATATTAATAGCCCGTTTTAACTCAATAATCAATCAACTTATTTAACCGTTTAACTATTACCCGCTGTAAAATTTATTGTTATGAAATACTTGCCACAATTTGCTATTTTCTTTTCGTTACTGTTGGTATTGGTTGTATTAACCTCCTTTAAAAGAGACCATGCTATTTCTCCGTTAAATGGTGCATGGACAGCCAATGACGGAAATACCGAACTGTTGCTGATTGTTGCCGACGGCTACTGCATGCTTACCCGCTTTGATAAGGACGACAAAAAATTTGAAAGCTCCACCGGGGGGTCGTTCACCGTAGCAAACAAAAAAATAGCGCTGAAAACAGAATTCAACAGTGCAGATAAATCAACCGTGGGCAAAACCCGGGAAATTGATTACGATATAAAGGGAAATACACTTACCAGCAACATAACAGGTTCAACGCTCAGCTTTGCCCGTGCCGACGATGGCAAGAGCGAGCTATCGGGCAACTGGCGCATTACACAACGCAAACAAGACAATAAGATGGTAGATATTCCCCTGCGTGCCAGGAGAACACTCAAGCTGTTATCGGGCAAACATTTTCAGTGGGCTGCCATCAATATAGAGACAGGCGAATTTTCGGGTACAGGTGGAGGTAAGTACACTTTTGAAAATGGCAAATACACCGAACACATCGAATTCTTTTCGAGAGACAATTCAAGAGTGGGCGCTTCCCTCTCATTTGACGGCAAGCTGGAAAATGGCAACTGGATTCATTCGGGACTTAGTTCAAAAGGAGATAAGATATATGAAATATGGTCGAGGTTTAAATGATGGGAAATTTGAACCACGGAGGCACTAAGACACAAAGGCGCACGGAGTCATGGGAAGGGTTTGATGTTTTGTGTTTTTGGTTATTATTTGGATGGCATTCCAGATGAAAATCTTTAATCCACAGAAATATTTGTAAGGACAAGCAAGCA
>JBQCFW010000018.1:0-57318 GCA_051958655.1 Agriterribacter sp. | reverse complement strand
CAACATGCTTTGCAACGCCACTATATTGGCAGTTATTTTGTCTGTATTGTTGTTAAAGCCATAAGCTTCATAATACCGGCTTCGTACCAGGTCAACAATGTCTGCTTCAGTGTTGCTCACTTTACAAACCAGGAAGCCGCTGGTTTGCTTTTCACCTTCGCGCACCAACGGCAACAATACCAATGTGTCGGACGATGAACTGTTTTCTCCGGGAAGCACTGTTGCCTTCGCTTTATCCCATACAGGAATGCCTTCTTCCTTTTCTATCTTAGGCAAAAAGCCGGCAGCCCGGTTTTGCTCATGAATTTTTTGCGCAATGCGCTGCAGGTAAGAGGGACTGGAAGATGGTAAGGAGAGAAATTTGCCCGATGGAGAGACGGCGGGTGAAGTGCTGGAAATGTCTTGTTTTTTACAGGCTGCAATAGTCAGCAGTAATAACAACAACGTTGTTCGCAAAATGTTTTTCATGTTAGCTGATTTACAGGGTTAACAATGGTTGCTCACTCTGTAATATCTGCAAATCTTTCCCACTGTTACAGGGTAGCCACAAAGATTATGGCATAGAAGAATAATGATTTTACAATCAAAAAGCCACCGGGAAGGTCCGACACCTCCAAACCGCTGGTTTGATGCCACCGGGGCTTCCCGATACCTCCAAACCGCTGGTTTGATGCCGCCGGGACTTCCCGATACCTCCAAACCGCTGGTTTGGCACCGCCGGGACTTTCCGAAAAGATCGCGCAAGGTTGCAGGATAGCATCGGGGCTTTAAACAAATTATATTGACACCTAAAATTGGAATGTTCACTATTAAGTGTAGAACTCTGGTAAAGTCCCCCACCCCGCTTTTCAAATCAATATTGTTTAACAATACTGTTTTCCATATCTCTACTCAAACAATATTTCGTACAACTTCTTTATTGCACTATCGTTTAATAGCTTTTTTTGCATAGTTAAATCTCCAGGGGTTAAATATTTTTTCGACGAGTAATAATTTGAAAGCTAATTTTGCGGACACTATGAATTCCATATCCGGGTACCCTTCACCTCTGTTTTCCGAAGAGCAGTTAAAGCAAATTCGCGGATACGCGTTTATTGCAGAAAATGCCGGGCAACTGATTGCCGAACAACTCCGTTTGATTTATGATAATAACTGGTTCAACCTTTTTGTTCCCGAACAATTGGGCGGGCTTGAAATGAGCCTGCCAGACGCCGTTCGTTTGCAGGAAAGGCTGGCCTATGCTGATGGCAGTTTTGGCTGGACAGTTACACTATGCGCCGGCGCCAACTGGTTTGCCGGGTTTTTAGATGCTGCGCTGCGCGATGAAATATTTTCAGAACAATTGGTTTGTCTTTCGGGCAGCGGAGCCGCAACAGGCAAGGCTGTGGCAACCGGCGATGGCTATACGATATCTGGTTCATGGAAGTATGCAACCGGCGCGCCACATGCCACTTATTTTACAGCCAATTGTATTGTGCAGGAGCAAACCGATGCACAGGGAAATCCGGTCGTATCGTCGTTTATTTTTAAAAGAGACGAAGTAAATATCATTAACGACTGGAACTGCATGGGCATGAAAGCTACAGCCAGCCAGTCGTTTTCCGTTAAAGACCTGTATGTACCCGGGAACAGGCAATTTTGGATCGATATGGCTCATGTGCAATTGCTACAGCCGGTTTTTTATTTTCCGGTTGAACAATTTGCGGAGCTTACCATCGCAGCCAACTTTGCCGGTATGACCGCTCATTTTATTGAGCTGTGTACCGATCTGTTTCACGAAAGAGTAAAGAGGAAAAAACATTCGGCAGGACAGGCATGTGAAATTTTTGAATGCCTGGGCAGAAGCAAGACAAAATTTGAAACGGAAAAAAACCTGCTGTTTGACACAATGGATCGTGTATGGCTGAAAGGACTTGAAACAAAACAGTGGGATGCAGACGACCTGCAGGCTATAACAAACACAAGTCAATCGTTGGTAAAAACTGCCCGCTCCGCTGTCAATACCCTGTATCCTTTCTGCGGAATGATTGCTGCAGATGCTTCGTCGGAGATCAACCGGGTATGGAGAGATTTTAACACCGCCAGCCAGCACAGCTTGTTTACGTTGGGATGTAAATAGGGTGAAAGGCCAAAGGAGAAAGGTGAAGGGTGG
The DNA here is from genome assembly GCA_051958655.1 of Agriterribacter sp. Lineage (GTDB taxonomy): Bacteria > Bacteroidota > Bacteroidia > Chitinophagales > Chitinophagaceae > Agriterribacter. The sequence continues at coordinate 55,166 of JBQCFW010000018.1, read as the reverse complement.
CTGTCAGCCATCAGCCGTCGGCATTCAGCTGTTAAGGTTTGTCGGTTAAGGTTTGTTGTTTGAAGTTTTTTTTTTGAGGTCGATGTTATTTAAAACCTGCACCCATCAATTGCTGATTTGCTGATAGCTGATAGCTGATACCTGAAAGCTAACTGCTGATCGCTGTTCTAGCTGTCGAGCTTCAGCACTGCTAAAAACGCTTCCTGCGGCACTTCTACGTTGCCGATCTGGCGCATGCGCTTTTTACCTTCTTTCTGTTTTTCGAGCAGCTTACGCTTACGGCTAATGTCGCCGCCGTAACATTTAGCGGTTACATCTTTACGCATGGCCGAAATATTTTCGCGTGCCACTATCTTGGCGCCAATAGCAGCCTGTATCGCTATCTGGAATTGCTGACGCGGCAACAGTTCTTTCAGCTTTTCACAAAGCTTTCTGCCAAAATCTTCTGCCCTGCTGCGATGTATCAAAGCGCTTAACGCATCCACCTTGTCGCCATTCAGCAGTATGTCCATTTTTACAATATCGGCTTCGCGGTAGCCAATGGGATGATAGTCGAACGACGCATACCCACGGGTTTGACTTTTCAGTTTATCATAAAAGTCAAATACGATTTCGGTAAGCGGCATTTCAAATATCAGTTCTACCCGGGTGGTGGTAATATAGCTTTGATTGATGAGCATGCCCCGTTTGCCAAGGCATAAAGTCATAATATTGCCAATATATTCAGGCTTGGTAATGATCTGCGCTTTGATAAAAGGTTCTTCCAGCCGCTCGGTTTTTACCACGTCGGGCATTTCGGCAGGGTTGTTTACAATCAGCTTTTCACCCTTGGTTGTGTAGGCAATAAAGCTAACGTTGGGAACCGTGGTGATAACGGTTTGATTAAACTCCCGCTCCAGCCGCTCCTGGATGATTTCCATGTGCAGCAATCCTAAAAAGCCGCAGCGGAATCCAAAACCAAGCGCCTGCGATGTTTCCAGCTCAAACGTAAGCGAAGCATCGTTCAGTTGCAGTTTGTCCATGCAGTCGCGCAGCTCTTCAAAGTCTTCCGTTACTACCGGGAATATGCCTGCAAATACCATTGGCTTCACTTCTTCAAATCCTTTAATAGCAGCAGGATTAGGATTGTTTGCCAGTGTTATGGTGTCACCCACCTTTACTTCCTTGGCATTTTTAATACCTGTAATAATGTATCCAACATCACCGCAAAGCACCTCTTTTCTTTCGGTCATCTTAAGTTTCAATATTCCTATTTCATCGGCTTCATATTCCTGCCCGGTAGATACAAACTTTACTTTGTCTCCTTTTTTAACAGAGCCATTCAATATGCGGTAGTAAACGATGATTCCACGAAAAGAGTTGAACACACTGTCGAAGATAAGCGCCTGCAAGGGAGCATTTGCATCACCTTCGGGAGAAGGAATTCTTTCTACAATGGCTTCGAGTATGCCATCCACACCCAGCCCCGTACGGCCACTCGCTAATAATATTTCCTCAGGTTTGCAGCCGATCAGGTCAATTATCTGGTCCTTCACTTCTTCTATCATGGCGCCGTCCATGTCTATTTTATTAATCACCGGAATAATTTCCAGGTCATTTTCAATAGCCAGGTAAAGGTTGCTGATGGTTTGGGCCTGTATGCCCTGTGTGGCATCTACCAGCAACAAAGCCCCTTCGCAGGCAGCCAGCGCGCGGCTTACTTCGTAGCTAAAATCCACGTGACCAGGCGTATCGATCAGGTTGAGGGTATACTGCTGCCCATCCTTATGCTTATAGTCTATTTGTATAGCGTGGCTTTTGATGGTAATGCCCTTTTCGCGCTCCAGGTCCATATCGTCCAGCACCTGGTCCATCATTTCACGTTCACTAATGGTATTGGTGGCTTGTAAAAGACGGTCTGCCAGGGTACTTTTTCCGTGGTCGATATGTGCTATGATACAAAAATTGCGGATGTGCTTCATGCGCTTGCCCTCATTTTTCAGGTGTGCAAAGGTAAGCGTTTTGGTGGTGATTGAGTTAAATAAGTTAATCAGGGGTCAGGGGTCAGCTATCAGCAGTCAGCGGTCAGCTATCAGCCATCAGCAGTCAGCAATCAGCAGTCAGCCATCAGAAATCAGCCATTAGGTTTCATTCTTCAACGTCCACCTTCTACCTCCCACCTTATACCTTCCACCTTATCCCTTATACCTTCCGCCTCCCCCCTTTCACCTCTCACCTTTCCCCTTTCACCTCTATATTTGCACATGCTTATCTACAATCCTAAAAACTGGTTTGGCATTATTTTCCAGTTTCACAAGGCCGATACCGGCAGGAAACTCGCCCCGCTCATATTGATCCTGCTTGCATATTCCCTGGGCATAGCGGTTTGGGAAATTGAATACCTGCATTTGTCAGACAAAAGCTGGGTAAAGAATATACCCATTATGCACAACCTGCTGGGATTTGCCATATCCATGCTGCTTGTTTTTAGAACCAATACGGCTTATGACCGGTGGTGGGAAGGCAGGAAAGCCTGGGGTGCACTGGTAAACAATAGCCGCAACCTTGCCATTAAATTAAATGTAATGCTGGAGGGAGACGACAGTTCTGCCCGCAATTTTTTCCGGAAGATGATTCCATTGTATGCTTCCACTTTAATGCAACGGCTGCAGGCAGAAACCACGAGATTTATGCTGGATGAAAAGGAACATCCGGAACTGGCATCGGTAGACACCCGTAAACATGTGCCCAACCAGATAGCAACCCTGATGATACAAAGAGTGAACCTGCTTTACAAACAGGGTAAAATTACGGGCGACCAACTGATTGTGCTGAACGGAGAACTGTCTTCGTTTACCGACATCTGCGGCATGTGCGAAAGAATAAAGAACACACCTATCCCCTACTCTTACAGCGCCTTTATTAAAAAGTTCATTTTTATTTATGTGATGACGCTTCCGTTTGGCTATGTGTTTTCACTGGGCTATTATGTAGCGCCCATTGTTGCATTCATTTTTTATGTACTGGCCAGCCTTGAGCTCATTGCCGAAGAAATTGAAGATCCTTTTGGTAAAGACGCGAACGACCTGCCGATGCAAAAGATTGCGGAGAATATTGGAATAAATATAAACGAGATCTTGTAAGGGGGATAAGTTGAGTGAGTAAGTGGGTGGAATAGTTGAGTAAGTGGAGTGGGTTGAGTGGGTAAAAATAATATGAGAATCTGCGTCAAAAAATATTACTTTCATCCATAAAAAACCTCAATGGATTTACTCCAACAATTTAACGAAGCCGCTGCCGCCAGCAAATTGCTGGCCGAAAAACCAAGCAACGATACTTTGCTGCAACTGTATTCTCTTTACAAACAATCTACCGAAGGCGATAATACCGCAGATCCTCCTGCTAATCCGTTCGACTTTGTAGCAAAAGCAAAATACGAAGCATGGCTTGGTTTAAAAGGTAAGTCTAAAGAAGCCGCCATGCAGGAATACATCAACCTCGTGCACAAGTTGAATGGCTGATTAGTTAAATGGTTAAATATGTTAAGTTGTTGTGTAAGTAAAACAGGATGAGTTGTTGTAACTCACCAAACTCACTCCACCAATCAACTATTTAACCACTCAACCCATTCAACCCATTCAACTAAATCAACTCATTATGCCCCGTAAATAACCGGCAGATTCTGCAATGCCTGGTAATGCGTCTTTCATATCCTTTTCGTATTCAATACTGCATTTTCCGGTATATCCTATTTTACGAAGCGTAGCGATCACGTTGCGGAAATCAATGGCTCCTCTTCCTATTTCAATTACTTTGGCGTCGCTCTTTGCAGCAGTTACATCCTTCATATGCAGGTCAAATATCCGGTGCGCATACGCCTTTAATGCTCTGTGCAGATCGGCGCCGGCACGAAATGCGTGTCCTATGTCAAGACACAACCCCATACGGTTGTCCATTTTTTCTATGCGGTCGTATACATCTTTAGGCCCGGGATACAATTTATCTTCCGGCCCGTGGTTATGTATCGCCATGCGTATGCCGGTTTCCTTTACTTTTTGTTCGGTATAGCTTAGCAAATCGTAACCAGGAACACCTACAATCATTTCAACGCCAACTTTTTTTGCGTAATCAAAAGCACGATCCACTTCTTCCTTCGTCTTCATATAAATTACTCCTACCGTGTAAATATCAATGCCCCCTTTTGCAAAAGCCGCTTTCACTTCATCTATTTTTTGCTGCGAACTATTTAAAGGAAGGTGGAATTCTTTTACGGATAATTGCGTAATGCCTACGCGGTTCATCATAGCAATGGTTTGTTCAATATTGTAATTCACAAAAGTGTAACCGGCCATTCCCAACGGTAAAAAATCCTTTTTTAAAGATTGTGTGTGTTTCAGGCTGGCGGGCTGCGCACTTAAAGGGTTTACAGCAGCTGCGGACAGCACGATGGCTGCATTTTGAATAAATTTCCTTCTTGATGGCATAGTCTAAGTATTTATGATAGTATAGTAATCACGTGGCTAAGTAAGCAATTATTTACTTAACTTATTTCCGGGAATTTCGGGTTTGTACAGAAAAATCCCGTCTCGCTTAAAATGGGCAATAATAGTTTGCCCGTAACCCATCCTGCTGATCATCTTATCCTCATATTGCTACAATTCATGGTGCAACGTGTACATTTAAAAAAAATACAGCATCAAAATGAGGAGGTAAGGAACAGTTATTACCATATATTAAAAAGAAAAGTTGTATTTTAAATAAATGAATAATATCTTTGTTTCGTAAAAGCACTTAGTATCTATACACGAAAAATTGCTAAACTGATGGAAGATTACTATACAAAAGCGCAATACAACCGCAAACCTGTTAATTAAAACTTAAACTATCTAACCGTTATGAAGAATAACATTCATCTCTGCAAGCGCGACGCATCTCACAACGCCAAACCTCCGCAAGTTACAACCAGGTTGTTGTTGCAAAACAAACATGTCTTTCCATTTACAGTATTAAATCAATAATTGGTTACATCAGCAATGCTTTGCAATTGCGATTGAGTTCACCGGTTTTTGATTCAGTTGAGGTTTTTTCGTTTTAACCCATCTACAAAACTTAAATAAGTTATGAAACACCTTTACAAAACAGCCATGTTTATTGCGGCAATGGGCATCAGCTTTTATTGCTATGCCCAGGCGCCAGGTTCTGTAAGCCTGTATGGTGGCAGTGCAGGCGAAAAAAATATTGCTGCAGGCACTTCTACCGATGTTTCGGAAACCCTGTACATCGGTCCCGGCACGCATACCATTAATGGTGTTTGGGCTATCTACGCTAAAAACATCATTATCAGTTCTGCGGCAACTGTAAGCGGCACGGGAACAATTGAAATATACAACCCCTCTGGTGCAGGCGGTACAGCAGGCGCCACGTTTGCAGACGGCAATTACAGCGGCAATACCATTAGTGTAAACCTGCAGCTCAACAACGCCTCGGGTATGCAGCTTACCAACATGAATTTTACAACAGAGCTAACAGATGCCGGCTGGACGCAAAATACATCCGCTTCGAGCCTGGCATTGAACAAGCAGCTCAGTCTGGCAACCGATGGCGCCAATGTTATATTAGGCACAGGCACCAAAGGCGACCTGGTGTTTACCAGCAATGGCACCATCAGCAATTTCGGAACCGACCGGAAGATCATTACCAACAACAGTATTCTAAGCCATGTGGTAAAGCAGAACTACACCACTGCATTTGTATTCCCGGTAGGTATAAGTGATGTCGATTACAGCCCTGCTACCATTTCCAATGCCAGCGCTATTGATGTGAATGTAAGCGTACAGGACTACACAAGCAGCACATCGGACGAATCGGTATTTACCGATTACGGTATGGAACGTACCTGGAATATTTATGGCAGCGCAGCCGGCACAGGCAGCAATATTACGCTGCAACACAACCCGCTGTTAAACCAGACAAAGTTTAATGAATCAAGCCACTTTGTATCGCAATACAGCGATGTAAGCGCCAATAATTCGGGCGACAACTATAGTACCCTTCCCTGGCAGGAAAACACGCCCGGTGAGAGTGTTTCAGGCTCGGCACGCGCAGCTACCGCTGCACCTGGCAGCCCTTCTGCCAAAAGCCGCACTTATAATGCGCTGCCCACCAGCAGCAACAACTATTCCTATTTTTCTAAAAGAACGTCTTCAACCGAGGGTGTGCTGCCTATTAAGATTATCAACTTCTATGCCACCGCGCAGGGTTGTGAAACAGCCGTAAAGCTGAAGGCTGAAACGGGTAACGACATCCAGTTGCTGGAACTGCAGCGTGGCTTACATTCAAATGACTTTACCACCATTCATCAATGGACTGCTGCCGGCAGTAACGGCACACGCGAATTCATTTTCAACGACAAAACAGTCACAGGCGGCCAAACTTATTATTACAAGGTAAAAGTAACGTATCGCACAGGCACTATCGAATACAGCGATATAGCATTTGCAAAACCAGATTGCAGCAATACCCAGCCTGTACTGCTCTTCCCCAACCCGGCAAATGAATTTATTTACGTACGAGGTTTACCGCACAACGTATTTAAAACGATACAGGTAACAGACATGAGCGGCAGAACATGGCATCAAATTTCAACATCCGATGCTATAAAACGGTTGAATACGCAAAGGCTGCCCGCCGGTATGTATGTCATCCGCATATTTGACAAGGACGGAACCGTTTACTTTTTGAAGAAATTTTCAAAAATGTAACCAGGCAAATCGATGCCTTGTATTTCTAAACAATTGAAAAAACACTTAACAATTCAAAAAAATTTATGAAAAAGATCAAAATCCTCCCTATGCTTTTGGGTGTGCTGCTGGTAAGTGCCAGCGCTGCTTTTTCACAGTCCAAAATTAAAGACGGCACTGTTACCGGCTCAACCAACCTGCCCAATGCTTCGGCGCTTGTTGAGTTTGAAAGCAACAACAAAGGCGTATTGTTGCCCAGGGTGGCGCTTACAGCCACCAACAACGCATTGCCTTTGGCAGCGCACGTAGCGGGCATGATGGTATACAACACGGCTACTGCGGGCACCGCACCCAACAACGTAACACCAGGCTTTTATTATAATACAGGTAGTGCCTGGGCGCGTTTGATAGCCGATAATTCGGGCAACGCGGATACTACCAATGATGGCTGGAAAGACGATGCAGCCAATAAACTGGTAAAGCTGGCTTATACATCGGACGGTAGCACACCGCGCCCAACAGGCTCCGAATTTGTAATTAAAGACGATAGCACGGTAGGTATAGGCACAACCGCTCCCTCAGCTACTTTACATGTAAATAATGCAGCTACAGCATCCTATCTGCGGGTTGCCAATTTTAGGGCGCCGAATAATACTACGGCCAACAACGCTTCAATGATAAACCTGGGCGTTGAAAACAGCTCAAAAAACGAGGCCCAGTTAAGGTATGTGCACCAGGGACCCGGCAGCAATAGCAATCGCCTCGATCTTGGCTGGAACGGTGTTTCAACTGCTCCTGTCAGCATCCTGGCAGGAGGCAATGTAGGTATTGGCACGGCTACACCCTCTGCTAAGCTGCACGTAAAAGGGGGTGTGGTAATAGACACCGTCCCCGGTGTAAGCCGTGATGTAGTTTACCGGGCTTTAGTATGGAACGAGAGTAATCATAAAGTACAATACTCCGGCAATACCGCTTTTGTCAATAAAAGATTGGATAACGTTGTCTCAGGCGGTTCCTCTTCGGTATTTACGTTAACTGCTGGTGGCACCGGGGCTTACGAAATAAAGGTGAAGGTTGGCAATGCTTGCGGCGCAGCTTCCTACAACAAATTCCTGGCAGTGGGCTCCACCGGCTCAGGCAATAACTGGGTGCTGAACTTTATTGGCGGCATGTCGAGATCGGGTCCTCCCACTGTTAGCCGCCCTGATAACAATACGGTAGCAACAGCCAACCCGACTCTTGGTTGTGGAGATGGCGGTAGCACCTCAGCGTTTAACTATACCTTGTCCGTGAATCCAGATACCGGCGAAGTTACCATTACCAATAATGGCGATGTAACTAGAAGTTATGAGATTTTTATTGAAAAAGTTTTCGATTAATAGAGGGCATCCCGATATGGGATAATACATGGAGAGAACAGGCAGATAACGTGCAGCACAGCATCCGGTTAATCCTATTTAAACTACACTCCGCCAGTTGGGGTGTAGTTATTTTTTTTTCTGCCAGGTTAAACCGGACCAAATACTGAAGGCATTTTAGCGAACAAAAAGCAGCCGGTTTCATTTGAGCGCCGTACATGGCTGCGGTTGATCATTACGCAGGCGTTTTCGCCAATCCGTATGGCTTGTGAACAACAATAATTTCAGGTAACAGATAAAACGGTTGAATACGGAAGGTACCCGCCGGTATTTACATCCATCCCCACATTTGGCGAAGGCGGAGCCGTTTACTTTTTGAAAAAATTTTCAAAAATATAACCAGGCAATTGATGCCTGGCATTTGTAAACAATTGAAAATACCTAACAATGCAAAAATTTATGAAAAAGATCAAATTCCCCTCCATGCTTTTGGGTGCGCTGCTGGTAAGTGCCAGCGCTGCTTTTTCACAGTCAAAAATTAAAGACGGCACTGTAACCAGCAGTTCCAACCTGCCCCATGCCGATGCCGTTGCAGAATTTGAGAGCAACAACAAAGGCGTGCTGCTGCCCAGGGTGGCGCTTACCGCTACTAACAGCGCTGCTCCCCTAACAAACCATGTTGCGGGTATGATGGTGTACAACACAGCTACGGCCGGCACGGCGCCCAACAATGTAACGCCCGGCTTTTATTACAATACGGGCAGCGGCTGGGCGCGGGCCATGGATTATGCCTCTTTTAAGCCGGTACTACTATCGGGTGGCGATGCGGCTGACGCTATTACTGCCACTACCACCGTAAGCACAGCCAATGGCAGCACAACCAATAGCAGGAAAAGCGTCGCTACCCGGCAGTTTACCCTCGACCGCGAATCGCTTGTAACCATATCCTATCATATTGGAGTTGGCAGCATAACCCAGAACGATGGGTCAGGTATCACGGATGGAACGGCAAAGAGATACGGAGTGGAGCTGTCTTTCAGCCAGGTTCCTTCCTCATCTCTCTTGGCAGCGAACCAGGTGTTTGCACGTAGCAGATCTTCCTATACCAATTATCCGTCTGGCGGGATATTTGGAAGTTTTTTTCTGACCGGCTCGCCCCAGCTAAAACTCAGTGCCGGAACCTATACGCTGAACATAGAAGGAGAAGTGCGTGCTAACTCAAGTGATTCACAGGGCATTAAGGCGGAATTTGGCCCCGATTCGATGGACCGCATTGATATTACGGCCGCTGCCTTATGATAGTACTGATGAATATTCGTTTTTTAGTTTGGGTGCTTTACAATATCCCAACCATTGAGCGGACGGCGCATACTGCCTTGCAAAGGTACCCGGTTCAATAGGCGCCTGCGGCAGGCCAACGGCCCGCCACAAATAAATTTAAAACAAATAACCCCCCAAAAAATAATCATGAAAAACATTCCATTTCCGGTACTCCTTTTAGCAATTTTAGTTTTAACCCAAAGCGTTGCTTTCGCACAGTCAAAAATTAAAGACGGCACTGTTACCGGCTCAACCAACCTGCCCCATGCGGCAGCGCTTGTTGAGTTTGAAAGCAACAACAAAGGCGTATTGTTGCCCAGGGTGGAGCTTACAGCCACCAACAACGCATTGCCTTTGGCAGCGCACGTGCCGGGCATGATGGTATACAACACGGCCACTGCAGGCACTGCGCCCAACAATGTAACACCTGGCTTTTATTATAATACAGGTAGCGCCTGGGCACGTTTGATAGCCGACAATTCGGGCAAAGCAGATACTACCAATGATGGCTGGAAAGACGATGCAGCCAATGCCCAGGTAAGGCTGGCTTACAAATCCGACGGAAGCACCATTCGTGATGCAGGTACCGAGTTTGTAATTAAGGATGATGGCAACGTGGGAATAGGAGCCTCCTCTCCAAAAAGTACCTTAACGGTGAATGGTTCTTACGAGGGAACTTACAACGACGTATCCTCGAATACCACGCTTACTTCAAACAACCAATACATCAATCTTACAGGACCGAATGTTACTGTTACCTTACCCGACGCCTCGTCCGAAGACTTCTCAGGCCGAGTGTATACGATTAAAAACTCCACCTCAACGGCTGCTACTATTCAGGGCTTTGGAGGTCAGTATATTCAGAGCAGCTCATCAACGGGACCAACGACAGCTACAAGTTTTACAGTAGGAGCCGGAAGTGTAGTGCAGATTGTAAAAAGTAATTATATAGGTGCAGCCAGTGCTGCCAACCCTGCCTGGACCATTTTATTCAATACAGAATCGTATGAGAACAACACCAAAGCAGTCCAATATGTAAGCAAGACTGTAAGCCCTATTAATGCTAATACTCCAACCAACTCGGTGTTAAGCATAGGTAATTTATTAGTCAGGTTTAACGGGTCCAATACTTCTCCCAATAATGTTGAGTTCGCATCGTCGACTCCTACTTTTGCCACTTTTTTGTATCATAAAGCGGGCAGCGGTGGCGAAAATCTTGAGAATTGGGGTAAAGTTAATATTACCGGCTCTACAGACTGGCAAAATTTTCAAAAATTTACTACTACATCAGGTAACACTACCCCTGATATCAATCCGGGTAACAGGGATATTGGATATGCTTTGATCATATTTCACAATACCAGGGAAACCTATCGGTTAACCATCAACGTAAGCGGAGATATCCCTTCAGAAGAAGGGATTCCGGCGGCCAGTTCTGCAGTTACGTTTTTTGTTGAAAAGCTGAATTAGGCAATCATACTTTGTACGTTAATGTGTAAAACCCGTGAGATTAAATAGCATTGGGAAAGCTTATAACAAACATGCATCATTCCAGAGGGCTAATCGTTTTGGTTATTTCCTTCTCAACAGCAGGCAGGTGGCTCCAACAAACAATAGATATACGGAAGAAGGGAAGCATGATAAATTTTCCCTTACAACCGGAATGTATATATAGTAAAATAGCATCTTACAAAAACCTTAAAAATAAACAGATGAAACACTCCTTATTGGCAACTGCTTTGTTGAGCATATTTTTTGCCAGCAGCAGCGCTGTTTTTTCACAGTCCAAAATTAAAGACGGCACTGTTACCGGCTCAACCAACCTGCCCCATGCCGCAGCCCTTGTTGAGTTTGAAAGCAACAACAAAGGCGTATTGTTGCCCCGGGTGGAGCTAACAGCCACCAACGATGCATTGCCTTTAACAGCGCACGTAGCAGGCATGATGGTGTATAACACTGCTACTGCGGGCACTGCGCCCAACAATGTAACACCTGGCTTTTATTACAATACAGGCAGCGCCTGGGCACGTTTGATAGCCGACAATTCGGGCAAAGCAGATACTACCAATGATGGCTGGAAAGACGACGCAGCCAATGCCCAGGTAAGGCTGGCTTACAAATCCGACGGAAGCACCGTTCGTGGTGCAGGTACGGAATTTGTAATTAAAGACAATGGTAATGTGGGCATAGGCGTTGCTACAGCGCCTGCCAATAAATTACATGTGCAAGCTACCGCCAACCCCTTAAGGCTGGAAGGGCTGCAAACCACAGAAGCAAAGGCTGGTACACTGGTGATTGAAGGTAATGGCGAAGTAAAAGTTCAAAAGCCTTCAACAGTGAGTGCAGTCAGGGCAAATGGTATTTTTACAATATCAACTACGGGGAGTTGGGAATCTGTTAGCGGCACTAATACTGAATATATTGATAATTTGAGCGAGTTTAGTGGCAATACCTTTACCGCTAAAAACGATGGTATTTACAGAGCCTCTCTTACAATAAGATATCCTCAACGTTCGGCAGGTGCAGATTCGGATGGTTATGTTGGAGGTAGCTTCATAAGCTCTTCAGTAACGGGATCAGGTATAGAGGTACACACTAAAGTTCCTGCACCGGAAAGTGGCGTTTCGGCTGTATTCATTGCTTCAACTAATACAGCCATATTTAAGCTTGCTGCGGGGCAAATTATACAATTTTACGCTTCCACTATTGGCAGCGTTAGTACATCAACCAGCGACTACAGGTATGATATTAGTATTGAGCGGGTTGACTAATGGCTTAATGCCACAAAGTAGTATAAAAATGAGCGCCGGCACCAATCATTTTTTCTTTTGCCGCAGCAAAGGCATATGACATAATTATTGGGAAATCTTTATTAAAATTTTTTTTCCCGGAAAAACGATCAAATGCTTGTTCAGGCTACATACGTCTCATCCTTCCTAATATGTATCGGCACTTCAACGGAAGAGCGCCCGGAATCTGCTCCTGCATAGAGTTTCATTAATTTTCACAGAGAATCGCCCTTACAGCAATAATTAACAATCGCACCTGAAAAAAATAATACCCCGCACAAAGGGGTATTATTTTTAAAATAGCATTCTAACTTTTTTTGTTTCATCTACTCTAACAATTACAATGCACTAAATCTTAAAAAAGTTGAGCAAGAGCGCGTACATGGTTCGCCTTAATGCAAAATGTGAATGAAGTATACTTTTACATAGCATTAACACCGGTACGATTTGTGTATTGACAGATGTTTCTTTTACTTTACACGGATGAGAGAAATGTAGCAGCAGGATAACTTAAAGACACTATCAATGCCTTTTAAAAATTTTTCGTTCAGGAACATAGCAATAGATACGCTTAACCAGGCAACCGAATCGTTGTTGGTAACCTGGAATGAAATAGCCACTCTTTTTGGACTGAGACAGGATATCTATAAAAATCCACTGCACAAACCGCTCAGTAAACCTGTTACTGCTATTTTAATAGGCGCAGGCAACAGGGGAAATATTTATGCGGACTATGCGCTGATTCATCCCGACGAACTGAATATTGTTGGTGTTGCCGACCAGGATGCTGTGCGCAATGGCCGGTTTGCACGCAAACATACCATAGGCGCGGCCAACAGGTTTTATAACTGGGAAGATGTGTTTAAACGAGAGAAGTTTGCCGACGCCGTAATCATTGCCACGCCCGACCAATTGCACTCCCCTATTTGCATGGAAGCACTTGACAAAGGATATGATGTATTGTTAGAAAAACCAATTGCATTAACCGAGGAAGAATGCAGGCATATACACGAAAAAGCGAAAGCTTCCGGCAGAATTGTAGGCGTTTGCCATGTGCTGAGGTATTCGCCCTATTTCAGGCAATTAAAAGAGTTGATCAATGCAAAAGCAATAGGCGATATAGTGAGCGTGCAGCACATGGAGCCTATCGGCTTCGACCACATGTCGCACTCCTATGTACGCGGCAACTGGCACAACAGCAAAAAAACCTCTCCCATTATACTGGCAAAATCCTGCCACGATACCGATATTCTGCGCTGGCTTATCAATGAACCTATAGAAGATCTTCAATGTTATGGCGGACTCAGGCATTTTGTTGCGGAAAATGCGCCCCCGGGCAGCACCGAAAGATGCACCGACGGATGTGCGGTGGAAAGCACCTGTCCTTTTTCGGCTTTGCAGATTTATTACCGTGAAAGAAAGCGGTTGTACGTTTTTGATTTACCGGAACAGCGTCGCAACTGGGATTATTTTATATTGAAAAAATTAAAAACCACCGATTACGGGCGCTGTGTATATCGTATGGACAATGATCAGCCCGATCATTTAACGGTGAACATGCGTTTTGGCAAAAACATTACCGCCACTTTTTCCATGGAAGGTTTAACATCGTACGAAGGCAGGTGTACACGCATTATGGGAACCAAGGGAGATATTGTGGGTGATATGGAAAGTTATACAATTACCGATTTTCGCACAGGACAGCAGAGAACCTGGAGCCTGAAAACAGATTTTCATGGTGGCGGCGATCATCGCCTGGTGCAGGACTGGGTGCAGGCGGTTGGACACCAGGATGTTAATATCTTATCTTCCACCATTGACGTATCGGTTGTAAGCCACCTCATGGTCTTTGCAGCAGAAAGAAGCCGGCTGAATCATACGATCGAGGAAATTAAGCTGAATAAATAAGAAGGATTTTGATTGCTGATTTCTGATTTTTGATTTCTGATTTGTTTACCTTCTTCCGGATCTTGTGATCTTGAAATTTGAGATTTTTTGATTGCTGATTTTTGATAGCTGATTTTTGATTTTTGATCATCTTCCGGATATTGCGATTGTGGTTTGAAGTTTATCGTTTAACAAACTCCAAACCACAAACACCAAACACTGAAAGCTGACGGCTGATAGCTGACAGCTCTATTGCACCACTATTTTTCCTGCAAACAAATTAGCATCGCTGCTGGCAATCACCACGCTGTACATTCCCTTTCCGTGGGTAAGGTTGCTTGCATGCACCTGCGTGGTTTGTCCCGCTGTAATATTCCCCACATGCTGTTTAATAACAACACGTCCGCTAAAATCCGATACCGTTACCACGGCATTGCGAACGGCCTGCGCAGTCCTGATATAGAAGCTGCCGCCGGTTACCACGGTAGGGTATACGCTGACCGGCTTGTTTTGAGCAACAGTAATATTTACGGTCGTTATTTTTGAATAGGTAATCACACCACTTGCATCTGTTATCCGGAGGCGATAGTATGAAATGCCCTGGGTGACGGTATGATCTGTAAAGTTGTAATCGCGTACCGACCAGTCGCTGTTAGAAGCCACTGTTCCCAATGAGCTGAACAATGCTCCGTCGGTACTTTTTTCAATTTCAAAGGAACGCGGTGTGCTGTTAGAAGATACCAGCCAGTTAAGCTGAACTTCATCTTTTTTAGCGGTGGCAGTAAACGCCTCTATTGACACAGGCAACAACATAAGCCTTTGCTGCGCAAACGTCACCCGGTTGTCTCCGGTGTTCTCATAATATTCCAGCACCAGGTTGTAGCTGCCATTCAAAGGAATGGCGTTAGAAGTGGTGCTGGCATAAGAATGAAGGTTCCAGTTGTTGATCAGCCAGGTTGCACCGCCATCTATACTGAAACGATACCCGTCGTCGCCGCCAACAGTAAAAATGTAGTTGCCGTTTGCAAAGGTTTGGGTGCGACGATACCTTACGCTGAAGGTTTCTGTTTGCGTGTTGCACGATCCGGTAGCATATTGAGTATTGCTCCCGCCAAAATCTTCATCAAAATCAGGATTACCCGTAGTTCCCTTGGTTACCATTCCTACATAGGTATCAAAGTTGGTTCCGTCGTACACATAGCCATTCCATTGATTACCGGTACCATAGGCAGCCGGGTTTCCGGTGGGTATGCAAATGGCCGTTACTGCAAATGAAATCCTGTTGGCTCCGCCGTTTTCATAAAATTCCAACACCATATCATAGTTACCGCTCAGCACCGCAGTATAAGATTGGGAAGTATAACTCTGATCTGACCAGCGATTAATAACCCAGGTACTACCGCCATCCAGGCTCAGCCTAAAACCATCGTCGCCACCCACCACAAACTCGTAAGTACCGTTGGCAAAATTTTTACGCAGTTTATACCGCACACTGTAAGTTGATGTTTGTACAGAGCAACCGTTGGTTGAATAGGTAACATCATCGCCACCGAAATTCTCATCAAAATCCGGGTTGCTGCTGGTTCCTTCGGTTACATAACCACGGTAGTTTGTAAAGTTCATATTATTGTATACATATCCTATCCATACGTTGTTGGTTCCATAAGAAGTTTCGTTACCAGCAGCGTTGCAGTTTTGGGCGGCCGCGGCACCGGTAATCACCAGGCAAACAATTATAAGTAAAACTGATTTCATAAAAATTATTTTTGGACGTAGAATAATAACGAGACATAACTAAGTATTATTACTTAGATGTTGATAGATGTATTTACAAGCACAAGTAAATACTTAACCCTATTTCCAGCAAGAAGGATTTGCTGTTTTTAGACTCAATTGATTTATTATCAGCTAAATAGGTATGTTACTTTAACAAAAAGCAATCTTTAGGTTATCATTTGTTTACCTAAAGAGTAACAACCGAAATCGGTAAGTGGTTCCATTTAATCGGTGGGATATAAAAAAGCTTCGATTAAAAAAAAGTAGAAATTTCAGTTAGTGCAGAACAAATATTATCTTACATCAACCAGGCAAGCCCGGAATTAATTAACAGACTCTTCATTCATTGCCGGTTCTCCAAACCTGTTCATTTTAGCTGGCACAGGTAACAATAATTATAATGCCAGTTATGTAAACCTGTTGCTATCCCGTCAGGCTTCCTGTAAACAACACATTCATTCAACACTTGCCCTTCAGCCTGCGATTTACCATCGATTTCTTGTCCTCACCACTCCACCCCTATGCATTTGATCCATGTCCTCTTTTTAATCCCCGGCCTTTCGATCAACCTGCCGATCTTTTAAAAATTAAATTCTTTGTTATGAAATCGAAATTGTACGCTTTGAGCATTTTCGTATGCTGTCTTTTTGTGGATAGCCGTGTAAACGCGCAGGCAAATACTGCGCTTTCCAATCTTGCTGCTACTTCCGTTAACCAGGATCTTGTACCTGCAACTACCAATGCACGTACATTAGGAAGCTCTACCAAATCGTGGAAATACATTCGCTTGGGTTCGGGGGTATATCTCAAAAACCTGCTTACCATTCACTCCACCGGAACCAACGGCTTTTTTGCGGGACTTTCTGCGGGAAATACCACGCTTACCGGCGCTTACAATACAGGCATAGGCACCAATGCACTCGTTAAGCTTACCACAGGAACCAACAATACAGGTGTCGGTTATAATGCATTAGGCGGCAATCAAACCGGTGTTAGAAACACAGGCGTTGGCAATAATGCGCTTTACAGCAATGTAAGCGGCGGGTTCAACGTGGCAGTTGGCAACAATGCCATGTTTTATAGTACCACAGGAAGCTATAACGTGGCCATTGGCGAAGCTGCTTTGAACAAAAGCAAAACCAGCAGTGGCACTGTTGCCATTGGCGATAATGCGTTATACAATAATGATAATGCTTATAATAATGTAGCCATCGGCAGCAAGGCATTGTACTCCAATACCACCGGCTATTATAATGTGGCGGTAGGTTTCCAGGCTTTGTATTCAAATACCATTAGCGGTTACAATACAGCGTTAGGGTACCAGGCATTGTATGCAACTACTGGCAGCGCGTTCGACAATACCGGCACAGGGTACCAGGCATTGTATCGCACCACCACCGGCTCGCGCAATACAGCCAATGGAGTATGGGCCTTATTAAACAATACCACAGGCAACAACAACAACGCAGTGGGTGTATACGCACTGGAACAAAACACCGTAGGTAGCAATAACGATGCTATGGGTTATTATTCACTGTTCTACAACAACTCGGGATACAGCAATATTGCTATTGGCGCTTACAGTTTGTTTTCCAATAAAACGGGACACAACATGGTAGCCATAGGCGATTCTGCACTGGTTAACCAAACCACCAATGCCAGTGATTTTTATGTAAACACCGCTGTAGGCAGCAAAGCCCTCTCGGCTAACACAACCGGTTATTCCAATACCGCTACGGGGTTCCAGACCTTAAGAACGAATGTAACAGGTTCGTACAACACGGGCTTGGGTGGCTATGCGCTTACCAATAGCACAGGTAGCGGCAATACTGCCGTGGGACTTTCGAGCTTGTACAATAATACGAGTGGAGGATACAATGTTGCTGTGGGATTATCGACAGCTACCACTAACCAAACAGGCAACTACATAACCGCAGTGGGTGCCTATGCCAACGTTAGCTCAAGCGCCCTGGTAAATGCTACTGCCCTTGGCTACAATGCTGTTGCAACCGCCAGCAACCAGGTAATGCTTGGTAATACGTCTATAACTTCTGTGCGGGCAGCAGGCAGTTATGTTATTTATTCAGACGGAAGGTTTAAAAAGGATTTGCAGGAAAACGTTCCGGGACTGGAATTCATTAACGAGCTACGGCCGGTTACCTATCACTATAAAATCAAAGACCTGAACAATAAAATCGGTTTGACAAAAATAAAATCGGACAGGAAGGCAATGGAAAAAGACAAAGCGGAGAACGATAATGCCCAGGACCTCGAAGAAACAGCCATAGCAGAAAAGGAAAAAAAATTGTATACCGGCTTTGTTGCGCAGGAAGTAGAGGAAGCCGCGAAGAAATTAAAATATGATTTCAGTGGCGTGTACATTCCGCAAAATGATAATGACACTTACGGTTTAAGTTATGGAGAATTTGTGGTGCCGTTAGTAAAAGCAGTGCAGCAACTGAGCAAACAGAACGACAGTCTGAAAGAGCAAAATGCCCTCCTGGAAGCGAGATTGGCAAGAGTGGAATCTTATTTGAAAATTCCGGGTTCGGGAGCCCTTACTTTAAGTGGAGGTTCCATCAACCAGAACTCGCCCAACCCCTTCCGTGGCAGTACTGTAATATCTTACTCACTTCCTCAACAGTATTCAAGAGCAGTATTAGTGGTATACGATGCAGGTGGCAAACCCATAAAACAATTTACGCTATCGGGCAACGGTGCCGGCACCCTACGCATTGACGCTGCTACTATTGCTGCGGGCGAATACAATTATTCCTTGTTTATAGATCATAAGCTGGTTGATACCAAAAAGATGATCATAATGAAATAACAGGTCGTTGCAAATTAAATTTCGTTTGTTGTTGTGGCAGCCGCAGATGCGCAGATGATCGATCTGCCGCATTTGTGGCTGCTTTATAATGAAATGATGTACAAATCTGATCTGATGGGCTCGGGTTCGTGCCTCGCCATAGCCATAGCGTTAACTTAATTTTTATGCTTTATCGGACGGATTGAAATCCGTCCTTACAACATGCGACCGAGCCGATGGCTCTTGTCGTTTTTTTTACGCTATTGATTGGGTTACAAACAGATAGCACCTACGGTGCAAAGCGATCGCTTAACCATAGTTATTTTATTAAGTTGACGGCTATATATAGTGTCTCACGAACCACGGTGATTGTTCACGATTCGTGAGATACGAACCGCAGCGAGTGGCTGTATTTGCGGCTGCTTTGTATAATTAATCTGCGCATCTGCGGTTACTTTATTCCTGATTGTTCGGGATTCGTGAGACACGAACCGCAGCGAGTGGCTGTATTTGCGGCTGCTTCGTATAAGTAATCTGCACATCTGCGGTTACCTCATTCAACTCGTGGGGGCTACAAAAAACAAATGCCCTCTATAGAAATAGAGGGCCGCTCCAAAACCAGATGCATATGCAATAACATATGCTCTGAGCGATCAAGAAATTTTTGTGTTTATTAATATCAATGTTTAGCGTAAATATATTCTACCACAGGAGAGGCCGGCAACCTCGTAATAATATCTGTCCCGGTAATTTATTTGTTAAAAAAAATACAGTGCCCGTTATCACAACCCTTTCACCAGGTGTTATTTCATTGCCAAAAACAAACCAAAGATTCATTCAATTGGTTTTCAATATTTTATATCTACAACTATTAAACGGGCAGTTCTATTTTGATACAGGCGGTGTACGATTTTATTACAGCATAGTACATGATGCGATCAGCGGTCAGCTATCAGGCGTTCGTTCCTGACTCATTTCCGCCTCATGCCGCGTTTGTATCTTGTGTTTTGTGTCTGCCTTACCCCTTACCACTTACCACTTATCACTTTACAGCTCCTGTATCCTCATGTCTTTAAAATGAATTTCAGCCTTTCCGCCGCCATGAATCTGTAAACCAATCAAACCTGTTTGTGCCACCGTGTCGTCTGGTTCAGTATAGTCGGCGGTTTGTTTTCCATTTAAAAAAATTCTGATGCGTTTGCCTTCTGCTCTCACTTCGTAATCATTCCATTCATTTCTCTTCACCAGTTTCTTTAATAATACGGTATCCATAGGCGTTAGTGTTTTGTTGCGGCGCGATTCATCGTATAAGCTCGCCCAGTAGCCGTCGCCAAGGTCTGCCTGGTAGCCCACCATTTCATTCGGCGGATCGGTCAGCCGCTGGCTGCGGAACTGTACGCCTCCATTAATAAACCCTTCGGTGCCCAAAAGCTTAAACTTTGTTTTCAAAATAAAATTGCCATAGCTTTTGCGTGTACACAAAAAGTTATTTTCCGGAACCGTTTCTTTTAATGAACCTCCAACCAGCACGCCATTTTCAACCCTCCACAAAGTAACCGTATCTCCTTCCCAACCGGTAAAATCCTTCCCGTTAAAAAGCGGTACAGGTTTGCGCTGGGCTATGGTGCTTATGCTTAAAACGCATAAAAAAATGGCAATGCTCCATTGCAAGACGTATCTGTTATACATGACAAAGTTTTTTTCAAAATACAATATTCTTATCAATGTCATGAATACCTTTTGAATTCTGTGTCTTTAAATGCAAGAAGACATGCCGAAAAAAAACAATTTCGTTTAGCCGTTTCCGTGCGTTTATTAACAGGCTATGCAAAAAACAGCAGTGGCAATAAGGATAACCACCAACGCAATCGCCATTGCGTTTTTCCATGTTAATAATTTTTTTTTCCTGCCTGGAAACGCACTGTTTATCTGCCTTTTTTTACCAGGCAGGTCACTACCCGATTCAAATAAACGCTGAAAACCTCCTTTGCGGAGGTGTTCTTTTATGTGCATTTTACAGTTGCCGATAATGTAAAAAGATTCTTTACCCTCGGGTTGCGGTATTTCATATATCCAGCGGGCTTTAACCTGGTTAATGGCCGCAATGTGTTCCTCTGTTTCCTGCGTATCTGCCAATATTCGCTGCGCCAACACCCTTGCCGGGAATGCAGTTGTTTCCTCCGATAATAAAAACCGGAGGATGCGGTCTGCCAACTTCGGATCGGTGATGGGAGCGTTCTGTACAGTCATCATGTTTAATGTCTGCACTTTTCATTAAATGTTGCACGCAACAACAATAATTTATAATGCAAATTATTTAACAGTCAAGTAATCCAGATCACAGGCAGCAAGCTCTTATTCATCCTGATTTTCTTAATGATCCAGATAAAATTGCTAGTCTTATCCGCAAAATCATTTAAAAACCAGGAATGAAAAAGATTCTGAACCTCGTTTATTCCATAAAGGTTATACGGTTGCCCGGCACATTAGTTACAGGTGGGTATCAAAATATATAAAAACCAGGCTATTTTATCCATTGTTTGCCTTTAAAATGTCGGCTACATTTACTGCGTGCAACGTACATAGCCTGTATCCCTGTTGTGTATCGCAGTATTATGCTGCGACAAAAATTGTTCATATGGCAATTTTGAAGCGCAACCAGCCTAAACAGTACGGAACAGGACAGAAAAAAGCGGATAAAACGATATTTTCGGGAACTGTTAATACAGGACTTTTTTTTACAAGCTGACGCATGGCGCGGATGGCATCGTTTAAAATATGTTATTATGTATGCACATTTGAACCTACTTGTAAAAAAAACAGTAATTTGCTTAAAATTTTAAACACGCATTGCTCCATAGTGATATGAAAATCTTCACGAAAATTGCATCGCTGGTATGCATGCTGATTGTTGCTGTTTATGCTCTTGAAGCGTGTAAAAATAGCGAAAGCTCAGGTTCAGAAGAACGGTTACCCGACCGCGTTAGTTACAACTTCGATATACGTCCCATCCTTTCCGACAAATGTTTGGCCTGTCATGGCCCCGATGCGAATAAAAGAGAAGCCGGTTTAAGGCTAGATGTGGAGGAAAGTGCGTTTGCAGCATTAAAAGAAAATCCAAAAGCGCATGCCCTTGTTGCCGGGAAGCCGGAATTTTCGCAGGCTTACCTGCGCATCACCACCAAAGATTCTTCGCTGTTGATGCCTCCGCCCAAGTCTAATCTTAAACTAAGTGCCCGTGAAATAGCGTTGATTGAAAAATGGATACAACAAGGCGCTAAATACGAAAAACACTGGGCTTTTGTAGCGCCTGTTAAACCAGCTATTCCAAAAGTTAATTTAAAGGATTGGCCAAGAAATGACATCGACTATTTTGTTCTTGCAAAACAAGAGCAAAAAGGTTTAAAACCCAACGAAGAGGCGGACAAGGAAAGGCTGTTGAAAAGACTAAGCCTTGATTTAACCGGCTTACCTCCCACCCTGGAAATGATGGATGAATTTTTGGCTGACAAGAGCGTGGATGCTTACGAAAAAATGGTAGACAAGCTGATGGCGCTGCCATCGTACGGCGAGAAGATGTCGCTGCACTGGCTCGACCTTGCGCGTTATGCAGACTCGCACGGATACCAGGATGACGGGTATCGTACGCAGTGGCCCTGGCGCGATTGGGTAATACATGCATTTAATAATAACATGCATTACGACCAGTTCGTTACATGGCAACTGGCCGGCGATCTTTTGCCCGAGGCCTCTAAGGAACAATTGCTGGCAACGGGCTTTAACCGCAACCACAAGATTACTGAAGAGGGCGGCGTTATTCCCGAAGAATATCGCATTAGTTATGTTACCGACAGGAACGACCTGTTTGGAAAAGGTTTACTGGGCATTACGCTGGAGTGTGCACATTGTCACGATCATAAATACGATCCGTTTTCGCAAAAAGATTATTACGAGCTGTTCGCCTTCTTTAATAATGTAAAAGAAGTAGGCATTGAATCGGTAATTGGCGGACCGGAAACCTACGCTAAAAAACCGCTGATGGAGATCAGCAACGAAGATGTAAAAAGCGTACTGAACTTTGTGAACAAGCCCGATACGGAACGCCTGATCGTTTCCATTATGGGAGATCTTGATACCGTTCGCAAAACGCATGTACTCATAAGAGGAAATTATGATGCCCCCGGCGAAGAAGTACAACCCGCAACACCTGCTTCCATACTCTCCTTCGATCCTTCTTATCCCAAAAACAGGTTAGGGCTTTCAAAGTGGTTGTTCGATAAAAGGAACCCGCTCACCTCCCGCGTATATGTAAATATATTATGGCAGGAATTTTTTGGACGCGGCATTGTTAAAACCTCCGGCGATTTTGGTATGCAGGGCGATCTTCCCTCTCACCCCGAATTGCTGGACTGGCTGGCTGTTGATTTCAGAGAAAACAACTGGGATATAAAACGCCTGGTAAAATTAATGGTAACCTCTGCCACCTACAGGCAATCGGCAGTTATTACCAAAGAAGAGCTGGCAACTGATCCCGAAAATATTTACCTGGCGCGTGGACCACGGTATCGTATACACGCTGAATTTGTAAAAGACCTGGTGCTTGCTTCCAGCGGTTTGCTGAACCCCAGCATTGGCGGGCCGAGTGTTAAACCCTACCAACCTGCAGGCCTATGGGAAGGCGCTACTTCCGGAAGAGGGTTACTGTCGATGTATGTGCAGGATCATGGCGATAAACTTTACCGCAGAGGCATGTATACGTTGATCAAACGAACCGTTCCCCCTCCCACAATGGCTATTTTTGATGCGAGCAACAGGGATATTTGCGAAGTAAAAAGGTTAAGAACCAACACACCGCTGCAGGCGCTGGTAATGATGAATGATCCGGCAGTACTGGAAGCATCGCGGGTGTTGGCAGAAAAACTACAGAGCGAAAAAACAGATGCAAAAGCCAAGCTCACCAAAGCTTTCCGTTTGATTGTTTGCAGAACTCCCAAAGAAAAAGAACTGGAAATACTGAATAACTATTATACTAAGGAGATGGGTAGCTTGCAAACCGCGGAGATCAACAAAACACTGGAAGTGGGAGAATATCCTTTAGGCGAAAATATCGACAGGAAGGCGGTAGCAGCTATGGCAAGGGTGATTTCTACCATTTATAATCTTGAAGAAACCATCACAAAATCCTAAACTTGTAATACGTGGTTAAGTAAGTTAAATAGTTGATTGAATTAAGAAAGTTTGCACAATCAACTTAATTCGCTTAACCAACTCATTCACCAATAAATTTCTAAAGATGGAAAAAGAATTTCTGGAACACGGCTTTACCTGGAACAGGCGGCGTTTTCTCTCTGCCATGAGTCTTGGTGTAGGCAGTGTAGCGCTTGGATCGTTGCTGATGCCAGATCTTTTCAGTGGCAAAGGCGGCATAGAAGACGATGTGCTGAAACCGGGTATACCGCATTTTGCGCCGAAAGCAAAAAGGGTGATCTATTTGTTTCAGAATGGAGCGCCTTCACAGCAGGAGCTTTTTGACTATAAGCCGAAGCTGCGCGAAATGACCGGTCAGGAAATTCCACCATCTGTAAGAGGAAACCAACGCCTTACCGGTATGACGGCCAACCAGGCGTCCTTTCCATTGGTGGGCAGCTTTGTAGATTTTAAGCAATACGGAAACTCACGGGCCTGGGTAAGCGACCTGATGCCTTATACCGCGAAAATTGTTGACGAGTTGTGCATTGTACGCTCCATGTATACGGAAGCCATCAACCACGACCCTGCCCTAACATTTTTGCAAACAGGCTCGCAACAGGGCAACCGCCCCAGCATGGGCTCATGGCTGAGCTATGGATTGGGAAATGAGAATAAGAATCTGCCTAACTTTACCGTACTGCTCTCGCGTGGTATCGGTAACGGACAAGGGGTATACTCTAAGTTATGGTCTAACGGGTTTTTAGATTCTGTACACCAGGGTGTGCAGTTCAGCAAGGGAGAAGATCCGGTATTGTACCTGCGCGATCCGGATGGAATGGACCGCAAGGCACGTCGTGAAATGCTCGACAACCTGTCTGAACTGAATGAGCTTTCGTACCAGGAAATGGGTGATCCTGAAATTACTGCCAAGATCCAGCAATACGAAATGGCTTACCGCATGCAAACGGCGGTTCCCGACGTAATGGATCTTTCTAAAGAACCGGACGATATTGTAAAACTATACGGACCCGATTGTCTTGTGCCCGGCACATTTGCAGCCAACTGCCTCCTGGCAAGAAAACTTTCGGAAAATGGCGTGCGCTTTGTTCAGCTTTACCACCAGGGTTGGGACCAGCATGGCAATCTTCCTTTTGAAATTGCCAAACAGGCTAAAGATGTAGACCAGGCATCGGCAGCATTGGTAATAGACCTTAAACAACGGGGACTGCTCGACGAAACCCTCGTAATATGGGGTGGCGAATTTGGCCGCACCAGCTACACCCAGGGCACGCTTACCAAAGAGAATTACGGACGTGACCACCATCCGCGTTGCTTTACCATCTGGATGGCAGGCGGAGGCATAAAACCAGGTATCGTTTACGGAGAGACCGACGAGTTGGGATATAATATTGCAAAAGATCCTGTTCATGTGCACGATTTCCAGGCTACCATATTAAACCAGTTGGGGCTGGATCACGAAAAACTGATCTACAAGCACCTGGGTCGCCGTTATCGTTTAACAGATGTGTCTGGCAAAGTAGTGAAAGACATCATTACCTGATGACATTCTGCAGCATGCATCACTGTAACAATAATTACTTTTCGCTATATCGATGAGCGACTCAACTTTAATTGCCCGATTTAAATGAAACAAAGCGTGAACCATTTTTTCCACCCGGTGGAATGTTTATGCAAAGTTTTATCCGGCAAATAGAAAAACAAAAGATATACGGATGAAACTAAGACCCAGCGTCCTTGGAGCGCAGTTACTTTTTGTACTCGATATTTTTGTTGCTTTCCTGCTGCTGTTTGAAAACAAGCTTGTAGTCCCGGCTTGGTTGCAACCCGTAGGGCGCATGCATCCTTTAATGCTCCACTTTCCCATTGTAATACTGGTGATGGCAATGCTGCTTGAGTTTTTCCGCTCAAGAAAAGATGTATCGGGCAATACATTTTATGTTAAAGCGTCTCATATCCTGTTATTAACCGGCGCTTTGCTGGCGGGCATTACAGTAATTATGGGGTTGCTTTTATCGAGAGAAGAAGGATATGCAGGCGATACTTTGCTCTGGCACAAATGGACAGGGGTTGCTATTTTCTTTTTTGCGTCGATTATTTATTTTATAAGAAACACACAATGGTATTCTGCTCCCGTTGCTAAAGCCGGAGCGATTGTTACCGTATTGATCGTGATTGTGAGCGGACATTACGGAGCGAGCCTTACACACGGCGACAATTTTATTACCGAACCGTTGGCGGTATATTACCAACCCGACCCGGTATCGTTTGACCAGGCGCTGGTGTTTGAGCACGTTGTAAAACCAATACTCGAAAAAAAATGCACAGGCTGCCATAATGCAGATAAATTGAAAGGTGAACTCATGCTCACCGATTCTGCTTCTATTATGAAGGGCGGTAAATCGGGCAAGCTGTTTATAGCCGGCGATCCGGATATGAGCCTGTTTTTACAACGCGTACACCTGCCGCTCGAAGATAAAAAGCACATGCCGCCTTCGGGCAAAGCGCAGTTAACCGAACCGGAAATTGCATTGCTCACCGCCTGGATCAGAAGCGGCACTACCCTTTTTTCTCAAAAAGTGTCTGAGCTGCCCGAACACGATTCGTTGCGCATAGCCGCTGCCTCTTTTTTGCAACCTGCTGAGCAGACAGAAGAAAAATACGATTTTTCCGCTGCAGACGAAAAAACCATTGCTCAACTGAATACCGATTACAGAACCATTCTGCCACTGGCGAAAGAATCGCCTGCACTGGCTGTAAACATTTATAACAGGGAAGCATGGACGAATAAGCAACTGGAGGAACTGGCGCCGTTAAAGACGCAGATCGTATCGCTCAACCTCAACAAAATGCCGGTGAAAGATGCCGATTTGAAAACCGTTAGCCAGTTCGAAAACCTCAGGCATGTATACCTGAACTTTACAGATATTACCGCCGGCGGCCTCAAAGAACTGAGTGCCTTGCCGCACCTGCAAACCCTGGCGGTTTCGGGAACTAAAATCAACTACAACGATCTTAAAGCACAGATACCGGCATTAAAAAGTTTGAAATCCGTATCGGTATGGAATACTGGTATTACGCCACAGCAGGCAGAGGAATTGCAAAAAGCAAACAAGCACATTACTTTCATTGAAGGGTTTAAAGACGATGGCAGCAATCCGCTGAAACTGAATTTACCCGAAGTAAAAAACGCCTCGATGGTGTTCAGCGAATCTGCTCCGCTGCAGTTAAGTCACCCGATAAAAGGTGTGGAAATACGATATACAACTGATGGAACGGAGCCAGACAGCTCTTCTGTTTTGTTTGATGGCAAAGCAGAGCTGAAACAAAATACCTACGTGAAAGCGAAGGCCTTTAAACAAGGCTGGTACGCGAGCGACGTTGCTGAATTTTATTTTTTAAAATGCAGCATAAAGCCTGATAGTACAAAACTGCTGTATAAATTAAACAGCGTACACCAGGCAGAAAGGGAAAAAAGTTATTTTGACAACAAACTGGGTGCAATAGGTGCTAACAATCCTGCATGGGCCAACAACTGGACCGGTGTAAGACATACAGATATGGCGTTGGTTTGTTACTTTAACAATCCTGCTACCGTTAGTTCACTGGGCTTGCATTATATGCTGGAAGAAACAACCGGCATCTACCCTCCCGGCTCACTGGAAGTATGGGGCGGTGACGATGAGAACAAATTGAAATTGCTGGCAAGCCTGCATCCCCCCAAACCACCTAAAGGCGGTAAGCCATCTTTAGAAACGGTGGAAGTGTCGTTCAAACCTCAAAAAGTATCCTGCTTAAAAATCATTGCCGTTCCACAAAAAAACGAAAAAGGCGACAGGCGTTTATTGCTGGTAGATGAAATGTATCTTAATTAAGTGGTAAGTGATAAGTGATAGGTGGTAAGTGTAGGAGCTTTCCCTATACCTTATACCCTACACCATATACCCTATGCCTTACCAAATACAACGCCTCACCGCTGATGGCTGACGGCTGAAAGCTGTTCTATCGCCTGCTTTTTTAATAACACAATCTGTCCAAGATGATACATATCGTGTTGAATGGTTCCGTCAATAAAATATTCATATGTATAGGTTCGTTGCGGAACCTGCTGCTGCAAAAAACTATCGTTCCGGTTCGATAGCAAACGATTCAGCCTGCGTTGTGTATTTTCGAGCGCTGCCTTCAGATTCTCCCAGCCTTCTTCATCTTGTGCCCCGTATGCAGACGGATCAAATGAACTTTGCTGGTCCACACTCCACGATGCATCGCCATCCATAGCGCTGATCAATCCTCGCCGCCACGCTACCAGGTGACTTACAATAGACGCTATGCTATGTACGTTGCCAACAGGTTGATAAAATGCAGCCTCTGCATCAATGCCATCGATGGTTTCTTTTAATATTACTTCTACCCAGTTGGGACCGTAATAACTTCCCTTTATTCCTGTACGGAGCTTTTCAATGAAAGTATTCATGGGATATGTTTTTTACTTAAACCACAAAGACCGTGCAAAAACAAGGTGTAAGGTATAGGGAGTAAGCTGTAAGGCCGATTGCTGACTGCTCATGGCTGTTCGTGCGCTCCATGGCCTGGCCTTTGCTTATCATAACACATGGCGGAAACATTAAACTATACAGACCTTATTCAGGAAGCAAGGAATGCTGAAGCCCGCAATGCATCGGCAGAAGCGATAAAGCATTATAACAGGGCTTTGAGGCTGCTGCCATTGCACCCGCATGCATACCACCGGCTGATGGTGATTTATCGAAAGTCGAGGAATTATGCTAAAGAGTTGGCTATTATAAACAAGGCGATTTCCAGGTTCGATAAAGCGTTCCGCTTCAGCAAACGAAGCAAGCTGCCTGCACAGTCGCTGCGGCTTAGTAAAAATCTTGCTAAAACACTGGGATTGCTCGACAAAAAAGGTAACTCTGCTTACCAGCCTGAGCCAATCGCTACCTGGCACCGGCGAAAGTCAGCTGTACTAAAGCGAATAAGTAAACGAAGGTAAGCGACCTGGTATCAGCGTCAGCTATCAGCGGTCAGCTATCGGCTTTGAGCAACTCAGCAGGAACCCGATTTATATATTTATCAGCCTTATCCCCCTCCACCTTTCACCCTTCCATAGCGGCAAATTTTCCCCACAGGATTGCAACCTCACAAACATTCCCTGCGTACAACTGATGAAGGCCCGGACACCACTGGTTCTTCAAACAATGGTTCAATGGCATCATTCTTGAAAAGGAGGAAGGGAGAAGATGTGAGAGTAGGGCGAAAGGCAGAGGCTAAAATTCAAATCTCAAATTTCAAATCAACTAACCGTGCCTGTTAAAATTTTGTTCTGGGGATTTATTATCAGTTTTTTAGGGTCTCTTCCGCTGGGTACATTAAACGTGTTGGCCACGCAAATAAGTGTACAGTCTGGCATATACATGGCTGCATTATTTAGCACAGGGGCTGTATTGGTAGAGGTAATATATGTTCGGTTAGCCCTCACCGCAATGGACAAAATAGTGAGCTATCCCATTGTGTTCCGCTGCCTGGAATGGCTTTCGGCGATCATTCTGTTATTGCTCGGCATTGCATTTTTTGTTACGGCCAAACAAGCCGGTGGTATAGCTAAAATATTACCCTCAACTCTATCAGATGCCTTTTGGCTGGGAGTATTGCTCAGCGCCACCAGCCCTATGCACGTAACATTCTGGTTTGGATGGAGCACCGTTTTAATGGAAAAACAAATTCTTATTGCAGGCAAAAATAATTACAGCCTGTATATAACAGGTATTGGCGCGGGCAGCCTGCTGGGATATGGTTTGTTTGTTGTTGGCGGCGGTTACCTGATAAATTTACTCTCCGGAAACCAGCAATGGTTGAACCGGATTATTGGCGGTGTGCTGCTTTTTACAGGGTTGCTGCAGAGCTTTAAAATCATCCGTAAATATCAAACCACACCTGCGTAGCATGAGTACAAAAACTTTTTTTTATCGCTTGTCTCACTGGGAAACCTGGCATTATCTCGCCAAATATATTCCCATCATGCCGGTGTGGTTGTTTTATTGCATCCGCGCACGCTCCTTGTGGTTCTTCACCCCTTCCAACCCCACGCTCACTTTCGGCGGCTTTGAAGGAGAAAGTAAAAAAGAAATGTTTGATCAGCTGCCACCCGGAACCTATCCCAGGAGTATATATATACAACATTCCACGCCGTTTGAAACAGTAGAAAAACTGGTGGCAACCATGGGATTCACCTACCCTTTAGCTGTTAAACCCGATGTGGGAATGATGGGACTGATGTTTCGTAAAATTGACTCGGTGTATAAGCTGAGAAAATACCACCAGCTGATGCCTGTTGACTATATTATACAGGATCTGATCACCTATCCAATGGAGATCAGCGTATTTTATTACCGCTTGCCTGGCGAGAAAAAAGGAACGATCACCGGTTTTTTAAAGAAGGAATTCCTGGAAGTGGTAGGCAACGGCACCGATACATTGGAAACATTGATAGAAAATTATGATCGTGTGAGATTTCGCATACCCGAAATGCGCGCCAAGCACGAAAGCCGGCTGCAGGATGTATTGGCTGACGGCGAACGCTACTGCCTGTCGAACGCACTGAATTTAAGCAGAGGAGGAAAGCTGGTTAGCCTGGCAGACGAAAAAGATGAAAGACTGTTGCGCGTTTTTGACGAACTCAGTCATTATACAAGGCATTTTTATTATGGTCGCTACGACATCAAATGTTCATCCATAGCAGACTTAAAAGAGGGAAAGAATTTTTCTATACTTGAATACAATGGTTGCGGAGCTGAACCGCATCATATTTACGGTAACGGGCATTCGCTGTTAAAGGCTTACCAGATTGTGCTGCAGCACTGGAAAGTGTTATACCAGATATCCGCCCAAAACAGCAGGCGCGGCATTAATTATTGGGGATTTCGCGAAGGGCTGCAATTCCTGAGAAAAGCCAAGCGACATTTCCGCATGTTAAAAGCATTGGATGTAAGCACAGAACTATAATATGCAATTAACAAAAGCAAATATGCCCCTTCCTTCTGTGGAAAC
Source organism: Agriterribacter sp. (assembly GCA_051958655.1). Taxonomy (GTDB): domain Bacteria; phylum Bacteroidota; class Bacteroidia; order Chitinophagales; family Chitinophagaceae; genus Agriterribacter. Next base: position 24,235 of record JBQCFW010000018.1, on the reverse strand, counting down.
ATCTACATTAGCTGAAGCGCTCCCAGCGTTTATTGGCAATGAGCGTTTTCCCTGTTTAATGGCAAAGTCTGCTTTGAACAATGCCCAGCTGAAATGCATAACGGTAAAGCATATGGCCTGCCCTGCACACGATGCCGCTGTTTTGAACTTCCTCTACCAATTCATTGAAGAGTACAAACAGCATCAAAAAGGTTATTGCAGTGCTGCTGTTATTTTTGAACAGCCAACCGCAATAACGGAAGACCTGTTTGAGCGGCTTTTGTGGGAAAGACTGCAGGCACTGGCTGATATGGATGCCTTGCATTATGCGTATGATGCCAGGGTAAGCGCCAACCCTATGGACAACAATTTCAGCTTCAGCCTGAAAGAAGAAGCGTTTTATATAATAGGTATGCATCCCGCCAGCAGCAGGAAAGCACGGCGGTTTTCACACCCCACGCTTATCTTTAATCCACATGCACAGTTTGAGCTGTTAAGAGAAGCCAATAAATATGAGCGGATAAAAAGCCAGATCCGCAAGCGGGATGTTCAACTGTCTGGATCTGTAAATCCAATGCTGGCAGATTTTGGAAATGCTTCCGAAACCCTGCAATACAGCGGCAAGCTATACAACGGGCGCTGGAAATGTCCACTACACCCAAAACATCCACATAAATGAATATTATTTCACCGCGCAGCGGCGTGTCCTTCATTCTAAAAAAAGGCCAGCGTTTAAAGGTTACAGACATCCAGGGAGAGCAGGTGTCTGATTTTGTATGTTACAACCTGCACGATACGGCTGAATACCTTTCTTCGGGACGAACGATAGATTATGCCGAAACCATTTTTTTAACGGTGGGGCATCCGTTCTATTCTAACCGCAGCAACATTATGTTTGAGATGGTAGAAGATACGGTAAAACGCCACGACTTTTTACTAACGCCCTGCAGCGCCGATACATTCCGCATTATTTACGGTCATGAGCACCCGCACCGTGGTTGTTTTGGAAACCTGTGCGAAGCCCTGCAACCCCATGGCATTGCGCCCGATAATATTCCTGTTACGTTGAACCTGTTTATGCATGTAGCCATTGATGCCGAAACGGGCAAAGTGTCTGTGCTTCCACCAAAAAGCAAAGCGAACGATTTTGTGGTGATAGAAGCCAAAATGGATCTGCTGGTAGGCTTAACTGCCTGCTCGGCCGAGATGTCGAACAACTATTCGTTTAAGCCGATTGGATATGAAATTTATGATTTGTGATTTGAAATTTGAGATTTCGTCAGACCGCCGAAGGGATCAGCATTTCAAATTTTAAATCTCAAATTCCAAATCTTCTACTTTCCAAACTTCTTTTTCAATGCGCTCAATGCATCGGTTAAGGAAGCCGAAGAAAGATCGGGTTCCTTTTTATCGAAACGTTTGTTGCTGCCGCTGAAATTCCTGCGTTCATTGCGGGCTGGCGCTTCCTGTGTTTGCTTTATTGATAACGCTATGCGTTTGCGGGCATGGTCTACTTCCAGCACTTTTACTGTTACCTTATCGTTCAGCTTTAATACCTCGTTGGGATCTTCAATGTACTTGTGCGCTATTTCCGATACATGCACCAGTCCATCCTGCTTTACGCCAATGTCTACAAAAGCGCCAAAGCGCGTGATGTTGGTTACAATGCCCGGCACTACCATTCCCACCTGCACGTCGTCCATACTATATATGCCGGCAAATTCAAATTGCTGCACTTCGCTGCGTGGATCGAGTCCGGGCTTTTGAAGTTCTTTTAAAATATCCTGTATGGTGAGCTCTCCAAACTGCTCGCTCACATATTTTTTTGGATTGATGTTTTTGATAACAGACTCGTTGCCTATCAACGCCTTTACTTCCACCTGATTATCGGCAGCCATTTGCTGCACCAGGCTGTACGCTTCGGGGTGAACAGCGCTGCCATCCAGCGGGTTTTCGCCCGATTGGATACGCAAAAAGCCAGCGCATTGTTCGTATGCTTTGCCGCCTAAGCGCGGCACTTTCAATAATTGATTGCGATTGGCAAAACCACCAATTTCGCTCCTGTATTTTACAATATTATCTGCCAACGTATTGCCTATGCCGCTCACATATGCCAGCAGATGTTTGCTGGCAGTATTAAGGTTTACTCCCACCTGGTTCACGCAGCTTACTACCGTTTGGTCTAACCGCTCCTTTAACCGGAACTGGTTTACATCGTGCTGGTATTGCCCCACACCAATGCTTTTGGGATCAATCTTTACCAACTCTGCCAATGGGTCCATCAAACGCCTGCCAATACTAACGGCGCCGCGTACTGTAATATCATAATCAGGAAATTCTTCCCGCGCTGTTTCCGAAGCAGAGTATACCGACGCGCCGTCTTCATTTACCAGAAAAACCGGCAAACCAAGGTTGAGCTTTTTAATGAACTGCTCCGTTTCCCTGCCGGCAGTACCGTCGCCAATGGCAATGGCCTGTATGCTGTATTTTTCTACCAGATGACGTATCGTATGTTCGGAGCTTACCAGCTTGCCAGGTTCGTGTACATAAATGAGATCGTTCTTTTTCAATTCGCCCTTTTCATCCAGGCATACCACTTTGCAACCTGTACGGTAGCCGGGATCGATCGCCAGCACTTTTTTACCGCCTAACGGAGAACTGAGCAACAATTGTTTCAGGTTTTCTGCAAACACATTAATGGCTTCTTCGTCTGCCTTTTGCTTGAGCATGGTACGGAACTCGGTTTCCAGCGCAGGCTGCAGCAAACGGCGCCATGCGTCTTTTGCTGCCTTACGCACATGCGTGCTGCTATCGCTCAGCCCCTTTGCGTATATGCTTTCCAGTTGTTCCACTGCCAGCTCTTCTTCGGGCGTAATGGCTATGCGCAACACGCCTTCTACAAAACCACGTAATACGGCCAATGCACGGTGCGAAGGCACTTTTATAACAGGCTCGCTGTAATCGAAATAATCTTTGAACTTTACACCTTCTGTTTCTTTATCCGTTACCACTTTGCTTTGCAACGTAGCCCTGTCTTCAAACAGCTTGCGCATTTTAGCGCGGGTTTGTGCATCTTCGTTTATCTGCTCGGCAATAATATCCCTGGCTCCCTGCAAAGCCTCGTCTGCAGTTTTTACTTTTTCATTGATATAAGCGGCCGCTTCCGCTGCAATGTCAATGTCTTTTTGTTCCAGCATCAGCACAGCCAGCGGCTCCAACCCGTTTTCTTTGGCAGTTTGCGCCTTGGTTTTGCGTTTGGGTTTGTACGGCAGGTAAATATCTTCCAGTTCCGCCAGCGTGGTAGCTTTGTTCAGCTTTTCCTGCAACGCTTCGGTCATTTTTTCCTGCTCGGTAATCGATTTTTCAATGGCTGCTTTTCTTTCAGTAAAAGCTTTCAGCGCTTTGGCTTCGTCTTCTATTTGCTGCACCACTACTTCGTCCAACGCGCCTGTTTTGTCTTTCCGGTATCGTGCAATAAAAGGAATGGTAGCACCTTCCGCCAATAACGTTAAAACAGCCTCTGCCTGCTGTATGCGGATGTTTAATTTAGTTGCTATGATGGATGCGAATGCTGTCATAAGGGTTGCGAAAGTAATAGCTGTGTTTCAAAACAAAAACTTGGAAAAATGAGTGTGTTTAATTAAAGGTGATGCGACGCTGTGGAAAAGTTTCGGCATACCGGTAAATCATATCACGGATGAAATCATTGTCGTGATAAGGCGTAAGTATTTTTTTTATTTTTTTCAGGTCTGGTTTCATCGCTTCGGGAATATATCCCATACCAAAAAATTTTCCTTTTTCTATCAGCAAACAACTTTGCTGCCCTGGTTCAACGCCGGCACCTACCACAGCAAAAGTCGGCAGTTCTTCATACAAGGTTGTCAACGCCTGTTCAACCCGTTTGTTATACACTTCCGGCTCGTCATTCACTTCAGCCACCTCTCCCATTTCCTTTGATTTATCAATAAAGCAAAGCCGTGGCGAAAGCTGGTGCCGTTCTATCATATTCCACAACAGGCGGTAACCATCCCACATTAAACCAAATGTATGCACGGGGCGCAGGTATTTTCGTTTCCGTTCAATGGCTAATCTTGCATATCCTTTCTGGTCTTCAAAAACATACAACCCGTATTGAAAACTGATCTGCTTGCGGCTGGTGTTGTATTTGGGCCACCAGCGTTTTATTTCCGTTTCTTCCAGTATAGCTGCCATCAGCTCCGTACCACAAACCTGGTAACTAATATGGTATACATTGCGGATGAACTCCTGCTTTTGCCTGCCGGCGCCATTGTGGGTAAAATGGCTGCTTACACGACTGCGGAGATTTTTTGCTTTGCCAACATAAATGACTTTCCCTTTTTGATTGCGGAAATAATACACACCGGGTGTGCGGGGCAATTGCTCAATATGTTCCTTTGGCAAATGAAGGGGTAGATATTGCTCCCTGGATGATTTTTTGAGGAACTGGAGAATGTGGGGCGCCGCATTGTTTTTGAGCAGCATTTCAAACAATCGCACGGTTGCCCAAGCATCGCCGCCGGCCCGGTGCCTGTTTTCTATCTCAATTTGCAGCGACCGGCAAATGTTGCCGAGGCTATATGAAGGCAGATCGGTAAACACTTTGCGGGTAAGCCGCACCGTGCACAATTTTTTTGCATCCAATTGGTATCCGCACTCCTGAAGCTGGTGTTTAAGAAAAGAATAATCAAAATTTACATTGTGGGCGATGAAAATTTTGTCTTTTAGCATTTCGTATATCTCTTCCGCTACTTCGTCAAAAGCGGGCGCATCGGCTACCATTTCGTTGGTAATGCCCGTCATCGTTTGAATGAAATAAGGAATTTCCTGCCGGGGATTGATGAGCGTTTCGTAATGATCAATTACCCTGGTGCCATCGTGTATAAAAATGGCCACTTCGGTAATACCATTGGCAGCAGCATGACTGCCGGTCGTTTCAATATCTACAATTGCATACATCGCTTTCGGTATTGCCCCTAAAATGGAACTGCTAATTTAGATGTTTTTATATCACAATAAAGCAGGTGGATAAAATCCAGGAACCTGGCGGACGGATTGAAATCCGTTCCAACAATATTTCACCGAGCCGATGGCTCTGCATCATCTTAATTTGCAAGAACCATAGGTTCGGTCACATTTTGTAAGGACGGATTTTAATCCGTCCGCCTAAGCTGCCTGCTCTCCCACCATATAATATAAACAGCCAGAGCCCCAGGCTTGGTTAAATAGTATGGCATTGGTTTTAATCCAATATCGTTTAGTTAGTGAAAACTCATTTTTGCCGCAGATTCGCAGATGATCCTTTATCTGCGATTCTATGGCTCATTAATAATATCCTTTAACTAAAGGTAAATTCCTTTGGTCCTTCAGTGAAAACCTTCATTAAAAACACTGATAATCAGCCCGCAATGGTTAAACATGCATTAAATATCCACAACCGGGGCACAGCACACAATAAATGCGTGGACTTTCAAAACAAAATCCTTAACTTCGGTCACATCTATTTAATAAACCGGCTACAGGTACCTTCAAATTTTTGTTCGTATCTGCATTCTTACGAGACACCAGCAACGTATATTCCTGTTCTCCTTTGAAAGCTTTCAACAATCCGGTCCTGATTTTTACATTTTAAAAACATCAGTTATGAAGCTTTTCAACTCATTACATGTAGGCGAAAGTGCAAAAATCGCTATGATCGTTATTTTGGTTTACGCTACGATTGCGGTTGTCACTTACCTCTCCTGGTAAAAAATTATTACCTATTTTAGGAAGAAGCGCTTTCCTGGTTGATCCGGGGTAAGCGTTTTTTTGTTGGAAGCCGCCAGCCTTGAGCTATCAGCCTTGAGCTTTCAGCTATGAGACGTCAGCAGATGATACGCCTCTGCACAGTCAGGACTTTCGCGTTAAGTCCCTTCCCCTTCCCGTTCGGTTAGGCGGGCTTCCGGAAGGTTAGGATGGACTTCACAAATCAGCAATCACCAAACCTGCCTGCCGGCAGGTTAGAAATCAAAAATCTCATCTTACCTTTGCAGCCTTTTACAACACTATGGAGCTCAGCAAAAATTACTTACCTGCCTCGGTTGAAGACAAATGGAATGCACACTGGAAAGAAAAAAACTATTTTAAAAGTGTTCCCGATAACAGGAAGCCGTTTACCGTGGTTATTCCGCCGCCTAATGTAACAGGTGTGCTGCACATGGGGCATACACTCAACGAAACGGTGCAGGACATACTGGTTCGTCGTGCACGCATGAAAGGCTATAATGCCTGCTGGGTTCCGGGCAGCGACCATGCTTCTATTGCTACCGAAGCAAAAGTAGTGGCGATGCTGAAGGAGAAGGGCATTGATAAAAATACGCTTACGCGTCCTGAGTTTTTGAAGTATGCTTATGAGTGGAAGGAAAAATATGGTGGCATTATTTATCACCAGATTGAAAAACTGGGCTGTAGCGTAGATTGGGACCGGGTAACTTTTACGATGGATCCCTCCTATTACGAAGCGGTAATGAAAGTATTTGTAGACCTGTTTGAAAAAGGCCTGATTTACCGCGGCGCCAGGATGATCAACTGGGATCCTGCTGCAAAAACGGCCCTGAGCGATGAGGAAGTTGAATACAAAGATCTGCAGGGTAAACTGTATTATATACGCTATGCTGTTACCGATGCTGCGGGGAATGAATTTGTGAATCCAGCCACCGGCGAAAAAGGAATTGTAATTGCAACCCAACGCCCCGAAACCATTATGGGTGATACTGCCATTTGCGTAAATCCTAACGATGAACGATACGCGCAGTTGAAAGGAGCTTATGCCTACATCCCGCTCATTGACCGGAAAATACCGGTTATTTTCGATGAGTATGTAGACACTTCCTTTGGCACGGGCGCTTTAAAAGTTACGCCGGCGCACGACATCAACGACTATAACCTTGGTTTGAAACACAACCTGGAAGTAGTAGACACCTTAAATGCAGACGGCACACTCAGCGAAGCTGCGCAGATATATGTTGGCGTAGATCGCTTTGCGGCACGTAAAAAAATAATTGCCGAACTAACAGAAAAAGGTTTCATTGTAAAAGAGGAAACTTACAATACAAGGCTGGGTTATAGCCAACGCACCGGCGTAGTGGTGGAGCCTCGCATTTCAACACAATGGTTCCTTAAAATGAAAGATCTTGCTGAGCCTGCGCTAAAAGCGGTGGTGGATGGTGAGATCAATATTCACCCCGGCGACAAATTTTTAGCCACTTATAAATACTGGCTGGAAAATGTAAAAGACTGGTGCATCAGCAGGCAATTGTGGTGGGGGCAGCAAATACCGGCCTGGTACGACGATAAGGGCAATTGCATTGTGGCGCTGAATAAAGAAGAGGCTTTACAAAAATGGGCAATGCTTCCGGGCAACCAAGCCGCTAACGCCACCGCAGATACGTTGAAACAGGATGAAGATGTACTTGACACCTGGTTCTCCTCGTGGTTGTGGCCAATGGAAGTATTCAAAGGCATTTCCAATCCCGGCAACGCCGATATACAATACTATTATCCCACTTCTGTATTGGTAACGGGGCAAGACATTATTTTCTTTTGGGTAGCAAGAATGATTATGGCGGGACTGGAATACAACAAAGAGCAACCGCTGGAAAAAGCGGTGCCTTTTAAAGATGTATACTTTACCGGCATGGTGCGCGATAACCAGGGGCGTAAAATGAGCAAACAGTTGGGTAACTCACCCGATTTGCTGGAATTGATTGACAAATACGGCGCCGATGCAGTTCGCTTTGGCATCATGATCTCCTCTCCTGCCGGAAACGATTTGTTGTTCGACACGGCCTCGCTGGACCAGGGAAAATTCTTCAACAACAAAATATGGAACGCCCTGAAGCTGGTGAAGATGTGGGAACAAAAGAAAGATGCTGCACTTGCTGAAAAAGACAGCTTTGCCACCGAATGGTTTGAAAACCGGCTGAATGAAGTAAGCGCAGAAGTGGAAAAACTGTTTGCTGAATTCAGGCTGAGCGAAGCATTGAAAACCATTTACTCTTTAATATGGGACGACTTTTGCAGTTGGTACCTGGAGTGGGTTAAACCCGATTTTGAGCAGCCGATATCAGAAGCGGTATACAATAAAACCGTTTCCTATTTTACAGAATTGCTGCAACTGCTGCACCCCTTTATGCCGTTTATTTCGGAAGAAGTGTACCATCTTCTTTCTGAACAAAAAAACGACCTGTGCGTTAAACAATTCTCTGCGCGAGCTGCTGCCAACACCACTCTTATTAATGACGGCACTTTGCTGAAAAATGTAATTACCGCGCTGCGCGATGCAAGGGTAAAAAACCAGTTGAAGCCAAAAGATACGGTAGTGGTTCACCTGCAGGCCCACGCGCCGGAAGCATATAGCAAGATCACACCCATTCTTCAAAAGCAGGTAAATGCCGCAGCCCTTCATTTCGTTGATGAAATTGTTGCGGGCTGCATTAATGTAGTGGCCGGGAAAGATCGTTTTTATATCGAGTCGGACAAACCAACCGATACCGCCGCTCAAAAAGAAGAATTGCTGAAGGACCTCGAATACCAGAAAGGCTTCCTTGCATCGGTAGAGAAGAAACTCAGCAACGAACGCTTTGTGCAAAATGCCAAACCCGAGGTAGTAGAGCTGGAAAGAAAAAAGAAAGCCGACGCCGAAGCGAAGATTAAGGCGATAGAGGAAAGCCTGAAAGGAATAATTTGAGATTTAAAATTTGAGATTTGACATGGAGGCGATTTCGCCTTCAACCTTCTTAGCTGATGGCTGAAAGCTAATAGCCGGCAGCCACGAAAAATTTCAAATCTCAAATCCCAAATTTCAAATTTGCCTCCCTATATTTATCGGAAAAACCATACGATGCAAACTAACGATGCTGCCGTACCCGAAGTGGCGAAGGGCGGAACGAGCCTGTTCGGTATTTCTTTAATTGCGGCTCTTGCCGGTTTTATATTTGGCTTTGACACGGTTGTTATTTCCGGTGCCAATCTTCCCATCAAAGAGTTGTGGCAGACTTCTCCCTGGTTTCACGGGTTCTTCATTATGTCGATGGCCCTATGGGGTACCGTTGCCGGTTCTTTAGCTGGCGGCTGGCCTACCGAAAAATGGGGACGCAAAAAAGTGTTGTTCTGGATAGGCATGCTGTTTACCATCTCCTCCTTTGGTTCGGCATTTGCCATGGACCCCTATACCTTTTCTTTTTTCCGGTTTATTGGTGGCGTAGGCATTGGTGTATCGTCGGTAGCAGCTCCCACTTATATTTCAGAAATTTCTACCCCCGCAACCAGGGGAAGGCTGGGCGCTATGTACCAGTTCAATATTGTATTCGGCATTTTAATCGCTTTTCTTTCCAACTATTTTTTGCAGGGTATTGGCGGCAGCAATGACTGGCGCTGGATGCTGGGCGTAATGGCAGTTCCATCTATATTATACACGGTGCTGGTAGTAAGTATCCCCGAAAGTCCACGGTGGCTTATATCGCGCAAAAACGATCTGGCAGGCGCCAAAAAAGTGTTGTTGAAATTAGGAGTTGAAAATCCCGATCAAACCATCAACGCTATCAAACAGGCCGCCGACGAAGAAAGAAAATCGAGCACTTCCGCAGGATTTTACAGCAAAAAATACAGCACAGTAATATGGCTGGCATTTTTTGTAGCATTCTTCAACCAATGGTCGGGCATCAACTTTGTATTGTATTACGCCCCCGAAATACTGGAAAGAGCGGGATTGGGAGCCAAAGATTCCTTATTCAACTCCATTGCCATTGGTGGCAGTAACCTCATATTCACTTTTGCCGGCTTATACCTGATAGATCGCATAGGACGCAAAAAATTATTGTTCATCGGCTCATTCGGTTATATCATCAGCCTCAGCATGGTTGCCTGGGCATTTTATGCCGGTACCAGCCCAGGATTTTTGCTCATTTCTTTGTTGTTATTTATTGGCGCTCACGCCATGAGTCAGGGTGCTGTAATATGGGTATTCATTTCTGAAATTTTCCCGAATAATGTGCGCGCATTAGGGCAATCGCTCGGCGCCAGCACCCATTGGGTATTTGCAGCAATCATCACTTTGATCACTCCTTTTTTCCTCGATGCAGACAAAGGAGTTCTCAAGGATGAGCCGTGGATCATTTTTGTGTTCTTTGCTTTTATGATGGTGTTGCAGTTGATTTGGGTAGTTACCAAAATGCCTGAAACAAAAGGCGTATCTCTGGAAGAGCTGGAGAAGAAGCTGGTGAAGTGAGGAAACAAGAAGCAAATAACAAATAAAAAGAAACAAAGAAGACAAAACTAACGACACTCAATCATCAGCGCTGTAAAGCGGGACTGAGCGCTGTTCCTCCCCTCGGGAGGTTAGGTAGGGCTTTCACCCAAACTTCAAAAACCCGCGCAAACGTTTGAGCGGATGAATTTGAAGGAGAAAGGCTAACTTGGCATTTTGCAGCCAAATGCAATGCGTGCTGCATGCATTCTTTTAAACGTCTATCAGTATGAAAACATCGGTCTCTGTATTGTTAGTCAGTCTTCTGCTCCTCTCGGCTACACCATTACCGGCTCAAAAGGCAACACGTCCCAATATCATTGTTTTTTTGGTAGATGATATGGGTTGGCAGGATTGTTCTGTTCCTTTCTGGACCTCGGTAACGCCACTCAACCAACGGTATCATACCCCCAACATGGAACGCCTGGCAAAAGAAGGCATGAAGTTCACCAACGCCTATGCCGCCCCGGTTTGCACACCTTCGCGCAGCAGCATGCTCAGCGGGATGAATGTGGCGCATCATGGCATTACCAACTGGACATCGCCGGCAAGGAACAATAATACCGACGGTAAAGACAATGAATTAATTCCTGCCAACTGGAATATCAATGGTTTAAGTCCTGTGCCGGGTATACCTAAAACAGCTTATGCAACCCCCTTTCCCCAACTGTTAAAGCAGTCAGGCTATTTCACCATCCACGTGGGAAAGGCGCATTGGGCCTCTTACGGAACACCGGGATCAAGCCCCTATAATATGGGCTTTATTGTTAACGTTTCCGGTCATTCTGCCGGTCACCCACAGAGTTACCTAAGCGAAGAGCATTATGGCAATATGCCACAAAAAGCTGTAATACAGGCGGTACCAGACCTGGAAGAATATTATGAAACGGGCACTTTTTTAACCGAGGCGCTTACCCTGGAAGCGAAAAAAGCACTGGAATATCCTATTAAAAATCACCAGCCATTTTACCTGAACATGGCGCATTATGCTGTGCATACCCCTATTATGGCTGACAAACGCTTTGTTCAAAAATACCTCGACAAAGGGTTAGATAGTATAGAAGCGCGGTATGCAAGCCTGGTGGAAGGGATGGATAAAAGCCTGGGTGATTTGATGGACTTTTTGAAAGCGAAGGGCGCAGACAAAAATACTATCATCATTTTTATGAGCGATAATGGCGGACTCAGTCTTGCACCGCCCAGAGGCGGCGCTGCACACACTCATAACCTTCCCCTTAAATCTGGAAAGGGATCGGTATACGAAGGAGGCATTCGCGAACCGATGATTGTAAAATGGCCAGGCGTTGTTAAACCAGCTTCCGTTACCGAGCAATATGTGATCATGGAAGATTTCTTTCCCACTATACTTGAAATGGCCGGAGTACGCAATTATACCACAGTGCAGCAGGTGGACGGCAAAAGTTTTATACCGGTATTAAAAAATCCATTGTATAAAGACACATCGCGATTGCTGATATGGCATTATCCCAATAACTGGGGCGTTAACAATACAGGTCCCGGTATTAGCTATTTCAGCGCAGCAAGAAAAGGCGATTGGAAACTGGTATACAACCTGCGCACCGGTGTAGGTGAGCTGTACAACCTGAAAGATGATATTGGCGAAACCAATAACATGGCTGGTAAATATCCGGCGAAGTTAAAGGAGCTTCAATCGGAGCTGGGAGCAAAACTGGAATGGTGGAATGCGCCAATGCCTATTGATCGAAAAACGAACCAGCCTGTTGCATGGCCGGGCAAAGGTCTTTAAAATGCCGCGGTTACTTATTACTGTAGGAATAACGGTTAAGATCATTCGCAGAGTATTTTACGAATAACCATACTTTTTAAAAATTAAACAATGAAAAATAGCCTTATCGGTTTTACCAGGCTTGGATCCGTTTGCCTTTTGCTATTCTTCACCACGTGCCTGCAGGCGCAAACCGGCAAACCCAATGTTATTTTAATTTATACCGACGATTTAGGCTACGGAGATCTCAGTTGTTACGGCGCCACCAAGCTACATACACCCAATCTTGATAAACTGGCGAAACAGGGCATGCGCCTTACCAACGGACATACCACCTCGTCTACCTGTACCCCCAGCCGTTATGGATTAATGACCGGGCAATATCCCTGGCGCAAGCAAGGTACAGGAATATTACCGGGCGATGCTGCGCTCATCATCCCTACCGATAAAATCACACTGCCCTCAATCTTTCGCAAAGCAGGCTATCAAACCGGCATTGTAGGCAAATGGCATTTGGGATTGGGCGAACAGGTAGAAAAAAACTGGAATGGTGAAATAAAACCAGGTCCCAACGAAGTAGGCTTCGATTATTCATTCATTTTTCCAGCCACGGCAGACAGGGTGCCCACTGTATTTCTTGAAAACCACCAGGTGGTAGCGTTAAACCAATCGGACCCTATTGAAGTGAACTATAAAGAAAAAATTGGCAACGAACCTACCGGTAAAGAACATCCCGAATTATTAAAAATGAAAGCCTCACACGGGCACGATCAAACGATTGTAAATGGCATTGGCCGCATCGGTTATATGACTGGTGGTAAAACTGCCCGCTGGACGGACGAAGAGCTTCCGCTTACTTTTCTTACAAAAGCGCAGCAGTTCATACAAAAGAACAGCAAACAACCCTTCTTCCTTTTTTATTCGTTAACAGAGCCGCACGTACCACGCATGCCTTCCACCATTTTTAAAGGCAAAAGCGGATTGGGATTTCGCGGCGACGCCATACTCCAGATTGACTGGGCGGTGGGCGAGATCATGAAACAGGTTGCGGCACTTGGACTGTCAAAAAACACCATCATTGTATTCAGCAGCGACAACGGGCCGGTATTAGACGATGGCTACGTGGACGGAGCAGTAACGCAGCTGAATGGTCATACTCCCGGCGGACCTTTGCGTGGCGGCAAGTACAGCAGCTTTGAAGCCGGAACCCGGGTACCCTTCATCGTTAGTTGGCCAGGCCATATAAAACAGGGTATATCGGCAGCAATGGTAAGTCAGGTTGATTTAATCAGGTCTTTTGCCAGGCTCTTACGGCAAACCATTCCCGCAGGCGATGCACCAGACAGCGAGGATATGTGGGCCGCATTAACCGGTGAATCAATTAAAGGCAGAACAATATTGATAGAACAAGGTTTGCGGTTTTTAAGTATTGTACAAAACAACTGGAAGTATATAGAACCTGGCAGTGGACCAAAAGTTTTTCAATATACAGATGTTGAATCGGGGATTAGCGAAGAACCTCAATTATACGACCTGAGCAAAGACCTCGGCGAAAAAAATAACCTGGCCGCACAATACCCGGAAAAAGTAAAGGAACTGGCAGCATTGCTGGAGCAGATCAGGAATAAGTGAGTGGATTGAGTTGAGTAGTGAAAAACCGTTGCAAAAGTTCGTGTGTCACCATAGTCACCGGCTGTACGAAGCGTCCCTGACTGCCATCAGGTAGGTTCGCTTCGTACGTATTTCTTGTCGCATGCGGCGACCATGATACATCATATACCGTAGTCGTCGGAGGCGACAACAGTGTTGTGCGAGGCGAGGACGCCTTGCACAGCAAGAGGTGAACAAAGTCGATCTGAAACAGATTGCAAAGACATTAGCCCCTTACCGTCCTGGCAAGCCTCCGCCTTAGCGGGGCGAAGCCATCTTCCTTATGGGCGATTGTTGATTGCACACGAAGGTTGCTTCGCCGCCGTAAGTTTTTCTTGGTATTAAGTTGATAATGGCGCCTCGCAACGACGGTGCAAGTGGCGTGTTTTGGTTGCCTTTTGAGAAACAAGGTCGATCTGAAACAGGTTGCAAAGGTGATGCTTTTCCGCCAAGGTTCGTGTCTCACGAACCTCAGTGCTTGTGCAAATCAAAAATCGCATTGGTTATTTTTCTGGTATTATTATCCGGTCAAATTATCTTCGGTATAAATTTAATAACAGTACTGACCAAGCGAAATATGCAAAAGGCTGAAGGCTGATCGCTAACGGCCGATAGCTAAAAGCGACACACAATGAACAATCAACTCAGAATAGGTTTATTCGGAATAGGACTAGACACTTACTGGCCGCAGTTTGCCGGTTTAAAAGAAAGGCTGGAAGGATACTTAAAAAAAGTGGAAGAAAAACTAACGGCCATTACCCCAGGTATTGTAAATGCAGGATTGGTAGACAATGCAGACAAGGCATTTGCCACAGGCAGGTTGTTTAAAACAGAAGATGTAGATCTTATTTTTTTATACGTTACCACCTATGCGCTGTCGTCTACCGTGCTACCGGTGGTGCAGCGCGCCAAAGTGCCCGTTATCATTCTTAATCTTTCACCCGAAGCGGCTATTGATTATACAACTTTTAATCAATCAACAAACCGTACGCAAATGACCGGGGAATGGCTGGCGTACTGTTCTGCCTGCCCCGTACCCGAAATTGCCAACGTATTTAAACGTGCAGGCATTCGCTTCTTCCAGGTAACCGGCATGCTGGACAACGATCCTGTATGCTGGAAAGAGATCAATGAATGGGTAGAAGCAGCAAAAGTAGCACATACTATGGCCTATAACCGCCTGGGTTGCATGGGGCATTATTACAGCGGCATGCTGGATATTTACACCGACCTTACACAGCAGTATGCGCATTTTGGCGGACATATTGAATTACTGGAAGTAGAAGAACTGGTGGAATATCGCAAAACAGTTACCGCCTCAGAAGCAGCAGAACGGGTACAGCTGTTTTACGAAAAATTTGATGTGCAACCCGATTGCCCCGCAGAGGAGCTCACCAATGCTGCCATTACTTCAGTGGCGCTGGATCGCCTGGTAAATCATTACCAGCTAGGCTCGATGGCATACTATTATAAGGGAACCGGCAATGAAGAAAATGAAAACGCGGTCGCTTCCATCATTCTTGGCAATTCCTTACTAACGGCAAAAGGCATACCCGTAGCTGGTGAGTATGAAATAAAGAATGCGCAGGCGATGAAGATCATGGACAGTTTTGGTGCGGGCGGATCGTTTACCGAATACTACGCCATGGACTTTAACGACGATATTGTATTGATGGGACATGACGGACCCGGGCATATAGCTATAGCCGAAGGAAAAACAAAAGTGCGTCCTTTAAAGGTATACCACGGCAAAGTAGGCAAAGGATTATCGGTAGAAATGAGCGTAAAGAATGGCCCGGTAACCTTACTATCGGTAGTAGAGCAAAGCAACGGCAAACTCATGTTGCTGATGGCGGAAGGCGCTTCGGTTGCAGGACCTATTTTGCAGATCGGCAATACCAACAGTCGTTATAAATTCTCTATTGGTGCACGTAAGTTTGTAAACGACTGGAACAGTCACGGGCCCGCACATCATTGCGCTGTGGGTGTGGGACACATCGGCAGTAAAATTGAAAAACTCGGTGCACTGCTGAATATGGAAACGGTGAAAGTGTGCTGATGTAAGATTTTTGATTTGAGATTTGAGATTTGTGTTCGCCAGGCATGAAGTGATTTCTTCTGTACTATTTACCCTTCATATCCCTTCCCCTATTTATATTCTATTTTCCTATGTGACTATGTGGTATATTGCAAAATCAACCACTTAACATGAAACAACTATTATTGCTTGCACTGCTTTTCAGCCTTACTCAACTAAAAGGAACAGCCCAAAACAAAAACGAAAAAGAACTGGCAGGTGCCATTGAAAAATTCCGGCTGGCGTTGATTGATCCTGATGCTGCTACACTCGCGTCGATGGTGTCCGATGACCTCACCTATGCTCATTCCACCGGGTTGGTGGAAGACAAAGCAGCGTTTATACAGGCGCTGGTAAGCGGCAAATCCGATTTCAAAACAATAACGTTATCAGATCAACGCATTCAACTGCTCGACAAAACCGCCGTGGTATGGCATAAGCTGGCAGCGGATATTACAGACAATGGTAATGAAGCCAGCGTTAAGCTGATAATACTAACGGTATGGCAACGACAAAAAGATGGCTGGAAACTGGTAGCCCGTCAGGCCGCCCGTCAAAAACAATAACCGCTGTCATGTCCTGGAAAAAGTAGATACTCTCATTAATGTATTTGCTTTCTTTCATCTTGCCAGTCCGGTCAGACCGCCCCGGTATCCGCCCACACAGCTCGATCGGGGCGTGCCGACCGTAGTTGTTTGCTTTTCTGAATGCTGATGGCTGCTGAAAGCTGAAAGCTATTCCTCAATCGCCTTGTTCTGCTCAAAATCGTACAGTGTAATCCTGCGCAGCATATAATACGCCTGCCAGTACCGTTGCAAGGTGCGCACATATTCCACCACGGCATTATCTTTCGCCTCCTGTGCCAGGCCAAGATCCGTGATTCCGATCTTGCCCAGCATATAACGGTTCCTGGCTACTTCGTATCGTTTTTGTGCAATAGTATCGCTTTTGGCAGCTATTTGCAATGTAGTTTGCAATTGCATGAACTGGTTTACCACATTTTCCGCCTCCTGCTCAAACGATTTTCTCCTGAAAGCAAGACCTGCCTGTATGGCTTCCAGGTTGTATTTACTGCTCTCAATAGCATGTTTATTCTTTCCAAACCCAAATAACGGCAACGAATAGTTGATGTTCACCATCTGGAAATCGAGCGGATTCTTGTAAGCGCCGGCCAGGGTCATAGCTGTTTGGTTCAACCCATATGTAATGCCAATGTTTCCGCTTGCAAAAGCATTCGACTGGCTTTGCCTCACCTGCATTTTGGCCGAGTTTTCCTGCAGTTCATAGTCGAGTATCTCACTCCGGTTCTTTGTTGCTTCGGCAACAGCCTGCGTCCTGTTTACTGCAAATATCGGCGCCGTCGTTACAGGAATAAGATCAAACTCAACCGCTCCATCCAGCCCCAGCAAATTGCTTAAAGTTTTTGTATACATAATTACGTTTACCTCTCCCTGGGTAACAGCATTGCGCGCATTCATCAGTTGCAGTTCAACCTGCAGCAGCTCATTCTCCGCTATTTTACCCACGTTAAATCTGCCTGTGGATATTTTATACAAGGTATCGTTTACCACCATGTTCTGCCGGGCATTGTTAAGCATCATTTTTGCCACATACAAATCGAAATAAGCCTGCGTTATCTGCACCGACATGTCTTCGTAGGATTCGATCTGTTGCTTGGTTGCCTGCTTCATTCTTATTTTTTCCTGTTCGTAATTCCATTTAACGGAATTGAACAAGGTTAAAGGCTGGCTGATGCCCAATAAAAAGGGCGAGGTTTGCCACTGGCGCTGGTCGAGCATATTGCCCCGGTTGGTAAACAAATTGGCACCGGTAGACATATAGAAAGTTCCACCCGTCCAGAATATATTCTGATTAAGCGTTAGATTACTGCTGAGAATGGAGCGACGTACCGATTGTACTTTGTACGATCCATCGGGTTGCGTTACGTTCACCAGCGACCTGTCGTAAGACGGAACAGTACCCTCTAATAAAAACTGCGGCTTTAAAGAAGCTTTGAAAGATTTAAAACGATGCACATAACTTTTATAATCAGCTTCTATTTGCCTGGCAAGTAAACTCTGGCCCCTTGCCACGCCTATGGCTTGTTGCAGCGATAAACTCATTTTCTGCTGAGCTGTAACGAGACTGATCAATGCTAAAAATAACCCTGCGGTTAACAATATCTTTTTCAAATGAAGGGATTTATACGTTCCGAAATGTTATGCCAGTATTTATGGTTATAAAAGGTGAAATCATCCTCCACAGAAACCATACTTTGCTGCAATCATTCCCTGCTGCCTATTGCGACCTGAGCGATACCACAGGATCGCTTTTAGCCGCTCTTTTTGCAGGCAGTATGCCAAAAATCAATCCCACGGCAATGGATATGGTAAATGAAACCACTATGGAGAGTGGCGAAATAATGGTTTGAATGCCTGTAAGATTCCGGATAAGCAAACTGGCAGCAACGCCCAGTATAATACCAATTACACCGCCCGTAATGCTGATGCTGACTGCTTCGCCCAGGAACTGCATCACCACATCGCGCTTGGTAGCGCCCAGTGCTAACCTCAACCCTATTTCTCTTGTTCTTTCCAGCACCGAGGCCAGCATAATATTCATAATACCAATGCCGCCCACAATTAATGAAATTGAGGCTATGATAGCCAGCACTACATTAAACAAGGCTTTTGTTTTCTGCTCCTGTTTTAACAACAGCTCGGGCACCACTATTTCGTAGTCGCTCACCTTTTGATGCCTGCGCACCAGCAAACGGTTTAATATATCAACCGTGGGCATTACCATATCACTTTGCGCCACATGCACTACTACCCTGTCGAGCTGGTTGTAATCTTTATCGCCCTCGTTTCTGGAGTAGCGCTGCATCTGGATTTTCCTGGCGGTAACCAATGCCCGGTTGGTATACCGGATCAACACTGTATTAACAGGCGTGTATACTTCGTTGTTGAGGTTGCGGATAGACAACCGTTCAGCATCTTTGTTCACCACGTCTTTACTGCCCAGTATGCCTACCACCCGTAACCAGGTATTGCCGCACTTAAGGTATTGTCCTATAGGATTGGTTCCTGCAAAAAGCTTCGATTTTATATTCTTTCCAATAATGCATACCGGTTCTGCATTTTCCAGTTGCAGCGGCGAGAAAAAACTGCCTTCGGCCAATTCGACATCAGTTATCCTGAAATAATTATTATCCACCCCTATCAGCTTACCCGGCGTATACAGTCCGCCAAACATGAACTGGCTTTGCATTTCAATTTCAGGACTGATGAAATCGATGGTGGGAATGTTGACCATCATATCCTTTACATCCGCCATATTTAAACCCGGCGAAAAATTCTTTTGTTCCTGCTTGTCGGCTTTTGTGGTAGCAGCCGAAGCAGACTGATCATCGCTCCCTTCCTTTCCATCGCCTTTACTGCTATTGGGCTTTACGGCTCTTATAATCACATTGTTAGAACCTACCTGTTTGATCTGCTCAAGAATTTCTTTTTCAGCGCCTTTACCTATGGCGAGCATGGCAATAACCGATGCAACGCCGAATATGATGCCCAAAGATGTGAGCACAGCCCTAAACCTGTTTTGAAACAGTGCTTCTACGCCAATTTTAAAGTTGAATATAATACGTTGCCAGTGCATGGGGACAATTACGTTTATCGGTGAGCGTTATCAGTTTATACTATCATCCCGTCACCCACCCGTGGCATCCTGGTTTTTACTTTCCTTTCCTGCCTGATCTTTCAGTTTCTTTGCTTCAGTAGAATCGATGGTGATCAGTTGCTGCGGCACCAACGCTTTGGTTGAATCGGGCACCAGCGATTTTAAGCCCGTGGTGTCGGAAGGCAAACTGTGGTAAACCCTGTCGCCCTCATTAAGACCGTTGCTGATGAGGGCACTGCTTTCATTTACCGTATGCACTTTTACGTATTGTTTTACCAGGCTTCCATCCTGCCTTTTAAAAACAAAGCTGCCCTTTGCATCGTTGTAAATGCACTCAAGCGGAACCTGCGGCACTGCAACATATTTTTCTGTAGCAATTTTACAGCTCACTGTCATTGCCGGTTTCAACAACGGGTCGCTGGAAAGCACATCGATCAGCACCTCAAATATTTTGGCATCGCTGTTAGGTTTTTCCTCGCCGATGTTGGCAACATTTTTAACCACCCCGTTCAGCTTTTTATCTGCAGCGGCATCAAGACTAATATCAACCTTTTGTCCAACCTTTATCCGTTGAATGTCTACTTCATTCACGTAGGTCAATACTTCCATTTGTGTAAGATCAGGCAACGTGGCAACCGTAGGGTTCCATATTTCTATCTGGGTACCAACTCCTTTCTTCTGCCCGTTCCAGTTTTTATCGTATACAAGCATTCCGCTTTTAGGTGCATTGATGGTAAGCTGGCTCAACACGCTGTTAAGTCCATCCATATGGTTTGTTAACTGCTGCAGATCGGAATTGAGTATCTGCATTTTTGTTTTTGTTTGCAGTTGCTTCGTTTTATAGTTTTCCTCTTTTTGCCTCAGCGTTCTTTCCGTTTTTTCGTAATCCAGCTCCACGCGTTTTATTTCGGCAGGCGCTTCGTATTTCGATTGTTCTTTTTCCAGAATTTTTTGCTGCAAATCGTATTTCATATTTACAATCTCATCGCGCAACACACGTAGCTCCATCATTGTATCGAGAGAAGCCTGTTTGATCTCTGCCTGCTTTTTATCGATGTTCAGTTGCTGATCTTTAATCTTTGTAAGTATATCAGAATTATCGAGCGACACTACAAATTCACCTTCCTTTACCAGCGTGCCCTCGGGAACCATATCCGATATTTTGATCTGGTATATACCTAGTTGCTGCAATTTGGAGGGAACAGAAATACGGGTCATGCTTTTAGAACGCAACTCTCCTGTAGTAACAATGTTTACCTCAAAATCTTTCTTCTTGATGTCTAGTAATATTTCGCTACCAGTAGCGGTAGTCTTGAAAAAAACAGAGTAGGCAGTTATTGACAGTACAAGTAAAATACCTATCAATAAGAGTATTTTTTTAGAGGTCATAAGAAGTCAGCGTTTAGAGAAGGATTGCATGAAACTATAAATATAGTTCCACATTACGGCGAATTGACTTGTTAAAAGATTCAAAACAATTTAAAGTGATAAGGGTATGGCGTGGTGAAGCAGCGGTAAGTAGTCAGCGATCAGCTTTCAGCTATTAGTGTCAGAAAAGGCAGAAGGCAGGAATGAGAAGACAGTTACTGCCTCTCACTCCTGCCTTCTTACTAAAAAGCTTGCACCTCACACCGTCTACCCTACACCTTCTACCCTATACCTTCTACCTTATTTAATGTTAAACGCTTTCTCAACCGCTTTCAGGTCTTTCAGGTTTACATCTTTACGCAATGCCAGGCGGGTTGCATCAATCAACACTACTTTAGCTCTTACACTTTGCCCCGGAGCATTAATCGGGTTGCCGGATAAAGCGGTCATATCAATCGTAATGTACCCATCGGAATGCAATACACCGTAGGTAATACCGTTGTACACCTGCGGCAACGCCTCATAATAGTCAGTTCCTGAAAACGAAAGATATACCAGTACTGCACCATCTTCATAAACAACATTATCCAGTTCGGGTACTTCCAGTTCAGCAGATTGCATTCTTCCTCCATCAGATGCAATCCAATCGCCCGGGTCAATAGTGTACACTGCGGAAAAAGCCTGGTCTACCCGCTGTACCTCGGTTACTTCTTTTTTGCAGGAAGAAAAAATAATTAAAGGCAGCGCTAACAGTAAAAGTATTCGTTTCATCTGTGTTTTTTTTAAAGTTTTTAATGGTGAGAGGAACTTTGCCTATACATGCTCTACCGGAGAACATAACCAGGCTCCGTTTCATAACCTTGTTTAATTAAACGAGATAAAAATTGTTTTGTTACATGATGGGTATGACAAATATTGTTCCGAATAGTTTAACGCCATAGCTTAAACGATTTTTCATAACAGTTTTATAGCAATCCCTCCAACCGGAATACATCGGCTTAGTTGCCTCAGAGAGGCAACCCGTTTGTAAAAAGCCAGCCCCTTAATCCTCTTTGCGCCGTAGGTGCTACCCTGATAGGGGACCCACCTGCTGTACGAAGCGTCCCTGACTGCCGTCAGGCAGGTTCGCTTCGTATGTATTTCTTGTCGCCTGTGGCGAACATCGTGTTACATAGTCGCCACAGGCGACAACAGTATTGTGCGAGGCGAAGACGCCTCGCACAGCAACGAGTGCGAAACGACGGAAACAAAAAACTTCAAACCAAAAACTTCCAACCCGCGCCCTGCAGAACAGGTTCGGTTCAAAAAACTTATTTTTACAGCCACTATATGAGCAAAGAAAATACGCCCCTGCTAAACGTTGAATCAGAGATCGGCACGTTGCGGCGCGTGCTTGTACACACGCCCGACAGCGGACTGGGAAAAGTTGTTCCATCCAAAGCCCAGGACTGGTTGTTTGAAGATATCGTGCACCTGGATACTATAAGGAAGGACGAATACGACTATTATACCAAGCTGTTGCTGTATTTTCTTGACCCCGCAAAAATAAAAGGAAAGCTTGCGGAGATAGATGACGCTGGCAAAAACCGGAATTTTTACAAGCCGGAGCATCCAGATTTTTTCAGGTCGGAGAACGTTGTTGAATTGCAGTATTTGCTGGCCGAAATTTTAACCGATTCAAACATTAAGGAAAAACTTTCAGCCTCTGTATGTGCCATCGAAAATTGTTCGTACCACACGCAAAAGGAGTTAGCCGACCTTGAACCAGCCATATTGGCCAAGGTTTTTATTACCGGCAGCCTTCCCGATAAAACCATGCTCTTTCCTCCCATCCCCAACTTTATCTTTACGCGTGATATAGGAATTGTTATTAAAGACCATATTCTTTTAAACAAACCCGCAAAAAAAGCAAGGATACGCGAAGCGCTGCTTACCAAGTACATCTTTTTTAATCATCCTTTATTCAAAGCCTATCAAAACAATGTTATTGAGCTGGCAGATACACACCGTTATTTTTTGATGCCGAAAGACGGCGAAGAAAAAAAAGTAACGCTGGAAGGTGGCGATGTTATGGTGGTAAGCAAAGACCACTTACTGGTAGGGGTAAGCGAACGTACCAGCATGGAGGCCGCCCAGCAGGTAATTAATATTATGTTTGAAAAAGGCCTGATGAAAAAAGTGAGTGTAGTGAAAATTCCCCGCAAGCGCGATTATATGCATATTGATACTGTTTTTACCCAGGTAAAGAAAAACGTGTGGGTAATGCTGGGGGCTTTTTCTAAAAAAGCGGTGCACCAGGAAGCTTCGGACCCGGTGCAGCGCATACTGGATGCACCCAAAAAAGATGAAATGCTTCGTATTATCCAGTTTCATAAAAGCAACATTGGTAAGCCGGTGTATATGGACAACCTGGAAGACCTGCTGACCGACATCAGCATCAACGATCTGCATTGCAATGATCACGTGCATTTTGTCTATTCCGGTAACAACCGCTTTCCGTATGATGCAAGGGAGCAATGGACAGACTCCTGCAACCTGCTTGCGTTGAAAGAGGGCGTGGTGCTGGGGTACGACCGAAATGATAAAACCACGGAAGCTTTCCGGCAGCATGGCTTTTCGGTTATACATGCCCGCGACCTGATCGACGACCTGGAGAAAAACAGGATTACTGTCGACGCTGTTCACGACACATTGATATTAATGCCGTCTGCCGAACTCTCCCGCGCCCGTGGCGGATTTCATTGTATGAGTATGCCGTTGATGAGAGACGAAGTAAGTGATAAGTAGTAAGTAAGAAGGAAAACGGTATAACTAATTTTTATTTTTGTTCACTGGCGACAGGCATGCTGCTTGCTTTTGCCAAATACTTTATTGCTGAAAGCTGATAGCTGACGGCTCATAGCTAATAGAAAAAATGCAAACAACATCACAACTGTTAATGATAAGGCCGGTGAATTTTGGTTTTAATGCCGAAACGGCAGTAAACAATGCTTTCCAGGTAGCCGGCAACGATACACAAACGCAACAAAAAGCGTTGCAGGAATTTGATGCGCTGGTAGCCAAATTAAGATCAAAAAAAATAGAGGTACTGGTGTTGGATGATACGCCGTTCCCTTTTACGCCCGACTCTATATTTCCCAACAACTGGATATCATTCCACCCGGGTCATACCATTTGCCTCTATCCCATGTTTGCCAATAACCGCAGGATGGAACGAAAGCCGGCAATCTTAAAACAATTGCAGGAGCATTTCAATATCCGGCAAACCATCAACTTTACACATTACGAGGAGCAATCGATGTTCCTGGAAGGAACGGGAAGTTTGGTGCTGGACCGGGACAACAGGATCGCTTATGCATGCCTGTCAGACCGAACCCATATAGACGTACTGGATGCATTTTGCAGGAAGATGCAATACCTGCCCGTTGCATTT
>JBQCFW010000017.1:0-2825 GCA_051958655.1 Agriterribacter sp. | reverse complement strand
GTCACTCATATCGTCGCCTATCACCCAATCGCGCGAAATTGAAGCGCCCAGATCCCAATCCCAACTGCCACGCCAGCGATGGGTAAGTGGCTCATAAGCGGCATCTATGGCAAGCATAAAATCACTCGCCATGGTAAACACGTTGTTTTCCGTTAGCTGGCCTTGCGGAAATTTTTCCAGCTTTTTGCTGCATGCAAAAAATGCAGTGATTATTATTAAGAAGAGTATCTTTTTCATCTGTAATGTTTTTATCTGCCTGGTTTAGAAATTGAGTTGCACGCCGAATGTAAATGTTTTGGCGGGCGGGTAAGTGCCCATATCAATACCGATTGCCAGATCGCCGTAATTGGCCAGGTTTTCGTTTGTATACATTTCCGGGTCCATGCCCTTGTATTTTGTAATGGTAAACAGGTTTTGCGCGCTTACATATACGCGGGCAGAACTTATACCCGCCGATTGCAACAACCGTTGAGAAAAATTATATCCCAGCACGGTGTTTTTCAATCGCAGGTAAGCGCCGTTTTGAACATACCTGTCCGAAGTGCGGCGGTTGTTATTCCCGTCCTGGTAAGTGGCGCGCGGCATGCTGTTGCTCGTTCCTTCGCCATGCCAGCGGTTTTCATAAAAATCGAGCTTGCTGTTAAAACCCCTTGAATCAAAGCTGTTGATGATGTTATCAACTTCATTATAGATCTGGTTGCCCGATACTCCGTAAAAGAAAAGGTTCAGATCAAACTGTTTGTAACGCAATGTGCCGTTCAGGCTATACAAAAATTTTGGTAAGCCATGCCCGATAATGCCCCTGTCTTTATCATCCAGCACCCCGTCGTTATTAATATCTACAAAGCGGATGTCGCCCGGTTTGGCAGAAGGCTGCAACAACTCACCATCTTTGTTTACATGGTTGTCAACGTCGCCCTGGTTCTGGAAGATGCCCGCTGTTTTATAGCCATAAAAAGAGCTCACGCTTTCTCCCTCTTTCAAAAGAATATTGCCATTGCCGGCGCTGATGATCTGCTCTTTGGCTTTGTAGAGCGACAGTACTTTGTTATTGACAGATGTTACATTGGCGGTAATGTCCCACGACCAGTCCCTGGTTCCCTGTGCATAATTCACGGTCACGTCTATTCCCTTATTACGCATCGTGGCACCGTTTACATAAGGCGGTGCCGCGTCGCCGTTAGTAAATGATACAGGCAGTTGAATCAATATATCTTTCGTGTTGCGTATATAATAGTCGAGAGAAATCCTGAATTTTTTATTGAGCACCGCCGCGTCAAATCCAATATTTGTTTGCGAGGTAGTTTCCCATTTTACATCGGAGTTTCCCTGGCTTATTACCTGCAGTATATTGTTGCTGGTAGAATAAATAGTAGCGAATGGATAGTAGCCAATTTCCTGGTTGCCCAATTGTCCCCAGCTTCCTCTCAGTTTCAGATCATTCAGCCAGCTTGAATTTTCCAGGAAACTTTCCCTCGCAATGTTCCATCCCAACGAAAAAGAAGGGAAATAGCCGTTCCTGTTTTTTTCGCTGAAGCGCGAAGAAGCATCTGCACGAAGGCTTGCTGTAGCAAGGTATTTGTCTTTGAATGCATAGGATATTCTTCCGAAATACGACATCAGCGCCCATTCCTGCTTAATGCCATCGGTAAACTGTTGGCCCGTTCCATAGCCGAGGTATTGCAGATCGGGGCTCATGTCCGATCTCATATCATAACCATTACGCGACCCCGACAAATAATCAACCGTAAAGCCCACATACTCCGAACCGGCAGTAACATTCAGGTCGTGCACATCATTCCAGTTGTGAGCATAGTTGATCGTATTTGTCCAGTTAAGTGTTGTATAACGGTTGCGGAATTTGTTTACAGATTTGCTTAGGTTGTCCAGCGTGGTTCTGTCGCCCGGTATTTGACCTGCATACATTTGCTGTTCGTTGGTATAGTAGTCAAGCCCAAGATCCGTCCGCAATTTCAATCCTTTCAGTAAAGTGGCTTCTGCAAATACATTGCCCACCAGGCGGTAGCGATGTGTTGTATTGTTACGGTATTGCGCAATTGCCAATGGGTTTTTTCCATCTCCATACAGGTTAGCATTTTCATACAACGAAGCGGGTGGCAGGTCGGTATACAAACCGGTAACCGGGTCGTATACCGGGATGGCATTGGGGCGGATGAGCGCATAACGCACCACTCCCGGTAAGCTTCCTGGTCGTCCGCCATCGCCGGAGGCGCCTACATTTTGCGTTTGATCGTAGGTGATGTTCATGTTTTCGCCAATGCGCAGCCATCTTTTTACATCAGATACCACGTTGGTACGTACGCCATACCGTTTAAATGAAGAGTAAACGATGGTTCCCTTCTGATCGACGGTGTTGCCCGAAATGTAGAATCTTGTTTTATCGTTGCCGCCCGAAAAGCTCAGGCTATACCGTTGTGTAACGCCCTGCTGAAAAATGGCATCCTGCCAATCGGTATTGGGAAGCGTGCTCGCATTGTCGTTATTGCGGTTACTCACCCCATCGTTGGCGAATGCTTCGTTCTGCAATTCTATGTATTGCGCGGTATTGATCATTTCCGGCAAATTGGTAGGGTTGGCAAGCCCAAGCGATGCATCCAGCGAAATAATCGTTTTACCAGCCTTGCCCGATTTGGTAGTAACGAGTATAACGCCGTTGGCTGCCCTGGCTCCGTATATAGCCGCGGCAGAAGCGTCTTTTAATATTTCCATCGACGCAATGTCGGTCGGCGAAATAGTGGTAAGTCCACTGTTAACCGGTATGCCATCAATAATATACAACGGATTGTTGTTGTTAAGCGTGCCAA
>JBQCFW010000016.1:0-12017 GCA_051958655.1 Agriterribacter sp. | reverse complement strand
TTTACCAGGTCGGGGAAAAACTGCAAAAAGAAAGTAAGCAGTAACAGGCGAATGTGCATACCGTCTACATCAGCATCGGTAGCAATTATTACATTGTTATAACGCAGCCCCTCTATTCCTTCTTCAATATTCAGCGCATGTTGCAGCAGGTTGAACTCTTCGTTCTCGTATACCACTTTTTTGGTGAGTCCAAAACAGTTCAGTGGCTTACCGCGTAAGCTGAATACTGCCTGTGTTTCTACATTCCGTGCTTTGGTAATGGAACCGCTGGCAGAGTCACCTTCGGTAATGAAAATGGAACTTTCCAGCTTTTTCGAATGGAACTCTTCCTTGCCTTTGTTGGGCGGCTCGTCGTTAAAATGTATGCGACAATCGCGCAACTTCCTGGTATGCAGGTTGGCTTTTTTTGCCCTTTCGTTGGCGAGCTTTTTTATACCAGCCAGTTCTTTTCTTTCGCGCTCGCTTTGCTCTATGCGTTTTTTAAGCGCTTCGGCTATCGCCGGATTTTTGTGCAGGAAGTTATCCAGTTCTTTGGAAAGGAAATCATACACAAAGTTTTTCATGCTCACCCCGCCTTCCTCTATGTATTGAGAGCCCAGCTTGGTTTTAGTCTGACTTTCAAATACTGGCTCTACCACGCGCACTGCTACAGCGGCGACTATGCTCTGCCGGATGTCGGTAAAATCATAATCTTTTTTATAGAAGTCGCGTACCACTTTTACAAATGCCTCACGAAACGCCTGCTGGTGTGTACCGCCCTGTGTTGTATATTGACCGTTTACGAAACTGAATATTTCTTCTCCGTAATCGTTGTTGTGAGTAATGGCAATTTCAATATCATTTCCTTTGAGGTGAATGATATTATAGCGCAGCTCATCTTCGTTTGTTTTGCGCTGCAGCAAATCGAGCAACCCATTTTTACTTACGTATTTTTTTCCATTCAGCGTAATAACCAACCCGGCATTCAGGTAACAGTAATTCCACAAAAGGTCTTCAATATAATCCGTACGGAACTGGAAATTGCGGAAAACCGTATCGTCCGGGATAAATGTAACCAGCGTACCATTCCCTTCTTCAGACTTTCCTTCTTTGTGTTCCTTTACCAATACACCTCTTTCAAATTCAGCGGCTTTTTGTTTGCCTTCTCTGAAAGCAGTTACTTTAAAATAGTTGCTCAAGGCGTTTACCGCCTTCGTACCCACTCCATTTAATCCAACTGATTTCTGAAAAGCCTTGCTGTCGTATTTAGCACCTGTATTTATTTTACTTACCACATCCACCACTTTACCCAATGGAATGCCTCTTCCATAATCGCGCACGGTAACCGTTTTACCTTCTACCGTAATATCTATCTGTCGCCCATAACCCATCATATGCTCGTCTATACAGTTATCGAGCACTTCTTTTAATAATACATATATACCATCATCCGCACTGCTTCCGTCTCCCAGCTTTCCAATATACATACCGGGTCGTAAACGGATGTGTTCTCTCCAATCGAGCGATTTGATGGAATCTTCGGTATAATCGAACGTATTTTGTTTTGCTTCAGCCATAATATTATTAATCACTGTTTTTCCAAGGATTATTTTCGAACTGCAAATATGCTAATTATTTTAGTATTTACAGAACGCCGCAAATATAATAAAACGAAAGCAGAGAAGAAACGCGGGATATACACGGGTGTGAATAAGGCGAATTACCTTGAACCTGGGATTAAAATCCCTGGCAACAATATTTCATCGAGCCTACGGCTCTGTATCCTTCACCAACAACAGCACATTAACTTGTTTTTATTAAAGAGAATATTTTCTTCACCAAATTACGCCTTGCATAAATAACATTTGGTTGAACGATTTGATCAAGTAAACATTACAATCAGCAAGATCCGTAGGATCGGTAAAATATTGTAAGGATGGATTTCAATCCATCCGGTTATCAAAGCGTCAACATGTTGCCATTAATAAAATTATCAGGCGGTAGTTAAAGATGCACACAATTAAATAACAGTAACGCATACCTTGTTTTGTGAATTTTAAAACGCATTGCTGCCAACAAAGTTTTCTGTGTTAAAACTATTTTAACGTCTCTGCTCTAAATTTCTGGCATAGTACTTGTCTATATACCGGTATCCTAACAAACTCCCTGGAATTAGTTGAACCTCCCCCCGAAAGATTTAGTGAGTAACCAATTACATGATCAATAAAAATTCCAGAATTATGAAAAAAGCAAGGCTTACATTGGCAGCTTTAAGCGTAGCTGTCGCAGGATTATTCGCATTTAATGTGATAGTAGATGGTTCCGTAAAAGGTACAGTAACTCCCGCAGACGGAGCAGTAAGAGCATGGGCAATTTCAGGTACAGATACACTGAGAGCCGATGTTACCAACGGAGCATTCGAAATAGGATCGGCAAAACCAGGTACTTACCAGGTAATTATCGAAGCGAAAGCGCCTTACAAAAATGCATCTAAAGATGGCGTTGAAGTAAAAGAAGGTGCAGCAACAGATTTAGGCGAAATCAAACTTGAACAATAGTAATTATCAGTTTATTTTCTTACAATAAATAGTTATTTATTATTGTAACTGGTTCACAGTCTATGTTGAACACGTTCCGCGAAAGCAGTATTCATAATACTGCTTTCGCTTTTTTTGTGGTTGAGTAAGTGGAATAAGTTGATTGAATAATAGCCGCTTAATATTCGCAAGTGGCTTAACTATTATCGCTTAACTGCTATTTCAACTTACTTAAACTTAACCCCACCTGCTCAACTCGATTATCATTCAACCAACTTACTCAATTAACTTATTTAACTCACTTCATACGAAAATCGCTTACGTCATCATAGTCCCAGGAAAAATCCTGTACAATTGTCTCCCTTTCAATTTTCGCTGTTTGATTTTTTTCACCGGCATTGAATTCCATAAAATCACGCAACCATTCTTCGATCATTTGTTTCGATAAATGTTCGGTACCGGGAGCTGTGTTGCGATTAAAAATGGTGAAAAGAAAGTTGCTAACTGAATTAATGTCGCCAGGAAAAGGAAGTGAAGTAGGGATCTGGCTTGTTGGGCGTGTTATAGATAACATAAGTTGTTTTTGTGTGGTACACGGAATATACCGGCACAAAACAACCACAGATGTATGAACTCAGTATGAAATCGGTATTAACAAACTGTAACTACTTGGTTGAGTGGAGCTAAATGAGTTAATTGGTTAGTGAGTTAAGTGAGGGATTAGCTCAGTGGCTTACTACCTAACTCAATCATCTTAATTTAACCCAGTTAACTATTCCCACAAAAATGCTGCTCCAATCAATGCTGCATCTTCGCCCAGGCGTGCTGGCAGCAGTTCACAATCAAACCCGCTTTGCAATAAATGAGCGGCACAGTGCGGATGAAACAGATCCCAGGCTTTAGCAATATTTCCTCCAATAACAATTCGCTCGGGAAAGCGCGTAGCAAACCGTTTGATCAAAACTTCGGCGAGTGTATGTCCAAATTCGGTAAATATACCCTGTGCTACCGCATCGTGCGGAGCCATTGCTGCAAGCTCTTTTGCACCGGTAACAGCTTTTGCGGTTTGTTTGCCATATGCGCCCACAAACCACCTGGAACCTAAATATTCTTCGGCCCGGCTTTCGCGAAAGGGAAAGCTGTACAGGTCTCCATCTTCGAAGCAACCGTTGATGTAAATGGCAGAACCCAATCCTGTTCCCAATGTTATACCCACCACATGCCTGCAACCTTTGCCAGCCCAGGCTTTTGCTTCGCCCGCTAAAAAAGCAGTAGCGTCGTTCATAAAGCGTATGTGGCTTACCGGTAGTTGCAATGCATCGCCCAATAATTCCTTTACGTTCAGTCCATAAAGGCATTCATATTTGTGCAAGCCGCTGATCAAACTGATGCCATTCTCGTAATCGAACGGTCCCGGCATGGCAATACCTATGTGCTGCGGAAACGTGCTGAGCCGGTTGATGCACGAGGCAATAACATCTGCCCATGAACGAATGACATACTCTTTGTCCTGCAGCGGATCAATAGATGCGCGTACGTTGGTTCCTTCTACAATCGTTGCTTTGTCAATATCTACAACGCATGCAGTAACATGTGTACCTCCAATGTCCACACCTACCACCGGATTTTTTATATTCATACTGCTTATCAGGGATTGCAGGCAGGTGGCAAACTGCCTGTTCCCCACTGTTTGTTAGGCGTTTCACTCATCCATAATTCCAGTGTGCCACCTCTGGCAAAGATATCGTGACTAAACCAAAAGTTATCAAGACTTGTTCCATTCAATTTTGCCGATTGTATATAACAATTCTTGCTGCTGTTGTTGTATGTTTTGATGGTGAATTTTTCGCCCTTATAATATTTTTGGTCCAGCTTAATAATTACTTCGTCAAATACAGGAGATGTGATTTCGTATACGGGTTGCTGAGCCTGGTTGCCCATTACGTCGAACAAACCAATTGCCATCAATGCGCTAACGCCTCCCATTTGTCCCTGGTCCTCATCGTGCCCGCCATAACCAAGGTCGGGAGTAACGCCTCCATAAGCCTGCTGCTGTACTTTGCGTACCCAATACTGCGTTAACCAAGGCTTGCCGCCATAACTGAATACATGTGCGTTGGAACAGCCGGGTTGGTTAGCATAGCTTACGTAACCGCTGGTATACCCATATACAAAATCGTCGGGTTGCGATTGTTCAAAAGCGTAGTTCAGCCTGTTGCAGAAAGAATCTTTTCCTCCCATCAGGTTTACCAACTGCGGCAAGGCATGCGATATGCCCCAGGTAGCCTGCCATGCATTGGCTTCTATCCAGCCGCTGCCGCTCAACGGATCTTTATGCACAAAAGCACCTTGTTTGTTTTTGGGGAAAAGCCATTTCGTTTCATTGTCGAAACTCGATACCCACCCTTTGGAGCGTTTGTTGAAAAAGGAATAATCTTTTTTCTTACCCAGCTTAGCTGCCATTTGCGCAATGCCCCAATCCTGGAAAGCAGCTTCAACAGTAATGCCCGCATTGCCAGGCCACCAGCCGTTTTTTGTATAGAACGCTATGTCTTCTTTGCTGCCCAGCATTCCTCCCGGCAGGTGATTGCGTTTTATTACTTCGTATGCGTGATTGATATCGGTTTTTGTAAGAAGGCCTTTCATGAAAGCGCTTTCAATTAAATTGGACGCAGGGCAACCAGTCATAATATAGGAATAGCCGCCTCCGCTCGGACCACGGGGCAACAGGTAGCCATTGTCGGCATATTTGATCATCGACGATGCCATCTCATCCATCACTTCCGGCCAGGCAAGTCCCCACAGCACATTCAGGTTCCATTGTGTAAGCCACCAGGCATCTGAATTATACATGTTGAACTTTGGTTTGCCTGCAGCATCTTTAGGCAGTGTTTTAATTTTAAATACAGCATCGGTAAAATTGCCTTCGCGTTTGCCTGTGGTACGGTCGGGATAATCGCCGGAAAGATCATTGAGTTTCTGACGCCCCAGCAATACATGCCACAGATCGGTATAAAATTTTGTTTTCTGATCTGCTGTACCACCTTTCACTTCAATTCTGCCCAACCAGTCGTTCCATATTTTTTGTGTTTGTTGTTTTACGTCGTCAAAATTCCAGGTGCTGCATTCCTGCTTCAGGTTTTTGCGAGCATTTTCAATAGTAGTATACGACAGGCCAATCTTCATTTGCAACTGTTCGCCTTTTTCCAGATCGTATGCTGCGGCAAGTGTAAGACTGTCGCCTGAAGCTTTGTTAACATTGAGCGCCGTTGTTTTGCCCTGCCAGGCGTCGAGCGACTGAAAGGGTTTATCAAACCTGATCACGAAAAAAATGCGTACTTCTTTAGGACCGCCCCAATATCTTTTGGTGGAGCTGAAAGAGCCTTCAATGGCAGTATCACTCACGCGGGTAATGTCTGCATCTTCCATCGTACTGTTAGATACATGACCGCTCAGGTTAACAATGATCCTTGCCTTTGTTGCTTTTGTATAACGGAAGCGATAGAAGTTAACTCGTTCAGTAGCTGTTTGCTCCACCCATATTTTATTGTTTTGCAGCAGTACGCGGTGATAGCCGGGTTGTACTATTTCATCTGCGTGACTAAACGAAGATTTCCAGCCTTGCTGTCCACCCGAAGGATCTTCATTTTGGGAGGCGGGCATAATTTCAATTCCCGAAATCATCCAGGCATGTATTTGCTCAAACCCCAGTATCTCTGTTTCATTGTAATTGTATCCTCCGCCATACTGATTTTTATTCCGGGTAAGAGGCGCTGAACTGGCCATGCCGAAAGGAACGCTACCGGTTATAAAAAAGAAATAACGCCCGCGATTCGTTTCTATATACGGATCCACCCACGATACATAATCAGCCGGCGTGCCGAATATTTCTATTTCAGAAAAGCCGATGTCGCTGCCCGTAGCATCGTGCGTTACAAATTTCACCCACTTTGTTGCACGCGCCGAAAAGGTTACCGCAATGCCACTGCCATCTGCCGGTATCTGGTTCACCCACACCACGCTACCATCGCTGAACAGCAATTTGCCTCCTGCAATATTTTCTTTGGCAGACGGTCTATCGTACAAAATTATTTTATGAATGGTTTGGGGTTCTTTCCATTCCAGTTGTATCCACGGCAGCCGGATGTACCCCCAGTCGGTTGTTTGCCCTTTGCAGGCCCATTCGCCGGTACCGTCCACTCCAATAATACCGTCTGCAACATTTGATGCTGCAAATTTTTCACCCGCTACCGTTGAAGCTGTAATGGTTGCCTGCGGCGCAATGTTACCAGGGCCGGCTTTGGCGTTTAAAAAACAACCAAACAAGAATGAGACAAAGAGAAATTTTTTCATGACAATCGTATGTATACCGGATTAAAAATTTATTTCGTTTAGTTAAGAATAAGGACGTTGAATTATCCCCGGTTAAGCCGCAGATTCGCAGATAAATTGTATCGTTTGTAAAGATTTTAACCGCATTGAATTAAAATTCTTACTCGGTTTTATACTTCAGCTTTATAAATCGTGGGCGATAGAGATGCGGCATTTTGTGGATATCATTTCCAAAATCGAAGGAATTGATATTGTAGCTGATCAACAATTCGCCCGGTTTAGAAAGCACCGGGTGTGCTTTGGCGTTATAGGGAAACAGGTTGAGTGATGCGGCAAGATCGGGTTTGGTATCAAACACATCCTGAACAGGTCCGAAAGGGCCAACGGGCGATGCACCTACACGCAATCCAACCTTGGTGCCGATGGCGTCTTTTTGAAAAATCATGATATAACGTCCGTCCGGCAAGGCTGTTACACTCAATTCATTCGACGCCTGGTCAGCAACAGGCTTTACGTCCGCTACATCGTTTGTCCAATCTTCCCCATTCCAGAAAGTCCATTTATCAAATTGCTCTAACGCTGCGCCTTTTACGCGTGCCACTATTACTTCTTTCTTCTTTCCACGAACGCCGTATATGTAAAGATATCCGTCTGCCTCCGGTGCTCCGGCTTTTTGTGTATTTACCAATACTGCCGCGCCAAACGATCCGACCGAATCCGGATCGCTGCCGGCTAAAAAGGGAATATCTGTTTGTGACTGTTGAGCATAGGGTGGTTTTGCACCGGCAGGAATTTTTATGAGCGTGCTGCCGGTTTGCTTAAATCCAAAGACAACTACGCCCGGAATATTCTTAACGCGATAACCGAAAATGTAAATATTGTTGTTCAGTTCTGTATTTACAAAGCCATCGCCCAACCAGTAATATTCTCCTGGCTGCGATGCGGGCGTTTGCGGTATAAAAACCGACTTCGCTTTGCCATCAGCGGTTGAATCCCAGTAAAATTTTATGGAGTTGCTGTCGGGCTGTCCACCGCTTAATACTGCTATGGAATTGTTGATCATCACCTCACCCGGTTGCAACGAATCGTTCACTATGTCGCCCAGCATCGTATCGCTGAACCATATTAAAACATCTTCCTTACCGGCTGCTCCGGGTTGCTCATTACCATTGGCTGACAAGGAAAAAATGCCATCGCCGCCAAACCAGCCATGATTGCGTTTGAACAGGTTTGTCCATTCGGGGGCCGCTTCAACAGTGAAAGTAAATTCGGCTGGCGGCTTATTTTTTTTGCTTGTTTTGCAGCCGCCGGCAAATGCAGGCAAGATCAACAACGCGAAGGCATATATTTTTGTAGTTGTCATGATAGTTGTTTCTACCGGCCGAGACATAGTCTCGGAAGAACATCGGGAGTACGAAGTCGGAGACTTTGTACAGCATTTCTGAAAGCTGATTGCTCACCGCTGACGGCTGACGGCTCATCGCTTCCACATTTCCTGTATTTCCTCCAATGTTTTCCCTTTTGTTTCGGGCACAACACTCCAGATAAAGATAAATGCTATTACAGAAGTGATCATATAAATCCCGAACGTGTATGCTTCGCCGATACCATCTACCAGCATAGGAAAGGTTTGTGAAACAATATACACCGATAACCACAAAAAGAAAATGGCTACGCTCATAGCCCTTCCGCGGATGTTGGTGGGAAATATTTCGGATACTACCACAAACGTGAGCGGACCGAGGGAAATGGCAAAACAGGAAATATACAGCAAAATGCCAATAAGCACCCAATAGCCTGTTGTATTACCGCTTAAAAAAGCATAGCCTACCAACGCCAGGCATATTGCCATACCGCCTGCACCGATCATTAATAATTTTTTTCTGCCGAGAAGATCAACATATTTGATCGCTACTATTGTCATCAGAAGGTTAATGCTTCCCACCCAAACCGTTTGCATAAGCGCTGAAGAAGAACCGCTGCCGGTGGCTTTGAATATTTCGGGGGCGTAATACATGATGGCGTTGATGCCTGTTATTTGCGAAAAAACAGCAAGCACAATACCTATCATCAACGGCACGCGCAGCGCAGGCTTCCACAAATCAGACAAAGGGGCTTCTTTTTCAGATAAAGAGCCGCGAATGGCATTTATTTCAGCCGATGCGTTTTCTTTTCCATTTACTTTTTCCAACACTGCTGCTGCTTCCTGCCATTTACCTTCGGCTCCGAGCCAACGCGGGCTTTCGGGTGTTGGTATCAGTAAAAAAATAAACGCAAGCGATGGAATAAGTCCCGATCCAAACATCCAGCGCCAGCCGGTATCAACATTCCATGCCTGATCGTATAAACCTGCTATGCCCGCATTTACAAAATAAATAAGCAGGATGCCGGTAACGATGCCTAGCTGGTAAATAGATATCAATCGGCCACGGATATGCGCAGGTGCTATTTCAGAAATATACATGGGCGAGAGTATGGAGGC
Source organism: Agriterribacter sp. (assembly GCA_051958655.1). Taxonomy (GTDB): domain Bacteria; phylum Bacteroidota; class Bacteroidia; order Chitinophagales; family Chitinophagaceae; genus Agriterribacter. The sequence goes on along the minus strand of JBQCFW010000016.1, from coordinate 2,687 downwards.
AACGCCAATGCCCACGCCGCCGATCAACCGGAAAAAGATGAATGAGCCGATGCCTGAAGGAATAAGAATACCGATGGAAGAAATGGCAAAGGCAAACGCTGAGATCATCAACACTTTTTTTCGGCCCAAACGATCGCTTAATCCTCCCGAAAGCATTGCACCAACCATACATCCAACAATAGCGCAGGAAGCCGCCCAACCCTTCATAGCTGGCGAGAGCTGGTATTTTTCTTCAATAAAACCAATGGCGCCGGCTACTACTGCGGTATCATATCCAAATAACAATCCACCTATTGCCGCCACTATGGTATAACGGTATACATATTTCAAGCTATCGTTGTGCATATACTAATTGCTGTGGTAATCGCTGAGATTTTGGGTATTTACAAAGGCCTTCATGGTAGCACAGGTAGTGCCGGCACCATCGCCGTACGGTGTAACGGTATACGCCCCTACTATTGCCGGAACAATAAACGTTTCGGCATAATGAACTACAAAAGGTTCAAAAGCTCCGTCGGGGCTTTCCACAATCGCTTCTCTTCCTTCCACCAGGTTCAGCACATTCACCACTCCGTTTGTGTGATGCAACACTTTTCCTGTAAACCAATGCCGGCGGGTTTCTATGAATGATCCTTCGTGCAGCCCCGTTCTTTCTTCGGTCCATCCTTCTCCTTCGGCTACCTTTTCAAAATGATTGAGAATGTTTTTCTTCACCCATTTGGTGGTGCGATCCCACTGAATAGAATTTTCGCCATGCTTCAGCGATATAGGCCGCGGTTTTCCATCCATTCCCATTCTGCCCCAATCCCACAGCTTAAATGTAAATATGTAGGGCGTTGCGCTTATTTCCAGCACCACGCTGTTGGCACCCGAGCAGTGTATAGTGCCGGCGGGAATGAGCGCGTGATCGTGCTTGCGGATGGGCCATTTCTCTACATATTTTTCTGCGTCAAAATTTTTGCCCTGCTCCTGCGCATCTTCCAGGTCGCTTAGCATTTGTTCGCGGTCAACACCTTCTTTCAATCCAAGGTATACGAAAGAATCTTTCTGCGCTTCCAGAAAATAATAGCTTTCATCCTGCGTGTAGCCCATACCGAATTTTTCGCGGATATACTCTTTGAGGGGATGCACCTGCAGGCTGAGATTTCCTCCATCCATGGTGTCGAGAAAATCGAAACGAATAGGAAATTCTGCACCAAAGGCATCGAACACTTCTTCACCGAGCAACTCTTCCGACTGAAAAAAAACGAGATTGATGGAAGGCGTTTCAAAAAGAATATGATCAAACCTTATCAATAAGCTGTTTTCTTCCGGCACACAGTCAAACCCCCAGGCAAAATTCTTTTCGGTCCTTTCCAGGTCGCAAACTTCTTTTAGCCATTGCCCGCCCCAGGGGCCAGGGTCGAAAAATGGCACCACCCTGAAGGGTTGTTGCACCACCTGCTTCAATGCATCCTGCAGCGCCTGCCCCGATACCATCTTTGGCTCTTCCGGGTGCGTAGTATCCAGCACATAGTCAGCATTGGGCAGCAAATCTTTTTTTAAGCGGTCGCAAACCCGCCAGTCAACAAAAAAAGCACGTTTGTATTGGTAAGAAAAAGCTGCATTAGGATTGTGCGTACCGAGATTGCTTATTTCGTTGCGGCGGAAACGCAGTTGTATCTCCCAGCGTGGCATATCGGCATATATCAGTATATCCGGCTTTTGCCATACAAGCGAGGCTCCCATGCCATATACAAAAACAATGTGTTGTGCAGATGCTTTGATGGATTGCTGCAATTGGGTCAGCTTATCCGCATCAAAAAAATTATTCATTTGCAACGAAGTGATATACCCGAAAACAGGATCGTCGGTTACAAAAGGGTATACCATCTTTTCTATTTCTGTAGCCTCGCGCATAGCAGTTTCAACCGAAATAAAACCGGCGCTGCTGAATTGCGATTGAAGGCTACCGATAAGATCGTTGATTAATACGCCGTGATAACACTCTATTACAACAATAGTCTGTTCTTTATTTTTTGCGTGTGCCTGTTGCCCTATCTCTCCGGCTATTTCATCCCAGCCTATATAACCGTTGTAGCCATGTATGACCACTTCGGGATACTTGTCGAAATTTGAATTATACAATGTTTTCTCATTTTAAGTGATATGATCTGATGTCGGGCGAAGTCGAGACATCCCAGCCGGTTATAACCTGTTAGCAATTCACCAACACGTTCTTCAAATGACGTTTTCAGTCCATTTAGAATGTTTGTATGTCCGTACATATCAAATGTATTCCTTTTTTAATTGATTCCAAATTTTTTCTATGAAGTGGAGCAGGTAAGGGTTAACCCGCATTGGGTTGAAACCCAATGTTACAGTATTACACCGAGCCGATGGCTCTGGCTGTTTTCTAAATTGAGAACCGTAAGCACTTGCAACCTCCAGAGCCGTAGGCTCGATTACATATTGTGCGCAGGATTTTAATCCTGCGATGAGTGATTAAGTGAGGGCGTTTTAATGAAGAAAGGCAAATATTATGTCAAGATTTTAATCTTGCAATGATTTATTTCTATATTCACCGTCCGAAATACATTTAATTTTTTCTTGTATCACAAATATCTATAGTATGAAAAAAATGTTCGCGGCTATTGCAATTCTGGCAATTGGCATTACCATTATTTCAAGCACAAATAAAGAACCTA
>JBQCFW010000015.1:0-14001 GCA_051958655.1 Agriterribacter sp. | reverse complement strand
TTACTTTGTATTTCAAAGTACTTTTTAGTATCTGTCAAAATCGATCAGCATGAAGATCTCAGCAAAAAAATTTGTCATTATCTTCCTCGTTTTGGCATTTGACTTTCAGTTTATCACCAACTCCCTATTAGGACCGACGGTTAAATTTTATCCGGTTGATGGCAATTGGTATCCCGGGGAGCAATCACCCATTGCCTGGAAAAATACAATGAGCCGAGTCATTTACCCCGTAAAGTTCGTACTGGTGGGGCCCTTAACTTTTTTGGCCCAGGAGCCCGATTCCGCACCACCGGTTATTTTATTTTTCTTTTTTTTGTACTGGACGGCGATGGCATTGGTCATTTATTATCTCGTGTATCTCTTCAGGAGAATCACGAAGAGAAGAGCTGCTTGAATACTACCACATGAATAGAGCGGAAGAAATATATAATGAAGCAAAGGCTGACAAATGGTTTCAGGGATTTGCTCTTTTTTGCCGCGTAGTGTTGGCGGCAAGCTTTCTTCCGACCGGCCTGGTCAAAGTCATGGGCGAGCGCTTTGCTGAAGGTCTGCCATCGAATAACCCGTTAGGACATTACTTCGATGCATTGCATCTGACGGGGTATTATTATACATTTATTGGAATCACTCAGGTCATCATTGCCATATTAATTTTGATCCCAAGAACTGCTTTTTTGGGGGTGCTGATGTATTTTCCCGTGATCGTGAATATCTGTGTGCTAACCTATGCGACCCGCTTTGCAGGCACTCGGGCCAACACGATGTTGCTACTGGCATGTTTATATTTATTAATCTGGAACTATGACCGGTTGAAATACCTGTTACCCTACCGGCAGCGGGAAAGGAAGCCCCCGGTATTAAAAAAAACCGTTGGCGTTCGTCTTCGCATCATATTCTTTGGAGCCTGTGTGGCACTCCTGGCTGTTGTAATAATTGGTACTTCCTGGTTATGGGAGATCGGGCCCGGCAACTCGGAAGCCGAGTGCAGGAACCAATGTGATAAAAATCCCGGGGCTTGCGAATTCTGTGATTGCATTTATAAAGAAGGCAAACCGCTGGATAGTTGTCTTGCCGTTTTTAACAAGACAAGAGATATGCGCAGATCCAATGCGAAATAGCTAGACCTGGGATCATGCGCACAATGGGATTGCTCTCCCCTACTGTCCACTCAGAAAATCCCAAATTCATTCGGGGAATCTTTCGGACTGTCCTGTGTCCCGTCCCACTCTTCTATGATTTTATCATCCGCAAAACGGAAAATATGGATGACCGCCCAATCGGTTTCAAAGACGCCTGTAACCTTTGCATGAACGGCGACAAACGCGCCGTCTTCGATCGCGCGAAGTATCTGGTACTTTTTTTTCGGAAATTCTATAGCCTTTTCTTTCATCGCCAGTCTCAGTGACGCGCGGTCGCCTTTATAGTACGCGTTGTGGTGGATAAAATCCGCATGCACATATTTTTCATAAGCCTCGTCAATCCTACCGGCTGAGACCATGCCGAGAAAGTTGATGGAAATGTCTTTTTGAGTCATAATACTTCTTTTAAGAGTAAAGAGGCTGCGTCGCAGAACGAAAGCTTACAGTAATCCGACAGACCGAACGCCTGGGGAGGGTACGCAAATTACAACTCCATTTCAGTATCCTAATGATTTATAATAACTGTTTAAGGTAGGAAATGAAGCTGGAATATTTTGAATTTGTTGTCGCATTGTTTTTTGAAGATCAACCATTGCATCAAATTTTTGAGCACCAAGCATAGGACTTGTCATTATATTGCCAACTTAGCAGCCTTTGCATTAGTTGAAAAAATATGATCAGGGGCAGGAAGATGTTCTTTGTTTTTAGGGCTAAAAGCGGCAAGGTAGAAGGTATAATAATTGCTGCAATAAAGTATCGGTGACATTTTTGGGTGCAAAAATCAAATCGTCAACCGACAAGGTGTATACGCGAATGCTAAGACACAGCCCGGCTGAGTAGCCGGGCTTTTATTAAAAAAATTCACAATCTTATTTAATATTTCCATCATCGGGATTTGTCATTTCAAAATTAGAATTTATTACACTTCGAGGCAAAATCAGAAAAACTCCCGCGAAAAAGCTATCGCCCATTTTGTATGTAATAAATATCAAGTTTAATACTATCTTCTTCACTCTCCCCTATGTAGTACGAGTTACCAAATCCAAGATTTGCAATACTTAATTAAATAGGACACAAAAGATAGAAACTATTTGCGAATAATGCATGGACGTTGTATATAAAAAACCCCGGCGAACCGGGGCTATTTATAAACTTACAAATTATTGTTTTACAAATCTTAGCACCTTTCTGTATTTTCCATTGATTGTTACCTCAATTAAATAAATTCCAGACGCCAGAGATGCGACATTGAAGATTCTGGTAAGTGTTGTGGCGTCTTTTACAAATGACTGTCGTTGAACACGTCTTCCATCGATACCACTTAATTGTAAACTTGTCTTCCCTTTCGCCCTCCCGGTAATTAAGACTGTTAATTGTGACTGCGCTACCGTTGGGCTGATGCTTACCCTCAACAATTCGTCTGTTGTCTCTGCATGGCGTATCAGGCTAACAACAGGGGGTGCAATTCTTGGCGAACTGTTACTTACAGTTATTGTTACTGTATCCCTGACGACATTGCCAGCGAAGGTACTATCATGAGTAAGTTTTAATTCAAATTTATTCACTCCCCCAGCCAAGCCTGAAACTTTGGTAACTGCGTTTGCGTCAGAGAGAATAGTAGCACTTGTACCCTGTACCTGTGTCCATAAGTAACTAGCACGTCCGTTACGTGCAGTTGAATTACTGCCATTTAAAATAACAGAATCGACTGGTAGTACAATTGCAGTGTCGGCACCAGCTCGTGCCACAACTCTTTTATTGGTGTATTGTAAGAGCCACTCATAAACGTTGTATCCGGTTGAGCTATCAAGAACGTAATTCGGACTATAGGTAGTAGTCCAGGAATCCTGCGTGGAAGCAGTAAACAGGGTGAGCTTTCCTGAAGGAGATGGAGTTGGTAAGCTCGAATTATAGCTGCTGATTGCATTGCTTGACTTTGACGAAGCAATGATCGGATCTGCATTATTGTGTGTGAGCCAATGTGGAAGATTTGATTGAACAAGTCTGGCTCTTTGCGTAGCATTAACAGAAGGAACGTTGGATCCGGCACCAACCATCGCGGCGATTGAATCAGGAAACCCTACATTCGTGGTTGTTGTGCCTCCTATTGCAAAAGTATATCCAAAGCCACCACCTATTCCGAGGCCGGCGACATACACCCGCTCAGCATCTATTCGTAAAGTTGACTTCAAATGGGTCAGGAGTGTGTTTAGTTGATTGTGAATAAACGAAGGTGTTGCAGAATTAATTTGTGGTGAAACTACAATGAATGAATAGCTTTTATTGTCTACCTCAAAACTGGCAGGGAACTGCCCATCTCTAATTAGCTTTGGAATTCCCTGGTTTGCTACGGAATCTAACGGGATTCCTGAAGTGCTGTCGCCAGCTGCGTCAACCCCATGTAAAGAAATGATCAGGGGAAATCTTTTTGTGGTATCTGTATTGTAATTCACAGGTAGCGAGCGCAAGTATCCTTTAATATTTGTACTTACATTTTGGACGATTTTGGTCTGAGTTTGAGCATTGGAGCTAACGATGACCTGTACTGTATCCTTCTCGACTGTAAGTCCATCTGAATGAGCCACTTTTAGCTCAAACTGATATGTTCCTGCAACAAGCCCTGAAACAGTCGTGGAATAGCTTGTAGGAGATGTAATGGTAAAAGTGGCCGGCCCTGCCACCTTGCTCCATCGTACGCTATCTATCCGTCCCTGCCGCACTGTCGCCTTACCTGTCAACGTAACGGAGTTGGCCGGCAATGTGATTGACGTGTCTTTGCCCGCTTTAGCCACAAGTCGTTTATTCGTAAACTGAAGCATCCATTGGTAAATATTATAGTCATTAGCGCTATCAATTTTATTAGCGGCATTGTACACTTTTTTCCATGAGTCATGATGAATATCGGACGGAGATGAGAACACCTGTTTTTTTGCCAAGGGCTGTGGTGTTGGACTTAGCCCATTGTACCTACTTGTCAACTTATTTACGGTACCGGTTATTGTGCTTGTGTAAGTATCTTCCTGCAGGTTCTGAGTGAGCCACAGTGGAAGGTTTGAACTGTGCGCCTGACCAATATAGGGAGACCCAACCGCAAGGTAAGGATTCTCACTGATCGAAGGGCTTGTTAAAACCATTGCAGCGATTGGATTTGCGGTTAAAAAGTTAAGTGTATCATATACCTGCTTCCACGCCCTCAATCCTCCCTCACTAAGCCCTGTAAAATATACTCTCGTGGTATCAATGCGATATTGACTTTTAAGATGAGTTAAGAAATTTTCCCCTTGGATATCACCAGCGTATTGCGCACAAACCACAATAAATGAAAACGCCTCATCATCTACTTCGAATGAAGCGCGAAAATTATTATGATACAGGATATAAGGAATAGTTCCCTCTTTTAGCATTTTTGACAAATCCGTGGTGCCGTTTCCAGCTTCTCCACTGCCATGTAATGCTATCAAAAGAGGATAGGTTTTACTAGGGTTAGAAGAATAATCATTTGGTAAAGAATAGTAATAACCGTGGGGAATACCTGTGCCTTTATATACACTATCGGTTATGCCCTGTGTTTGCGCGTTCAGCTGCAAAAAAACAGGGACGGTGAAAGCAAGTAGCAATAGTCGCCTAAAATACTTAAGAATGGGGTGAGACTGTTTCATGATATATTTGGTTTATGATTAAAAAAGATGTGAGACATGGGCGCAGCGATACAATATGCACTTCCGTTATCGGCAGCATTTTTTCAGAACAACACAGTAATTATTGGACTAAATCAGAATAAAAAGGGGAAGATTTCACCGAGTGAATCAGGATCAAAGGTTCAGTTTTGATAAGAACGGAAGTAACGTCGACGAGATGATGTAATATAGCAATAAATTATCTTTATGGTATAGGTTATCCATTTAGTTTACAATAAAATAGTCATCCAGACAGATGGTAGTGGGAAGTACTTAGTTTGCGTTAATGCAAGTTCTTATGCTGCCGTTACTTGCAAACTATAACCAATAGACGAATCAAAAAGAAAAGTTGTAAAGAAAAGCCCCATCATAGACATGACGGAGCTTTATGGTTTTTAAACCATTAAACCTTATTCTATAAGGCAAGATAAGTTTTAGAAAATAATCGATGAACTGAAGTGATTACGGTTTCTGAAATAACAATTTAGTCTTGTCGGGTGTCCTTTCCTTGAACTATAACTATTGTAAATCCGGTTTTCAAAATATTTAATGGCGAAGCAATCTTTATCACCTCAGTCAATAAGTTTGCTAACATTTCTCCAATTAATTTATAGAGATCGGCCAACCTTTTCCGGGGCTACCTTCATTGCCAGTGTGGGCTGCGGAAGTTGCGGCACCGGCTTCGCCAGATAGTAATCCTGTGAGAATACTTAGCGTAGAATTGCTTGGTTACCGGCTCCGTTATTCCGGGCAGGATTTTCATCATAACTGGTTCCGTATACATCGATTTTATCCCCAGTCATTACTCTCGGGTGTAAGTAAGATGCCCTCCAAATAATAGCACCAAACATCAAAGTTTATGCCATTAAACTCGCCATCGCTGGCCACTTTAATAAGTGCAGATTCCTTTCTTAAGCCCACTACTATTCCAGCAAAACCACGATACGATGGAACACGATTCCCTAAACGTAATTCATTGCCCTCCGTTAACAATCATTTTTGGGTTCGATCTGAAAACTTAACAGCAGAGCATTTGTTTTCTCATTTCGAACATTGATTAGATAGGCTTTTCTCTCCAAGTATGGGAATTTCGCCTCGTTTACCAGAGCAGGTTGCTTGATCCTTTTGAAGCTTACTTCCTGGTTATTTTCAATATCGATAACTGATAAACATATCGCACCATTAGTGTTGACAACACCAAAACTCACTTTAAGTGTATATGGAATATTTTTTTTGCTACCCATCGTTGCAATTTAAAATAATATTTCAAGCGGCCAACCTATCCCTGCAACGACATGCGTATTGTTCAATATGAGGAATGTCTGTAAAAAATAATATACTCAAGCGCTAAATATCAGTTACGCAGCATTACCCAGCCCCGGAGGCAAAGGTTGGATGATGCTAAAAGAGATCGGGTTTAGCCGTGTACCTTCTATAGCCATTGCAATCCACGAATTCTTCGTTCCTTTGCAAAAATACCAAACAGTATCTTTTATGAAAAAAGCAGAGGCAACACGGCTGGCAATTCTACAAAAAGCATTTGAACTGATTTACGTTAAAGGTTATCTGACAACGAGCATTGACGACATTATCGCCACGACAAAAGTTACAAAAGGTGCGTTTTACTACCATTTCAAAACCAAAGACCAAATGGGACTTGCAATCATTAACGAAATTCTAAAACCGACACTTGCAAGCAGTTTCATTGAACCACTACAAAACGAACAAAATCCGTTAGATGCCATTTACAACCTGATGGACAATCTTTTAATGAAAAATGAATTTTTGAAAGTCGAGTATGGTTGTCCCGCTTCAAACCTCACACAAGAAATGACACCTTGGAACCTTGACTTCAACAACGCATTAAGCGAACTAACCAAACAATGGACAAAAGTAATGACCGCCACTATTGAAAAAGGAAAGAAAAACGGCTTTGTTCGAAATGATGTAAACGCAAAGCAAGTAACAATGTTCGTAATGGCGGGATATTGGGGAATACGAAATTTTGGAAAATTAGAGAACAATAAAAGGGCGTATCTACCCTATTTAAAGCAACTTAAAATCTACTTAGACAGTTTGAAATAATTTTTTTTCTTCAAAAACATACCAAATAGTATGTTTTTATTTTATTTTTGCCACCGAGCAAAAAACAATTGTGACAAAAAATGTATTTAACCTTATTAGTTCTGCACTCTTTGACACGTTGGCTTGTTTTAACCTTCTTGGTGTATTCTATTTATAGAGCATATCTTGGCTACGCCAAAGACAAAACTTTTTCCAAAACCGACAATGCTTTTCGACATTGGACTGCAACAGTTGCACACATTCAATTGGTGATTGGGATTATACTTTATACACAAAGCCCGATTGTAAAATACTTTTGGTCTGAAACCGAAATCGGTTTTCAAAATTTGGACTTAACATTTTACAGTATAATACATCCTGTTTTAATGCTAACTTCTATTGTTGTATTGACAATCGGTTCAGCATTGGCAAAACGAAAACCAACAAACAAAGAAAAATTTAAGACAATGGTGACTTGGTTTTCTATTGCTCTAATCATCATTTTCATCGCTATTCCTTGGTCTTTTTCGCCGTTGTCAAGCAGACCTAATTTTAGACCATTTTAATTATGAAAAAGTATTTCACAACAACAATCGGACGTTTACGATTGCTAGCATTTTTAGAGGGAATTTCATTACTTGTTTTGGTTTTTATAGCCGTTCCTTTGAAGTATTATTTTGACAATCCTTCAATATCAAAAAATCTTGGACCAATTCACGGTGCATTATTCGTGTTGTTTGTGTTTAACGCTTTGCGTGTAGGCGTTGAACAACAATGGAAATTCAGAGAAACAACTTGGAAAGTTCTTGTTGCTTGTTTCATTCCATTCGGGACATTCTACATCGACTACAAAATTCTTCGTCACATACCGGCTTAGCCGATGCGGGGTGTTCCGTTTATTGATACGACTGCCGTTGTTTGCAGGTGCAGATGTTATTACCCAAACAGGCTGGTTCGCAGTACCAACATAGGAATTGGCAGGATAATAGGTTGGAAGGCGTGGATTTGGAGGTGCCCCTCGTCTGCCCTCACGCAAGCAGTAAGCCGAGGGTCCGGCTTTTCACTACTACTCCGGCACAACGTCTTGGCACAGATGCCTCACCGGGTATTCTCTGCAACGGCGAAGCCCTCAACGAAACAAACAAAACATACAAATTCATGAGTTAATCCCTCACCCAAAAAAGAGAAACTACATTAATTTTTATGTCTGTATATTTCTTATTTTAATGGTTTTCACATTCTAATCAAATAGTATGCGGGACTGGTTCGCTTACGCACTAAAAAATGGCATTGAATTAAGGAATAGCGGATTTTGCCAATTTTGTGCTGCTCCTGTCACTGGTGGTGTTTTGGAATGCCACGATAATACAAACTATATCGCCGGATTGTTGGACTATAATGATCCTGCAAACTACATTACCCGTTTCCTAAGTGTCGATGCTATGGCGTTGCAACATTATGAGCTTCATGGACAGTGGAACAACTATATACATTATGCCAGGCTGGTGTTAATCTTTGAAAAGAAAGTAGATTGGAATTACCAGTTGACACCTGTACTAAGCAATATTGTAAATGATTTTAAAAGACACCGCAAACCCATTTTAGCTCCCCCACAAGGGCAACGAGGCAAGTTGACGACGGTTGATTGTATGTCCGCTCAATCGATAGACCAGTGCAGGGAACTTGTTGAAAAATGGGCGTATAGCGTCTATACCGCCTTCCACAGCTACCGTTCAGAAGTTGAAGTTATAGTTTCACGGTTTATTGAAAAAAGTTTGAAGTAATAGCAGTTAGAGAGACACGCTGTACTGAAAATGAACAATCGCCGCGCTTTTGGGAGTCACTTATCAACTGCCGTGGACTAAACCAGGCTCTACCCGCTTAAAGGCAGTTGCATAGCCCATTAATACCCACCACCCAACCATCGTCCCCCTCCTGTCCCGTCCTGCTATATAGTTAAATACAGGTGCAAAATTGCGAAATCACCGCCCGCGAGCCGGTTCCATTTCGATGAAGGCTACATTCTAACGATGAAATTAACGGGTTACTTTTCTTGCAATATTATCATCGCTATATATCCTATTCTATTCACACCGTATACCTCTTGTCTCCTTCACATACGTTTTGTATTCATCCTGCGTTTTATTATTGTTCCCCGTCCCTATATTCCCAGGCCCGCCTAATGGCGGGTTCTTTTATGATTACAATCATATTTGCGCTGCGTCATTGTCACCCGGTTGAGCCGCCCGTAAAACTATTTTTGCTCTATCAAACCAATCACATGAACAGGTTAGCAAACAAAGTAGCTATTGTGACAGGAGCGGCTGGCGGCATGGGCGCGGCTATCGCAAAACTATTCGCGCAGGAAGGCGCTAAGGTGATAGCAACCGATATCCAGGATGAAAAACTTCAGGCCTGGGTACTGACCGCGCAAAAAGAAGGGCTAAATATTACACCGGTTAAACACAATGTATCCTCTGAACAAGAGTGGCAGCAAGTCATTGATAAAACAATTGCCCTCTTCGGAAAGATTAATATACTGATCAACAATGCCGGCATCTTTCCGCCCGGTGCCAGTTCTGCAACAACCAGTGTAAAAGACTGGGAAAACATTATCGCTATTAATGCCACCGGGCCATTTATTGGAACTAAGCTTTGCATACCACACTTATGCGCAGCAGGCGATGGTTCCGTAGTTAATATCTCCTCTATCGCAGGATTGGTGGGAGGTAACGGTCCCGCCTACACGGCGTCCAAAGGCGCTTTGCGATTACTCACCAAAGACCAGGCGGTGGAACTCGCCAAAGACAATATCCGGGTCAACTCCATTCACCCCGGCGGAGTGCTTACCCCTATGACCGAGTTCCTGACCACTGCACCCGGTTCAGAAGAGCTCTTAAAAACCATGTGCCCGCTAGGTCGCATCGGCACCGCCATGGAGATCGCTTACGGGGCACTCTACCTGGCGAGTGATGAATCTTCCTATACAACAGGCGCTGAACTGGTGATTGATGGTGGATTAACCGCCAGGTAATTTTATCACCGATGACCAACGGGCAGAAACTGTGGTGGGTAAAATTGATACACACCATTATATGGGTCGGATACAACGTAGTGATTTTTTATATGCTGTGGCTCGTACTCACGGGACAACTTACACCGATGCTCTGGGCGGGTTATATCCTGGTGGGCATCGAAGGACTCGTATTGCTCTACTTTAAATTCACCTGTCCGCTAACCCTGGTCGCCCGGCAATATACAACGGATACCCGCGCTAATTTCGATATCTTTTTGCCTGAATGGCTGGCGAAGTATACCCAACGCATTTATACTTCTATTATGATTGTGATCCTGCTTATTACCCTTTACCAGTTGTTAGAATAAAAGGTTGCCTACAATTTCCGGGTTAGTTTTTCTATCATGGCTTTTCGTTGCTGTTCATTTAAGTATTTCACCCGGCCAATTCTCGTGTGTTGTACGGGTTTAATGCCGCAGAATTCAAGGGTAGCTTTCTTCATTGCCTTCAGGTCACTGTTGTCATATTGCCACCATAACCAGATGGAAGGCGCGTCGGAAGTGGTGACAAGGTGGGCGGATTTGTTTTTAAGATACTTATCCCAGAACGGATCTTTTGGATGGTATTTAAATGCAAAGCCAGGCAATAGAACCCGATCCAAGAATCCTTTCAGCAGAGCCGGGACGGAACCCCACCAAACCGGATAGATGATTACCCAATGATTGCACCACAAGATATTGTCCTGTGCCTCCTGCAAGTCCGGTTCCAGGGCCTGAATGGTGCCATAGCCCTTCCACAGAATGGGATCGAATTGCAACTCACCCAGGTTCTGCCGTCTTACGCTGTGTCCTTTTTCTAAGCAAGTGCGTTCCATAGCATCTGCGAGTTGCCCGTTGAAGCTATTTGCATCCGGGTGTGCGAGGAGTATGTATGTATTCATCATTGCAGTTTATGTACAAGATAGTCCACCTGCCAGCATAAATACAGACATATGGTCAACAGCCCTGATGATAATGCTCAATGCTGGTCGATCGTGCCCCGACCTGGAAACGCCTGATCATTTTCACCACAAGCGCCGATTTCTCGGACCAATCTGACCATGACGATCCATTAAAATATAAAATGTTCGATGAGAATTAAAAAATAGTCTTTGGTGGTCAATCCGCTTCGGCATTGCATGGTCAATCGCGCCGGCACATCCATGCAAGTCAACTGTCATTAAGCTATTGGATAAGTATCCGATGATCAGCCAAGCGAATACCAGGTCCCTTTTCCAACACCATGCTTATACAGATGTTTGTCGTCGACCAATGCTTCAAGGTGTTTCTTAATAGTATTTCGGTTAGCCTCTGTCAGCACCACTATATCACCGATTGTTATTCGGCCCCTTGACTTTACCAACTCCAAAATTTTCAGTGATAGTTCCGGAAGCTGACCTAATAACAATTTTTCCCTTTCCAATTTTACTTCCAATCGTTGCTTTTGTTGTTTCAGCGCCTTTAGAAAAAATAATATCCAGGGTTGCCAGTTGGGTTTATCTGAACGCAGTGTTCCCTGTGTTTGCCGTAGTCCAAGGTAATATCCTTCTTTGCTATTCTCAATTACAGCTTCCAAAGAACTATATGGGACATAGGCGTACCCTGCCGAAAGCAAAAGCCATGTAGTCAGAATTCTTGATAGCCTTCCGTTACCATCCTGGAACGGATGAACGGCCAGGAATTCAACGATAAAAACGGAGATGATAAGTAATGGGTGCAATCTTTTTTTCTCTGTCGCATCTCTTGTCCATTCCACCAGTTCTGCCATTCGAAATGGTGTATCAAAAGGGCTGGCTGTTTCAAAAACAATTCCCAGGCTTTTTCCATCAGCGTCAAAGGCCTCTACATGATTATTGTTCTTTTTATATTCTCCCCGGTGCCAGCTGTCTTTTTCGCTATATTGAAGCAGATCCCTGTGAAACTGTTTAATATAATTTTCTGTAAGCGATAGCTCCGCGTAATGCTGAAAGATAGTATTCATTACGTCAGCATAACCTGCTACTTCCTGCTCATCTCTTGTATCGAATTTTTTTATTTGAAGATTGCTGAGCAATGCTTCTACCTGCTGGTCACTCAATTTGCTTCCTTCAATCCTTGTAGAGGAACCGATACTTTCTATGGTAGCTACCCGCTTTAATGACTGCAATTGTTCAGGAGCTAATTGGCCTAGTGCTCTCCAGGCTCCCTTAAACTCATCTATTTCGGCAATCAGTGAAAGGAATTCAAGAGTAATCTGAATCTGTTGAACATTAATCATTACCCGTATTATTACCCAAAAATACCCAGAAGTAAGAAATTACCCAAACATTTACCCGGAAATACCCAAAAAGTACTCTGTTTTGGATAGGTTTGAGTAACTACTGTCGGGTGTCCAAAGAATGCCGGGCGGCTTTCAACCGAACAAAACAAAGTGAATCATTTTGGAACGCCGGATCATTTTGACCACAAGCGCCGATTTTTCGGACCAATCTGTGCCGGATCAATCTGACCATGACGATCCATTGAAATATAATATGTTCGACGAGAATTAAGAAATAGTCTTTGGTGGTCAATCCGCTTCGGCATTGCATGGTCAATCGCGCCGGCACATCCAGTCCAAGTATACGTTAATACTATTTCTGTTTTGTTAAAGAACTATTATTAGATACATAGAACGTTAGTTCTTCTTTTTGATTGCAGGAATTTACAGCAAGCAAGCTGAGAAATAATGTAAATAATTTCATTTCGCTGTTTTTTGGCAGAGTCACGCTTACACATAGAGTTTAAGAAGCTATATATTGGAAATTTCGCTTCTACCTGCCCCAGTTTTTCGTTTCTAGGTTAAGGTTTATATTTTATCAAGTATCTTCATTATTATCCATATAAGAAATCCCGCAAAGCCAAATAGCATCAAGTAAAAGAATATTATCCACTCGTTTCTACGTTTTTTCATGGCTTATCCTATTAACCAACCGAGTATTACGCACAAAGCAATCAATACCAGGTGGGCGACCCAGAATAGAACTCTCCAATTTGTTATTCGTTTTTCTTTCATAATTAGGAATGGGATTAAAAACGGGGCACGCCTTCTCTCTTAAGGGATATAAGGGGTTAGGTTACTTTACTACTTCAACAATTAGTTTCTCGTGTTTTTTAATCTTGACTTCACGGCATAGCTCGTAGGCAGGAACAAAACAAAGCCTTGCCTGTTTCGGATTTCAACGAGAATATGATTAAAAGCGAGTACGAAGAAATGCTAATCTAGGAAAAACGAAACAAATACAAAAGAAATTTTATAAGGTTACTCAGAGTCCTTTCCAAGAGAAGCTTGTTCAGAAGATTTTTTAATTTTGAAGTGGTCATTTATCGACTCAAGCTTATACAAATATCCCCCTTTGGGAGATCTTTTATATTCGGGCCAATTATGTTCTCTGGTCTTTTCGGGCTGATTTTGTACACTACGATAAGGCAGCACAGCAACCACAAGTTGGTACAGGCAATTGATTTATTGTTTAATCCTTAAAACATCATTATGAAAAACGCATTAAATAATACCGGTTACTTACTGGTCAAAGCAGGGACAAATAGCGCATGGGACAACTGCGTGTTCGCAATCGTATGCCTTACAGAAAACTGGAAAAAAGAACAGGCAAAACGGCTGGAGGCTGCCAAGCTGTTTGCGGAAGACTACACCTTTCACTCACTGAATTATTTTGATACCGCCGTGGATTTTTATACAAGCGCAGGAGATAATGAACCCGACATCAAAGCAATGCTTGGCAAAAAGGAATGGGTGTTCGTTGAGCTCGGTGATAACGAATGGGATGCTTTTCCTGTGCCGGAGAATGCCCTGGATTGTTATGAATTGGTTGTATACAGCAATGGTAATGCCAGGTATAAGGCATACGGCAAGCACACAGGCGAGGAATTTTGGACGGAGGAATTTTCTCTAACTCAATTAATATAGTTGGGCTGACCTACATAATAAGCTGATCGCACTGCAATGCAAAGCGGCTAATAGCAGTCGGATAAAGAATAAAGTTATGGAAACAATCATCGAACTGTTGCAAACCATGTCTTACGTGAAA
>JBQCFW010000014.1:0-21018 GCA_051958655.1 Agriterribacter sp. | reverse complement strand
TTGAGCGGATATTTTTCGCTGATCTCTCTGCGAAAATCTGCGAATGAATCAGCGTGCATCCGTGGGGAAAAATCAACTGCCGGGGCTCTGGTCCGACCGCACTCCTTTCTTAACTACAAAACCAATATCTGATTTTCCCGCAGAGTTGCGCGGATATTGTTCGCTGATCTCGCTGTGAAAATCTGGGAATGAATCAGCGTGCATCCGCGGGAAAAAATCAACTGTTGAAGCTCTAGTCTGAGCCCGCTCCTTTCCTTAACTACAAAACCAGTATCTGATTTTCCCGCAGATTTGAGCGGATATTTTTCGCTGATCTCTCTGCGAAAATCTGCGAATGAATCAGCGTGCATCCGTGGGGAAAAATCAACTGCCGGGGCTCTGGTCCGACCGCACTCCTTTCCTTAACTACAAAACCAGTATCTGATTTTCCCGCAGATTTGCGCGGATATTGTTCGCTGATCTCTCTGCGAAAATCTGCGAATGAATCAGCGTGCATCCGCGGGAAGACTCAACTTTATCTGCGAGTGAATCAGCGTATATCCGCGGGAAAAAATCAACTCTACTTCTTCCCCAGCGATGATAAATATGCCAATAGATCTGCCAATTGCTGCGCAGACATGGTTTCGTGCAATGCCGGCATACTCGACTCTGCTCCCTTTTTCATAGACTTGATATCTGTCGTGTTCACTGTTTCGGATTTTCCACCGGGATATTTCAGTACAACCACATCATCGGTTTTGCTGGAGATGATGCCCATCAGGGTAGATCCGTTTTTCATATTCAGTTCCCAGCTTTCAAATCCAAAACTGATTCCTCCTGATGGATTCACAATGGCTTCCAGCAACCCTTCTTTGGGCAACTTGCTTCCTATTTCGGATAGCTTTGGACCAAAATCATTTCCCACTTCTTTTACCTGGTGACAAACCGCACAATTATCGGCAAACACTTTTTTACCATTGGCTATATCGCCTTTCAATGCCAATACCGCATCTTTATCGAACGGCGGTTTATTTGACCCGGAGGAGTCAGCCAACAATGCTTCCACTGTCAGATACATGCTTCGGCGCGGGCCATGTTCCATCCCGCTCATTAAAGGTTCAATCCACTCTTTTGCTATTTTTTTCCCTTTCACAAGGTCGTACACGCGGTGCTCGCCACCGTAAGTTCTGCCGAGCGACAATGCCGCGGCCCTTCTCACATTTTGAGGATATGATTTAGAGAGCAACACCTGTTCTGTCATATTCAATGTTTGCTCATAACCCACATCACCAAACGATGTGAGCAATTGTATGATTTGTGCAGTGTCTTTACCTGCAATCATTTTCTTAAGGTTGTTCTCTCCGCCATATGCCAGGTATAGTTTCACAGCTTCGGCAGCCACAGGTTCTGCAGATCTCGAAAGCGCCAGTTCAAGCAGCCTGGATTGTTCGCTCTTCAATTCATATTGCCGCACCAGTTCAATATAAGCGTCTTTCCCATATTCTGCCTGCAACACCTGCTGCAATGCTTTTTTTGCAACGGCAGATTGTTTAACAGCTTTCATCGACAAATGGTGCAGCAACAATGCATTTAAGGATACATCATTTTTTTTGTTGGCTGCAATCAGCCCTAATAATACGGGGGTTTTGGCTGCTTCTGAATGAAAATCGAATGCGCGGAAATAACGCTGACGTTGCTGCCAGCTCGTACCAGAGTCGACAGCCAGTGCAGCCAGCAACGGAAGTGCTTTGCCGGTGCGTGCCCTCCATACAATGTCCCGTCCTTCAGGAGTTAAAGCCGGATCTTTTACATTTTGAAGATACGCATCAAAAAAACGATCCCATTGCCTGTCGGCGCCAATCCCTAATGCTTCAAGGTACCACCTGTCGCCATCCTTATATTGGATGGCCAGTTGAGCCCATAAAGTTGCAGCTTCGGGCGCTTTGTTATGCCTGAGTGCAATGGCACAGGCTCTTCGTACCTGCGGATCTTTATCGTTTACCAGTTTAGCAACTGGTGCCAGATCGGCGGGATGCAACTGCTGTGCAGCACGCAAACCTGTAATTCTTATATCGGCCCGCTCATCGGTTAAAGCTGATTCAATGTATTTTTCGCCGCCATTCATTTTCGATAACAACCACAATGCTCTTGCGCGCATGCGTGGATTTGCGTCGGACTTCCATAATTTTTCCAGTTCAGGAATGGCTTTCTCTCCCATAGCAAACAAACTTGTCCATGCTTTCCGTCTTACCGAAAGATTGGGATTTTGCAAAGCCTGTACTGCCCCTGACGGTGACGTATAATCGAAAGTTGGAATGGTATAGGGTTTGCCTTTGGGAGCAAGCCTGTATATCCTTCCCTTCTCCTGGTCTTTAGCGTCGTGCCCGCCCACCACTGCATCGTACCAATCTGCCACAATCAACGATCCATCGGGCGCCACACACACATCAGCAGGACGGAACCATTGATCATTCTCTCCCTTGAGAATATTCTTTATAACGGCCGAATAGCCTGCACCATCGTTTTTAACAATGTAAGATCTCACCACGTTATGCCCCGGTTCGCAATGGATCATCTGGTTGCGGAAACTGTCGGGCAGCAGGTCGCCTTCATAAACAACCATGCCTGTGGGTGAGCCGGAACCTGTTTGCAACAGGTTGGGCACTACGCCGGGATCGTTCAAATGCCAGTGACGGAAGGGTATTGAATCTTCCATGTTGGTTCGGGGAGCAGGCCAATTGGCACCGGTCATTTCATCTGTAAAACCATAGTTGCCATATTCCATTACGTAGTTGATGCGGGTACCTTTATTACCATCATCGTCGTTATCGCTCTGCCACATCGTTCCGTAACTGTCTACCGCTACTTCAAAATTATTCCTGAAATTATGTCCGAGACATTCCACCTGCGAGCCATCGGGATTGCAGCGAAACACCATTCCCTGCCTGTATTTGCCGGGCCCGATTTCTTCGCCATCCTGGTCGAGCACCACTTTACCGTTCTTGTCTTTTAAGGTTTTTCCTTCGTTGCCAAAATTAAAATAGAGTTTTCCATCGGGGCCAAATGTAAAAGTGTGCATGCCATGATCGTGCTGCTCGCCGCCAATGCCCTGGAACATAATTTCTTTGCGGTCGGCTTTGTCATCGCCGTTATCGTCGAAAAACCGCCATACATAAGGGCTTTGCGAAACAATTACCTGGTTGCCAAGCACGCATACGCCGAGCGGGGCATTTATCTCCGGTCCCTGGTAAAATACTTTGCTGGTGTCCATAGTGCCATCGCCGTTGGTATCTTCAAGAATTACAATTCTATCGCCTGCGGGCGTTACCGATTTACCTGCCCCGGGACGGTAATTGTACGCTTCGGTTACCCACACTCTTCCTTTTTCATCTACATCAATATTGGTTGGATTTTTGAGCATGGGTTCTGTTGCCATCATTTTCACTTCCAGCCCTTCTGTTACCGTAAGGCCTCTCAAAGCATTCTCAGGCAATCGCTTCTGCTCTTCTGTAAGACTGTCTGAAGCGGGTACTGGCTGCGAGCTATCCGATCCGCACGACACCAGGGTGCAGGCTGCCAGTACCACGGCGCAAACTTTAAATAAGAAAGGTTTAGGGTTAAACGAATGCTTCATGCAATAACTTAATTTTTTGATCACTTACAGTTCGGTTGTATGAATCAATCAGTCGAGCACTATGTTAGCGCCTCACCCGACCCTCCCGCAGAGGGAGTAAAGTACGCTGTCGCCAGGGGCTTCAACGATTTTCAAATTTTAACCGAACAACAATGACTTCGTGATAGAAATAAAGACTAACTCAAAGCCTTAACCTAAAATATATTACCTGCTGTAGTTAAACCATACATTCATTTTGCCCGATTGCCTGTTTTCCCAGGCAAAGTAGGGAACAAATGTTACAGCTTTACCATTTACAGTTGTTGTAAGATTGTTGATGCCCGCCAAAATGCCTTCGCCTTCTTTTACGGCAAACTTGTTTTTGGAGCTAAGCGTAAACTTTTCAAAATCAATACCAGGATTGTCAACCTCTTCCATGCAATACACGATGGGACCTTTGCGGATGGCGCGTTTGCCTTTGTTGGCTTCTACTTTCGGATCGGCCGCTACCAGCTCAACCGGCATGCTGAAATCAAGCTCAATCACATCGCCTTTGTTCCACGCACGATTGATGGCGAGATAGCCATTTTCCAAAGTGGATTTGCTGATCTTCTTTCCGTTCAGCTTTGCGCTGTATGATTTGCACCAATCGGGAATTCTTAGTTTGATCTTACCCGTTACTTCCTGTTGTGGATCTATGGTAATCGTTACTTTTCCTTCCCACGGATATTGTGTTTGCTGCCTAATGGTAACAGGCGTATTGCCTAACGATGTTTGGGTTTCGTCGCCAATATAAAGGTTCACCAGCAATTCGTTGTTGCCCGTCATATAAATATATTCGCCCACCTGCGGAATAAAGCGTGCCATATTGGAAGGACAGCAGGCGATACCGTAAGCCCCCCCACGGTGTGTTTTACCTTCTGCAGCCAGCGGGTTGGTATAAAAAAATTTGTCGCCCTCCAGGTTTTGCCCGGCCAGCACCGCATTGTACAGCGAGCGTTCCAGCACATTGGCATATTTGGCATCGCCTTTCAACTGGCACATGCGGCTGTTCCACAATACCATGCCTACCGATGCGCAGGTTTCGCAGTAGGCTTCTTTGTTAGGAAGATAATAGGCGGGACCAAACGCCTCACCATCGTGCATAGACCCTACCCCACCGGTTACATACATTTTTCTTTCCACCACATCATCCCATACACTATTCAGTGCTTTCATGTAGGTGCTGTCGCCGCTATTGGCCAACACATCGGCCATGCCGGAATACATGTACATAGCACGTACTGCATGCCCTTTTGCTTCGGTAATATTTTTTACAGGTATGTCGCTCAGAATATCGACGTTTGCTCTTGGGTTCATTTCCCACATGGGTCCAAATTCATGACCGTGGCCGCGCTCTTCGAGCAGCCAATGCGCAAAGTCGAGGTATTTTTTTTCTTTGGTTACGTTGTACAATTTTACCAACGCCAGTTCAGGTTCCTGGTGCCCTTCTGCCCAATGGCGTTTGCCGGGGCCGAATGTTTCAATCCAGTGATCGGCAAATTTTTGCGCCACATCCAGGAACTTTCTTTTGCCGGTGGCTTTGTAATAAGCAACCGCCGCTTCTATCATGTGTCCGCCGCAATACATTTCATGCCTGCCAATATCCGACCAGCGACCAAGGTTTTTCCCGAGTCCATCATCTTCTTTGGAAAGAATATAAAATGTGACGAGGTACCCGTCGGGCTGCTGCGCTTTTGCCATTACGTCAATCCAGTAATCCATCAGCTTTTCCAGTTCGGGATCGGGATGACTGATCAATGACCAGGCAATTCCTTCCATCACTTTGTATACGTCTGAATCATCCCACACCAATCCATTGTATTTACCTTTTTTTACACCGGCTGCTATCTCAAAGTTGGCAATGCGGGCTGTAGAATCGCGCACCTGCACAATAGCGGAAGGAATGGTTGACTGCACATGTGTTTTTAACCGGGGCGACCAGAATGCGTCGTTTACCGATACATTTTTAAGCGGCACTTTCTGGTATGGATAACCGTAATCCTGCGCAAACGCACCTGAGACCAAAAGAGCCAGGGACACTGCTGCTGCGACTTTTCTTATAGTATTCATTATTTAAGTAATATCATTGGGTTCAGAAGTGCTTAAAAGTAGCTGGGTTTATGCAAAAAAAATGTTGCAGGCTTTGCAATTATTTCAACATGCTTACCTGTGCACTTTTATTAACAAAACTGTTACTGAGCCTTGTATACAGGATGATCTTTATTTCCTCCTGCTACCAGGTACGCAATGAGATTTTTCAACCGCTCAGGATTGAGACTATTGATGAGCGCCGGCGGCATAAAGGATACTTCTGATAATTTGGTAGAAGCCACATCCTTTTTCAACAACTCGCGTGTTGTTTGTGGTGCAAATGGATTTTGTGAAACATAATATCTGGTATCATCTTCCCTGCTTAACCTGCCAATTACGGTATTACCGTCTTTCAGCACAAATACAGTTGCTGCATATTGATCGGATATGACTTTGTTGGGCTGGATGATGGATTCGAGTATGTCTTTTTCAGAAAAGCGGGTACCCAGTTGCGTGAGGTCAGGTCCCAACGATCCTCCCTCTCCTCGAATGCTGTGGCAGTTGATGCAGGCGCTGGCCGCAAACAGCATCTTTCCTTCTTCAAAATTCCGGGGGGTTGATTTGTCTTGTACAAAAGACAGTGCTTCTTCTACCTTCCACACTCTGCCGGGACCGCCATCGGCCATAATTTTTACCCAGTCGGTAGCAGCATTTAACGATGCGGTGTTGAGTGAAATGGTATCGTAATGTTTGAACTGATCTTTTGGAACATACTTTAAAGCTATCTGCCTGGCCTTATCAAGGTAACTAAGAAATTGCCGGCCACCTTTGTACTTATATGCGCCATAGTACCAACGAAAGTATTTTTCCCGCAACTCAGGTGTCCATCCGTTTTTGGCTTCGCTTAAAACCAATGCATAGTATACCTGTTGCGCAGGCGGCGTATTGGTGAGCACATCTGCCAGGTCCATTCCATACTGTGGATTTCTGAATATCAAATCAGCAGATTGCGAAACGGTAGACTGTTCAGTGGTATCATCCTTGGCGGTTTCCAGCAGCGGGATTGTTTTTTGCACTACCTGCGGTGCATCAATATATACCAGCAGCTTCACCAATTGCCGGTTGGCAATATTGGTGGTGGCAGGATACAGCGGATCGAGATAACTGATCAGCGCTTCCCGCTGTGTTGCTTCTGGTTTGCCCATTCGGTATAAGACAACTTCAAAAACCCTCAGCAAGTCCAATTGCTGCGATGGAGAAAGCTCGTTGTAACGTATACCGGTAAGCGATTTTAAAATGTCGTTCTTTAAGGTTTTGTTGCCATGGCGCGCCAGGGCCACCAATGCATTGATGCGAATAACGGGATCGCCTTCGCTAAGGGCTTTTTGCTGCCATTGTGCTACCGGCTGATGCTCTACGGCAATGCGGGCGGCATAGCGGATGAACCGGTCTTCGTTTTTAAGCTGGGGCCATGCCTGTTCGAGTGCAGCCACATTAGGCGCACCATGAAATTGCTCCAACTGCCGGCGCAGTTTTGTTTCTTCACTGATCACAGGAGCCGCCAACTCGGGCTGCTTGCTGTTGTTGCCGTAATATACCCTGTACAGG
Source organism: Agriterribacter sp. (assembly GCA_051958655.1). GTDB lineage: Bacteria > Bacteroidota > Bacteroidia > Chitinophagales > Chitinophagaceae > Agriterribacter. The sequence goes on along the minus strand of JBQCFW010000014.1, from coordinate 13,745 downwards.
TCGGATTGTATGCGCCTGCCTCCTGTAAGAAAGTACAATGCGCCATCGGGACCGATCACCCCATCGGTTAAAGGCAGAGGCGCTCCTGAAATAAATTCCTCTGCCTTTGCGTTGTACGACGAACCGTTGGGTTGCAGATGCACTGCATATATGATTCCAAAACTCCAGTCGAACGCCAGCAATGCTTTCCTGTATTTTTCGGGAAAATTTGCATTGTGACCGGAGATGATGTTTGTGGGTGAACCTTGCCCGATGTTGATGAGAGGCGGGAGGTTGTCTAAAAATTCGGGCGACCATTTGGCGTTATCGGGGCGCCAGCCAAACTCAGCGCCACTGGGTATATGGCAAATGCGGGTAGGGCGGTACCACGCCATGCCTATGTCCCACTCCATGTCTGAATCGTAGGTGAACAGGTCGCCGGCTTCGTTAAAAGTAATGTCAAAAGGATTACGTAATCCTGCTGCAAACAGCTCCCAATGCTTTCCGGACGAATCTACTTTGGCAACAAAGCCTGCGGCGGGATCTGTTCCGCCATCGAGGTGCGCCGAATCGGGTATGAGGTTGTCTCTTTGCCATACCGGGGGTAAACGATAAGCATCCATACCGGAGAAGCCGGTATTGTTGCCGGCTACCACATACAGCGATTTTTTATCGGGAGCGAGTATTACACTGTGCGGGCCATGTTCTTCGTAACCGGTAAATGATTTTAACAGCGTGATCTTGTCAAACTGATCGTCGTTATTGGTGTCCTGCAGCCTGTAGAAGCCGCTCTTTTTTTCAAACAGGCTGTCGCCTTTGTGGTTCACCATTACATACAGGCTGTTGAAGGCCCATACTAACCCTTGTGCATACCCCATTTCAATTTTCGCTTTGCTGGTATCAGCACCTTCGGCTTTGTTGAGGTCAAAATGCAGCCGTTCTACTTTTACTTTTGCATGAAGGTCTTTTTCCCCAATGCCTGGCAACTGCAACCGATACATCGCACCGTATTGATCAGAAGCGATCAGCCGCCCCTTATCGTCAAAAGTCATGGAAACCCAGGAACCGTTTTTATTTTCGGAGGGACTGTATAAATGTTCGGCATGAAATCCTTCGGGCAGCTTGAGCTTGTTAATCTTTGCATTCGCTGTATCCTGTGTAGCGGTTTTGGTTTTACCTCCATCGCCTTTGCATCCTTGCACAATCAGCGCAAAAAACAAAACAATAACAGCAACCGTTTTAATAAAATGCCTTATCATAAAAAGAAAATATTTGGGTTTTTACGACCTGGGATTAAAATCCCAGGTAACAATATTTCACCGAGCCTACGGCTCTGTCTTATCACAACCAGCAGAAGCCGTGGCCTCGATAGCATATTGAAAGGATAGATTTCAATCCAATTTTATCGGTCAGACCGCCCTTTGGGGCGGGCCGACCGGGCTTTCCATCGGCCCGCCCTAAGGCGGTCTGACGGAAAGTGTCAATTGTTTTTTATCAGATTCTAAATAAACGGCGTCGGAGTTTCAACCAACGCTATTTTTTTACCTGCTCAAAAACAAAAATGCCTTTCTTGTTAGCTATTACAATGTCGATCAGTTTGTCTTTATTCATGTTGGCAGTTACCACATGCAATCCAACACCCGAATCGTTGTCTATTAAATGGGGTATCCATTGAGGTTGCTTGCCTGGCTTGTATTCAAACCAATACAATACGGCAGGCTCTTTTTCACCAGGGTCATTGCCATTGTGCGCCCAAAAACGCTTGCCCGTCAGCAGGTCGGGGTTGCCGTCCTTATTCATATCAACCATTGCCATTCCGTGCGATTGGGAAAACGCTGCAAAAATGTCGTGCTGTTTCCATGTAATATTCCCGTTGACGTCTTTCACCTGTTCGTGCCACCAGATGCCATAGTTGTGTGCAGATGAAGTGATAACATCCTGGTCGCCGTCGCCATCCAGGTCGAGCGTATATATCTGCGCACATTCAGCCCCCCAGTTGGCGGCATGAAAAATCCAGTCGGGTTGCTTTGGGTCTGCCGGCGCTTCCCACCACCCTTCTCTTATCAGCACATCTTTTCTTCCGTCTAGGTTAATATCTCCCCAACCCAAGCCGTGTGTAAACAAGTTGGTTCCTCTTACTGTATCATTGCTGATGGCATAGGTTGTCCATGTTGTATCGCCTTTAACAGAAGGCGATTTCACCCATATTACTTTTTTCTTTGCAGGATCGTTGCACAGCAAATCCAGCCGCCCGTCGCCATCCACATCTACCATTGCAGGCGATTCATTTCCAACCGAAGGATAAACCAGTCGTTCTTTCCAATGACCGCCCTTGTTTTGAGGATTTTCGTACCAATATGCTTCTTTGCTGGGAAAGCCAACTTTTACGAGATCTGTCCAACCATCCTGGTTCACATCCATTGTAAAATTGAGAAAAGAGTTGCCATAACCGCCAATGGAAGGATGAATATAGGGCGTAGTAATTTCATGACGTTTCCAACCGGGTGCCTCAAACCAGAAAGTGCCTGCCAGCACATCCATCATTCCATCTTTGTTTACATCTGCCACAGCAACACCTTCTGAAATATATTCGGTGGATAATACATGTTTCTTAAACTTCAACCCGGTGTTTCCATTAGTGCGCTGTGCGGTACATTTATAGTTTGCCGTTACAACAGTAACCAATAAAATTATACCCCACAGTTTTTTTGTTTTCACCATAGTTATTTTTTTATATCAAAAAAAGATTATCAGTAAAAAGATTAACGGAAGCTTTAGATGCCTGAGCGCTTTTGCACAACAATTTGTACTGTGGAAAGGAAATGAAACCGCGGAAAACAGTTAATACCCAATGACTTTTTTTACTCGTCAACACAATTGCAGCTATTTTACTGATCGTTATAGAGGGCGGAACCAAAATGATGATAAATAGTGCTGCTCTTACTTAAATGCCAGCCTTAACCAAAACCAATCCTGATAATAAAAACCACAACTTTACTATAGAACTTCCTGTAAAAAACAGCACTATCCTATCAACATCGGGTAAAAGTATATAGATTAAGAACACAGAAATGTTCTGTAGTTTGCTGGAAGTGGTAAAATATTAACCGCGGAAGAGCGGTCGGCGGTCAGCTATCAGCCATTAGCAATAAACAATGGGCAGTTGGCAGTTTCACGCGGCAATGCGGCGGAGCAACGAACGAAAATTTACCGTGTAACTCCCTGTCTCCGTGCCTTCGTGATTCAAAATTTAAAATTTTTTGTAAGGGTTTGCTTCTTCAACCGTCTTTACCAAAAAAAGAGTATCGAGATATGAAAAATATGATCCTTTTTTTATTGTTATCAGTAATGGCAAAGGGAAGCGTTCAATCGCAAACGGTAGCAGATTTGCGAAAAAAAAGTTTTAACGTTGGCAAAAGCGGGCTGGCCATTGAAGGGTATGACCCGGTTGCTTATTTTACTTCGGGCAAAGCTATAGAGGGTAAAAAGCAATGGGCGGTGGTTACCGATGGCATCCTGTATTATTTTTCGTCGGCAGCCAACAAGGAGTTGTTCAAGGCAAACCCCGGCAAATACCAGCCACAATATGGCGGATGGTGTGCTTATGCAATGGGTAATTCAGGCGAAAAAGTATCGGTAGATCCCGAAACATTTAAAATTACAGACGGGAAACTGTATTTGTTTTATAACCGCTTTTTTACCAACACACTGGAGTTGTGGAACAAAGATGAAACAACGCTTCACAACAAAGCGGATGTTAACTGGACGAAATTATTTCATTAAGTATCAAATCACACCACAATGAAGTTTTTAGTATTGTTATTTACACTGTTTGCATTTGCATGCACTGCTTCGCAGGAACAAAAACCTGTTGTTTTTGCACCGGATAATATAGCATTGAAGGGATACGACGTAGTATCGTTTTTTAACAGCGAGGGGCCTGTAATGGGGCAGGATTCCTTAACCACCGAATGGAATAATGTAACCTGGAAATTTTCGTCGGGAGCACATCTGGATAGTTTTAAAAAAGCGCCTGAACAATATATGCCGGCCTATGGAGGCTACTGCGCTTATGGCATGTCGAAAGGATACAAAGCACCCACGCAGGCCGACACATGGTATTTGCAGGATGGAAGGCTGTACTTCAATTATAACAAGGAGGTGCAGGCCACCTGGAACAAAAACAGGGATTCGCTGATTGAGAAGGCCGATAAAAATTGGCCGGATGTCATGAAAAAATAAACGCGAATGCATGCTGCGCGCCATAAACTTCGTAAATTAACGGATGGAGGTAAATATACAAAAACATGCCGAAGCCAGTAAGTGGGTTAATGACTACTCGGACATATTATATGCATTCGCAGTACAACGTACCAGCAACATACACATTGCGAAGGACCTGGTGCAGGAAACATTTTTAGCCGCGTGGAAAAACTATGAATCGTATAAAGGAGAAGCCTCGGTTAAAAACTGGCTGTTCGTAATTCTTAAAAATAAAATAGCCGATCATTACAGAAAAGCGGCTACCCGGTTTACCGATGAATTAAATACAGCAACGAACGATTCATTTTTTAATGCAGAAGATCATTGGTCGAAAGAACATTACCCTTTGGAATGGAAAGCAACCGATAACAATGCAACCGAAACAAAAGAGTTTTACAGCGTATTAAACAAGTGCAGAAGTAAACTGAAGGAAGTTCAACGGGCAGTTTTTTTTATGAAATACATGGATGGATTGAAAAGTATTGAAATTTGCAAAGCTTTAAACCTGTCGGAAGCGAACTATTGGGTAATTATGCACCGCGCCAAAGTGCAGCTAAGGGAATGTCTTGAACTGAATTGGTTCAAACCATAAATGTAGCCATATGAAATTACACATTACCTGTAAAGAAGCTGTAGATTATATTTCGAAAAAGGAGGAAAAAAAGCTTTCTGTATTGCAGCGATTGCAATTAATGCGGCACCTTGCTATCTGCAGCCTGTGCAGGTTGTTTGCAAAGCAGAACAAAACAATTACCGAAGCATTGTCTAAAACCCACCATGAACAGGAGCATCACCTTACGCCGGAAGAAAAAGAGCGTATCATAAATGCGATGGAAAAACAGAAAGATCAATAGAAAATACTTGTTACATAAATCATAAAAACGATACTATGAGCACCTCGGTTAAACATAAAATTTTATGGGCGCTGCGCATACTTGCAGCACTGATCATGTTTCAAACATTATTTTACAAATTCTCTGCCGCCGAAGAACCTGTGTACATTTTTTCCACCCTTGGCATGGAGCCCTGGGGCAGAATTGGCATAGGTGTGGCAGAGCTGATCGCTTCTATTTTGCTGCTTACACCACGCTTTACAGCGTTTGGAGCCGCCCTGGGTATAGGGTTGATGGCCGGCGCCATTTTTTTCCATCTTACCAGCCTGGGCATTGTGGTAAAAGATGACGGAGGACAGTTATTTATTTATGCCATTATAGTGATGGTAAGCTGCATTGTAATTTTTTTTAATTACAGGCATCAGGTCTTCCGTTTCTTTAATTATGGCACTATAAATGATAGAAAGAACTAGCTTTATAAAAGCACACTAAAAACTATGCACTTAATAACTCCCATTCAACGGCTGTTCAGGCAGCTTCAAACCACCATTCATTCGTTATCTGACGAACAATACTGCATCCCTTCCAGCTTTTTAACGGGTGCAACTATTGGCCAGCACATCCGGCATATTATTGAATTGTTCCTTGAATTGAACACTGGTTATAAAACAGGCGTGGTAAATTACGACAACCGGAAAAGAGACCGGCGTATTGAAACCGACCGCTTGTTTGCCGTACAACAACTGGATGCTTTGTCTGCAGCTATTAGCAAGCCTGATAAAAAATTGGTTTTGAAGGCAGCTTACGATCCTGCTACCAACGATTTTGCAGAAGTTGAATCCAATTACATGCGTGAACTTATTTATAACCTGGAGCATACCGTACACCACATGGCGTTGATACGTGTAGGGGTAAAAGAAGTATCCAGCCTGCATCTTTCAGAAGATTTTGGTATAGCAGCATCCACGCTCAAATTCAGGCAGGCATGTGCACAGTAACGTTTATACCGAACGGTGATCATTTTTTTATTACGTCTAACAGAGACGAGCATAACACGCGTAAGCCTGCGCTTGCCCCTGCGCGTTATCATACCAACGGAACAGAGATGCTGTATCCGCAAGATGGCACAGCCAAAGGATCGTGGATTACGGTAAAGGCAAATGGAGATGCAGCGGTATTGCTGAACGGCGCCTTTATTAAACACATTCCTGCCCCTTCTTACCGTTTAAGCAGGGGACTGATTTTCCTGGAACTGGCAAAAGCAGCCAGCCCGCTTGGCAGGTTCAATAACATAGCATTGAACGGCATTGAACCTTTTACGATAATCCTGTTTGAAAATAAACAGCTGTATGAATGTCGGTGGGATGGAAACGAAAAACACCAAAAAGAATTAGACGCTTCGAAACCACATATCTGGTCGTCGGTTACTTTGTACAACGAGCATGTTACCCGCGAAAGAAAGCAATGGTTTGAAGATTTTCTCCGGCAGGAACAAATGGTTTCGCAGGAGAGCATTGTACGTTTTCATCGTTTTACGGGTGGAAATGACCCGGCGAACAACCTGGTAATGAACCGCAACGGAAAACTGTCTACTGTAAGCATTACGTCCGTTGCTATTAATGGAAAAGACGCCGTTATGCAGTATGTAGATATTGCTGGCAATACAGAACATCTGCAAACGATCGACCTGCAGCAGGAGCAAAAACCTGCAACACAGGTAAAAAAAAACACAGCCTTTAAAAGTTTTTTCATCCGGTTGTTTAATTGGGAATACTGGCCCTTTAATGTGGTGTACGGACCCATTATCGGTTATTGGTTATGGTTATGCGTGAAAGCAAGATCATTTTTCTTTTTCAATGCAAGTAATCCGCTGATTAAGAACGGAGGATTTTTGCTGGAAAGCAAAAAAGAAATTTACGACCTGATGCCACAGGAATATTATCCGCTTACAGTTTTCTGCGCAGCTAACACAACCGGCAATCAGGCGTTGCAGGCATTGCAGGCAAAGGGACTATCGTTTCCCGTAATTGCCAAACCCGACATTGGCATGCGCGGACTGAAAGTAAAAAAACTGCACAATGCAACAGAGGTTGAGCAATATGCAGCAAGCAGCAAAGTAGATTTTTTGTTGCAGGCATTTGTAGATTATCCTAACGAAGTGGGTATATTTTATTACAGGATGCCTGGCGAAAACAAGGGTAATATCTCGGGCATTGTTGGTAAAGAATTTTTAACGGTTACGGGTGATGGATATGCTACGATAGAAACCCTGCTGATGAAGAATGACAGGCATTTGCTGCAGTTAGAAGCTTTAAAAAAATCGCAGCCTGGTTTACTGCAAAAGGTATTGCCGGCAGGCGAGCAGAAAGTGCTGGTTCCGTATGGCAACCACGCAAGGGGCGCCAAATTTATCAACCTCACCCACCTGGCAACCGAAAAGCTCACCTCCACCATTCACCGCGTATGCAGCGCCGTGCCCGAGTTTTATTTCGGCAGGCTGGATATCAAATACAGCAGCTGGGAAGATTTATGCGAGGGAAAAAATTTTTCCGTTATAGAATTAAACGGCGCGGGGAGCGAGCCTACGCACATGTACGATCCTTCGCAATCTATATTTTTTGCGTGGAAAGAAATTATAAAACACTGGAAGCTGTTGTATACCATCAGCAGCTTAAATCATAAATTAAAAGGAATACCCTATATGACGAATAAGCAAGGACTAGCGATGCTAAAAGGCAACAAGGAACATGTAAAACAGCTTGAGCAGTAACTACAGCATGCGGGTATATTTAAGAATATTTTACTGGGCCTTTGGCATTAGCTTTTTGGGATCGCTGCCGCTGGGAACCTTGAATGTAACTGTTACCAACCTGGTAGTGAACAAAGGAGTGAACGAAGCCATTCAGTTTGCTGCAGCCGCGGTGCTGGTGGAAATAATAATGGTGCGCATTGCCGTTGTAACCATTCACAAACTGGAAAAACAAAAAAGATTATTTAAACTTTTCAGCGTTGTTACCTGCGCTATACTTTTAACGCTTGCGGTTATTAGTTTAAAAGCGGCGATACAAATGGAAAATTTTGAAGCGGCTTTACCACTCACCGAGCGCGGCCCGCTGCTTTCTGGTTTTGTGCTCAGCATACTCAACCCGCTGCATCTGCCTTTCTGGATAGGCTGGACCGCTGTATTGCGATCAAGGAAATTATTGGTACCCGAACCAAAAGCTTACAACATTTATGTGATAGCGATTGGCATGGGCACATCTGCGGCATTTGTTGTATATGCTTTGGCCGGCAGTTTGGTAATAACATTATTGAAAGACAAACAATACCTTCTTAACTGGTTTGTGGGTGTTGCGCTTTTAATTACGGCAATAGTAATACTGTATAAAACCTTTAGAAAACCTTTGCGTTACGCATAAGCCTCCTTTCTTCCATTCGTCATTCAATTTCTACATTTCAATAACAATTTGTCACAATCTGCTCACTCTCTGCTTTCGGGCAAATAAATATTTTTCAATTTTGCGGCGCAATAAACACAAAATAAAATGAAAAAGTTGAGCAGAGAGAATTGGAAGGCAGGAATCGGCATCACAATGCTGAAAAATGCAATCAGCAAATCTGTACTGATGTTGCTGATGATGATCATAGCTACAGGCGCTATGTCGTTTACTTACGACAGTACAATTATAGGTGGTATTGATACCAACGCGAACACCGCAAAAAAAACAAAGAGAAATTTGCCTAATGATCGCGAACCGGTGCGCAAAAAATACCGAAAGATTATACATGTGGCACTGCCAAGTACAAAAGCCGTACTGATGGCAGACAGGGAAATGTTCGCGCCTTTTGTTGCGGATCGGAATGCCACCATCAGCACGACCAACTTTGAAAAAAAGAGCGCAGTGGCCGATTTGGAAATGAACCACAACTTTATTTTGAGCACCCTGCATCCTATAGCAGGCAATGTGGAAATGGCGGACGAACACATGATGCACAATTTTATAATGATGAATATGGCGAAATCAATATTGCAGAATGCAGCATTGATGCGCGCCTCGGATGAGTCGATGACAGCGGCTTTTATCAATCAACATTTCACCCCGTGGTTTGCAGCACCCGGTGGAATTGATGCACTGATATCGGACTCGGAAATGGGAGATGTATTTGAAGAAGAGAATGGGGCACAATCTATTTCTCTTCCCGTTCAATAAGCAAAGCGGCAAATGCCGAAACAAGCGCAATAAGCAAACAGTAGATAAAAAGCAAAGCAACGTGAGAAACCAGTGGTTATGGCTTTGATGCAAAGGCCCTCGTGCAAAGCGGGGGCTTTTTTAATTTGAGATTTGAAACCTGTAGCAGGCAGCCTGTTTGGGAAATACGGTGATAGAACGCCGAAGAATGACATGAAATTAGATTGAGTAAACAGGCACCTCAATTTCAAATCTCAAATCATAAATCAAAGTATTTTTGCGGATGACTTTGCAGGAAGCTTACCGTTTGGCTTGTAATACATTGGCGGTTTTGTACGATAACCGGGAGGCGGCAAATATTGCCAGCCTGGTGATGGAGCACATCAGCGGTTATAACAGGATGGACCGGCTGATGCACGCACATCAACCTATTACCTCATCGCAACACACCCAACTCCAGCATTACCTTTCGCTGCTTTCCAAACATACTCCGGTGCAATATGTATTGCAAGAGGCATGGTTTTATGGAATGGTGCTGTATGTAAATGAAAATGTGCTGATACCACGACCGGAAACTGAAGAACTCGTGGACTGGATGATACAGGATGAAAAAAACAGGCAGGCAACAAAACCCCGCATACTCGACATTGGTACGGGCAGTGGCTGTATACCCATTGCTTTAAAAAAAAATCTGCCGTTGGCAGAAGTGCATGCCATAGATATTAGCCGCGGGGCGCTGGAAGTAGCCAAACGAAATGCAACCCAGCAGGACGCTCCTGTCGAGTTTTATGAAATGGACATTCTGCAACAACAAACAGTAACGCTTCCTGTATTTGATATTATTGTAAGTAACCCGCCTTATATTCCGCAAAGCGACAAAGCTACCATGCACAACAATGTGCTGCAACACGAACCTCATCTGGCATTATTTGTAAAGGATGATGATCCGCTGTTGTTTTATCGCGCCATTGCGGCATTTGCCAAAAGGCACCTCGCCGTTAATGGTGCCATATACCTTGAGTTGCATGAAATGCTTGGACCGGACACAGCAGCACTTTTTTCGCTGGCAGGCTTTACGCATACTCAACTCAGGAAAGATATGCAGGGGAAGGACAGGATGCTGAAGGTGAGCTATCAGCCGTGAGCTGTCAGCAATCAGCGATCAGCTATGAGGTGTCAGCGAGTTCATGCTTTATTTTGTTTCTTGTCATTTGGATCTTGGTTCTTTCAACCCTGACCGCTGACAGCTCACGGCTGATCGCCGACCGCTCAGACCTCCCACCCTTTCCGGTATTTTCTTTTCAGGTATTGATTAGCGGCGGGATTATTAGGGAACTGCATCTTTTTTGCATCCCACTCCAACACAACGCCTGGCACCCTGATGGCTACAGTTCCTAAGAGTATCGCCTCTGTCATAGGTCCGGTTTGCGCAAAATGCGATTCATTTTTTACGCGCTTCAGGCATGCATCTACAAAGTGGTGATAGTGATTGCGTTCTTCGAGTTGCGGCGGCTGATGATCTTTGAATTTTTCTTCCGGTAATAATATGGGCATAACGGTATGGGGAATCAGCAACGCACCTTCGGTACCTACCAGCATGGCACATTCTTCGGGATATTTGCCTTTATATAAACCCTGCACATTGGCAGGTGGATAGTATTGCCCGTCAAACCATTCTACCTGTATTGTTTTGTCAGCAGTATATTCATTGCCCGGGAATATCCAGGTAATATGATCGCCCTGCGGCCACGTATCTCCACGCCGCGCGGCGCTGTTTTGCCAGGATGGTTGTACTTCCGCCGTTACTGATAATGGCGCTTTGAGATCCATTCCTTTCCACACTGCATCAAAAATATGGCATCCAATATCGCCCGACCAACCGGTTCCAAAATCCTGCCAGGTACGCCATTTAGCCGGATGGTATATATCGGGAACGTATGGCCGCTCAGGCGCTGTACCTATCCATAAGTCCCAATTCAATGAGTCAGGCACCGGGCTTGTTGGCGCAGGTCTGGGTCCTTCCAAACGATATCCTTCAATACCACTTCTGTTGGAGCAGAGATATACATTTTTTATTTTTCCTATCAACCCCTGCTTTATCCATTGCACAGCAGTGCGGTCGCCCTTACCCGACGCATGTTGGGTACCCAACTGCGTTACCACTCCTTTTTTTACAGCGGCATCGGTAAGCGCCCTCACTTCTGCCACATCATGACACATAGGCTTCTGGCAATACACATGTTTACCCAATCGTATGGCGTTGACGGCAATAATAAAATGATTGTGATCGGGAACGGTTACATTCACCGAATCGATGTTATTTTTTTCTTTTGCAAACAATTCTCTCCAGTCGCTATAAGTACGGGCTTCGGGAAATTGCTCTGCTGCTTTTTTCAGGATGTTGGCATCCGTATCGCACAGGGCCACAATTTTTACATCGGGGTGTTGCTTAAAGTTTTGCAAATCGTACCCGCCCATGCCTCCAACCCCTATGCAGGCATGCCTGAGCGGCGTATTGGCTGCACCAATGCCTGAAGTGTTGCTCATTAATAACGGAAGTGTAAACGCTGCGGCTGTCGATACAAATTCCCTCCTAGAAATAACATTTTTTTCAGTCATGACAATGATCGTTTTTTTGTACAAATATGAAAATAGGAAGCTATTGCTTATAGCATAGGTGAGCCGGTGTATATTTCAAATGGTTGCTCCCTGCAATTTTCCCGGTTGGTAATACACCGGTAGCCAGGATGAGGCTATTATTTTATAGCACAGGTAAGCTTCATTAAAAAGGGTCGCCGTGTGTTTGCTTTACCAATTTGTTTATTAAAAACGGAAACGGGTATAATGCGCTGATGAAATAGTTGGTAACCCAATCTCTGCCGAACATGCTTTGAATAAAACGACCGGTCTTAAGTCGCTTGCTGAACACTTCGTCCCACTGCTGTTGATAGTTGTATTCCATTTCATAACGGCTGATCTTACCCTGTAAAAATACAAGGATCTGCTCAAAAGCGAGCTTGCTTCCATGCATGGCCATACTCATTCCATTGCCGCATAACGGCGCTATCATGCCCGCTGCATCGCCCGTCATCATCAAATGGTGTTCAAGCTGCGTTTTTTTGTCAAAACTGATTTGGGCAATGGTTACCGGATCGGGCGTTATAAATTCCGCTTGTCCGAAAATTACATCCAGATGAGGATTTTTTCTCAATATCTTTTCCTCCATTTCTTTAATGGAATTGCCGGAACGCTGAAGGTTAAACGCCGTTGTAAGATAGCACAAACAATACTTTTCTTCTTCCACCTGAGATATTCCGCAGTACCCGTTATCGAAATTGTGCAATGCAATATGGTCGGAGGGGAAATTTGTTTTTACATGATACTTTACCCCGATGTAATTGTTGAGCTTATTTTGTTTTTTTTGAATGAAGTCGCGCTTGAGCTTTATATCAATATTACTGCGTTTGCCATAGGCGCCGGACGCGAGTCTTGCTTTACACATATCGGCACCATACTGCACGTGAAAATGCCCGTTGCTGTACCAAACATTGTCTACCCTGGTTTCTTCGAGTATGGTTGTGCCCACACTGCGGCTAAGCGCTGCAAGGAAAGCATCGAGCTTATACCTGCTGATGCCAAATCCCCCGAGGTCGAGCTTATGACGGATAACCCTGCCCGAAGGCGAAGAAACCATCAGCTTCCGTATTTGCGGCAGGTTCCAATCGCTTAATGGTACGCCCAGCTCTTCTAAAAAATTCCAGCATTCAAAACTGATATATTCACCACATACTTTATGGAAAGGATATTTCTCCTTTTCAAATAATATTACATTATAGCCGGCACGCGACAATTGTATTGACAGGCAAAGCCCTGCCAATCCTCCGCCAATAATGGCAACATCGTATGTTTGTTCGCCTGTCATGTAGTTGTTATCAGCCAGCGAAAAGCCCACTTCCACTGAACTGAGTATTGCTGTATGCCGGCACGTTGCATAATTCCATCCCAATCCTGTCTTTTAAATCCACGCCAAACCGATAATGGTGCATCATTTTTTACAAGATAGCTTTTTGAAAACAAACGTGTGAGCCATTTAATGGAATAATAAGCGAGCAGATGCCGGTGCAGGTCGTTGATAAAAAAGCCCAGCCGGCTGTTGGTGCGCATCCACTGCATCATTGGCTCCAGCGCTGCTTCGGTAAAGTGATGGCAAAAAAGAGAAGAAAAGACAATATCGGGAACATCCTCTTTAAAAACAACCGATTTATAATCAGATACGATCCATTGATAACTGGTGCCGGGTATGCGCTGTTTTGCAAAACTGATGCACGCTGCTTTTTTATCAATACCGGTAAACCGTACCTGTAAGTTGCAACGCAAACACCATTTTTCAATTGCCCGCAGGTTATCGCCTCCTCCGCATCCGATTTCGCAAATATGCAGTACGGCGGGTTTGCCAGCCTGGCGCCATATTTTCTTTAAA
>JBQCFW010000013.1:0-28985 GCA_051958655.1 Agriterribacter sp. | reverse complement strand
CGCTATTACGTAACAGCGCAAAGTTGAGGAATCGCGGTTATGAGATAGAGTTGAACATCGATGTGATTCGTGGCAAAGATTTCAGGTGGAATGTAGGATTGAACGGAACTACTTACAAAACGACTTTGTTGGAGATACCTTCAACTGTTAAGTCGGCAGCACTGGGTGGTAAATACACAGCACCGATAGATGGCTGGGGTATTGCCAGTGGCGGAGCTACTTCTTCGGGCCAGGTAATGTATCTGCGCGGCGAAGGAATGGACTACTACAATTTGTATCTGTACAAGTATGCAGGTGTTGATCAAAACACCGGATTGCCATTGTTCAATCACACGGTAACACAGAAAGATCTCGACGCCGGAATGTTTGAAGGCAGTAAAGTTGGTTCTATTGTAAGCACTACCAACTTTAAACTTGCAGATCGTTATGGAATGGGAAGCGCCCTTCCTAAATGGATTGGCGGCTTCACCACTACGCTTCAGTATAAGAACTTCGACTTTATGGCCATCCTCGCTTACCAGCTCGGCGGTAAATTCCTGAGCGTAGAATACGGAAACAATCTGTACAGAAGCGGAAACATCGGCAACGCATTGTCAGCCGAATTAATCGGCAATACCTGGACTCCGGAGAACAGGGATGCCAAATTCCCTATGGCGTTGTATGATGATAATAACTTTACAGCCGGGGCTACTATCGGATCTTGGGCTTACTCCGATATGGCCCTATTCAGTTCGTCTTACCTGAATATTAAAAACCTTACGTTAGGCTATAACTTCGGTAGCAACATTGCACAGAAAATATTAGCAAAAAGCATCAGGCTCTACGCATCGGCAGATAATATCGCGATGTTTACCAGTCATAGCGGAATTGATCCCCGCATGTCGCTCGTAGGCGGTATGGAAGTGGGTGCTGCCGTTTATTTGCCAATGAGCACGGTGTCTGTTGGATTGAACGTGAATTTCTAATAAATTAAAGATTGACAATTATGAGAAATTATATATTGAGTTCGGTAATTATAGCGATGCTGCTTTTTTCGGCATGTGCAAAAAAGCTGGATGTAGAACCGCCTCATAACATTACGGATAAACAAATTGCAGAACTGCTGGCATCAGGCGATACTGCCAAAATCAGGATTGTAATGGGTGGTATGGCCAACAATATGCCGCTACTGTTCAACAACGCAGGCGGTACGGGTTCCGGCGTTGCAGATATGTACTATACCAACCAGGGGCTGGATGTAAACCGCAGCCTCGAAGGCAACGATATGATATTGGGTGATCAGCCCGGCTTGAACGTGCTTTTCGGCTCGGTAGAATATGAACTGGGTGATTTTGTTACTGCCGCAAACAGTAAAAACATCAACTACTGGAACTATTCGTGGTATTGCATTACGCAGGCAAATCAAATGTTGAATTACGTAACGCCGGAACTGGCAGCAACCAACAATTTTTTGAAAGATTGCAGAGCCAGAGGGCTGGTTGTAAGAGCGTATGGTTATAACTACCTGATGGAAAATTATCAGGATGCATACCTGCAGGGAGGAAATAGCAAGCTGGGTATTATGTTGTACGACAAGTTCGATCCTACCCAGCCTAATAAAGCGCGCTCGTCTTCTACCGAAACATATGCTTTTATTAAAAAGGACCTCACCGATGCCATTAGCCTTTTACAGGATGCCGGTGTTGGATATACCGCTGTTACAACTGATATTGACCTGGGTGTTGCCAACTTCCTGTTGGCACGCGTGTCGGTATGGACAGGCGATTGGCCAACCGCCATTACAGCATGCAACAACATCCTGAACAACTATCCTACCTTGATGAACCAGGCGCAGTACGGCGGCAAAAATACCGGTACACCTACCGATCCTATTTTTCTGCCAGAAACGAACGGTTTCTTAAACAATGCAGTTAACCCCGAAGTTATATTAGGTTTCCCCCTTGGTCAGGCAAATACACATTTCACTACTTATATGAACCCGTTTGGCAACGGCAACGGTGGTGTAGGCCGTGGTTACAAAAGGATAGACAACCGCTTATACGAAAAGATAGCTGCTGACGATTACCGCAAAGATGGGTTTATGCTGGCTGCTTTTGGTGATTATACCTATCCTGTAAACGGAACAGTAGCATCTATCCCTACATATACCAACATTAAATTTGCCGCTACTCACGGATTGGGTGCAGGCAAAACAGAAGTTGGTGCGTCTACTGCATTTTACATGCGCACTTCCGAAGTGTTGCTGATGAAGGCTGAAGCTGAAGCACAAAGCGTAAGTGAAGAGGCTGCTAAAACAACGCTCGACATTTTGCTGGCAGCTCGCACTCGCACCGGCAGCCCAACGCTTACTACGGACAACTATCCCGGAATGGCGGGGTTAAGCGCACTTGAAATGGTGCAACTGCAAACCCGCATCGAGTTATGGGGCGAAGGTGGCAGAGAGTTTTACAACAACAAACGCTGGGGTATAGACGTAAACAGGGCAACTTCTGCTAACCATGTTACAAAAGGAACATATGAAGTTGAAAACATGACCCTGCAAATTCCTGAAAACGAAATATTGTACAACCCCCTTGCAGAACAGAACTAGGCAAACAACATAGCAACGCTCACTATGTTAAAGGCAACCGGTGCGAACCGGTTGCTTTTTTATTGACCAAACTGTTCTTGGGAGCGTAATTTTACACATGGCGAGCGCTTTTTTGGTGAAGAGATATTTCTTTTTAAATTGGATTGTAAATCCAAATAATGTTGAACGCTAAAATATAAGGCATGAACACTTCCGACACACACAATCAGCGTATAGCAAAAATGACATTTGCATCAGTGTATCCAATGTATGTCGAAAAAGTGGAGAAGAAAGGCAGAACCAAAAAAGAACTGCACCAGGTAATAGAGTGGTTAACCGGTTTCGACGAAAAAAAATTGCAGGCGCTTATTAAGGAAAAAGTAACTTTTGAAACGTTTTTTGAACGTGCTTCGCTCAATCCTAACGCTTCTCTTATTACCGGTATGATCTGCGGATATCGTATAGAGGAGATTGAAAATCCTTTAACCAAAAAGGCGCGCTATTTGGATAAGCTGGTAGACGAACTGGCCAAAGGCAGAAAGATAGAAAAGATATTGCGAGGTGCATAAGCAAACCTACGCTTAGCGTTATGTCGAGTAAACAACTAACACAATAAAACTTTTTTAAAACGCCGCTAGTGCCGGTCTGTAGTAAAGGAGCAGTGCGATGGCTGACCGATGATAGTGTGTTACTTGTTTGCCAAAATCATAGCACCTTGTATTTTGTTCAGGAGAGCTTATAATAAGATAAGTAATATGAAGGCACAGGTATGGCCTCGCATGATGGGCTTGCTACCAAACCTGCGCCAGAGCGGTCGAACACAGTTAAGATTTCCCGCTCCTGGATTGCAATTTTAAAACTCAGCACATTCCGGATTTTATATCCGTAAAATCGTCTTCACTTTTGCGTTATAAATTTGAACAAATGGAAACGCAGGCAAATATCAACTATCAGCGCATTGCAGAAGCGATAGATTATATAAAAAGTAATTTCAAAGCACAGCCTGATTTAGATGAGATTGCAGAGAAAATACATCTCAGTCCGTCGCATTTTCAACGGCTGTTTACAGAATGGGCCGGAACAAGCCCGAAGAAATTTCTGCAGTATATCAGTATAGAATATGCTAAGCGGATTTTAACACAAAGCAACCAGGCAACTATTTTTGATGCGGCTTACGAAACAGGACTTTCAAGCACCAGTCGTTTGCACGATCTGTTTGTTAACATTGAAGGCATGACACCTGCCGAATATAAAAACGGTGGCAAACACCTGTTGATAAATTACAGCTTTGCCGATAGTCCTTTCGGTGCTTTAATTGTAGCAAGTACCTCCAAAGGCGTTTGTTATATGGCGTTTGAAGCAGATGAAACAAAAGCATTCAACGATCTCAAAAACAAATTCCTCCGCGCTGTTTTTCAAAGAAAGTTAGATATGATGCAGCAGAATGCTTTGTTCATTTTTCAAAACGATTGGAGCAAACTTTCCCAAATCAAACTTCATTTGAAAGGAACAGATTTTCAGCTCAAGGTTTGGGAAAGCCTGTTGAAAATCCCCATGGGTAAACTTTCCACTTACAGTGCCGTTGCGGGGCAAATTGGCAACCCGGCCGCCGCAAGAGCTGTAGGAACGGCGATAGGCAATAATCCCGTGGCTTTCCTCATTCCCTGCCATCGTGTTATCCAGGCTACGGGAATGCTGGGTGGATACATGTGGGGAAATACCCGCAAAACAGCCATTATTGGTTGGGAGCATGCGAAAACAAGTGTTGAAAGTTAAAACCTTACCATGCACAATATCATTCAAAAAATAGACAACGCCAACTGGGGCGATATTGGCAAAGCAATGAACCAGAAGGGTTATGCTGTTATTCCTCAGTTGCTCACAAACGATCAATGCGAAACCTTAAAGGCGGGTTATAACGCCGAAGGATACCGCAAAACAGTTGTAATGGAACGCTACCGCTTTGGCCTGGGTGAGTATAAATATTTTGATTATCCTTTGCCTGATCCTGTGCAAACAATCAGGTCTCATATCTATCCTCATTTGGCAGCCATTGCAAACGAGTGGTTCGGTATGCTGAATATTGATAAGCAATTTCCTTTGCAACATGCAGAACTCTTACAGCAATGCCGCGAAAACGGGCAATATAAAGCAACAGCACTAATATTGAAATACGGAAAGGGTGGTTTCAACACATTGCACCAGGACCTGTACGGTGCTGTTTATTTTCCCATGCAAATAGTATTGTTCTTAAGCGAACCTGATAAAGATTATACAGGCGGAGAGTTTGTGTTGACCGTGCAGGTTCCGCGGGCTCAATCCAAAGCCGTTGTGCTACAACCGAAAAAAGGAGATGTGTTGATTTTTACCACCAGCTTCAAACCCGAAAAGGGTACAAAAGGTTATTACCGTGTAAACGTGAAGCATGGCGTGAGTGAACTGCACAGCGGCGAACGATACACGCTGGGTATTATCTTTCACGATGCTGAAAGCTAGTGAGCTGTCAGCCGTCAGCGATCAGCTATCAGTGTATTTGCTTTTTGCAACAATATAAAAACTGAATGTTTACAATTTTTGACCCGCCTGCCATCAGGAAGATTAGCTGAAAACTGATTGCTGATCGCTGACGGCTCATTGCTATGATACCGCACAACGAAATAGCTGTTGAAAACCTGCACCGTAAAATCCGGAGAAGAGAAATATTATTTGGTGGTAACAAAAAGCTGAAGGTATATGGTCGGCTGAATTGCGCTTCGGGTAAAAGAATGAAACGCGGAAACCGGGTTTTCTTTGCAACAGAAGCGGAGGCTTTACAAAACGGGTATCGCCCCTGCGCACATTGCATGAAAGCGGCTTACAGCGTTTGGAAGCATAACATCCAGACCTGTAAGCCGCTTTCTTTTTTGGTTCTTGTTATCTTGTTTTTGTAGCTTTTCGCGCTACCCAAATATTTTATTCATCCTGTCAATAATCACCTTTAGTCGCTCACTGTCGCCACCCGGTACTTCGGCAGATGCCCAGCCATTGTAACCGATTTTCTCGAGTGATTTCATGATCACCGGCCAGTTATTGTCGCCATCCATCAATTCCACATCAAAGCCTTTCCACAAACCCTCGTCGTTTTGCTTTTTACGGCTGTATTCTTTTACGTCCAGCTTCATAATGCGTTTGTCCAGGGTTTCTATCCATTGTTCCGGCCAGCCATAACGCAGGATGTTTCCAATATCAAAGTACCAGCCAACCATCGGGTGATTGATCTCGTCAACATACCTTGCTGCTTCCATAGGACTGATCAAAAAGTTATTCCACACATTTTCAATTGCGATCTTAATTCCTGTTCTTTCAGCATGCGGGATCAGTTTTTTTATTTCTGCCTGTGTGCGTTTGTATGCATCAGCATAACTGATCTGGTCGTTTACCACGCCCGCTACCAGCAACACGGTTGTGCCGCCGTACAGCTTACAATCCTCCATAGACGTTATAACCGTGTTGAAGCATTTTTCACGCACTTTAGGATCAGCATGGGAGAGAGGAGATTTCCAGTGCTCGGAATTTACAACACCGGGAATTTCCAGCCCTGTTTTGTCCCTGGCTGCAAGTACTTCCTTGTTGTCGTATTTGTGAGGCGAACTCAATTCCACACCGTCGTAGCCTAATTCCTTCAGCATTTTGAATTTATCCAGCAGCGATGCATCGCCCTGCACCATTTCAATTTTAAGGCTTTTTTTGATTTTGGGCTTAGCGATGGGAGCAGCTTTTGTAAGGGTAGGAATTCCCATAGCAGTGGCCGTAGCAGCGATTGCGCTGTTTTTAATGAATGTTCTTCTTTGCATGTTGATTATTTAAAGGCGGTTACACCTGGTTGCGCAACTGCTGTAACAGGTATGGTTAAGTCGAAATTATAAGCTGCCACATCAGGACCCAATTTCTCCTGCGAATTAATGGCTTCTTCCCACGTAATTTTTTTACCTGTATAGGCTGCCATGCGCCCCAAAATGGCCAGCATGGAACCATGCGCTACCGCATCGCCCTGGCTAATGACCTTACCTTTACGGATAGCCGCAAACAATTCGTTGTGCTCGGTCTGGTACATGTCGTTCTGCACACCGCTATACTTCCACAATTTGCCGTTGCTATTAATCTGGTGTACATTTTTGGAGCAATCGATCAATGCATTGCCTTTGGTGCCCCATGCTTCTACCGAATAGCTGTTTTCGCATCCCGGCTGCTGCCTGGAAATATGGAATCCTTTTGCTCCATCAGGATATTCAAAAGTAATGGCAAAATGGTCGTAAATGTTCCCGGCTTTGGGGTCGGTTCTTACCTGCCTGCCACCGGTTGCTACCGCGCTGACCGGGTTAATATCTCCAAATGCCCAGCTCATCATGTCTACGCTGTGTACCGCCTGCTCCACCAAATGATCGCCCGACAGCCAGTTGAAGAACGGCCAATTCCTTAACTGCCACTCCGCAGAATCAAGCCTTGGATTTTCGGGCTGCCAGGTACGGTAGGTGGCGCCGGTATTATAAGTATTGTATACAGTAGAAACTTTGCCAATGGCGCCGGCGTTGATTTTGCCAAACGTGGCTCTTTTAGGTTCGTGAAAGCGCCAGCAAAACCCAGACACAATGCTTACGTTTTTTGCTTTTGCTTTTTTAGAAGCTTCCAGTACCTGGCGGATGCCCGCAGCATCTACCGCCACCGGCTTTTCGCAAAAGATATGCTTTCCTGCTTCCACGGCTGCTTCAATATGCAACGGCCGGAAAGCGGGAGTTGTTGCCAGTATTACCACATCCACACCCGATGCCAATACTTTTTTATAGGCGTCAAAGCCAACATACTGGTGTTCGGGCGATACCGCCACTTTATCTCCATGTATCTCTGCAAGATTTGCCATTGATTTTTGCAACTGGTCGGCAAACAAATCGCCCATGGCATGTAAAACCACGTTAGGGTCGGCGCTCAAAGCCTGGCTGGCTGCACCACTGCCCCTGCCGCCACATCCTATCAGACCCACTTTAAGCGTGTCTGCATTTGTTTTGCTAAGCGGTTGCGCATGAACAATGTTAAATGGCAAAGCACCGGCAGTTACCGCCATACCGGAAAGTTTAAGAAAGGTTCTTCTTTTTTGATGCATGAACTACGTAAACTTTTATAGTTAGAAAATGAATATTAGCTATCAGCAATCAGCTTTTAGCCGTCAGCTATGAGCTATGGGTTTTCACAAATCAGAAATTACAAATCGCAATTCGGTTCCTTGGGCAATTTAAAAATTTATTTCCGCATAACCGTGCTGAACTGTGTGTTTCAGTTTTTATTGAGCAAACGATTTCGCAGTGCAGGCAGCAACCGTTAGTTCTTTTTACCATTATCTTTGAACTTTTATAGTCTTTTTATTATTGATCTAAACTATTACCAATGAGATGCTGTTTTCTGGCACTGACCCTGCTGTGCTGCTCCATATCTGTTTTTTCGCAATACAAAAAATATGTAAAGCCAACCGATACGGCTGTATTGAATAAATTGGCTGAATGGCAGGATATGAAATTCGGCTTGTTCATGCATTGGGGAACGTATAGCCAGTGGGGCGTGGTGGAAAGCTGGAGCATTTGTCCCGAAGATGAGGGTTGGACAGTTAGGCGCGGACCTTATTCAAAAAATTATTTTGAATATGTAAAGGCGTACGAAAACCTGCAAACAACTTTTAACCCGGTAAAGTTTGCACCCGAAAAATGGGTGAAGGCTGCAAAGGATGCTGGTATGAAGTACATGATCTTTACCACCAAACACCACGACGGCTTTTCGATGTTTGATACGAAGGAAACCGATTATAAGATTACAGACAGCAAAACGCCGTTTTCGGCTAACCCCCGCAGTAATGTTACCAAAGAAATATTCAATGCATTCCGGAAGGATGGATTTGCTATAGGAGCGTATTTTTCAAAACCAGACTGGCACAATGACAACTACTGGTGGCCTTATTTTCCGCCGAAGGACAGGAATGTGAACTACGAACCTAAAAAATATCCCGACCGTTGGAATGCCTATAAAAATTTCACTTATAACCAGATAAAAGAGCTGATGAGTGAATACGGCAAAGTAGATATATTATGGTTGGACGGCGGTTGGGTGAGACCGTTATCAACCGTAGATACCACCATTGAATGGCAAAAAACAATCAAAACCGACCAGGATATTGATATGAAGCGGATTGCTGAAATGGCGAGAGGGTATCAACCTGGATTGCTGGTGGTTGACAGAACGGTTACAGGAGAATATGAAAACTATACCACGCCCGAGCAGGAAGTGCCGCACGAACTGCTGCCTTACCCGTGGGAGAGCTGTATTACGATGGGCAATTCATGGAGCTATGTACCGAATGATCAATACAAATCTGCAAAAACCATGGTGCAAATGCTCATCCGCATTGTGTCGCGCGGAGGAAATTTGTTGCTGAACATTGGGCCTGGCCCCGATGGGGATTGGGACCCTAACGCCTATGCACGTCTGCAGGAAATAGGAGCGTGGATGAATGTGAATGCACAATCGATACATGGCTCCAAACCGTTCGCACCTTACGAAGCGGGAAATATTCATTATACCCAGTCCAAAGACGGTAAAACACAATATGCTTTTTTCCTGTCAGACAAAGACGAAGTGGTATTGCCATCGCAGGTTACGCTAACGGGTTTTGCTGCTGCTGCCAAAAGCAAGATCAGTATACTGGGTTCCGGCGCTAAACTGAAATGGAAGGCAGAAGGTGGAAATACAGTCATCGAAATTCCTACGCTGGTAAAAAACAAATGGAAGGGTAAGTATGCGGTGGTGTTTAAGATAGAGGGATAAGGCATAGGGTATAAGGTAGAAGGCATAAGGTATAAGGCTCGTTGCTGTGCGAGGCGTCCTCGCCTCGTATTTTGCTGTTGTCGCCTCTGGCGACAATGTGATTTCAGGAGTTCGTGAGTCACTATAGCCGTCAGCTTAAGTGAGAAACATCGGCTCTGTTGCCTCAGAGAGGCAACCCGTTTGTAAAAAGCCAGTCCTTTTAACAGTTTGCACCGTAGGTGCTACCCTTATAGAGGGCCGCACCTACGGTGCAGTAAAAAGATGTTGACGATGGTTACAAACAGATAGCACCTACGGTGCATAACCAATCGTACAATCATTACTATTTCTTAAGCTGACGTTGCTGTGCGAGACGTCCTCGCCTCGCGCTTTGCTATTGTCGCCTGTGGCGACAATGAGATTTAAGGAGTTCGTGACTCACGAACGCAGCTAAAGAACATAAAATGACGCTGGGTAAAATTTCAAATTCAGGTTATAAGGTTTCCAACCTTCCAAAGATTGCAAACCTTATCCTTATTTCACGATGAGATATACTTTGTTTGATGCGCTGCTGCCTTTATTTCCCCGGCCTTCCTCCCTACACCTTCTCCCTTTCCCCGTGGTAATACATCAACTCAATAATATTGGAGGGAACAGGCTTTTTGTTCCAGTATTTGTGTATGGCAAGTGCGGCGCCCAAAGCGGTTGCCTGGGCAACATAGGCGGCATATACTTCAATATCGGGAAAAGCTTTTGCCAGCAGGTTCATGTAAAGCGGGTTCTTGCTGAATCCTCCGTCTACAAAAATTCGTTTCACATCCGATCCTTCCAGTATCAGTTTGGTAGAAGTGATTTGTCCTTTTATGATGTCAAGCATCAACTGGTGGTAGGCCTGCTCGTAAGTAGCAAACTGCTCCAGCGATCTGCCTGAAAATGGCGTAATGCCGCCAGGCTTCATTGATGCTTCGTCGTTAGAGGATAGTTCATCTATAACAGCAGGATCGTATTGAACCGTGGTATAGTAGTTCAGTGGTTTTTGAAAATGTTCTGCCAGTCGTTTCGTTTGCTGCTCATGTTCGTATCCCGCAAAAAAGCGCGAAGCCTTTACAATGGCGCTCTGGTAAGTCATGTAGCACAAACAATCCTGCTGCAGCTCGTTTACCGTGAGCGGCGTGTTGTTGAAAGGATTGAGACTGATGGCCCAGGTACCTGTTGATATCAATACAAATGGTTCGCGGAAGTTAATGAGATAGGGAATGAGTGCCGACGAACTATCGTGCAGGCCTATTCCTGACTTGAATTTTTTTCCATGCTGCTCAATGTCAACAACTCCATCTGAAGGATACACAGGCGCCAGTTTGTCTATAATGCCTTCCCTGTACACCCATTCGTGGTAACCTTTTTGTGGAAAGTTCCATAAAATGGTATGGCAGCCAATGCTGGTAATGTCGGAGTAGGCTTTGCCAGTAAGTAATGAGCTGATGTATTGGGGCAGGTGCAATGAATACTGCACCGCTTCAAACGCCTGCGGACGTTTGTATTTAAGCCAGTACAATTGCATGCCTGAGTTTAAATGACCGAGCACCGGCGAGGCGGTATACATAGAAACCGTGATCTCACCACCATAGGTATTGTAAAACTTTTTCTTTAAATCGTCCGGGTAAGGTTTCAAATAGTTGTAAAGTGGTGTAACGGGCTTGCCATCGGCGCCCGTGTTTACAAAGCTGGCGCCATAGGTGGTAAAGTTTACGGCAACAATATTAAATTCCTCCAGCTTATTCAACTCGCCAAACGACTGGATCACCCAATTGCTGATCTTGTCTACATCATCGCAGGGGTCGCCATCCTCATCGACAATTTCGGGAAAAGGAGAACTTTGTTCGTACACAATTTCGTACGCTTCATTGAATAAAAAAACCTTCTTGTTTGTTTTTCCTATGTCGTATATCGCTATTACCGGCTGGCTCATTAGAGTCATTAGAGATTTGAAATTTGAGAATTGAGTGGTATTGCAAGTTACACAAGGTTCATGTTACAAAGACAACCTTCCTCCTTCTACCTTCTACCCTATACCTTCCACCTTTCCCTACCACTTATCACTTACCACTTACTACTTTCTTACAATCCTGTCGCTACCGTTTTCGCTCCCCTGTTTTTGATCAGCTGTTCGCGGATTTTTGCGCTACGGAATAACGCAACGGGATTGAGCGCGCCACCCGCACGCAATCTTGCTTCGGCTACCAACGCACGTACATCGGTGCGGAAGGTATCCTGCAAAATTTCCTGCGCCCGAACCACATCGTTGTTCTGCTGAGCGTCCTGTAAAGCTTTGCGGTCGGTAAGCAGTGCCTGCGCATAGGCTATCAGGATAGCTTCTACCGATTGCAGCAGATCTTCCAACGGATCTTTTACATTGTGCGATGCATCAATCATCCACCCCATATCGGTATTATGATTCATGCCTTTGGCATCCATACCTTCCACCAGCTCATTAAAAATTAAGAACAACTGGTAAGGCTTAATGCTGCCGGTTGTCAAATCATCATCGCCGTATTTTGAATCGTTAAAGTGGAAGCCGCCGAGCTTTCCTTCCATCAGCAGCAATGAAACAATTTGTTCAATATTGGCGTTGGGAAGATGATGACCGAGATCTACAAGCGTATAAGCTTTAGGTCCCAGCTTGCTGGCATAGAGGTACGATTGTCCCCAATCGCCCACCGTGGTTGAATAGAAGTTAGGTTCAAATGCTTTGTATTCTACAAATATTTTCCAGTCGTCGGGCAGTGCAGCATATATTTCCTGCAAGCCGCTTAAAGTATGCTGGAAAGCCTGCCTGAAGTTCAGTTGTCCTGGAAAGCACGAGCCGTCGCTTAGCCACACCGTTAGTGAGTTAGAGCCTAACTCCACACCATGTTTAATTACTTCGATGTTGTGGTCGATAGCCTGTTGTCGGATGGCTTTGTTTACATTTTGCAGCGATCCGAATTTATAGCTGAGTTTTTGACCGGGCTGGTCCTGGAAGGTATTAGAGTTCATGGCATCGAAGCGCAGACCAGTTTGTGCAGCCAGCGCTTTAATATGCGATGCGTTTTCCGGAATATCCCAGGGAATGTGCAGCGAAATAGCGCCGCTTGATTTGTTCAGTGCGTGCAGCAGCCCAATGTCTTCGATCTTTTCTTCGAGGTTGCGTGGTTCACCACCACCCGAAAAACGACCGAACCTTGTGCCGCCCGTACCCAATGCCCAGCTGGGTATAGCCACCTGGAAGTCTACCAGTTTGTTGATGACTGCTTCTGCATTCTTAATAGTGTCGGTTGCAAAAGCCAGCTTGCGGCCGTGGTCTTTAGCAAGCGATTCGTTGTGCGCGTCTATGCTGTATTTTTCAATGTGCATGATTGTTTTCTTTTATGGCATGTAAAAAACTTCCTTTAATGGAATGCTTACCGGCGACTCGTCTGCATTCACTTCCATGATATCTTTCATGTAATGCCACCAGCGTTTCATTACAGGCTGATGCGGCAGCGCATCCATAGCCAACGGATCTGCCACCTGCAAATAGCCAAAAAGGAAATTGGTTTCTTTGTCTAAAAAAATCGAGTATTCCCGTATGCCCGTTTCTTTCAGCAATGACTGCAGTTCGGGCCATAGTTCGTTGTGGCGTTTTTCGTATTCCGCCTCCAACCCCTTGTGCAATTTCATTTTAAAAGCAAGACGAGTCAAGAAATTTGAGATTTGAGATTTATGATTTGAGATTGGGTTGCAGGTTTCAGGGCATGTTACAAGGGAAGTTTTCCCCATCCCCTGCGACCTAAAACCTGAAACCTGTAACTTGTAACCTGCGACTTACCACCTACCACTTACTACCTTACAAACGCCATCGCTACTCCACCATCTACGTTCAGCACGTTACCGGTTGATTTGCTCAGCAGTCCACCTACAAAGGCGAAGCAGGCATTGGCGATATCGTCGGGTAAAATGATCTCGTTCAGCAGTGTGCGGCTGGCATAGTATTTAGGAAGTTCTTCAACCTTAATGCCATATGCTTTTGCTCTGCCTTCTGCCCATCCACCGCTCCAGATATTGCTGCCGGAAATAACCGCATCCGGATTTACAACGTTTACGCGTATGTGGTCTTTGCCTAATTCAGCAGCATTCAGCCTGCTAAGGTGCAGTTGCGCAGCTTTTGCTGAACCGTAGCCTGCATTGTTAGGACCGCTCACCAGGGCGTTTTTGCTTACAATGTTCAGCACATCACCGCCCAGGTTTTGTTTGCGCATAATGTTAACGCCTGCCTGTGTAACGAGATATTGACCTTTCACCAGCACATCATATAAAATATCCCAGTCTTTTTCGGTATGATCTTCCAGTGGCTTTGATATAGAAAGTCCGGCATTGTTCACTACAATGTCTAAACCTCCAAATGCCAATGCAGCAGTGCGAACCGTTTGTGCAATGGTAGCTGCGTTGGTTACATCCAGCACATCGCCTGTAAACGCATCTTTGCCATATTGTTTGTTGAACTCTTCTTTTGCTTCGGCTAACCTTTCAGGGTTGTTGTCAGAAAGAATTACACAAGCGCCTTCATCAGCAAATCTTTTTGCGATTGCTTTTCCAATGCCGCCGGCGCTGCCGGTAATCAAAGCAATACGGCCCGATAATGCTTTTGGCTTGGGCATGCGTTGCAGCTTTGCCTCTTCAAGCAACCAGTATTCAATGTTGAACGCTTCCTGGCGCGGCAGCGAAGTATACTCGGAAATCGCTTCCGAACCTTTCATCACGTTAATGGCGTTGATGTAAAACTCAGCAGCTACACGGGCTGTTTGTTTGTCTTTCGAAAAAGTGAACATACCTACACCGGGATACAAAATCACAACCGGGTTAGCGTCGCGCATAGCCGGGCTGTTAGGATGTTTGCAGGTATTGTAATAATCGGCGTACATTTTACGATACGCGTCAAACAAAGGAGCAATTTTTTCTTTTATTGCTGCTGTATCGCTCAGGTCTTCAGCAGGCGCAAGGTTCAATACCAGCGGACTGATCTTAGTTCTTAAAAAGTGGTCGGGGCAGCTTGTTCCCAACGGTGCCAGTCTGTCGAGGTCTTTTGAATTGATGAATTCCAGCACACGGTCGTCATCTGTAAAATGACCGATCATTTTTTGGTTGGAGGAGCAGAAACCTCTCAGCACCGGAGCCAGTGCAGCTGCTTTATCGAGGCGCTCTTCTTTGGGCAGCGATTGAATTTTGGCACCGCCAAAGGCAGCTTTGCCTTTCGTATGTTCTTCGAGGTAAGCAGCGCAACGCTCAATTACTTCGAGTGTGTTGATATAGCTTTCGTATGCAGTATCGCCCCAGGTAAACAAACCATGTGAGCCGAGCATGATGCCACGGATGCCAGGATTTTCGTCCAGGCATTTCTTCAACTCAAGTCCCAGTTCAAAACCCGGTTTCCTCCAGTCTACCCAACCGAGTTGTCCGTTGAACAATTCCTGTGTAATGCGTTTGCCATCTTTCGCAGCGGCAATAGCAATGGCTGCATCGGGATGCAGGTGATCAATATGTTTGAATGGCAGAAAACCATGCAAAGGTGTATCGATAGATGGCGCTTTAGAGCTGAGATCGAAAATGCAGTGGTTGAACAGTTCCACCATTTCATCTTCATACTCCAGTCCGCGATATATATTTTTCAGGCTGCGCAAACGATCTACATACAATGCAGCAAGCCCGCTTTTTTTAAGCGTACCAAGGTCGCCGCCCGAACCCTTTACCCACATCACTTCTGTTTCCTTTCCTGTAAGCGGATCTTTTGCTATTACCTTACAGGATGTGTTGCCACCACCATAATTGGTAAGCCTTAAATCTGCCCCCAGCAAATTTGAGCGATAGATCAATAATCCTACTTCATCTCCTTCAAGGGCTGCGGCTTTTGCATCATCCCATAGGTAACTTACATGCTTAAAGGTTTTCGTTGTAACAGACGACATATAAACTAATATTTAGTGTATCAAAAAAAATTAAGGTTTTAATGAATTGCCATAGCCCACCAGCAGCACCGATATAATAATGGTAACGATGCCGGCAATAACTGTGGCTTTTGTTTTTGAGCTTACTCCCTTCCATTCCTTTAGCGCAATGCCCCATACATTTGCCACTAAAATAATGAAAGCCATGTGCAATATCCAGGAACTCGGACCATTGCCCATTTTACTTTCTCCCATTCCGTAAAAAAAGAACTGCATGAACCAGGTGGTGCCTGCAAGGGCCGAAAATATATAATTGCGTAATAGTGGCGTTTTGCTGTTGGTATAATCTCCAAAAGTTTTATTGCGCGCATTCAGCAACATACACCATATGAAGTTGGTGGTTAAACCTCCCCACAGAATAACAACATAAGTTACATTATTCTGGAATAAAAATTCGCCTTCGCCGGGATTAGCGGCTTTCCACAATTCATTAGCGGTTTCTGCCATCGACTTTCCGGCTTCGATACCAAAGTTGAAACAGGCGCTTAATACGCCCGATACAATAGCAACCGCTATTCCGAGACCAAACTTAAATTCTGTTTTGGTTGCTGCTCCGTGAGGATCAGTACCGCTGGTTTTCAACTCTTTCTCCTTCATGTGGCCAGCCTTGCCGCACAAAATAATGCCCAGTATACAAACCAGCAATCCGCCTATTACGGTCAGTCCCCAACGGGTGCTCACCAGCATGGAAAAGGTATCTTTCCCTTCCTTTGGAAAAAAATTGTAATAAACGGAGGGAATTAAAGCGCCCAGTACCATGGTAAGACCAAGAATGATGCTGCTGCCAAGGGATACACCCAGGTAACGTACACCCAGGCCGTAAGTAAGCCCGCCAATGCCCCACAATACTCCAAAAAGATAAGTATAACCCAGAATTCCTCCATCAGTACTGTTGATGATTGCCGAAAAATTGGGTATGGTAAGATAAGCTGCCAGCGGTGGAACGATCAACCATGAAAAAAGACCGCCAATTATCCAGTAACTTTCCCAGGACCAGCCTTTTACTTTTTTGTAAGGGATATAAAAACTACCTGATGCAAAACCTCCAATAAAATGATAGATTATTCCTAAAATTACCTGCATTCCTTTCTTATTTCATGATGGATGTAAACAACCGTGGCTCAAAAGTAGAGTATACCCATAGTTAAGCTGTCATGTGCTGTCATGGTAATATTAGACAAAAAAACATATAAATAAATGATATGCGCAACAGGGCTGCAAGGCTGATAATTTCCTGCGTAAATCGTCGTTTTCATATTGCAGGTTTCATGTTACATGGAAGTAGCCTGTAACCTTTTTAAATATACCATGAAACCTGCACCCTGCGACTTATAACCTGTAACCCGTAACTTGTAACCCAAACTATAAACTCACCACATGCGTTTATTGCAATTGACCGGCTTTTTACTGGCATGCGTTACAACAGCTTCGTCGCAGGAGTTTGGCGGCAATCCGCCTTCGGTAAAATGGCGGCAGGTAAACAGTGCTGAAGCCAGGGTTATTTTCCCCCGCGGATTGGACTCTACGGCGCAGAGAATTGCTTCCATCGTTTCCCTGCTTCATCAACGCACAGGCGCTACCGCAGGAAAAGGGTTCCGGAAGATCAACATTGTATTGCAAAATCAAACTACTGTATCTAACGGTTATGTGGGATTGGCACCGTGGCGCAGCGAATTTTTTCTCACTCCGCAATTCAACAGCTTTCAACTGGGTAGTTTACGCTGGTCCGATAATCTTGCCGTGCATGAATACCGGCATGTGCAGCAATATATGAATTACCGCAAGGGGCTATCAAAGCTGGCATATATTGTTTTGGGCGAAGAAGGGCAGGCAGTAGCCAACAATGCAGCTATTCCCAATTGGTTCTTTGAAGGCGATGCGGTGTTTCAGGAAACTGCAGTAACCGGGCAGGGCAGAGGAAGGATTACTTATTTTTTCAATGCCTATAAATCGTTGTGGGCGGCTCAAAAGGAGTACAGCTTTATGAAGCTGCGCAATGGTTCGCTGAAGGATTATATTCCCGATCACTACGCGCTTGGATACCTGCTGGCAGGATACGGACGTGAAAAATTCGGAGATACATTCTGGACAAAAGTTACCGACGATGCGGCGAGGTTCAGAGGATTGTTTTACCCGTGGCAAAAGGCAATTAAAAAGCATGCGGGAATTACATACCGTGAGTTTGTGAAAGATGCGTTCAATTACTATACAACGAAAGAAAAGGAAATGCAACGTTCCGATGAAGGGTTGTTGCTAACAAAAGCCAACAGCAGG
The DNA here is from genome assembly GCA_051958655.1 of Agriterribacter sp. GTDB lineage: Bacteria > Bacteroidota > Bacteroidia > Chitinophagales > Chitinophagaceae > Agriterribacter. The sequence goes on along the minus strand of JBQCFW010000013.1, from coordinate 11,297 downwards.
TTTGTAACGAACTATACTTTGCCCGTATTTGCAGGCAATGACTCGCTGCTGGTATTTAAAAGAACCTATCGCGAAATTGGTGCCTGGTATTGGATGGTGAATGGAAGAGAAGAAAAAATACGAACGAAGGATATCGGGCTGGATGATTATTTCACTTATTGCAACGGAAAGATTGTGTATACCGCTTTTGAACCCGATGTGCGCTGGGCGCAAAGAGATTACAGTGTAATTAAAATACTGGATGTAAAAACAAAGCAGGTAAAGCAACTAACGCGAAAGAGCAAATATTTTTCGCCGGACATGGATGCCGATGGAAAAAAAATAGCAGCCATCGTTTCGTTACCCAACCAGCAAACCGCATTGCATATACTGGATGCCACAACGGCAAAGGTATTGCAGGAAGTGCCGGGCAACGGGCTTACGTTCACCTATCCGCGATTTTACGACAAAGACCGCCTTGTATCGTGTATACGCAATGAAGCCGGTTTGATGAGTGTGGCGATGATAGACCTGCGCAGCAATGCCATTGAAAACCTCACCCCCTGGAGCCAGGAAATAAAGGGCTATCCGGTAATTAAAGGCGACACCGTTTATTTTTCGGCTACCGGTGGTTATTATGATGATGTTTATGCGGTTAGTATTACATCAAAGCAGGTGTTTAAACTTACAGGCGAAAACCTTGGAGCCTATCGGCCGGCAATAAACGATGCAGGCAAACTGGTGTGGAGCAGCTTTACTGCCGAAGGCTACCAGCTAAAGCAAAAACAATTAAGGGCTGACGACTGGCAGCCTGTGAACCAGCTGGCTGTTATACAATCGCAGGATCTGTATCTTCCCAATGCTTTGCGGCAAACGGGTGGAGATATTTTGTCGCAGGTGCCTGCAGGCAATTATCCTGTATCGAAATACGGAAAGGCAGCACGGCTTTTTAATTTTCATAGCTGGCGCCCTTATTATGAGCAGCCAGACTGGAGCTTTACACTGTATGGTCAAAACATACTGAATACTTTTCAATCGCAGTTGTATTACAACTACAACGAAAATGAATCGAGCCACGCGGCGGGGTTCAGCGGTACCTGGGGTGCCTGGTTCCCATGGATCACCGGCGGTGCTTCGTATACTTTTGATCGCAATGTGAGAGATTCTGTACGAACCATTTACTGGAATGAGCTGAATGCAAATATTGGTGTAAGCGTGCCGTTGAATTTTTCCAAAGGCAGGTGGTATAAAAATCTCACCCTCGCGTCGAGCTTCAATGTGGAGCAGTTGAATGTAACCGGCAGGTATAAAGACAGCATTGCCAGCCCGTTGTTTAACTACCTGCAGTTTTCTGCAAACTGGAGCAGCCAGGTGCAAAAGGCTGCGCAGCATATCAATCCGCGTTTTGCGCAGGCATTGCTGTTGCGTTATCGAACCGTTATAAATAAGTATACCGCCAACCAGTTCCTCGCCAGTGGCTCCTTGTATTTTCCGGGGGTAGGTGTAAACCACAGCCTGGTGATTACGGCTGCGTTTCAACAGCGCGATACAGTTAACCAATACCGCTTTTCCAATAACTTTCCATTTGCAAGGGGATACGATGGCCTTGACGGGCCGCGCATGTGGAAATGGGCAGCTAACTATCATTTCCCGATTGTTTATCCCGATTGGGGATTTGGGCAAATACTGTATTTTATGCGTGTGCGTGGCAATGTTTTTTTTGATTATGCCCAGGCGCAAAACCTGCGAACGCTTAACATATTTTCGTTTCGCAGCACGGGCGCTGAAATTTATTTTGATACCAAATGGTGGAACCAGCAGCCGGTTACATTTGGCATACGTTATTCGCACTTGCTTGACGACAATATCGCAGGCGTTAACAACCCCAACCGCTGGGAGTTTATTTTGCCGGTGAATTTGATAAGGTAGGGAATCAGCAATCAGCCTTGAGCAATCAGCTACGGTCGGCCCGCCCCGGTTGAGCTGTGTGTGTAGGATACCGGGGTGGTCTGACCGACCTCGTCAGATTCCTGATAAAGGTTTCCAACTTTTTAAAAGTTGGAAACCTTCTTAACTGAATGCTGACAGCTGAACGCTGATAGCTGTCAGCTCAAAGCATCTTCTCAAAGCACACACTGTTCTCTACGCCTTCGTATTGTCCGTAATTGGGAATAACGGTATAGTTGCTTTTCTTGTAAAGACTGATGGCTTCGGGTTGCATTTTACCTGTTTCCAGAATGCAGCGTGTATATCCCAGTTCGCATGCCCAGTTTTCCAGTTGACGTAATACAGCGGAAGCAATTCCTTTTCCTCTTTCGCGTGGAGGCACATACATTCTTTTTACTTCGGCTGTGTCGGGCGTATATTCTTTAATAGCACCACAGCCAACAGGCACATCAGCGTTGTAAGCAACAACAACATGCTTAATTACGTCTATCTTGTTAAACTGCGAATAAAAGCCATGGTCTTCGCCATCGCGTATTTTAAGGTCGGCATCAAGTTCGGTAACCAGCTTCCGGAAATCAGGATTTTCTGAATCCGTTTTTAAGTAGGTAAGAGTAGTCATTGTGGGATAAAAGTACAAATAACAAGAAGCAAATAACAAGAAACAAATACCAAAAAATAAATAACAAGAAACAAAAAGAAGAAATAAAAAAGCAAGAACAAACAAGCCATCAGTGTTGAGCGTTGAGCAATTACGAGCCCAACATCCCAACCTGCCTGCCGGCAGACAGGTCTCAAATCTCAAATCTCAAATTTCAAATCTCATATCTCCAACGTCTCATCTTTCTTTAGTGGTCCCAGGAAAAACAGAATGACAACAACTGCCAGCAAAGCCAGTATGCCGTAGCCTACAAAAACGGAATGGTAGGCAAACGTGTAGTTATGTGTTTTCGCAACATTTTCGATGGTATACCCCGACAAAGCCTGGAAAACCGCGCCGCCCAAACCAGCGCCTACGCTTGCTACTCCCCAAACAGACGCAGTGGCATTCAGTGGAACAACATCGGCAGGAAATGCCATTGTATTGGAAGTATAGGCTGCATGGGCAAATCCGGCTATGCTTAAAACAACCAGCGCCGTTGTAGGATCAACAATTACAAACGGACCCGATATAAGGGCCAGTGCCAGTATTATTCCAAAAATGCCCACACTTATTTTTCTTGCTTTGTGTACAGGTGTGCCACGTTTTATGATGAACTGGGTAAACAGTCCCCCCAGTATATTCCCGATATCGGCAATGATAAAAGGAAACATTGCAAACCAGCCAATCTTATCAAGTCCCCAGCCATGTACATCTACCAAATACCTTCCTATCCAGAAAGTGATGAAATACCATACCGGGTCCATAAAAACTTTAGAAAGTGTGAACCAAGCCACGAACCTTGTTTTAATCAGTTTTAACGGCGCAATGCTTCTGGCTTTTGATGCCGTTGCAGCTTTGGCAGGTGTATAATAGGTAAACCAAAACAGCGCCAGCCACAAATATCCGGCACCTCCTATAATAAGAAAGGTTGCCTGCCAGCCGTAATGCATGCCCAGCCATGCAATAAGTGGAGGCGCTATTACCGCGCCTATGGCGGCCCCGCTGTTGAATATTCCGGTAGCAGTTGATCGTTCTTCGGGTGTAAACCATTCGCTGGTGAGCTTGATGGCTGCAGGCCAATTGCCTGCTTCGCCTATTCCCAGTAAAAAGCGGCAAATGCCAAAATGAAAAGGCAATCGTGCTACTGCATGGAGTAATGATGCTGTTGTCCAGAATGCCATGCAAAGCGCATAACCTACACGGGTACCCAGCCTGTCTATAATAAATCCCGACACCAGGTTCGATGCCATATAGGCAACAAAAAATGCCGTAGCAATGTATCCGAAAGAGTCGTTGGGGATCAGCTCGCGTAACGGGCCGTTGGCGCTGAGATAATTAAACGCCAGCCGGTCTACATAGTTTAGTACCGTTGCCATAAAAGCAAACGAAACCATCAGCCACCTGGCCCGGGGTAAAGGGGTTGTTACAGACATTGGGGCATGTGTAAGGTTTATACGCAAAGATGGCGTGCTCAAGGCCAGCACTAACATTCATCATTACACGTTGTATGCTTTTCAACAAAGGGAAGCCATTCTCACCGTTCGCCGTCATTCGTGTCTCACAAAATCACGAATAATTATTGATGGTTCGTGAAACACCATAGCCGTCAGCTCAAGAGCGTTCTACTACTACTGGTGGAACACGAACCCTGGTAGCAGCAGGGGCGGCTAACGAATATAAATATATGTAAAAATTCCAGCCTGTGCACGGCTCGTGCATTGCGAGCCGAATGAAATGAAGACGTTGTCATTACAATACAGAAGGTAACCGGGGTTCGGGGCATCAGTATATTTGCCCGGCTTTGTCTTCCTTGTTGTTAACTTCCGGCTTGTCTGTCAAACCGGTTTCATTGGTTATTGCCGGTATCTTTATATAGAATGCCGTACCTTTTTCCCACTCGCTTTTAATTTTATATTCGAGGCGGTGTTTATTAATAATGTCAAATACAAAGCTCAGCCCTACTCCAAGTCCTGCTTCATCCAATGTTCCCCGGGTAGAAATAACTTTGTTGTTGTTCAGCATTTTTAATACGTCCGCGCTCATTCCTGTTCCAAAATCTCGAACGGTTAACACCGCAGAAGAATGAGGAACGCCATTGAACACACGCAATTTCAGGATGATCCGGCCTTGGGGGTGTGAAAACTTGATGGCGTTCGAAAGCAGGTTGCGTATAATTATTTCTGTATCCCGCCTTGGAATGGATAGTGTTGTGTTTTCCTGTATGCTTATCGCGGTCACAATATCGAGTTGTTTGTTTTTTGCAGCTAAATTGTAAATCGATTTTACGGAATCGAACATCTCGGTCAATGCGCTGTACGACATCCTGCCCGATTGAGCAGCATTAATGTCTTCTCTCTTCCAGTTTACCAGGTCCACCACCATTTTATCGAGATTGATAATATCCTTTTTGGTTTCCAGCAGGGCATCGATCAACATTTGCTGGGTAATGTGTCCGCTTTCATAATTTTCTATCATGAATTTGAATGAGTTGATAGGTGTTCGCACATCATGAGAAACAACGGAGATGAGTTTTTCTTTGAACAGTACAGATCGCTTCAACTGGTTGCTTTTTTCTGTACTCAGCTCCACCAGGTTTTCCAGCTTCGACTTTCTTTGTTCAAGATTGTCTTTTTGAATGTTACATTCTCTTTGATACGATATAAATTCCCGTTTTATACCAGAGAACACAAAAAACATAATCGCGCAAAGTACGAGCATCATTGTAAAGTCAAGCATCAGGGCATGGTTCGAGAGGTCTTGCACAATGCTGTTATGATACCGGATATGCATCCATGAATAAGCGATGGCAAGAAACAGGAAACCGGCGAGTTGTTGCATGGTGGAGTAATGCACCAGGAACACAACCAACATGCATATTACCACTACTTTGGAATAATTATAAACAGGGTTGTGCCACGATGCAACTGCCATGACTACAGGCAATAACCATGTTATTATGAGCAGTGATGCATTGATCTTTTCCCTGAAAGCCAGCATTGAAGAAAAAAGGCTTACCAATACAGGTAACAGCACCACAACAATGCACAAAGGACTTTTTGGGAAAAAATGCAAATTGCTGAAGAGAATAAAATAGTATATCAGCAATGCGGTAGACAGCAGGCTGAATGTTTTAAGAACTCTTTCTTTTTGAATGAGCATACGCTCTTTTGTAACAGATATGCCATTTTGAAACCAACCTGGGAATTTACTATTGAAATGTGATTTTAACATAGATTATTCGATTGTAAGGATGATGAAAGCAGCAGGTGTGACTGATGTATAAAACAAAAAGCAGCCCGATCAATTAGTGATGCTAATTGTTTCATGCTGCTTTTTAAGTTTTCAAAAGGGGCAATTTTTTCAAAGGATAAGTAAATTTTCAATGCTGGATTAAAAAAACGGAATAATAAAAATTGCAAATCAATACGACTGGTCAGTTTGGCTTTTCATTGTTGCTTTTACTTTTTAAAAGAGCCGCTGGTGGCTTTTAGGAAATTAGATTAAAAACGGAATTTTACAAGTTGATATCGACGCCTTATCTGGCTGATTCGTATTACATTCAGCTCTCACGGGGGGATTGAAACGGTACGGGGCTTTTCAGGAATTGGATTAAAACGGACCAGTTAAAACCAGCAGCACATTTTTACTATTCATCTCATCCGCAGCTCCGGAATTTTTAAGTTGCTTTGTTACTGTAAAGCTACCATCTGCAGACGTTGCTTTTTGTCGTACTTTATATACTGCTTCGTCTTAAAAATTCGACACGATCGACCTGTTCTGCGGTGCAATGCCAGTTAACACTCACGTTTTGTTTATATTTGTAAAAACTCGGCCATTAAAAGCTCATTAACCTATGGAGAGTATTAAAAAGATATTGATTGCGGACGATCACACCATTGTATCCAGGGGATTGTATTACCTGATTACGTTGAATTTTACAGGTGTGCACATTGGCGAAGTGCATTCTCTCCGGTCGCTGATGGAAGAGCTTTCTCAAAATACTTATACGCATCTTATTCTCGACCTGAACCTGGATGATGGAAACTCTATGGACGTTTTGCCAGGTATCAAACAGCAATATCCCCACCTGCTTATTCTTATTTACAGCATGGTATCTGAAGAAGTTTTTGGTAAAAAGCTGATGCAATACGAAATATCCGGCTTTCTCAGCAAGAAATCTAGCGAGACCGAAGTAGTGCAGGCGTTGAATGTTTTTTTAGGGGGTGGAATTTTCTTAAGTAAAAAATTAAAGGAAACTTTCGAAAGCACCGATGGTGATCGTAACATGGAAAATATATTCATGAGCCTGTCGGTAAGCGAATTGAAAGTGCTGGGAATGATTTTGAAGGGAAACCGCACAAAGGAAATTGCGTATGAATTGGGCGTAACGCAACAAACTATAGCCACTTATAAGTCGCGTATATTTAAAAAGCTGGGAACCGATAATATTTTCGACATACAAAAGCTTACAGAACTTTATAATATAAATCTCTCCTAAGGCTGCTCATAAAGGCTTGCCGTTAGTAACTGCGCCTTGCGATGCTCAATAAGACCGTCTTTTGCACCGAACAAGCTTCCTGCCTTTATAAACACATGTTTCATACTTCAGCAGAACAAGCAGTAAGGTAAAGCCTGAGCGTTACCACACCAGCCTCGTATTTACTTGCTGCCCGGCGGTTTTTACATTAGTGCATGGGCTGTAATAATTCCATTTTTTCGCAACCAAAAGCCTGATGTGTTTCACCGGAGAACGCTTTTTTTAGCAATATTTACTAAACAATACCTGTTTTCGAAATGTAAAATGCATACAAAGTAGGGTAGAAAATGTTGGAATGGGTTGTTGATGGTTAGCTATTAGTTGCTATATATGCACTCCCGTATTTAGCAGTTCATAGAAACTTTTACTGGTTGCTTTTTTTGCGATTGCAACGCAATAGCAACATTGTTTCCTACTATAAAATAAGACCGGACAGTTGTTTTCTGCCTGCCTGGTTGTTAACTACACTGTTAATAAAAACCATTCTTTCAGCCTAGTGGTTGCGCCAAATCTGTATCGTATTCTTTCTGTTATATAAGTGCCCACATCATTTCTTTTTAATTTAGCCGCGGTATCTTTTACTATTGGCGATTTTTTTGAATCGCAATCCAATATCCCAGCAGCATCCTTTAAACCAAACTAACAAATGGCTGCAGTGCAGTCAGTTTGTTATAACACATTCAATAAACATTAAAATCCAAGCTGCCCATGAAAAACGCTCAAACTCAAATACTGTTATTATTGCTGCCATTATTGATTGGGAGCTTCCTGCTTCCAAGCGGCAAACCATCAACTTACGTTTACAACGAACTTCCATTGTTGACAGATAACCAGGTGCACCAGGTAACTAAAAATGCACCCGGCGATTTTTTTGTATTCAGTCACGGACGCCCCGGTGCATTGTTGCTGATGGGCGAATGGAAAGAGGGGCGCGATTTGGCCGCCTGGTTAAAAGAGCACATCGCCCCTGGTAGCCGGGCCCTCAGGATATTCGGCTGCGAATTTGGCAAAGGTAGAAAAGGACGGGAAGCGGTTGCCCGTTTGCAACAGGCACTGAACCTGCCTGTATCTGCGTCTGACAACATTACGGGTAAAGACGGAGACTGGAGGCTGGAAGTAGGGGAACCGTATACTTTACCGGGACTGGAAAATTATCCCTTTAACCTGCAGTGCCCGGGAGGAACGGTGGGGGGAACCGGATCCGGAGACGATTTTGATGGCGACGGCAAGTGCAATGATGTGGATATTGATGATGACAACGATGGTACACCGGATGCAATAGAAAGCACACCATTGTCTTGTGAAACTGCATTTCCTCCAGGAAAAAGGGTGGCTCCGTGGACGATGAGTCCGGATAGTAAATCGGCTACCGCCAGTATAACCATCGAAGGCAAAACGGTAGAGGTTACAGCGAGTATAACACCCTCCTCGTCTACCGGCACAGCCACCTTTTTCCAACTCCGGAACCAAAGCTATGGGTTTGGGGCGGGCAGATACGATGGTTGTCCCGACGCACAATCAGCCATAACCAACTCGACGATTGATATTCAGCAAACGGATTATACCGTTACTTACACTTTCAGTAAGCCGGTGAAAAACCCAACGCTTAGTCTTTCATCATTTAATACAACTGTCAATTTCCCTCAACCCGTATATGTTAGCGGTCTCCAGGGAACCGTAACAGGTGTTGCATTGGGCAGTTACGTAACCTCAATACCAAATTCAGAAAATATTATTTCTTTGGTATACAACGGTGTTTACAATTCAATCAGTTTTACTGTGCCTGGTTTTGATAACCTGGGCGCCGTACTTCTTCATTTGCAGGAAGTAAAAGATGCCGGCACTGCTACTTACACCGAAACCGCCGACGCTCCGTTTGGCTACAAAGATATTGATACAGACGGCGATGATATTGTGAACCGGTTTGATCTTGACAGTGACAATGATGGCTGCAGCGACGCGCGGGAAGCCGATGCTACCACCGATACCACTGCCAATTACAGGTTTACCGGCACCGATGCCAATGGTAATGGGCTGGTAGATATTGTTCAGAAAGATGCGGGCGACGGCATTAATTATACTTCCACCTATAAATCTTACGCTGTAATGAGGATGCTAAATGCCTGTACCGACACCGACGGTGACGGCGTTAATAATATAAACGACATAGACGACGACAACGACGGCGTGCCCGATGCTGTGGAAGCTCCTGGCTGTTACTACAACAGCAAAGAGGCAATAATACCTGCATCTGTTGCTACTTCACTTACCTCCACGGTAAACAATGTGGCGGTTGTGCGCAATACCGATATCCCCACCCTGCGCGATGGCGTTGCTACCGATGTCAGTGCTTCCAATCATGTTATCACCACCGGTCAGCCGTTTGCAGGGCTCAACATCTATACTATTGTCTTTCCCACGGTCGTAAACCTTGGCGCTGTGCAGGTGGTTGGTGGTACGGATAACTGGGGCGCCGGCACCGAAGCTGCTTTGTATGGATCTAACGATAGTGCCAGTTGGACGCCGCTGATGAGCGCTCCCTTAAATACTACAACGGGCACTACCAAAACCTTTACTGTAAACCAGCATGCGGCTCAATATCGCTATTACCAGGTGCGCGGTACCGCAGGAACCAGCGCTGCTATTACCAATTACGAAGTAACGGGCACCTTAAACGCAGATGTCTACAACCCTTCTGTGCATCCTAAAAGCGCCTGTGCAGTTGATACAGATGGAGATGATATTCCCAATAACAGGGACCTGGACAGCGACGGTGATGGCTGCAGTGATGCGCTGGAAGCCGGTGCTACCACCGATACTACTGCCAATTACCGGTTTAACGGCGCCGATGCCAATGGCAATGGACTGGCAGATGCGTTGGAAGACGGCACGGGCGGTAATGTAAATTACTCCTCTACTTATAACAGGTATGCAGTAGAAAGCACTATAAATGCCTGTATGGATACCGACGGGGATGCTGTTAGAGATATGACAGATATGGATGACGACAATGACGGTGTGCCGGATGAAACGGAGGATGAGTGCGCTTTTCAGCAGTCCTCCAAAGCGGGCATAATCGTTTCTGCTCCGTCCAATGTTACCTACAACTATAACGGTTCTATTGCACAACTGGTAGACGGTGCTGACAATAATGCATATGTTATAAGCGCTCCATCAGGTACCTTAAACAATGCTCCTTTATTAACGGTTAAGTTCCCCCAACTGTCTATGCTTACTTATTTTGAAGTAGGTCATTATAACGGGCAAACCCTGTTTTCCACTACTTCAACCTACAAGATACAGGCAAGCACCGACAGCCTTAACTGGACGGATGTAACCGATACTTTAACCTATCACAATGTATCCACCACTACCTCTGGCGGTTACTCCAGCTATAATTCCAATATTGCCCGTATTGCCACAGCTGGCAAAACATACAGGTATTACCGCATGTATGGTATTAACGTAGCCAATGGTGGGGGCTGGGCTACAGAATTGTATTTTAAGGAATACAAATGCAATAAGCCCGACACAGACAACGATGGCATTGTGAACCGGCTTGACCCCGACAGTGACAATGATGGCTGCAGCGATGCGCTGGAAGCCGGTGCTACCACCGATACTACTGCCAATTACCGGTTTAGCGGCGCCGATGCCAATGGCAATGGGCTGGCAGATGCGTTGGAAGACGGCACGGGCAGTAATGTAAATTACGCTTCTACCTATAAAAGGTATGCAGTAGAACGCACCATAAATGCCTGTATGGATACCGACGGGGATGCTGTTAGAGATGTGACAGATATAGACGACGATAACGACGGTGTGCCGGATGAAACGGAGGATGAGTGCGCTTTTCAGCAGTCCTCCAAAGCGGGCATAATCGTTTCTGCTCCGTCTAACGTTACCTACAACTATAACGGTTCCATTGCACAACTGGTAGACGGTATTGATAACGGTATATATATAATGCATAACCCCACGGGCGCCTTAAACGATGCTCCTTTGTTAACGGTTAAGTTTCCCCAACCGTCTATGCTTACTTATTTTGAAGTAGGTCATTACAACGGGCAAACCCTGTTTTCCACTACTTCAACCTACAAGATACAGGCAAGCACCGACAGCCTTAACTGGACGGATGTAACCGATACTTTAACCTATCACAATGTATCCACCACTACCTCTGGCGGTTACTCC
>JBQCFW010000012.1:0-54328 GCA_051958655.1 Agriterribacter sp. | reverse complement strand
GCCCAACCATGCACTGCTGCTTGTCATGCCGACGGAGGAGGCATCTGAATGCAAGGTGGAAGCAGATGCCTCGTGCCTCGGCATGACAGGCGGAAGGTGATAAGAGTCCTATTAATTCAAAGGCTATATCTAGGACGATGTTGAGCTATGTACTTTACTCAGCTATGCACCGGAGCCACAGCAAAGGCGTTGAACATATGTACCATTTGCCCAACCATGCACTGCTGCTTGTCATGCCGACGGAGGAGGCATCTGAATGCAAGGTGGAAGCAGATGCCTCGTGCCTCGGCATGACAGGCGGAAGGTGTTAGAGGCTTATAAATTCAAAGGGCGATATGGTGGACGATGTTGCGCGTATGCACTTTACTCAGCTATGCACTGGAGCCACAGCAAAGGCGTTGAACATATGTACCATTGCCCAACCATGCACTGCTGCTTGCCATGCCGACGGGGGGCATCTGAATGCAAGGTGGAAGCAGATGCCTCGTGCCTCGGCATGACAGGCGGAAGGTGTTAAGAGTCCTATGAATTCAAAGGCGATATGGTGGACGATGTTGAGCTATGTACTTTACTCAGCTATGCACCGGAGCCACAGCAAAGGCGTTGCACATATGTACCATTGCCCAACCACGCACTGCTGCTTGTCATGCCGACGAAGGAGGCATCTGAATGCAAGGTGGAAGCAGATGCCTCGTGCCTCGGCATGACAGGTGGAGGGTGAAACAGGCATCATTAGTTAGGGAATTAACAATCCCAGGCTGCAAGGAGTGTTTGCCTAAAACAGCGCCCGCAACGATGCACGCCCGATATGTACTGTATTAGACTCTCCCGCTTTTCGTCCTTCGTACTGGAAATTCAGTTCCAGGTAAGAAGTGAGCCGTTTGGTAAAATCAATTGTCCATAAAAAGTTTTTGCCGGGCAGCAAGGCGTCCAGCATAATGTAGGAGACACTTGTATTAGGTGTGTTGTTGTTGCCAGCGTCTGTATACTTAATCTGGCTGTAAGTGAACTTACCTGTGATAGAACTATTGGAAAGCACGTTGTATTTTATTTCCGTATTCATTGAATGAATAACAGCTTTTTGGGTTGAGTCGGTGTTTTCTTTATTATCATATTTGTATCCCAGCATCACCCTGAAATTGGTTCCTTTTATAAAAGACAAACGCGGTTCTATACCATTTGAAGCAATGTTATAATTCCGGTTGTCGAAATTAGGCGTGAGTAACCTGTTTTGTCCAATCTTTCCTAAAAATTCCAGCAAAAAAGACCGGGTAATATTCCAGCGGCTTTTAAAATTCCAGTCGTTTACCTTGCGGCTTTCATAACCGTATGTAAGAAATGCTTTGTTGCTGGTGCGGATGTTATTGAAATCAAATCCCCACACGCTGCTAAACCGATTAAAGGAAAATGAATTGGAGAATACCTGGTTCAGCAATATCAGCGATGTATCGGATAATGGAACAGCAAATGGATTGAAGCTGAGCTTGCCCGACATTTCTTTTTTGTATACCTGCAACGAACTCTGGAAATACAACCTGGCAAGCCATTTTTGAAAGGCATTGGCCCCGGCAGCATCAATAACGGCGCGTGGGTTAATAACGGCACTATAATTAAACTGCAAATAGTTGGCTTTCACAAACTCGTTGGTCGGCGTAAAAATGCGTATGTATTTGGCCTGATCCTGAAACTGAGCCAGCTCAAATTCATTTAGTTCTGGAATGTTGTTGTTGTTATAATCTATCCATGTGTATTCCCCCTGCCCTGCCGGCACTTCAACATAAGTAAAGTTCCTTTTCTGCTCCTGCCCCGTTCCCACTTCATATAAAACATTTCCATTCACCAACCCCTTCCATTCGTTTATAAAATACTCAGCGCGTCCTAAAATTGTTTCTTCCGGTTTTTGCGTAGTTACCTTTTCGTCAAAAACATTCAGCTTCCTGTAAGTAACATTCACCCGCAACTGGTGCCTTTCGTTTTTCATTAACTCCGTGTAGGCGTTAATGTTATTGCTCCTGTCTGCCCTGCGCAGTTGACCGAGATAAGGATATTTATCGCTGCGGGTATAATAAGTTACGCCCCATTTATTAGGCTTGCTAACCGGCGATTTGATGTATGCCTGCCATATTTCAAACGAATAGCTGCCGGTGTTGAGAGAGTCGAACTGCTTGTATTTTGTATAGTTATGATCGAGCGTGTAACCCGCTCCTATACGATGATTGCCCAGTTTTGGAAAATCGCGCGACACATCTAAGATGGGCCGGAGATAATATCCTTTTTGTACCTCCTGGTTGAAATACGTAATGTTTAGCTGGTTGTTGAAATGCCAGTTGCCATAATCGGCTTTGTGAACAATGCTGTTGCGCACGCCACTGTAATTGTCGCTGCGGCTATAGGTTTCAAATTTGTATTGAAGCGTGTTACCAGACTGACTGTTTAACTGCACTCCCGCTTTTAACAAATTTTCGGTAGCAGCCGTTACGCTGATGGGCAGGCCCCAATCGCGGTAAAATTCAACCGAACGTAAACGCTCCACCGGTCTGAAACGGTGCTGCACCCATTCATAGCTGAGCTGGCTTTGCAACTCCGGACCGGTTTTACTGTTTTTCACAGGTCGCCTGTCGTTCAATACCACGCGTGCAGCATAGCCTTTATCATCCGCTTTTTCCTTCGACGAAAAAGTGTTGATGTTGTAATTGCTCAATGCCAGCTCAGTGCTCACCTGCGTGTGTTCCGAAATTATATAATCCGCACCTACGCTTACCACCTGCTGTTTTCGTGGCGCTACCAATAGTATCACCGGTTCAAAATTTCCCTGCAAACGATTTTCTGAGTCGGGCGATACCCATTTAAACACTTTGCCGTTGGCAGCATTGGTTTGGTCTACCACATAATTGCCTTTACCCGGTCCCACTTCTGTAAAAGCCAGGCTATACAATACATCATCCTGCGTGGTGGAATAAACGTATACAGAGTCATTCGTACCATTAAATACGGTATCCACCTTTTTGTAGAGTATTTTATTAACAGAAAAAGTATCCAGCGCCTGCGAGGGATAAAATGCGTTTTTTACACTATCACCGATATTGGCAAGAAATTGCTTTTGCCGCGGGTCGAGTGTTTGATTGATCGGTGAGTTTTTAGCATCGCCATTTGAATAAGCGGCTACTCTCACCTTCAGCTTATCTCCAATCGTGGCTTCATCGGCCAGGTATAGCTGTGAGTTCAGGTAATTTCTGTCGGCATAACCAAATTCAACCTGTATGCGACTGTCTTTGGTGATCATGCGCCTGGGCGTAAACGTTACTTCGGCTGTATTGTAATTGATCACATAATCCTGGTCTTCGCCCCGCTGCATCAACTCACCATCCAGGAATACTCTTTCTGTTCCTGCCAGCACAATAAAAAACAATTCGTTGTTGGGTCCCTGCAAACGATAAGGCCCCTGGTTGCCCTCGGAACCCTGGAAAATATTACGCGAATATTTGCCTTTGGCAAGCGCACCGCTCAATAATATTTTATTGCTGATGTTGTCGCTCACCTGGCTTTGCTGTTCAAAAGCGGCTCCCTGCAAACGTGAATAGTAATTGAGGAAATAAAACTGTTGCTGGCGTATATCAATGTCGCCAATATCAAAATGCCAGTTTCTTTTTTTAAACTGGATGAACACGCGGTCGAACTCATTGAGGTTTTGCGTATTGCCGTCGGGCTGTATGGGAATGTTACTGTCGGTAATGGCAGCCGCTACCTGTATACTGTCGGCAAGAAACCCCGTAAGCTGGAGGTTGAGCGTTGAATTGAGCACCACATCCTGCTGGTTGCCAAACGACAATCCCCGACCAAAGCTGCCGTTGTAATTGATATTGCCAAAATCAAAAATAGAACCGGCGCCGCTGTTACCACCGCTAATGGTTACCGGGCCGGCGAGAAAGTTATTGCTGATGCTGTCGAAACGCAGCCGCTGGTAAGTGGTGTGAAATTTTCCGGGGAAGACCCTGTAGAAAATCAAAACCGAATCCTGCGAAGGTCTTTTTTTCCAGATAAGCCTGGCGTTGAAAATGTCGAGTGTATATTCTTTTTCGCTAATACCGGGCATAGAGAAGGAAGCGGGCACAATGCTGAGCGTGTCGATATAGAGCGTATCGGAACGAACAGGCACAACTTTTTTCCGCAGGTTAGACAGAGAAGGATTTTGCTGGGCAAGCCCCCCCGTAACAGCCAACAAAAACATCCATAACAGTATCAGCCGGTTTTTCAATCCATCCTTTTTTGTAACAATGCTTAAAATTAGAAAATATTGTATATCAATGTAAAAAAGAGGTTTTTCAGTATAATTGTTTTGCCTCAGATTGGCAGATTTCAGGTAGTTAAAGTTGAGGGATCGCTGCGCGAGATGTCCCCGCCGTAATTGTTTGAACCTATGCCTTCCGTCGGTCAGACCGGCTACCGCCGGGCCGACCGTAACCAACACCATCGCTGTGAGAGCCGTCCCTGACTGCCGTCAGGCAGGCTCGCCTCGCACGGTATTGTTGTCGCCTCCCGGCTACAGTCATAAAGCCTGTAATTATGATGGGAAGCATCAGCATATCACAAACGCAACATGTGCAACATTTTATACTGTTATTTTCGAATGCGTTTTGGTGTCTTTCATAAAAACGTACACCAGTAAAGAAATGAAAATACACCCTGCTACATACCAGTAAAACCAGGCTTCATGACCGAGAGATTTAAACCACAACGCAATTAATTCGGCAGTGCCCCCAAAAATGGCAGTAGTCAATGCATAGGGAAGCCCAACGCCCAATGCCCGAACGCCGGCAGGAAATAATTCGGCTTTTACCACAGCATTAATGGAAGTATAGCCGCTTACGATCAGCAAGCCGCACATAATAAGCATAAAAGCGCCGGCCATATTGGTTTCGGTGCTGATGGCGGTAAGCAACGGAACAGTGCAAATGGTTCCCAACACTCCAAAACTTATTAGCAGTGGCTTGCGGCCAACTTTGTCCGACAGCAGGCCAAAAACCGGCTGCAGCAATGCGAAAAAAAGCAGGCTGAAAAAAGAGATCAGGGTGCTTTGGTCGATGGTGAGCTTTACCGTATTCACCAAAAACTTTTGCATGTATATAGAATAAGTATAAAACGCAATGGTTCCGCCAAGTGTAAGCCCCACCACCGTTGCAACAGCCCGCGGGTGTTTTAAGAGTTCGCGTATGGTTCCCCGCTTTTCTTTAGACTGCCTTACATGTTCAAACGAAGCCGTTTCTTCTAAATTACTGCGAATATAAAAAGCTACCACTGCCAGCAATGCCCCTATAACAAATGGAATGCGCCAGCCCCATGCATGCAATTGTTCAGGAGTAAGCAACACTTTTTGCAGCAACAGCTGAATGCCCAGTGCGAGTAACTGTCCGCCGATGAGCGTTACATATTGAAAGCTGGAATAAAAGCCACGCCTGTTGCGCGATGCCATCTCACTGAGGTAAGTAGCCGAAGTGCCGTATTCTCCGCCCACGCTTAATCCTTGCAGCAGGCGGGCAATAAACAACAGCGCGGGCGCAGCAACGCCAATAGAAGTATAACCGGGCGTACAGGCAATCAACAAAGAGCCGAACGACATCAGGAGGATGGATAAAGTCATTGCCCTTTTACGTCCTGTTTTATCGGCTATTCGTCCAAAAAGCCAGCCGCCTATCGGGCGCATGAGAAAACCCACTGCAAAAATGCCCGCAGCATTCAGCAACTGTGCCGTGCGATCGGTGCTGGGAAAAAATACCGGCGAAAAATACAAAGCAAAAGCTGAGTAAGAATACCAGTCGTACCACTCAACCAGGTTACCAACAGACCCTCCTGTTATGGCTTTGATTCGTTTTTTTGTGTCGGATATTTCGGAAGAATGCATGGAAGATTGGAAATTTGAAATTTGAGATTTGAAATTTAGCAGATCACACCCGGCTCACGCTTGTAAGATACATTGGGATTTTAGATTAACCGTTCAGGCACGATCAAATCTTTGCCATTAACCTTTTCCATGCCAACCATAAATATTGTATTTTTAAGTATATCAACAGTAATAAACCTATGATACGTCCTCCATGTACATTGATTGATGTTTTTAAAGACCTGCCGGAGGGCACTCTTGCTCAACTTATCGAAAACAAGATCATCATATCTCCCACACCTTCAGACAAACATCAAAAGATACTTGGTGACATTTACCTGCGCCTCGGCGATTTTATCGAACGGAATCATTTAGGCGAAACGAGAGTAGTGCCTTACGATGTATACCTGAATGACGACAATGTTTTCCAGCCCGATATTATTTTTATCGATAAAACAAATACGCCCTTAATAAAATCCGAAGGATTGCACGGCGCTCCCGATTTGGTAATAGAAATCCTTTCGCCGGGAAGTACAAGGTTTGACAAAGGTGAGAAGAAAGCAGTATATGAACGATCAGGGGTGAAAGAATACTGGCTGGTTGACGCTGAAACTAAAAATGCTGAAGGATTTATATTGAAAGCCGGGAAATTTTCCATTATTGGCAAGAGTAAAAGCTCTATCCGTTTTGCTTCGCTCGAATTGGTGATTGAGTTTTGAGTAAATCGCAACCAGCTCCCCGCTTAAGCAAGATCGCCGGGATGGTAAAGGGTTAACGCTTTTGCGGGAGGATGCAGATTGAACTTGCAAGCAATCATACTATGTGCCGCGTCCTCGCGGCACATGTTGCTCTTGTCGCCTGTGGCGACTTCAATTACAGCATTTCTTCCGCTACTTTAATCAACGATGGGTATACGGCATCGGTAACAGGATCCGGCAATTCGGGCGGCACCCTGTTGCTGGAAATGAAAATAGTATAAGCACCTATGTTTTTACCAAACTGCATATCGCCCATGGTATTACCAATCATTACCGCTTTGCTGAAATCAATATCCGGAAAATCTTTTTTTGCCATCCAGCCCATGCCGGGGTTGGGTTTTCGATTGGGACCTTCCATATCGATACAGTAATATATTTTATCTATTCTTCCGCCGTTGGCTTCAACACCGCCGAGCATATTCAAATGAATATCCTCCAGGTCCTGTTCCGTCATCAATCCTTTGCTTACGCCGCGCTGGTTGGTAACCATCACAATTCTGCCAAATGTGCCGGCAAAAATTTTCAACGCTTTCAGCACGCCTTCATAAAAACGAAAATCTTCCCAGCGGGTAATATAATCGCCCACGTTTTCTACATTGATGACGCCGTCGCGATCCAAAAACAACGTCCACCGTTTGTCTATTTTATCAAAAGGGATCATTCAAAATACTTTTTTGTTGGCAAACTATTGTGCTACTATTAAGCACCCGTTGTGTCACTCACTTGTACGCCTTGTACGCTGTTCAGCATTATGCTGCTTTCGTTATAAAGTCTGAAATTCAGTTTGTGCCCGGGCATAGTCTTCCGGAATACCAATGTCTATAAAATAGGCATCCTGCACGGAGCCAAACATCGTTCCTTCTTTATAAAATTGCTCGAGGTACTCTTTTTCAAATGAAAATTTAGCAGGTAAATTTCTCGACAAAAAGCGGTCAACATCCAGCGCATATACACCACCGTTGATCAATCCCTCCGGGAAATATTGTTTTTCCCTGAAATTGCAAACAGCCGAATGATCGTTTAATTCTAGAACGCCATACCGGCTAAAATCCTTCATGGGTTTTAACGCCAGTGTGCATTCCGACTGTTTTCGAAAGTGAACACCTGCCAGCGTTTTCAGGTTTATTTTAAACAACGTATCGCCGTTGGTAACGATGGCATGTTTACCCCTGAGCTTTGAACAGGCTAACTGAACAGCGCCACCTGTGCCCAGTGGTTCTTCTTCCACCGAAATCCTGTAATTGCCTTTGGGAAAATATTGATCGAGCCATTCCAGGAAAGCTTCATTTTTATACCCCAGGGCAAAAATAAAATGCTCAACCGCCTGGCTTTTGAGATAATCGGCAACCCATGTTATAAAGGGTTTTCCATTTACGGGAGCCATGCACTTGGGCAAATCGGGAACCGCCGTTCTTAAACGGGTACCCAATCCCCCGGCAAGTATAATGGCTTCTTTAATGCTTTGCTCCATATTATTCAGGCAATACTATTTTTCCGAAGCAAAATATTGTTCTTCCACCAACTGGCATACAATATGCCCCAGTAAAATATGCGACTCCTGTATACGGGGTGTATCGGTAGAAGGAACATTGATCAGGTAATCGCTTACCGCTTTCATATTGCCGCCGGTTGCGCCGGTAAAGCCAACAGTGATCATCTCTTTGGCGCGTGCTTCTTCAAAAGCCAGTACAATGTTTTTTGAATTTCCCGAAGTAGACAATCCAACAATCACATCTCCTTTGTTGCCTGTGCCTTTTACAATGCGTGCATATACCACATCGTAGCTGTAGTCGTTGGCAACAGCGGTTAAGTAAGAGGTGTTAACGTGCAATGCTTCGGCCGGCAATGCATGCCTGTCTGTATAAAACCTTCCACTGAATTCGGCTGCGAGATGTTGCGCATCGGCAGCGCTGCCGCCGTTGCCACAAAACCAAACCTTGTTACCGTTTTTGAAAGCCTGCGTTATCAGCTGCGCTACCTCGTTAACAGTTTGCAACAGCTTTTCATCTGCCAATACTTGCTGTTTTACATTGATAGAAGCGCTAACAATGTTTTTTATTTTATCTAGCATAAGAGGATTTGAAATTTGAAATTTAAAATTTGAGATTGCGAGAGCGGCTGACTATTGGTGAAAAATCAAGAATCAAGATACACGATATAAGAACCAAAAAACAAAATCCAAGATCCAACACCAACCCTATACCTTCCGTCTTATTCCTTATACCTTCCACCTTATACCCTACACCTTACGCCTTACCTTACCACCTATCACTTACCACTTACCACCTACCCCATCCTCACACCGACCACGTGCTCAATCCATACTTGGTAAAACTGTATTGCTTTACCTCGCCGCCAAAATGCTGCAATGCTTCTATTACATTGTAACGACTATTGCCGGGACAATAAAAAATCATAAAGCCCCCGCCACCAGCGCCGGAAATTTTGCCTCCTGATGCGCCTGCTTTTTTTGCGCTTTCATATATCTCTTCAATAATGCTGTTGGAGATATTGGCGGCCATTCTTCTTTTCTGCTGAAATCCAAAATCCAGTCTCTCTCCAATTTCACCCAGCCGGCCTTTCAGCAATGCTTCTTTCATCCTGCGGCTTTGCTCTTTCAACTGGTGCATGGCATCTATGGAGTTGTTGTTTTTGTCATGCACATTTTTTTGCTGCTCTTTAATAATGGTGGCCGACTCGCGGCTGGTAGCTGTAAAAAAAAGTACCAGGTTGTTTTCAAGCTCACTCAGGTATTCAGGTTTAATGCGCAAAGGATTCACGATCACTTTATCTTCCTCATAAAATTCCATATAGTTTACCCCGCCAAAGGTAGCAGCATACTGATCCTGCCTGCCGCCAGCCAGGTGAATGTCTTCGCGTTCAATCTGGTAAGCATAATGGGCTATATCATATTCTCCCAAAGGAAGCTTGAGCATTTCGGCAAAAGCCCCAATAACCGCTACCACCAGCGTAGAGGAAGTTCCCAAACCCGAACCTGCCGGCGCATCCACATAAGTATGCAACTTAAAGCCCTTGTCGGGAAAACCATAATCTGCCTGCACCCGGTTGTACACTCCCTTTAATAAATCGAGCTTGCCATCGAGCGTAAGCTGGCTGCTTTTTTCAAAGCTCAACAGTTCTTTGCGGTCTGCCGCATGCAGTGTTATTTTATCGTCTGAAGTGAGTTCTAAATTGGCATAGGCATATAGCGAAACCGTTGCATTTAATATGGCTCCTCCATACATGTCGCAGTAAGGACTCACATCGGTTCCTCCGCCCGCCAGTCCTATTCTTAAAGGTGCTTTACTTCTGTAGATCATTGGGTTACTTGAAAATATTTATGTGCAAATGTAAGAGAATGTGGGGTATCAGCGTTCGGCTATCAGCGGCAGTAATCACTTTCTGCCTACTTACTCCTTACTCCTAACTTTCTTACCACCTATCACCTATCACTTCCCTTATCCGTGCAACGAACTCCGGTTAACTCTTGTCAGGCGAATACAATAACAAAATTTTATGAAAGGAATCGTTTGCCTGATTATCGTAGGAGCCGCTATGGCTGCCGGTTGTAAAAAAAGCAATCACGTAATAGCCGAAGGCACTGTTATGCAGGTGAATGGTTCTGAAGCTTTTGTTAGGATACACAATGCAGATCCGGCACGTTATTCCTTTTTGTGTAATGACCCGTATGTATCTGCCGATCCAACCACACCGGGCAATTCATGCGGTAACTCGGTTATTATTCTCAATTTGCCGGAGGCTTTGGCAGTGGAGGGAAAAGAAATAATATTTTCTCGTTTTAAAGATAAGGGCCCCAAGCCTATCTGGTCGTATGCCTTTGCAGCACATGATATACTGGTGTATGATGCGAGGGAGAGGTAGGTGGAGGAAGGGTGTAGGGCATAAGGTGTGGGGTGTGAGGCATAAGGCTCAAAGCTGATACCTCACAACCCATCAAAACCCCGGGTATAGTGCATGTATTCTTTTCAGCCATTCGCTGAAATCGGCTGCGGAAATGGATGTATTTTCCATACCGGCTAAGCTAAAGCGGATGGTGCGGTTGCGGTCGTTTGAAATAAAAATGAAATTACCACCCACATACAGCGAATATTTTTCAGGGATGGTAGAAAGATTGAGTTTGTTGTAGTAATGACCTTCAACAGTATCTACCATAAAATTTGTAAGCACACTTATATTTTCCATGCCGCAAAATTATCAACGCCCCACCTCCTGCACAATGGGATTTTTACGATGAAGTATCCCCATAACAGCAGAGTCCTTTCGAGAAGGCTATCAGTCAATTGAAATTTTAGTCAACTAAACATCACCAAATTGTCAATTAACCTTTCGTTCACCTTGTGCAACGCCCGCTGCAATACCTTTGCCTAAAATCATTCTTTATGAATAACGATAGCAAAGCTTTACCACTTGAAAGCAAGGAAATCCAGATCAAAAAAGAAATTGAATACCTGCGTCGCCAGTTTCCGTGGAAGTCGGAAAAAGAAATTGCAGCAGTATTTTCTAAAACAGGAGATGTGAACCGTGAGGCCCTCAAACGGCTGAGCACTGTTCATGTAGCAGCAGTAACAGTTGATGATTAGTGTAACCTGTTTTATTCTAATGAGCCATCAGCGATCAGCTTTCAGCGATTACATTCAGATATAGTAAACCTGTTCTTTGCTTTTTATTTTTTGCATGCATAGAAATGCAGGTTGTTCATGATTTTTAATTTACCGAAAGCTGATCGCTGACAGCGTTACAAACATACCTTAGCATTTTATTTTTGAAGAATAAATTGCAGGCATGAAACCTTTTTCCAATCGCATCACCCAACTATTTAACATACAATACCCCATTGTGCAGGCTGGCATGGTGTGGGCAAGCGGATGGAGGTTAGCCTCTGCCGTTAGTAATGCCGGCGGACTGGGGCTGATAGGAAGCGGCAGCATGTATCCCGAAATATTAAAAGAACATATTCAAAAATGCAAGGCCGCCACTACCAAAACCTTTGGAGTGAACATTCCGTTGCTATACGCAGATATAGAAAAGCATATAAAGATTGTAATAGAAGAAAAAGTGCCTGTAGTATTTACTTCTGCCGGTAACCCTGCTACGTGGACGCCAGTGCTGAAAGATGCCGGTATTACGGTGGTGCATGTGGTAAGCAGCAGCCGCTTTGCAGCCAAAGCCCGGCAGGCTGGTTGCGATGCGGTAGTAGCTGAAGGTTTTGAAGCCGGAGGACACAACGGAAGGGAAGAAACGACCAGCCTGGTGCTGATTCCTGCAGTTGCCAAAACGGTAGACATACCCGTTATAGCCGCGGGGGGCATTGCAACCGGAAGGCAGATGCTTGCGGCTATGGTGTTGGGCGCCGAGGGCGTGCAGCTGGGGAGCCGGTTCGTGGCAAGCGAAGAAGCCTCCTCTCACCCTAACTTCAAAAATGCTGTAACAGCCGCCGGGGAAGGAGATACTATGTTGTCGCTGAAAAAAGTGGTGCCGGTACGGCTGATTAAAAACCGCTTTCAGCAACAAATTGAAGCAGCCGAGCACCGCGGTGCGGATAAAACAGCGCTCATTCAGTTACTGGGAAAAGGACGAGCGAAAAAAGGAATGTTTGAAGGTGAACTGGACGAAGGTGAACTGGAGATAGGACAGGCAGCTTCGCTGATAAATGAAATACTTCCGGCAGCGAAAATTATAGAAAATTTATGGAAGGAATTTAACGAAGCGCTTGCAAATCCTCTGGGAAATATTTAACTTGGGAGTATGACCAAACAAACCGCCATCGCTGTCTTCTTTACTTTTTCAGCATTTGCTGCTTTAGCCAACACACCTGTTGATTCTAAAGAAAAAGAAACAGAAATGATCAATGGCCTTGTGATAGATATTACCAGTAAAAAGCCGCTTAAAGATGTAAACATTACTGCCATTCTCCACTCCAAAAAAGAAAAAGCTGTTTTTTCCGACGCCAACGGTGGTTACCGTTTTGTAATGCTGAAACCCGGCACCTATAAAATAATATTTGAAAAAGAGGGATATAAAAAAGTAGTGAAAGAAAAAGTGCAGGTAACACAAAATGCACCAGTGCAAATTAACATTGAAATGCCCGAAATAGAACCGTTTACTGAGCGTGGTCCTTCTGCCTGGCATTTTTTTGATTCATAAACATAATCGCAATTGTTCAACACAGAAAATCAATCAACAATAGCTGACAACGCCTGCTATTCTATTTTCCCAATCCCGCCACAATATTAATGGTGAGCGCCACCACAACAGTATTGTAAGCAAACGCAATCAACGAATGCAGCAATGCCCACCGCCTGATGCGTTTGGAAGCGATTACAACATCCGACACCTGGAAAGTCATACCAATTACAAATGAAAAATAAGCAAAGTCCAGGAAGTCAGGTTTTTCTTCGCCCGGAAATTCCAGTCCTTTTTCATTACCGGCATCATGCTCGTTTCCATTGTAAAAAAGATGTGCATATCGAACAGTAAAAATGGTATGCACCACACACCACGAAAGTATCATGCCTGCCAGGGCAACCGGCAATTGTATGGCAGACGATTCGGCTTTGCCATCCCGAGCCGTAAGCAATAAAACAACAGCCGTCATGCTGGCAAATGTGCATATCAGCAGCAGCATAAAAACAACCACCCGGCTGGGGTCTTCTTTGTCGGCTTCTTTATCAATATACTGCTGGGGTGTAGTAAAAAACGAAGCCCAGTAAAACGACAGCATGCTGATGCAAAATACATTCCACCCTAAAATAATACGAGTGAGTGTATTAATATTCAATCTATACAAAACAAGAGGAACAGCTGTTGCCACTGCCGCGCAAATCAGCAACTTGTATATAACATGCAACCTGTTGATCCACGATAATTGTATGTGATTTGCTGCATTATTCATGTAACTGCGTTTGTATTTTATAAAGGTTTTCGGGCTACGGTCATTTCTCGTTTACCCGGCGCACCCGGTCTTTTACTAACGGCAAAGCCTGCTGCGGCCATATTTCGTCTTATCTCTCCTTTGCCCGAATAAGTTACCAGCATACCACCGGCTAACAGCAACCCGTACATGGCCGAAAATACTTCTTTCGTCCATAGTTCCGGCTGCGCTGCCGGCGCAAACGCATCGAAGTAGATCAAATGCTGCGGACCTATTGCCGGAAGCTCCTGTGCCGGTAAATTGATTTTATACAATGTAAACCAGGAATGAATTTTTGCATAACGTCCCCATTGGCAGGTATGCATCTCTTCAAACAATGGCTGCAGGTCGCTTTTCTGCAAAAGCGTGCAATAATTCAACTGTAATCGCTCCGCTTCCGTGAGCGGGAAGGGCTCAACAGCAGTATAAACGACATGCTTCCGTTTTTGCATTGCCTCGCACAAGGTGAGCAGCGCATTTAAGCCCGTGCCAAATCCTACTTCCAGTATATTCAGGTGTTCCGGGCTGCCGGTTATGGCGTTGAACCCTTCTGCAATATATACATGTTGCGACTCCGTAACAGCGCCATGCATGGAATGATAGGTTTGCTGTATTCGGGTATCCATAATGGTGGGGGAACCGTCGCCGGTAAGCAGGGTTACCCTATGCATATGCCTGTATTTGAGGAATTTGAGCTAAATTTGCAGCCATTTAAGCAAAGATTTAACCTTCAGTCAAATGATTTTACCTATAGTAGCATACGGTGCGCCGGTTTTAAGGACTGTGTGTAAAGATATAACGCCCGACTATCCTCAACTGGACAAATTTATAGAAGATATGTGGGAAACCATGTATGCGTCCAGCGGTGTGGGGCTGGCAGCACCGCAGGTAAACCGGGACGTGCGGATTTTTGTGATAGACAGCCAGCAAATATTTTCGGGAATGGACGAAGGCGACAGAGCTAAATACAAAGACGCCCCCGGTGTGAAGCAGGTATTCATCAATGCACATATTAAGGAGCTGAATGGCGAACCGTGGTCGTATAACGAAGGTTGTCTCAGCATTCCCAAAATCAGGGAAGACATTACCCGCAATGAACAGGTGACGCTTGAATATGTTGATGAAAAGTTTGAGCCGCATGTAAAAACGTTCAACGGCATAACAGCAAGGGTTATCCTCCACGAAGACGACCATATTGAAGGAAAATTATTCATCGACTACCTGAAACCGCTGAAACGGAGGTTGATTAAAGGAAAGCTGGAAGATATTTCCAAGGGAAAAGTAAGCGTTGACTATAAAATGTCGTTTGCAAGATAAACAACCGTATATCGCTACACTGGCAATGGGCGTGTTATGCCTGCTGTTGCCTCCTGCCCTGCTGCTCGCTCAGCAAAAAGACAGCGTTGTAGTAGTGGAAAAAAAAGTGATCACGCTTTCGGAAGTCATCATAAGAAACAATGTAGATGTTCCCTCCTTTATTGAAAGGGTAAAGAATGATACTACTTTTTACAAAGCATTCCGTAATCTGCGGGTACTGCAGTTCACATCGTTGAACGACATCAGGATGTTCGACAAAAAAAACCGCGTTAAAGCATCATTACTCAGCAAAACATCGCAATGGGCGCATAACGGCTGCCGTTATACCAATGTTTTAGAGGAAGAAGTGAGCGGTGATATGTACGACGATGAAAAGAACTATAACTATTATACGCCTGAGTTATACGCAGGCTTATTTTTTGCGCGCGATACCATTTGCGGAGAAACCAATGTTGTAAAAGGAACAGAACGGAGCATAAAAGGCAAATCGGGCACGGCAAAGCACAAAGAACAATTGAAAATGCTTTTCTTTAACCCGGGCAAAGCCATTCCCGGATTACCATTCATAGGCAACAAAACTGCCATTTTTGATGAAGACATGGCGGAGCTGTATGATTATAGTCTCGACCAGGATGAACACCTCGGCGAGCTGTGTTATATTTTTTCCATTAAAGCAAAAGAAAAAGAAAGCGGAGGCAATAAAGACCGGATCGTAATAGACGAAATGGTTACCTGGTTCAGTGTAAAAACCTTTGAAGTAATTGCGCGGAATTATTCACTGAGCTATAAGGCGGGTTTGTACGATTTTAATGTAGATATGCAGGTAGAGATGACCCGTTTTGAAAATTTGCTGGTGCCTCGCTTATTGCGCTACAACGGCAACTGGGATGTTGTTTTTAAGAAAAGGGAAAAAGGCGTTTTTACGGCTACTTTATTCGATTTCCACAATTAAAATAAATGAAGTACATTTTCCATCTCTAACAAATAATAAAGTGTTTGCAGTAACCATTCTCGGCAATAATTCAGCGCTTCCTATGCACGACCGTCATCCTACCTCTCAGGTAGTTTATTTCCAGGAGCAGCTTTTTTTGGTAGACTGTGGCGAAGGCGCCCAGATACAGATGAATCGCTACAAAATACGTCGCAACCGCATCCGGCATATTTTCATTTCGCACCTGCACGGCGATCATTATTTTGGATTACCGGGACTATTAAACAGCTATGGACTGAATGGGCGCACAGAAGAACTATGGCTATATGCGCCGGAGCCTTTACAGCAAATACTAGAACTGCAATTCAAAGCTGCCGATACCGTTCTTCCGTATACGTTACACTTTGTTCCGCTGCAATCCGAAGGGGTATTGCTCGACGATAAAAAAATAACGGTGAGCTGCTTTGCCGTAAGCCATCGCATACCCTGCTGGGGATTTTTATTTAAGGAGAAAGAAAAGCCGCTGAAGCTGGATGGTGAAAAATTACAGGAATATGGCATTCCTTCTTCTTTTTATCAACACTTAAAAGCAGGCGAAGATTATATTGCCAAAGATGGAACGATCGTAAAAAATGAGTGGGTTACTCATAAGCCGGAACCGCCACTCAGCTATGCTTATTGTGCCGACACTGCCTACAATGAAGCCATTGCTGAAAAAATAAAAGAGGTTAGCCTGGTTTACCACGAAGCTACCTACCTCGCCGATCATGAAGCCAAAGCCATTAGCAGGGCGCACTCCACCACCGTGCAGGCTGCCGCCATTGCATTAAAGGCAAATGCCAAACGTTTGCTGATAGGACACTTCAGCAGCAAATACGACGTGCTGGATGATTTTTTAAGCGAAGCAAAAAACATTTTCGAAAATACCGACCTGGCGCTGGAGGGTGCAACGTATTTTGTGAAGAGGTGAGTGGGTGGAATGGGTTAAGTAGGTTGAGTGGGTCCAATGGAGGAAGACTGCTTCTCCCGCCGCAACATTCGCTAACGATTAACTCGTTTCTGGCGGGATCGCAGGGACGGGGCGGGTGGTTGGTGATTGCATAAGCTGTCTGCAAAGGTATCAGCCTCTTACTGTCATGGCGCCCCTCCGGCGAAGCCATCTTCCACATCAGCCAACAGTTGCTTTCGCTGTGCGAGGCGTCTTCGCCTCGCACCTATTTGTTGTCGCCTCTGGCGACAGTACATACAAGCCTCACTGTCCCGGAAATTTATACAGGCATGAAAAGTTTGATTGCTTGATTAACGAGCCTTTTGTATATGTTGTACATTTTTTCGTACATTTGTACGTACAAAAACGTTTTATGCAGGCAGTTTCCATATCACAGCTAAGATCAAACATCAAAAAGTATCTCGACGATGTTTCACAGTCTTCTGATGTAATTATAGTTCCCAGAACAACAGAGGAGGATGCCATTGTTATTATGTCCCTCAAAGAATACAACTCGCTTACCGAAACAGCGCATCTTTTATCAACAAGTGCTAATAGGAAAAGGCTTCAGGAGTCTGTCAAACAATTGAATGCAGGAAAAACAAAGAAATTTGATCTTCCCAAATAATTGAACCTATGAATATTGAGTTTACTCAAAATGCTTGGGAAGATTTTGAATATTGGGTAGAAACAGATGCTTCGATGGTTGACAAGATAAAAGAGTTATTAAAAGACATTCGAAGAACTCCATTCCAGGGTTTGGGAAAACCAGAGCCGTTAAAATATGAGTTGAAGGGATTTTGGTCAAGGCGCATTACTTCCGAGCACCGACTTGTTTACAAGGTAGATGGCAAAAAAGGAAAAGACCAGAAATGTTATGTGATTGGGTGCCGGTTCCATTACGATTGATCGGTCTGTGGGCTGCATCAATGAATGCGAAATTTATCGCGCCTGCTGTGCGAGGCGTCTTCGCCTCGCACCTATTTGTTGTCGCCTCTGGCGACTATAAACACAAAGCTCCAGATTCTTTATTGTAGTTAAAGCTTACCCACTCAATCAACTTATTTAACTTATTCACCTATTCAACCCAACCCCATTAAACAAAAAAAGCCCTTTCGTAGAAACGAAACGGCCTAACGATTGCTTGCTCTTAATAACTCCGTAGTTACGGATGGACTCGAACCATCGTAAAAGGACTTGCCAGCCTCCGCCTTTCCACTCGGCCACGTAACTTGTGTAAATTTTATTTTTGCTGCAGTGTAACCGCTATCTTTCCCGCCTGGCGGATCAATACAATCTGCCGCGCGTAATTTTTGTGCTCAACCGTGCAACGCACCGGGAAAGTTTGCCAGGTTTTTAACGTAAACCTCCCGTCGGCAAGCGTAACGGTTTCTTCCTCCCCTGCAACAATATACAGGTAAACATCTGCCAGCGGTTTGCCGGTTGTAGCAGCCAGTACGCTGCCTTCTATAATTGCCGAAGGTTTGTGGTGCTGAAAAGCTGACCCGACAAAAGCGATCATTATTATCAATATCAATTGAAGCAACGACAGATTTTTCATACAAAACAGTTTACTCAAAGAAGTAATTATACCAGGCAGGAAGGAAGCCGGCTTAACATCGCGCCAGCGAATTAACAGTGAAGAAGCTGCTGTTGTTGATCATACTGCAATGTTAGGTAAAAAATATTAGTCTACAAATTTAATAGACTAATATTTCTAAACATTTAACCTCCTAACCTGTTCTTTAGGTTAGCATACCTCATATCCTTTCAGCGTAGCTTAACCGGAACGGCCACTATCGGCTTGCCCGCAACAGCCGGATGGAATGAAACAGAATAATATAGATTGATGGTACCGGCTAAGGTTTCGAACATTGGCTCCGGGCAGGCGCGCTTTGGGAATTATTTCTTAAATAATGGGGGCAATGAAATTACTGCACGCTTGTTGATAATATTTTGCTGACAGTCACGTTTTTAGCAGCAGACAATGTTATTTTGCAGTTCAATTTTGTTTATAAACCGACTCAATCTATATTCCATGAAATCTTTCGGAAGCAACAAGGCAAATGTGTTGATGAAAAATGCACCTGCCCGTATTTGCGGCATTTGCTTTTTGCTGATCGCAGCAATGACGAGCTGCAGCACTTCTTACTCTAAAAACGAGGTAGAAACCCCATCGGTAACAGATACCGCCGGCAAACAGGCAGCTAACACGCCCGAACTGCCTCCCGCTCAGGAAGTAACGCTGGATACCGCAGCCTTTAACGAAAAAAATATCTATATCACCAACGGCGACAGCTCTGGCAAATGGCCCGTAAAAGCGCCGTATCCCCTTCCGGGAGCGATATTGCCTTTTAAACGAATCGTATCGTATTATGGCAACCTCTATTCTAAAAAAATGGGCATATTGGGAGAATTACCCAAAGATGAAGTGTTGGCCAAATTAAAGGGAGAAGTTAAAAGATGGCAGGATGCAGATTCGGCCATTGAAGTAATACCCGCCCTTCATTACATTGCAGTAACCGCACAGGGCAGCGCCGGCAAAGATGGCAAATACCGTCTTCGCATGCCACATCATCAAATAGACTCCGTTTTAAAGATGTCGGAAAAGATCAATGCCATCACTTTTGTAGACATACAGGTGGGATTGAGCACTTTGCAGCAGGAAATTCCGCTATTGGAAAAATACCTGATGCGCCCTGACATGCACCTGGGTATAGACCCTGAATTTTCGATGAAAGGCGGGCAAAAGCCCGGCACCGTAATAGGCACTTTTAATGCCGATGACATCAATTATGTAACCGGCTACTTAGCTGAACTGGTGCGCAAGCACAACCTGCCTCCCAAAGTATTGGTTATTCACCGGTTTACGCAGGGAATGGTTACCGGCCACCAGCAAATAAAAACACGTCCTGAAGTACAGATTGTAATGGATATGGACGGCTGGGGAATGCAGGCGCGTAAAATAAATACTTACCGGCAGTACATTTACAAAGAACCCGTTCAGTTTGCAGGCTTTAAACTCTTTTATAAAAACGATTTCCGCGAAGCAAACAGCCGCATTATGACTCCCGAAGAAGTATTGAAGCTGAAACCACAGCCGGTATATATTCAGTATCAATAAGCGATCAGCGACCAGCTATCAGCCATCAGCTTTCAGCTTTCAGTGTCATTCGACGAAGGATAAATCCCCTTGAATTTTGGGAGGTTGTTCTTTGGTTCTTGATTTTTGCTTCTTGGTGCTTGATTTTGGTTCTTGATTTTTTGATTTTGGTTCTTGCTTCTTGCTCTTTTGAGCCTTAGTTAACAATGTTTTGCGTACATATACAGCTATTTCAGGCAGTTAATGATTAATTTCGCAGCTCATTAAAATTAAGCTTATGCAAAAACTGATCCTTGTCATTGCATGCATTGCAACCCTCTGTTCGTGCGGCAACAATGATAAAACATCCGGAAAAACACCTGGCGACTCAACATTTGTGCTTTCAGGTACGATTGATGGATTAGACAGCGGTTGGATTTACCTCTACAATATTCAAAAAGACCAGGAAGTTCCTGATTCTGCAAAAATAGAAAAAGGGAAATTTGAATTTAAAGGCGCAGCAGCAGAACCGCAGTTTGCAGTTTTAACTTTCGATGAAGCCAGCCAGCAGAAACCGCTGAGCTTTTTCCTGGAAAGTGGAAAGATACAGGTTACTGCATCTAAAGACTCCTTGTTTAAAGGAAAAGTTTCGGGGTCTGCTACGCAGGATGAATACCAGAAATTTTACACCAGTTACGAGATCATAGATAATAAGCAAAGAGAGCTGTACATGAAATATCAGCAAGCTTCTATGAGTGGCGATGTAAATACTGCCGAACAGGTGCGGAAAGATTTTGAAGCACTGGAAAAAGAAAATAAGGACCTGGTGGTAAAATTTGCGAAAGAAAATCCAGGGTCTTATGCCTCACCATTTTTAATAGCGCAAAATTTCTTAGCAGAGCCAGATGCGGCTGAACTTCAGCCGTTGTACAATGGTCTTAAAGAAAACATCAAAGCATCTCATTTCGGAACAGTCATTAAAAAAGCGCTCGATGCTTCGCAAAGCACTGCCATTGGCAGTACGGCTCCCAACTTTACATTAACCGATATAAACGGCAAACAGGTTTCGCTGGCTTCGTACAAAGGAAAATATATATTGGTAGATTTTTGGGCAAGCTGGTGCGGTCCCTGCCGCCAGGAAAACCCTGCGGTGGTAAAAGCATACAATGCTTATAAATCCAAGGGATTCGATATCCTCGGCGTATCGTTAGATCAGAAAAAGGAAGCATGGGAACAGGCTATCCAGGAAGATCAACTTTCGTGGACACATGTTTCTGATTTAAAAGGCTGGCAGAGCGATGTGGCTTCTCTGTATGGTGTAAGAGCCATCCCCATGAATTACCTGCTCGACAAAGAAGGCAAAATCATCGCAAAGAGTTTACGCGGCGAAGACCTGATGAAAAAACTCGGCGAAGTGTTGAATTAAGAAAGGTGAAAGGTCAAAGGTGAAGGGTGAAAGATAGATGCCCCTTTACCTTTGCCTTTCTTCTCCGCATTAAAGGTTTCCAACTTTTAAAAAGTTGGAAACCTTTGAACCTTTCACCTCTGACCTTTCACCTTTTTCCTCCTTCCCCCTTCCCTACACCTCTTTCCTCAATATTTCCAGCGGTGGCGTATTTACAATATCCCTGCTGTTGAATAAGCCGATCACAACGGTGAGCAGTGAAATAGAAAAGAAGAGTATAATGGCAGGCCATACCGACGGATTGAACGGCGCATCGAAAGTAAAATGAGCCAGTGCCCAGCTTCCCGCCAGCGATAACAATATGCCGGTTGCTGCAGCCAATGCACCGAGGAAAAAATATTCCAGCATAATGATCAGGTAAATTTGTTTGCGACTGCCGCCAAGCGTTCTCAGCAAAATACTTTCCTGCATGCGCTGGTACTTGCTTACAAACACAGAAGCAATCAATACAATAAGCCCTGTGGCAATACTGAAACCAGCCATAAATCGTATGACAAAACCTATTTTTTCCAGCACTTCATCCAACACCTTCAGGATGAGCCCGAGGTCGATAATGGATACGTTAGGAAATTGTTGCACTACCGATCGCTGAAAAGCAGCAGATACTTCGCTGGAGGGCACACGGGTTACCAGCACATGAAACTGCGGCGCATTTTCCAATACGCCCGAAGGAAATACCACCCTGAAGTTGGTTTGAACACGCTGCCAGTCTACATCGCGCAGGCTGCCCACCACCGTTGGCATGAGCGCTCCCTGCACGTTGAACAAAATACTATCGCCCAAGCCTACCCTTATATGTTCAGCCCATCCCTTTTCCAGCGATATGAATACTGGCTTTCCCTGTTGATGACCGCTGGCATCCATGTTGCCGCCGACAAGTTTTTCCGAAGCAGTGAGGGTGTCCCTGTACGTTACCCTTATTTCTCCCTCATAAGCCCGGCGCGGAATACGAAGCGTGGAATCCTTTCTTGCATCGTCGGCCGTTTTACCATTAATTTCTTCAATGCGCATGGTAACAATGGGTACCTGCTGCTGCAATGGCAATTGAAACTGACGGGCAAGGTCTGCTACAGCTTGTTTTTGATTGCTCTGTATATCAAACAAAACCATATTCGACTGGTTGCCGCTGGCAGATAACGACACCCTGTTCATAAGTGTGCCCTGCACAAAATAAAGCGTGCCTATAAACAATGTGCCCAAACCAATGGTAACCACCAGCAAAATGGTTTGGTTGTTGGGACGATACAAATTGGCAAAGCCCTGCCTCCAAACATAACTGAATGTAGAAGGAAAGAATTTTTTTACCGCCCATCGCAGCAGCAATGCCATCAGCGTAAGAAAAACAAATGCAGCCAGTATGCCCAATGTAAAGATCAATGCCTGCCCCCAGTTTTCCATTTGCAACCGGGCAAACAGGCAAACGAATAATAAGATAATACCAAACAGCAGCAACTGCGCAGGATCTTTCCAGGCTGGACGAGGTTCAACAGATACGCGCAACGTAAACAAAGGCGAAATGCTTCGTACCGAAAGCAGCGGCAGCAGCCCGAACAGCAGCGATATTACCACGCCCGTACCAATTCCTCTCAGCACGGCGCTCCACGATATAGTGGTTGTAATGCTTACCGGCAACAGGTCTTTTAACACAACGGGCAACAACTGCTGTGCAATAGTGCCCAATGCAGCACCCGTAAGTGCTCCAACAAATCCAATGATTATAATTTGTGTAAGATAAATAAGAAAAGTTTGTATTCCCGATGCACCGAGGCAGCGCAGTACGGCGATGCTGTTTATTTTTTCGCGAACATAAATATTAATAGAGCTGGCAATGCCAATGCAACCTAGCAGCAAAGCAATAAAGCCCACCAGGGTAAGAAACTTTGACAGGTCGTCGAACTGCCGGCTGGTTTCTCTTTTTCGCGCATCGGCGGTTTCATAGTCCCAGCCCGATTTTTCAAGGGTGTCCTTCACGGCATCCAACTGACGGTTCATTTGCGATGCCGAATTATACTTAAAATAATAAGTGTACTTAAAGCGACTGCCCTTTTGCAACAAACCTGTTTGTTCGAGATAACGGAATGGGATGTACACCGGCGCAGCTACCGTAGTTGAAATACCTGTTCTGCCGGGCGCCTGCGTAAGTGTGCCCGCAATGCGGAAATCAAGCTCTCCCACCTGTATGGTATCGCCAACCCTGGCATTGTATTGCAGCATCAGCGTTTTATCTACCAGCGCTTCCTGCAACTTACGGAAACCCATACCTGCTTCTGCCGGAATGGTTTCGAAGCTGCCGTAGTAGGGATAGTTCCCTTCCAGCGCCAACACTTCCACCAGCCTGGTGCCACCGCTTTTTTTAAAATACACCATCGAAGCAAAGCTGCATTGGGTAGAACGCTCTTCACCCAGCGAGTCAATCAGTTTTGAAATGGCGGTATCTGCCGGGCGGTTGTTATCCACCCCAAGATCGGCACCTACCAGCGACTTCGCCTGGTTGTCTATATCCCTCCGCACATTGTCTTCTAACGAAAAGATGGCAACAAGTGCAGCAATACCTATAATAATGGATGAAATGAACAACAGCAATCTTCCACGGTTGCGGCGGCTGTCGCGCCATGCCATGTTCAATATCCACGGGAAATTGATTTTTGTTTGATCGGGTAATAGATGATCCATTGGATTTGTTTAGGCTGATAATACAGCGTTGCGCGTTGGTTGATCGGAAATAATGTGTCCCCCTTTCAGCTTGATGATCCTGTGGGTATTTTCCGCCAGCTCCGGATTGTGAGTAACAATAATCAGCGTGGTGCCAGCTTCTTTATTCAGATCAAAAAGCAACTGCACTATCTTGTCGCTCGTTTCATCATCCAGGTTGCCGGTAGGCTCGTCGGCAAATAATATTTTAGGATTGGTAGAAAATGCGCGCGCAATGGATACTCTCTGCTGCTCACCGCCCGATAGCTGTGCAGGATAATGATGAATGCGTTCTGCCAGTCCTACCTTTTCGAGCAGGGTAACTGCTCTCGCACGGATGTTTTTTTCGCCACGGAGCTCCATGGGTACCATCACATTTTCCAGGGCAGTTAATGTAGGCATTAGCTGGAAGTTCTGGAAAATAAAACCAACATAACGGTTGCGCACACGTGCTCTTTCATCCTCTCCCAAATGATCGAGCTCAATACCGTTTAACAGCACCGATCCGCTGCTCGCTCTGTCAAGACCAGCACACAAGCCCAGCAAAGTTGTTTTGCCGCTGCCCGATGGACCAATGATGGATACAATAGAACCTTCGTCAACCGAAAAAACAATGTTGTGCAAAACGGTGAGTTGCCTGCTGCCACTTTTATACCACTTGGTGATGTTTTTTACTTCTAATATTGGATTCACTTTTGTTGTTTTTAACTGTTCTTTTCAAATTACATGGTTTGGGCAAGAGTTGTTTAAATTACAGTATTTTTAAAACTTAGTTAACAGGTTTTTATGGAGATTAAAAAACACAACCGATATAGCAGGAATTTCCTGGCAGCATTGATCATCTTGTTCAGCATGGCCTGCAACAATCAAACCAAGCCAGCTGCATCAGAAAGCAACACAGACACAGTGCAGCAAAAAGCCGCCACGGCTCCGTCGGAGAAAAAGAACATTGTGTTTTTCGGCAATAGTCTGACTGCCGGTTACGGGTTGGACCTGACCGAAGCATTTCCTGCCATCATTCAGCAAAAACTCGATTCACTTAACTATCCCTATAAAGTGGTGAATGCAGGATTGAGCGGTGAAACCACTGCTGGGGGCAAAAGCAGGATAGAATGGATATTGCAGCAACCGGTACACATATTTGTGCTTGAACTGGGCGGCAATGATGGGTTACGGGGAATAGCGCTGCAGCAAACTTCGCAAAACCTGCAGGCGATCATCGACCAGGTAAAAGCAAAATACCCCGATGTAAAGATTCTACTAACGGGTATGCGCATCCCGCCCAATATGGGTAAAAAATATGCCGATGAGTTTCAGCAGCTATACAAAACCCTCGCCGAAAAAAACAATATTGCTTTCCTTCCATTTTTATTAGAGGGAGTAGGCGGCGAAGAAAAGCTGAATCAGGCAGACGGCATTCACCCCACAGCCGAAGGGCAAAAAATTGTTGCCAACAACGTTTGGGAAGTATTGAAGGGAATGCTGTAGCCCCTCCCGGCCTCCCCGAAGGGGAGGAGACCACCGCACAGCTTTCAGCAGTCAGCTATCAGCTTTCAGCGCCTGGTGACGGGTTTATCGTTTGGTGTTTATCGTTTGAAAAAGCACTAAGCATCAAACTCAAAACTGATAGCTTCCTCTTTTAGACTTTCGTTCATTTCTTCTGCTGACAGCTGATTGCTCATCGCTGACAGCTTTTTCCCCTTTGCTTCTTGTCATTTGGTTCTTCTTCCTTACCCCTTACCACCTATCACTTACCACTCAACCTAAAAGCCACATAAGCGTCTCCCGAAGCAGAACCCACTCTTCCACCTCCGCCCGCGGCTATTACAATGTATTGCTGGTTATTTACGGTATAAGTAGCTGGCGTTGCATAGCCACCTGCCGGTAGTTTGTATTCCCACAATAGTTTACCGTTGCGCTTGTCGAATATGCGCAGTTTTTCATCGCGCGTAGCGCCTATTATTACCAGCCCACCCGCAGTAACCACAGCACCACCGAGGTTTTGCGTACCGGTAGACGGAATGCCCTTTTGCATCAACTCAGGATATTCACCCAACGGTATCTGCCAAACGATGTTACCACTGTTAAGGTCAATGGCATTGAGCGTTCCCCACGGCGGCTTAACACCTGGATAGCCATTCTGATCTGTAAGCGTGGTCCAGCCGTTGTGTACATAACGGTATTGCCTGGTGCCTGAATCAGCAACTGCAGCACCAGTGTGATCGTTTTTCTGAAACAAAAAATCGATCAGTGCTTTTTTGTCATTGGCAGTCAGGTTGGGGAAAGCCGGCATTTGTCCCCTGCCCTTCTGCAATAATTCTTCTACCTGCGCCTCGTTGTATTTTTTGCTGAGTTGTAACAGCGAGGGGTAAACGCCTGTACCCTTCCGGTCACCACCATGACACATGGTACAATTATTCAGCGTATATATTTTTTCTCCTTGTGCCGCGCCTTCTGTATTTTCCAACGGCACAGCTTTCATTTTGATGAGCAGCGGAATTTCATTGGCATTTACATAAAGCATACCCGTCGCCGGATCAACGGAAGCACCACCCCATTCAGCGCCGCCGCGTGTTCCGGGAAATTGCACCACGCCCGCAGTATCCGGAGGCGTGTAAATGCTCCCTTTCCGGGCGCCCATTATTTTTTCTTTCACATAAGAATAAGACGAATCTGAAAGATCGATGATATCGCTGTCGGAGAAGAATTGCCGGGAAAAAGGCAATGGCTTTACGGGGAAAGGCTGTGTGGCCCATGTTTGCTCACCCAACAAATAAGAATGCGGAACAGGCTTTTCTTCTATAGGAAATACAGGCGCTCCCGTAACACGGTCAAATAAGAACACCAGCCCCATTTTGGTTACCTGCGCCACAGCCTCCACGTTCGTCCCGTTATGTTTTATATTGATCAATACAGGCGGTGCCGGCAGATCGTAATCCCACAAGTCGTGATGCACCAGTTGATAATGCCATATATGTTGGCCTGTTGCCGCATTCAGCGCCAACAGGCAATTGCCAAATAAATTCTTTCCTTTACGGTTGCCACCATAAAAATCAAATGCCGGCGACCCGAGCGGAATATATACGATTCCCTTTTCTTCATCCATGCTCATGCCTGCCCAGCAATTAACACCGCCGGCATGCCTGTAAGATGCGGTGTCCCATGAATTGTAACCAAACTCTCCCGGCTGGGGAATGGTATGAAAAGTCCATACGATTTTTCCGGAACGAGTATCATATGCGCGGATAAAACCGGGAGCAGCATCATACCCCTCTCCCAACGCCGTACCCTGTATCAACAGGTCTTTATATACAATGCCGGGAGAAGTTGCCCATACTCCCAAGCCCGAAGGTTCGCGGCCCAGTCCCTCGCGCAGGTCTACTCTTCCCTGTTGACCAAACGAAGTGATCAGTGTTCCGCTGTCGGCATTCACCGCGTACAACCACACACCGGCAGAAAAGAAAATGCGTTTGTCATTTTCATGATGCCAGTAAGTAACACCACGGTTTACACCGGTTGCTTCTTCATTCACAAACGGGTCAAACTTCCACAGCTCTTTTCCGGTTTCCGGATCGAGGGCGATCAGCTTTAACCGGGGTGAAGTGATGTACATTTTGTTATTCACTACAATAGGATTGCATTGTATGGCTGAACGGTTGCCTTCGCGGGCATCGCCGCAGTGATAAGTCCAGGCAACTTCAAGCTGGTTGAGATTGGAAGTATTGATTTGTGAAAGTGCAGAGTAGCCGGTACTTGCTTTATCGCCACGGTATATACTCCAGGTGGTATATGTTTTTTCCTGGTGATGGCAAGACAGAACTAAAAGGAGCAAGAAAGCAATTGAGATGTGTTTCAAGTTTGTTGTTTACTGGTTGTTGATTTTTTTTGAACCACAAAGACACGGAGACACAAAGTTGCACGGAGGATGA
The DNA here is from genome assembly GCA_051958655.1 of Agriterribacter sp. Lineage (GTDB taxonomy): Bacteria > Bacteroidota > Bacteroidia > Chitinophagales > Chitinophagaceae > Agriterribacter. Next base: position 26,358 of record JBQCFW010000012.1, on the reverse strand, counting down.
ACTCCTTACACCCTATACCTTACACCCCATCCCTTATCTCAACAGCCTCTCCGCATTCGTCTTATATATCTTCTTCAATATTGTATCGTTCAGCCCAAAGCCATGCAATGGCCAATGATAATCGGTAAGGTCGATGGCATAAAAATGTTCGTCATTTGTTTCCAGTATGCGAAAGGTGGTTTCGTACATATAATCATCCGCCTGCATGTCTGTGCCATACAATAAACGATCCTGGTATTTCTCAAAGAACGTCTGCATGTATCGCGGCACCGGCGCAATCTCTGCAAACCTCGCAGCAAAATCTGCGTACAGGTTTTTGTATTTAGATAACAGCCTGCCTAAAACAGAAAGATCGTATTCGCAGTTGGCAAGATGACAGGCAATGAAAGTGGTATTGGGATTGTCGCGCACCACGTTTTCCAACGTTTGTATCAGCTCAGCATGACCCAACAACCCCGGTTTGGACCGATCGATCTTCCAGTTGTAGGCATTCATCAGTCCATCGTTGGTAGAGTCCATCGGTTCATACATCCACATAGGTTCGGCTACATGCACGTTTACCGGTATTTTAAGTTCGCCACATTTTTGAAATAACGGTTTCATCCGCTCATCATCTATATGCATGCCATATGCTGGAACGGGATCGGAGAACAATTCTCCCAATCCCTTATCGCCTAACTCTCCTACTCCCTTTGCTCCCATTTTTACACAACGCTCCAGTTCTTTTACAGCTTTTGCACTCCAGCCCGGTTCGTTATAACCTGTGTAGTCGAAGCCACACCACAACTCAAAGCGGTTGAGGTAGGGCGCGTATGCTTTGTATATCGAATCAAATCCCACGCCCGAAGCCATTGTTAGCAAAACGGTTTTCTCAATGCCAAATTTATCCATGCGTTTGATCCATTGTTTTATGTCTTCCTCACTTTTGGCCATCCACGGATGTGAATGCACATCTATTACCGGGTATTTTGCTTTTTCAATTTTCGTTACCGGTATTTTATAAATGGATTTGGGGCGATAATTTTTCAGCAGCAGAGAATCTGGTCGCTGTGCAGCAGTTTCGTATGCCGACAGCAGTAAAACTGAGTAAATGATTAATTTAAGCATACAGGTTTGTTGTTTATCGTTTGTCGTTTACCGTTTATCTGTTTGTTGTTTATCGTTTACAGCCTTCAAACCCGAAACCATAAACTCTAAACTACACATTCACAACGTTCGCATCGGCATCCTCACCAGCTCCTGCTGCATGTTGCCCATTGCCTTTGAAATAAGATTGTATATGGAATCGGTGCTGATGGCCATTTTTCCTGCTATTTCTGCATAGCTGAGGTTGGCGTAAAAACGAAGATACACCGCCTGCTGCTGCCGGCGGGTAAGTACCGTTATGGCCTTCCGGATATCACTTTCCCGTTCGCGCCGCAACTGCTCGTGAATGATCTTCTTTTCAACACATTGCACCGTTTCAGTATCGGGTATTTGCTCAACCTGCTGCTGAAACACATCTGCCCTTCTTTTTTTCAAAAGCCTTAAAAGCTTTCGCTGTAAAGACCGGATAAGATATGCTTTTACAGAATGCGGCAGTGCAAGCCCGTGCCTGTTCTTCCACATTTCAACAAACAGGTCGTGTATACAATCCATGATCATGTCGCCATCGTGGCAGATGCCAGTGCCCGCATGCACGAGTATTTTATAATACCGCAGATACAGCATGGCAAATGCCCGTCTGTCTCCGCTCTTAAATTCCAGCCACAACGTTTCGTCGCACGTATGCCGTGAGCCGATGCTGGTAAATTCTTTTTGTATGCTTTTATGATCCATCATAATATATTCTTTTTAAACCCGGCAGCAAAAGAGCCGCACATTATTGCCCCATGCTCACCCATTTTCCGTTCAACATCACGCGGCTGATGTTCCGCACCGCTTTAATATCCTGCAGGGGATTTCCTTTTACCAGCAGCAGGTCGGCAATTTTTCCTTTTTCAATACTGCCCAGCCGGTCGTCAATTCTAAAAAATCTTGCATTTTGCATAGTAGCAGCCACTATAATATCCGCATTGCTGATGCCGCTTTCGGCAAACAATTCCATTTCGCGCTGAAAGGCCCAGCCGGTTTCGGCATAGGGTATACTGGAATGCGAACCAAGTACAATGCGTACTCCTGCATCTTTCAGCTTTTTGGTTACAGCCTTCATATTGCTGAAACCTGTTAATCTAACGGTATCGGTTACACTGTCGGTTGGCTGGTATTCAAACGGCCCAAGTGTGGGACTCACAAATGTTCCTTTCTTTGCCAGGTATTTCGCAAGACTGTCTACCATCTGCCCATTTACATCAATATTCTTCCACACTTCATAACGCCCCTGCTTACGCGCATCATTATCAATCAGTACCATTTGCCTGTATTTTTCTGCTTCGCGTTTTGGTTGAAGCGAAAGACCAAAGGAGGTAATGTGTTCTATACCATCCAATCCTTGTTCAATGGCTTCCATAGCCTCGGTAATTTCAAGATGCGCTGTTACCGGCAATCCTCTTGCATGCGCTGCATTGCAAACCACTCGTATAAGTTGCGGCGGCAGCCTAAAATATACTTTAATGGCAGTGGCGCCTTCGTTGGCAGCCCGGTTCACCTGGTGCACCGCTTCTATTGAATCGCGCACCACGTAAGCATCGTGGGGATAGGCGGGCGGATACATATCGAGGTGTGGTCCGCATAAGAACAAACGGGGAATCATTTTGCCCGACTCACGTTCGCCGTTATACGCTTCGTTCCACGCCCCGGGGTCGCGCACCGAGGTTACGCCGTGTTGTAAAAAGAGAGCAGGCAAGCCGGTCATATTATCGAGGTGAAAATGCGAATCAATAAAACCAGGCAGCAGGCTCATTCCTTTTCCGTCAATCACTTCCACATGTTGCGGCAACTTTACAGCCAACGATTTTCCAACGGCTTCTATCATATTTCCTTTCACTATTACAGTTCCGTTTTCTACCGGCGCTCCCCCGTTGCCATCTATAATAGTAACATCAACAATGGCAATGGTTTTACTACCGGTTTCTATTTCGCCGGCATTCAGCTCGCGAATAGCTTTCTTTTCTCTGGCAGATGCCTGGGTTTCGTCCACGGGAGTATTACAGGCAATGATCTGTATGCAGCAAGCAACAGCAACATTCACCCATACTTTTACCTGTTGCGTTTTCATCATATTACAACCTTAATTTTTTTATTCATGGACATAGCAATACGGCTACCGGGCATTTTTCAACACCACACAATACCCCCTACATTTTATTACAGGAAAGCTTAACCGAAAAGAGAAGAAAAGGCTGGCTTTTGCAAGACGCAGCCTTTTTTATAATAAACGCCCCGTTTATTCGTATCCCGGATTTTGCCCGATTGCTTTTGCATCCAGTGCCGGTATGGGCAACAGGTAATCATTTTCATCATACCCCTGGGCATTGTCGGGCAGGTTCACTTCTTCCAGTATCCTCTTGCGCAGCACATCAAAGTAGCGGTCGTTTTCAAAACAGAGTTCAAAGCTGCGTTCGTCAATTACTTTCTGGTCAAACGCTTCTTTGCTCATTGCCGTTGTTGCTCTTTCTTCGGTGCCGGTTCCAGCATTGGCTCTGTCAATGATCATGTTCAACCGGTCTACCGCTAGTTGTGTAGGTCCGCCGTTGGCCATATTGGCGGCTTCGGCATATATCAGTAAAATATCTGCAAAGCGCAACAACTTCATTTCTATACCTGCATCGCCCCCGCCCACCTGCTGCTCATAGCTGAGGTTGGGTATATTGTATTTGCCGATGTATGGAACACCATCAGCCGATTCGGACCAATTGATAATAGGGGCCGAAGGATCATAAATGTTGGAAGTGAAATCAAGCAGGAGGTAACTGTGCTTTCGTGGTTGCTCTGGATAGATATTGGTAGCCCAATATATTTTAACAGGACCACTGCTCCACCCGTCCATCTCCGACGGCGCCCACACGTTGCCAGGCATATACGGTGTTTGTGGAGAGCTGTAAAATGCATACATGATCTCCATGTTGCGGTTGTTGGATGTTTTAAACACATCTAAAAAACTTGGCAGCAATGTGTAGGGACCGTTCATAATTACATCATCTGCCACGTCACGGGCTTTTGCATAATTTTCTGTTTGATTCAACGGCGCGGTAGCTCTTGTTAAATATACTTTTGCCAGGTACCCTTTTGCTATCCATTTGTTAGGCTTTCCGGGAGTAGCACCGTCGTAATCGCCCAAATGTTCTGTAGCAAACAGCAGGTCTGCTTCTATCAAATCGTATACTGCGGCAATTTCAAGGCGTGATGCTTCGGTAAGCGGCGTTGATACCGGGTCGGGAGTATCTTCGGTGATATAGGGAATTTTGCCGTACAACCTTACCAAAGTAAAATAATTGAATGCCCGTAAAAACCGCCCTTGCGCCACTACGTTGTCGATTGTTTCCTGTGAATTGCCATCGAGGCTGCCTGCTTTTACTGCTTTTAAAACAGCATTGATATTGGCAATGGATTTATAATGCCATAACCACAGATCGTTGAAAGATGTAATGCCAAAATCAAGGCTGGTGCCTTCGTATTGCCCATCAGGAAATACGGGTATATTCTGGTAGCCGCCCCAGGTAACAAACAGGGCATTGAGTGCGCCTGTATAGGCTGCTTCGCACTGCTCGGGAGTAGTGTAAAAATTGTCGGGAGTGGAAATGCCTTCGGGCTTCTCATCCAGCTTCTGACATGAAATGCCTGCGATATTCAAAAACAAAACCGCCAGGCACTGCAATGAATATATTTTGTACTTTTTCATTTGCTTACTTTTTTAAACCGGCGCTTACGCGTCACCGGCAGTTACTGAAAACAGTTTAAAAAGTTAAATTGATGCCAAACATCAACGCCTTTGCTGTAGGATAGTTGCTGAGATCGATGCCCAATCCGCCTGCGCCTCCCGCATTAAAGGAACTTACTTCCGGATCGTAACCCGTATACTTTGTTATGGTAAACAGGTTGATGGCTGTGGCATACACTGCCAGCCTGCTGATGCGTATTTTACTCAGCACCGACATTGGTAAGGTATACGTTAACGTTATGTTTTTCATCCGTAGGTATGAACCATCTTCAACCCACCTGCTGGAACGCTGGTCAACACCAATGCCGGATGTTTGGTTGGTGCCCAGGTCGAGCATATTGCGATCGCGGGAGCTTAAAAAAACTGGCACGTTTGTGTTCTGGTTATCAATCGTCCAGCGGTTGTTCAAATTGGTGCTTAAACCGTTCGCAGGATTTTCGGTTTTAATGCGCACAGCATTAAAAATATCATTGCCATAGCTGCCTTGTATAAGGAAGGTGAGGTCAAAGTTTTTATAACTGATATTGTTATTCCAGCCATAAATAAATTTCGGGCTGGCATTGCCGATCACTTCGTTGCCGTCGGCCGCCCTGGTAATTTTTCCATCGCCGTTTACGTCTTTCCATTTGGCTTCGCCAGGAGCTTGCCCCATTGCTTTTGCCTGCGCTCTTTCTGCTTCGCTCCAGGTGCCCAGGTTTACATATCCCCGCATCTGATCAACCTGCTGTCCTACCTGTAAATATTTTACAGAAAATCCGCTGCCATAAATCTGGTAACCGCCGCCGGTATTGGTACGTATCGCCAGGGGCTGATCGTCGAGCAACGCTAATACCTTGCTTCTGTTGAAGGAAATATTTACAGCAGTGTTCCATCTCAGGTTGGCACCTGCAAGCGGCTTACCTCCAACTGATATTTCAAGCCCTTTGTTTTGTATAGATCCTACGTTAGAAAGGATGGTGGAAAACCCGGTATAACCTTCTACCTGCTTGTTCAGCAAAAGATCAGTCGTTGTTTTTTTGTATACATCTATCGTTGCGGTAAGGCGGTCGTTAAAAAATACCATATCCAACCCTATATTGCTCTGTTAGGTGGTTTCCCATTTGAGGTTTGGATTGGCTGCACGCCCTAACGCAAAACCTATGTTAGGATTGGTATTGCCATCGTAGGGATAGTTGAAACCAGACGCGACGGTTGCCAGCGTCTGATACGGCTGTATTGCCTGGTTGCCTGTTTTGCCCCAGCTTCCACGCAATTTCAGGTTAGAAACCACTTTCCAATCCTGCATAAAATTTTCTCCCGCTATTCTCCATGCAGCAGCAGCCGACGGAAAATATCCCCACTTGTTATTGGCGCCAAACACCGAGGAACCATCTGCCCTGTAGCTGGCTGTGATCATGTACTTTTCATCAAACACATAATTAACCCTGCCGAGGAAAGAGTTTAAGGTTTGCTTGGCGAAAGTGTTGTAACGTTCATTTATTTGCGAAGCGCCTCCCAAATCGTTGATGCCCGTTTCATCGCTGAAGAATCCCTGTGCAGCAATAAACGATCCTTTCGACTCAATCAGTTGCTGTTCTGCAACACCCGTTACCGTTAGTGCGTGTTTGTCGTTGAAGGTATTGGTGTAGGTGAGTATATTGGAGTTCTGGTAATATTCGTATTTGTTTTCGGCAAGGTCGCCCAAACCATTTACCCCGCGACCAGGCTGCGTTTTGGTACCGTAGTAATGCTTATCGTCATTGGAGTTGATGCTGGCTGCTCCTGTTATCCTGAGCGATAAGCCTGTGAGTAATTTAAAATCGAGAAAGGTGCTTATTTCATTGATGATATTGTTTCTTTCGGCTTTCGTTTCTAGGGCGGTTGCCATGGGATTCCACACATCGTTGTCGGCATATATCTTGGAACCGTCGGGGCCACCCTTCAATGCTTTGTAGTTATAGTTTCCCGAAGCATCGTATACAGGAGTGATGGGATCGAACCTGGCCACGGTATTGATCACCTGCCCAAGAATATCACCAAAGCGTGTACCCTCGCCTACGGGCGGCACATTGCCTTTATCTTTTATTACGTTTAAATTAACGCCGGCGCTGAGCCAGCGGTTGAGCTTGAGGTCGAGATTACTGCGCAGGTTGTATCTTATATATTTTGTGTTGAGAACAATGCCCTGCTGGTTCATATACCCGCCCGACACAAAGTAACGCGCCATTTCGCCACCGCCGCTGATAGACAACTGGTGGTTCTGCAACAATCCATTCCTGTAAATTTCATCCTGCCAGTCCGTACCGCCGTTAGCATCCAGCGATGCTATCTGCTCTTTGGTAAAAGGAATGATGGGTTCGATGGGCGCGCTGGGCGTACCATTTTGTGTAGCTGCCCAGTCGTTCGCCTTACGGGCATAGTCACCCGCATTCATCAAACTGAGTTTATGATTTAATTTTTGCGAGCCTATGCTGAAGCCATAATTGAAAACAGGTTTTCCTGAAACGCCTCTTTTGGTAGTGATGAGTATTACACCATTGGCGCCACGGGCACCATAAATAGCAGTAGCCGAAGCATCTTTCAATACTTCCAGCGATTCGATGTCGTTAGGATTGATAGTGCTGATGTTCACTCCCTGTATGCCATCTACTACAACCAGTGCATTGTTGCCGCCGGTAATAGAGTTACCACCTCTCACGCGGATGGTAGCGTTGCCTCCCGGAGCGCCATCTGTATTTTGCACCATTACGCCGGCAGCCCGTCCTTGCAAAGCCTGGTCTACGCGCTGGGTAGGTAATTTGGTAAGGTCCGCTCCTTTCACAGAACTTACAGATCCTGTAAGATCTGATTTCTTTTGCGTGCCGTAGCCCACTACCACTATATCGCTCAGGTTGGCATCGTCTGAATCCAGTACAATTTTAATTTCGGATGATGAAGCAGTTACTTCTTTGCTTTTATAACCTACGTAAGTTATTTCGAGTACGGCAGTTTGATCTTTTACCGTTATAACAAAGCGTCCGTTTTCGTTTGTTACCACGCCATTCTGCGTTCCTTTTTCAATTACGCTTACCCCCGACAGTGGTTCACCTTTTTCGTTGGTAATGATACCTGTTATTCTTTGCACCTCCTTTGCAGCAGTTGCTGCGCCGTCACTTACACGGTCGCGGATAATGATGGTTTTATTATCCACCACATAATCAACCGGCTGGTTGGCAAAAACAAGCTGCAGCACCTCTTCCAGAGGCATGTCTCTTACGGTAATGGTTAAAGGCTGGGCATCTTTAAGTGTGCGGGCGTTTACAATAAAATCAAAATCGCATTGCCTCCTGATTTCGCGAAGTACCTTTTGAATAGAAGCTCTCTTTTCAGTCAGTGTGATCTTCTGCGCTGAAACAGAAGCACTTGCCTGAAGGCAGACCACGATCAGGAGGAAAGAAATAAGCTTCATCTGCATCATTAGTTTTGAAACAGGCAATGTCTTAAAAAAGCCGTGCAGTCTCTTTGAAAGAAGGCTGGTAACTTCTTTCAGATAGCAGGCATAGGAATTGCCTGTTAAAGTATCAAATTGCATACTTTTGTGAAGTTTGGGTGAATGATTAATTGGATTGCGCAATAATCGGGTTATGACTTACCCAAATACGTAACCGGGGGTGCTGGCAGGCATTTCCGGTATTTTTTTGAGCGTCCCGTTGTATGATGGTCAGGTTGGATTGTATGTTTTCATTGCTTTAGTTTTGGTTTGATAAAAGAATTGTTCTATTTTTTGTGATGAGAAATGTGCACCGCACCGTTTTCAATCCTGAACTTAGTATCGCCCGATAGCTCCAGCATCCTTAATACTTCTGAAAGATTTCTGCTGCGCGATATTTGCCCGCTTAAACTTTCGTTGGGAATATCGCTGTCGTATACCAGTTCAACATTGTACCATCGGGCAATTTTGGGCATAATGCTTTTAATGCTTTCATCTGCAAAAATGAAATCACCATTCTTCCAGTCGATAGAAGGTTCTACGTCTACTTTTTTTGTAGAAATGCCTTCGGCGCGTAGGTTAAATTCCTGGCTGGGTTTGAGAATTACTGTTTCATTTTCAGTAACCACTTTCACTTTTCCTTCTATCAATGTCGTTTTAATACCGGTTTCATCATCGTAAGCATTTACGTTGAAACGCGTGCCAAGCACTTCTATTTTTTGCTTGCCTGTTTCAACAATAAACGGAACTTTTTTATGATTCCTTACGATCGTGTTTATCTCAAAGTAACCCTCTCCTGTTAGCGTTACACGCCGCTCTTCCTGGTTGAATACTGCAGGATAAGTAACCGACGAAGCTGCGTTTAACCACACTTTAGATCCATCAGGTAAAATTACCTGGTACTGTCCGCCCCTGGGTGTTTTTACTGTATTAAATCCTTTCAATGCATTGTTGCCCGATGTTTGGTAAGCCAGTTGCCCGTCTGCCGATTTGCTGATGATAGCGCCGGCATCTTCGGCTATATTGCCTACCTGCTGATTGTTAAGCTCCACCTGTTGTCCATCCGACAGTACAAGGGTTGCTTTGTTGCCTCCCGGCAAAACATCCTGCACAGTGGCTACTGTTAAATTGCTGCTCGTGGAAGTGGGCTTGAAAAAATAAAAAAAGGCGGCCCCCGTCAACACAATGGCAATCGCGGCCGCTATTTTAAGGTATAATGGTTTGCTGGATTTTTTAAACGCAGGGTATTGTTCACCGTTATCCGACAGATCGAGCTTTGCGAATATCCGGTCAGTCTGTGCTTTGTACAACAGGTGGTCAACAGCTTCGTGATTGAGCGATTGATCCAGCATTGATCGTACAAGTTCCGGGTTTTCTCCGGAACGGATAAAGTCTATCAGCTCAAGTGTTTCTTCCGGCGAGCACTGGTTGGCAAGGTATTTCCGGAACAACGCTGTTATGTCTTGTTGATGCTTCAAAATTGCTGCTTTGTATAGTAATACGGTAAAGCCGGCGCTTTCCTCTGCTTGTGTGTAAACTTTTTTTTCGGTGGGGAAGATGACTCCGCCAAAGACCGTTGATTAGTGCGAAAGATGGCTTCGCCGCCGGCCCGCCATGACGGTAACGAGATGATAGCTTTGCGATAGTATTAAAGTTGAACTTATAAAGCTCTTCGCCTGGCTTACAGCATATAAAACATAAACCCCGCGCCGTCTCTGCGATCCCGCCAGCGGCGGGTTACATCCGAACGCATTTTACGGCGGGAGAAGCAGTCCTCGTGTGTGAGAAGCCGTTGATTGACGCGAAAGATGGCTTCGCCGCTGGCCCGCCATGACGGTAACGGGTTGATGACTTTGCGATAGTATTAAAGTTGAACATATACCGCTCTTCGCCTGGCTTGCAGCATATAAAACATAAACCCCACGCCGTCACTGCGATCCCGCCAGCGGCGGGTTATACCTGAACGCACTTTACGGCGGGAGAAGCAGCCCTCGTGTGTGAGAAGCCGTTACCATTCCTTGATTTCCAGCCACAGATCTTTCCATTCACCATTCATTTCGGTAATCAGTCTGATTTTTTGCTTCCGGTTCCCTCCCTTAATTCGCTTCTCTTCTTCGATAGCTTCCATTATTGTCGGGAAAAATTGGTAATACACCAATATGCAGCAGTTATATCTTGCCGTAAAAGAGTCCGGATAAAATTTTTCTTTGTGTTGCAATGTTCTCGCTCTCAAATTAGAAGTAACACCAGTATACAGTACTGTGAACGCTTTGTTGGTGATGATATAGACGTAGCCGCCTTTGGTCATAGTGTTAGCTTTGACAACTAATTTAATGCAATTTTTTTACTTAGGTAAGATTGACGTGGAAGATGGCTTCGCCGCTGGCTCGCCATGACGGTAACGGGTTGATGACTTTGCGATAGTATTAAAGTTGAACTTATAAAGCTCTTCGTCTGGCTTACAGCATATAAAACATAAACCCCGCGCCGTCACTGCGATCCCGCCAGCGGCGGGTTATACCTTAATACATTTTACGGCGGGAGAAGCAGTCCTCGTGTGTGGGAAGCCGTTGATTGACGCGAAAGATGGCTTCGCCCGCTGGCCCGCCATGACGATAACGGAGATGGCTTTGCGACGTGATGCGAACCAAGAGAGTGAGGCTCATAAAACCCTCCCGCAACGAACTGCCCATAAACCATAACATAGCGGGAGACAGTGCAAAAACACTCAAATTATATCGGCGAGAAAAACTGAAATACACAACAATGCGCGGGATAAATAATAAGCCTTTATACTTTTGGTAGCCTTTACAATATGATCGCTGATGGTGGACACAGAAATGCCAAGCGTTTTGCTTACATCTTCATAACTCCTGCCTTCTATCTTACAAAGTGTATACACCAGCTTCCGCTGTGGCGGCAACTGATGAACAGCATTTTCCAGCAGCCGCTCCGATTCTTTTTCTTCCAGTTGATGACTGAATTTTGCAACTGCGCTTTCTTCTTTCGACTGCAGGTAACGCTCCAAAAGCTTTTGCCGGGAAGTTTTATTAAAATAATCGTACACAAGGTTCCGGGCAATGGTAAATACATACGATTTAAACGACCGGTTGATATCAATGGTAGTCCTGTGTTCCCAAATGCGCTGAAAGGTTTCCTGCAACAGCTCTTCAGCCACTATTGCCGATTTTACAATTTTAATAATACTTCCGTAAAGTTTTGCGCTATAATTATTGTAGATATACTCAAATGCTTTCACATCACCTTCGCGTATCTGCGAGAGCAACTCTTTTTCATACTCCGAGTGGATTAAAATATTACTCACAACGTTAAATCAATAGCATTTGTTTGAATCAGGAAGACACTCTTAAAATTATAATAATATCCCGTCAATGCTAAATAATTTTTTAACGCAACCGATTGAGCTATTTTTTTAGAAAACAAAAATGAATAATAAATTTTAAAAACTACCGGTAAGAAAGCACAGGCGTAACAATGTCTTCTACAGCAGCAGTATCGCCTTGTGCAGGACCATACCAAATACCGCCACCAAAGGTTACGATGTACACTTTCCCGGCATGAACGGGATCGGGTTCCACGCGTTTACCCCATTTAAAATTGTATCCTTTCAGGCGCTGCCAGGTTTCGCCTTGGTCTGTTGACCGATAGGCGCTGCTGTTAAAGCCACAGGCATAAAAGGTATTACTTCGTTTGTCGAAAGTAATGTCGTGTATATGCTGGTCTTTCTGCATCACCTGCTTCCACGAGTGTCCATCATCGTTAGATATAAAGATACCACCGCCCGTATCGGCAGAAAAAGCGCCGTCGTTTACCCTGCCCCATGCAGAAAGTAATAATCTTTGCGGCGACCCTGCATCAGCTACTATACTTGTAGGAGCGTTTGTGCCTTGGGGTAATATCATTTTTGTCCAGCTTTCGCCTCCGTTAGCCGAACGATACAAAGCGCCATCACCTTCTGTACCAATCTCTCCTTTTTCGCTTCGCCTGCTCACTATCAAAAACAAAATGCCGTCGATTTCCCTGCGCACCAACCGCCATGCAAAAGGTTCATTTCCTTCTAATCCATTATTTTTTTGTTGCCAGGTTTTACCTCCATCAACCGATTTGTATACGCCTTTTCCAAACGCGCAAGCATACAACGTGCGTGACGCTTTGTTGCTGGAAGGGTCGATCAGCACGTAAGTAAACGCAGCTTCTCCGATAGCGGTGCTTACGGGCATCCAGGTTTTACCGGCGTCGGTTGTAGCAAGTATGCCGCCCTTGTAACCTGCTACTCCCGTTCTTCGCCACATTTTAGGACGTGGCAGATCATGATTAGCACTCATCGCAGCCCATGCTTTTCCTTTCACTTCCGGATCAAACGTTAACCAATAGGTGCTGTTGATCCACTGCCGCGGAACGCCATTGTTCTTCGTGGCGCTCTTCCAACTACGCGCTCCATCGGTGCTTTCCATTAAGCCGATATCTGTATTGCAAATAAACACATGACTGGAATCAAAGGGGTCTGTTTCAACGGCATAGCTCGTTGTTACCTCCAGTCCGCGCGAAGCCCAGCCTGAACCTTCTTTGCGTGTATATGCCTGCTTCCATGTTTTGCCACCATCGTTTGAGATAACGGTTCTGCCGAAATCTGTTGCATAGCACACGTTCGGGTTTACAGGCGATACACCAATAGAAAACGGATTTTCTCCCCAGGATGGTCCAAACCTCTCATCCAGCCAGCCGCCGGTAAAATTGGAAGACACCTTGCTATCGCCATTGGCTAAACGATCTTTCCATACCAGCGACCATGTTTTTCCATAATCTTCGCTTTTGGCAACGCCAATGCAGCTGGTATCTCCCTGCGTAAAGCCATTGTAAGACACATATACAATAGCGGGATGCAACGCGCTTGTTGCTACGGTTCGCCACTCTGGCATACCGGAACCCGCCGACTGTTGCTGAACGATGCCCTGCTGCCGGTTGTCCCAGGTTTTCCCACCATCTGCTGTAAAATAAATTCCAGATTGATCGCCATCCGGATTGAAGTACGATAATCCTGCAATGGCATACACGATGAATTTTTGCTGTGCGCTGTCGTACCCGCCGGTATAGGTAGTCAGTTTTTTTACGCCGTCAGGAGCTTTATTCAATTTCCATTCGCCGCCTTCATTGGTTAATATGCCACTGGTGGTGGCAAGGTAAACAATACGGTTATGCTTAGGTGAGGACGGAACTATAAAAATATTTCTGACAGCCTCCGTTATATCCGTTTCTTTTTTCCAGCCATTGCCACCATCAGTTGAAGTATAAAATGCATTTTTTTGATTGATAGCAATAACGGCATACAGCTTTTTTGAATCGGAAGGATCTACGGCAAAGGCCTGCACGTGCCGCACACTGCTGTCTTTTGTTACGATGATTTCATTGGCATGATCGCCTTTGGAAATAACGGCGGTAATATCTGAAGCCGCCGGGTAAAGCACATTCCATGTTGCTCCTTTATCGGTACTTTTAAACAACGCTATGGAGTTGGCATATACGGTATTGGAATCTGAGGGATCGAATGTAAAAAAATGGACCGGGCCGCGAAGGTTGAACATCCGCCAGGAGTTTCCACCATCGTAGGTTACAAACGAGCCTGTCATATCGCAGGCTACCAATACAAAGTTTGCATTGAACGGACTAATCGCTGGATAAAACATGGCACCACCTCCGCCATAACCGGCGTATCCCCAGCTATCATTTCGCCCATTAGGATTTTTTGAAGAGATCGTTTGATCGTTTGCGTGATGTTGTGCGCCATCGCTACAACCTGTCATCCACCATACGATGCGGATGCAGCAGGTTATTAGTTTAACAGTAATGCTCATGTGTAGTATTTTTGAGATCGATATTTTTATTCCGTTTCGGGCGGTCCCCACCAAACGCTCGAACCAAAGGTGGTGAGGTATAGCCTGTCGGTATTATAGGGATCGATAACCGGCCGCTGGCCCCAGTGAAAGTCATAGCCTTTGATCTTCTTCCAGGTTTTACCGTTGTCGTCGCTCCGGTAGGCCGCTTTATTAAATGTGTTGAGATAGAGCCGCCCCGGAATGCGCGCATCTGCTACCACATCGTATACATATTGCTTATCGTCGAATACGGAAGACCATGTTTTACCGCCATCATCAGACATAAAAACACCGCCCGGCATTTTCAGCTTTTCATTGCCGCCGGTTGTTCTTGCCACTTCGCCGCCAACAAGATCACTCAGGTCAATATCGGCCCAGCATCCGAGATATATCCTGTTTGGATTGAACGGATCGCATTCAATGCCATTCGGAAACAGCCAGCCGTTGCTTATTTGTAGTTTTGTCCAGGTGGTTGCCCCGTCGGAAGACTTGTATACGGCACCGGAATAAAAATCACGTCCTCTTTTCCCGTTCTTATGTTGTGGTGTTGCAGATACGGTTAAGAACAGATCGTGGGTAGGCGATAATGTAAGTTCAAACGCACAGGTATTATCTTCAATGCCATTATTTTTCAACGTCCAGCTTTTACAGTCATCGGTAGATTTAAACACCCCTTTGTTATATAACGCTGCATACAAAGTACTGTTACCCGGCGGCGTGCTGCTGTCGAGCACAATGCAGGTGGTGGGTGCATCCATCCCCATTCCGTTGTACACCGGCTTCCAGGTTTTACCACCATCTTCCGACATACAAATGCCGCCTCTTGCTTTTTGCTTCCACAGCGGGTCGCGGGTCATTTTGCCGCGGGGAAAGTCATGCATACCCGACCATGCGGACCACATTTTGTTTTTAACTGCGGGATCGAACACCACCCAGTAGCAGGTGTTCACCCATTCAACTGGCACGCCTTCTACAGACCGTGTCCAGGTTGTACCACGATCGTAGGAATGATGATACCCAATATCGGTATAACTAATTGCTATATGGTTACTGTCGAAAGGATCGAAATGCACACCATACGCCGTAGTTACCTCTAAGCCTCTACTTCCGAAACTGCCTCCGGGTTGTGGATTACTGTAAATCTGCTGCCAGGTTTTACCACCATCTGTGGTTTTCATGGTCCTGTACCAATCGGTAACAATGGCCGTATTTCCATCTGCCGGGAAAACGCCCACATCCATTAAACGGATATACTCCCCGCCAAATGCCTGCTTCACCCAGGCGTCTGAAAGATTCGCGGCATCAACGCCATCTTTAACACCGTATGTGCCCGATCCGCCACCGCCTTTCCAGCACCAGTTCCAGCTTGCACCGGCATCATTGCTTTTTAACGCCCCATACCAGTACAACAAAGTGCTGTCTTTTTTTTCCTGGTAACGGTTGGTTACCACGTATACGTTTGCCGCGTCCTCCTCAGCGCAGGCTATCATAGAATAGCTTGGGTTGATGCCTGTAGCTTTGTTGTTAATAACCGTGTCGGATATGCGCTGCCAGGTGTTTCCTTTATCTTCCGAAATCCATATCTCACTATAACCGAATTCGGCTTTTACTTCCTGCTTTTGATCGTGATGTATGGCATACAAGATCATGCTGCCGTTTCCTTTTTTTATGCCGCCGGTAAACGAAAACGAAGGTTGCATTGCAACAGCATACTCCTTCAGGCGCATTTCGCCCGTATTTTTATCGAACCGGTACAATGCATTCGTTGTAAAGATCAATACTTCGTTTGCGGCGCCTTGTCCGGCGTATATATAATCAATGCGTTCTTTGCAATCTTCCTTCTTCCATGTTTTTCCATTGTCGGGAGAATGAAAAAAGAAACGTCCCATGTTAAAGTACAATCCCCCGATAGCGTTGGCATCAACCCGTATATTGCTGATGTGGCCGCTGCTGGTATCGTACAGCGATCCGTTTTTTACGTGAACGCGATAGCTGGCATGATCGCCGCTATACACTTCGCCAGCTATCTCTTCTGTCGCAGGAAAAATGACCTGCCATGTTTCACCACCGTCGGTAGAACGGTTCAGCGTAGCCGAACCCATATAAATAATATTGGAATCTCTCCTGTCGAAAGCATAACCTGAAGCGCCGTTTGCCATGTTGATCTGCCGGTAAGACGCGCCTCCGTTTTGAGTGAGATAAGATCCCGTCATGTCGCAGCGGATAAGAAACTGTTCTGCATTGCTCCACGAAAAGGTGGGAATGAACGTGGCGCCACCGCCTCCGGGACCAAGTATTTCAATGTTTTTTTGTGCGGCGTTGCCGGGTATATTGGTGCGGGTGGCATTGCACGCAACGATTGCAGCTCCGAACAAAAGGATCAGTACTTTTTGCATAGCGATATACAGGCAGAGTCGTTGACGGTTTATTTCTCATCGTTTTGATGAATTTAGTTGGTTGATGAAGTGGTTAAGTAAGTTGAGTGGAGTAAGTCAAGGGAGATGTATGGAGTTACCCTTCATACATTGAGCAGCGCAGCTTGACAATTCGTTTTTGATATACCTGCGCAATATGCTTTTCAGAAGTCTTCCGGCAAGTGTGAATGAGCGGCAATTAAAAAAATTATACGAAGTAGATTTTTAATGAACAGTTATTGAACCGCAGATGAATGCCTGTGGCAAGTTTCATACTGCTTTCATGCCGTATCTGAACTTTAACCGGCAGTAGATCACTAACAGTAACACCTCGATTGATACAAAAATTCCTCCCTTGGTGTGTTAATTTCCACAATATTTGGCCGGTAACGGCCTTATTGCAATGCCATTGGATGGCAAGCTATTTGAATATTTCTGGCAATCATCCCTTCATTCATCAAAAAGTAATTTTTATGAAAGCTTTAGGTATTATTTTGATTGTTGCCGGTATACTGATGCTCATCTTCAGGGGTTTTAGTTTTACACAAGAAAAAAATGTTGTGGACCTGGGACCAATTGAAATTGACAAGAAAGAAAAGAAAAGTGTAGGATGGCCGGTATATGCCGGGGGTATTACGCTGGTAGCAGGCGTGGTGGTATTGCTGGCCGGCCGGAAAAGAGCATAAAGTTGGCGAGGCTACCTGCGTTGCGGTTTGTGATAGGCCAATATAAGTAACAGGCGGATAATTGTCCGCCTGTTTTATATTCCGTTCAGCAGGTTGGTAACAGCCTCATCGCCATTAACAGCATTGGCCGGACGCGGGTGCGCTGTATTATACACTTCCAACTCATTTTGTTCCAGCACTTTTGCAGGGGTTTCATCTATTTCGCCCTTTTTGTTTTTTGCTTTTGCCAGATCAAGCTTTAATTGTTTTGCCATAAAAACGTACATCGCCTTTCTCTTAGAAGGACCGTAATCATGCTTTTCGTCGGCAAGATGTACAAGTTCCACCTGCTCTTTTTTTCCATACAACCCATACACTTTTTGCATAAAAGGATATTCAACTTCGGGATTGTTTTTCGTCCAGTCGTCACCGTCAGATATCAGCAGCATGGGGCGCGGAGCGATAAGCGCCGCTATTTCTGCATTGGTGGTTTGATACTCGCCCTTCTTGTGTACGGGCATACCGCTTTCGCAACTGCAGCCGCCAAAAAAATGCGCCGAAACCATTACACAGGGAACAGCCACTTTAATGCGGTTATCCAGCGCCGTAAGCATAAAGGTTTGCGTACCTCCGCCCGATTCGCCTGTCATGCCTATTCTTTCAGGATCTACGCCTGGAACCGACAATAAGAAATCGAGCGCTTTGGAACTGTTGATTGTTTGCAATTTTAGTCCTTTAGGCAGGTTGTGACTTACCTGTTTTGAGTCGCCCTGTCCTATCATGTCCCAAACGAACACAACAGCCCCCATACGCGCCAGCATGGCGCAACGCTTCTGGGTTTGCTCCCTGAAGCGGCCTTCGGGATTATTGCCGTGCCCGTGCGGACAAAGAATACCGGCATATGATTTTTCTTTGCGAATGGGCTTGTACAGGTTGCCTGTTACATAAAACCCGGGCAGGCTCTCAAAAAATACATTTTCCACGGTGTATCCATCCATCACTTTCCGGCTGTGAATTACGGGAGCCGACAGTAACCCAACGGGCAGCCTGGCGGGCTGCAGTTCCATTCCTTCTTTTAAATGCGCTTTTATTAGTTCCGAACGTTTTTTCCATTGTTCGAGACTGGCAGGCACGTGTTGCTCCAGGAACTCACGCCCTTGTTGTTCTGTAAAATAGGCGCCCTGGCACAGTTCGGTTTGTGCATAGCCAATGGAGCAGCAAAGCATACCAGCAAGTAGAAGGGGAATAAGCTTTTTCATTGAAACTGTTTGTTTTGAATGGTGCTTCAATATAAGTTTTCTTTACCGGAGAT
This sequence comes from Agriterribacter sp., assembly GCA_051958655.1. Classification (GTDB taxonomy): domain Bacteria; phylum Bacteroidota; class Bacteroidia; order Chitinophagales; family Chitinophagaceae; genus Agriterribacter. Next base: position 7,767 of record JBQCFW010000012.1, on the reverse strand, counting down.
GTATCGGATCAGGGTAACTTTTCGGTTATCCTTTTGCTTTATGAGAAAAAGAATGAACAGGAATACTGCTATGCAACGCCGGTTAAACAACCGTTGTCAGCACCATGACACACGGTTCAGTAGTTTATTTTGACAATTCATAACAAGATAACTTGATCGTGGCCGTTAGGCGCGACAATTTTGCGCAACGAAAAAAGATCCAATTAACTAAGATCCAGGAAACAAAAAAGACAAAAAATAAAAATACCAATAATGGAAACGTTTATTACCCCGGTAAAGAAGACAGTAATCAATCCCTGGGCATGGCAGGACAGGTTGGGAAATGCACAGGTGCCGGGGTTTGCATCCACGTTATACTGCTCGGGCCAGGTAAACGGCAATCCGTCGGGCGGCAGCATGAACCGCCAGATACATGAATCGTTCGACAACCTTGAAAGGATATTGCGCCAGGCAGGTTATACGCTTTCAGATGTGGTACGACTAAATTTTTATACCACTTCCATCGATGATTTTTTCTGCGAATACGGCGCCGTACTGAGCCGGCTAAAAAAATTCAACGGCGTTCCTTCCAGCACATTAACAGAAGTGAGGGCCTTGGCTTATCCTTCGCTATTGCTGGAAATTGAGGCTACGGCGGCCAGGTAAATGACAATCACCATTCTTAAAAATGAAAAAGTCGGTTCGCACATACAGAATCCTTGTAACAACAGCATTGATACTGTTTTGTATTGCCATTCACCAAAACCTGGATGCAGGTTTTCATGTTAGCTCCTTTAAAAAAGATGTGCGCGAATACAAGTCTGTAGAACAACCCTTTGTGGAAGATAATTTCATTCTCAAAGCGTTGTTACGGTTAAGCTGGTAAGCTATCAGCGAAGTAGGTTTCGTTTTTTTTGTTTTGGGTTTTGGGTGTTGGTTCTTGTTTTTGTTCTTGGTTCTTGCTTCCTGGATCTTATTGCTCCTGCCTTCTTACCACCTACCACTTACCACTTATTTCCTAAATTGCTGTGAAATACCAGCATTATGCATTTTAAAAAAGTTGTTTCCCTCTTTGTTTTTTGCTGCTTACTGTTTGCATTTAACCTGCACGCTCAAAAGAATAAAAAGCCGTATGTGGTTTTTGTTACGGGCGATCATGAATATGGCAGCGAGCTTACAATGCCGGTAATTGCTGCCGAGCTGGAAAAGAATTACGGTATGCGTACCCGTGTGCTCACCTCCTACCCCGATCATGAATCTGAAAAAAATATACCCGGACTGGAAGCGCTGGATTCTGCCGACCTGGCGGTGTTTTACCTGCGCTGGCGATTACTGCCTGCCGACCAGTTGGCGCATATTGAAAAATATCTGAACTCCGGCAAACCGGTTATTGGCTTCAGAACGACCACACACAGCTTTCATTATCCGGCCGGCGATCCGCTTGAAAAATGGAATGCCTTTGCGGAACGTGCTTTTGGCGCGCCTCCGGGTTGGGGTGGAAAGGCTAAACATACTCATTACGGACATGAAAGCTCCACCGATGTTACCGTTATTCCTGCCGCCGCCAAAAACCCGATATTAAAAGGTGTAGCATCATCCTTTCATGTGCGTTCGTGGTTATACAGGGTGTTGCCCGATTATCCCGAAAAAAGCGCCACCTGGCTGCTAATGGGTAAAAGCGTAAATCCCGATAAAGAAGCGATTGAAAATCCAGTTGCCTGGACGTGGAAAACACCGGCTGGCGGAAGATCATTCATGACAACGATGGGACATCCTGAAGACTTTAGAGTAGAATCTTTTCAACGACTTGTGTTCAACAGCATTTGCTGGGCGCTTAACAAACCAGCACCGCCATGGAAGGGAAAGCTGGATATTAATATAGAGTACGGCAAACACGGGAAGTGATTTATGATTTGAGATTTGAGATTGCTGAACACTGATAGCTGAATGCTGAATGCTGATAGCCCACCGCTTATAAAACAAAAAACGCTGTTAATCACAGCGTTTTTGTTTTTGATGTTTTGTAGCAGCACGGATTAAAAATGCACATGAAAGCCTATCCTTTATCCTAAACCTTTATTTTATTTCGTTTATCCATTCCTGTACGAAAATTCTTGCCGGCTCTACCACTTCCTTACCTGCACGGAAAGCCATCTTCCACCTGTTGCCTTTTCTCTCATAAGCCGGGTTTACAAAATATTTCATGCCTTGTTTTTCTACTAACTGTGCTTTGTAATCGATATCGCTTGTTTCGTCGAGAAACTGCTGCAACCTGCGTTTAATAAACTGCATGTGATCGGTGGGATATTCTTTTTCCCATTCTGCAAGCCGGGCTTCGTCCGACTGTTTCATACTGGCGAGCATGGCGTCGTAGTTCTTTGCATAGCTCTTTATATATTTATTTTCCGGATCCTGCGCATCCTTCAGGTTTTGCTTTGCCGCTTTTAATGCTTCTTCAAAAATCGGTTTAAACTCGGGCGCTGCTTTTTTCAAACTTTCTTCTGTTTGCTCCACACCCTGTTTTGCATTTTTAATCATATTTGCACGCATTTGTTCGGGGGTTTCAAACTTCGACGCTTCGGGTTTGTTTTGTTCTTTCAGCTGCGCATATTCTTTCTTAAATGCTTCGCCGGCTATATATTTTTTTGAATAGCTGAGCAAATCTTTTGTAACAGCCGTACGATTTCCGAGTGCAATATTTTTGGCATTCTTTAAGCCATATGCATCCAGGTAACCGCCTAACATACTATTGGTAATTTTTTCGTCAGCATCAGGTTTCAAAATACCCAGCTGTTGCAAAAAGTCGTCAGCAGCATGCCTGATGGTAAAAGAGAGCACCGTAATTGTCAGTGCAAAAACCGCCGCTGCTGCGGCCACCTTGCGTAACCTGTTTGCAATGTTTATATTACCAGACAGGCTCTTTTTATTGTGGTACATTTTATTTGATTTTGGCGTCGCAAATTTCGTTTGTGACTGCCGTTAGTAAAATTGCTTGTTGAATGAATTGTTTGAAATGCTGAATGAACTGGCTATAACATCTGCTATACCAAAGCAGGCTGCTGTTTCAGCATCGGCATTTTTTCCTTTGCCGTTGGCAGTATTGTTTCCACATAGCGGGCGCATAGTTCGTTGGGATCATACTCCATAAATTCCGCTGCCAGCCTGGTTACATTCTGCTTGTATTCGTTGCTTTCTGCAATTTTTGCCACCGCCTGTTTTACCTGGTCGGGAGTTGGCTTTTCGGTTTTCAGATTAACACCTAGTTTAAAGTAGCCCACCCGCGCGCATATTTCATTCTTGCCTTCGTGTACTCCCGCTACTACCATCGGCAATTTATTTTGAATGCCCAGCATCACTCCCCCATAACCTCCATTGGTAATGTATACGCTGGCATAGGGCATTACATCATTAAAGGGAATATAATCTTCTATAATAAAATTGTCCTGCGGGTATCGCTGTTTCAATATTGCCGTATCTGTTCCACCGGTGGTAGCTATTACAAGTGTGTCGCTGTTTTTAAATGCTTCCAGCGTGGGTACCAGCAGCTTATTAATATCTTTTTCAACCGTTCCCTGCGTAACCAGCACCACCTTGGAATAATGCTTTAGTTTTTCGTTATACCAGCCGCGTTGCTGCCTGGGCGCAGTATGTGGCAACAGCGCGCCGATGAACTTTATGTTTCCGCTTAAATCGCTCCGGTAGTATTCAAAGCCCGGCGTACCACTTTGCAACAGCATATCCGATTTTTTTATCAGCAATTCAAACACATTGTACCCGCCATCGTCTATGCCATGTGCTGCAAGCGTTTTGCGCATTACTTTGTTGGGCTCGCCAAAAATAAAGCGATTGGTTACCCAGCGCAATACGGCTTGCTTCCTTTTACCCCAATAGGTATACGAAGGTTCTATGCCCAGACCTGCAGGTGGCAGATCGCGCGATGTTTCATTCAATGGCAGCACTCCTATTGCCAACACCGGCACCGTCATCAGTTCCTTTATAAACGGAACACCCGGAAATGCGCAATCTGCTATTACCATGTCGAACGGATATTCTTCCCGTATTGCTTTGATGTCTTCGTAATACTCCGGACCTCTTAATATAAAAGCATGGATCATGTCAAACTTCAGCTTGCTTATCTGCGTCCTGCATTTTTTTCTGCCGGGAAAAGTTGCGTCAAAATCGTTACCTGCAACGTCTACCGCTTTTTTAAAGGGATAATGTACGATTCCTAATTTTTGCAGTTTTGTGGTAAAAGTGTTGGAAGTATACCACCTTACCTCATGCCCGGCTTCCCTTAAATGTACTGCAAGCCCGGTAAGAGGATTAAAATGCCCGTCTGCAGGAAAATTGGCAAAAAGTATTTTGCGTCCTGCTGTTTTACTTATGTTCATACTACTGTTATTTTTTTAGTGCGCAATTTTACATCGGCACCGGCGCCTGCTAAAGTGCCAGCCGAACGAAGTGCAGTAATGGTTGAATGAAATGTAGTTTAGTGCGATTATAAGCTGATGGAACTTCGGTTAATAGCGGTCCGGCGGGCGTCTCCTTTCGATAAATCGTTTCCCCGAAAGGGCTGAATGCTCTAAATTTGACATCATTTAAAACTTCCCGGTTGCCTAAACAATACCTTCTTCTGCTGTTGATGCTGTGGTTTACCTGTTGCCTGACTGCACAGGATACGAAACAATACGCTTTCAGCCATCATACTGTAAAAAACGGGCTTTCCAGCTACCATGTTACTTCGGTGGTGCAGGACGAGCAGGGGTTTATATGGATAGGTACTATTAATGGGCTGCAACGCTTCGACGGTTCGAGGTTCGTTACCTTCCGCAGGAGCAATGATCAGCCCAACAGCCTGCCCGATAATTACATTGTTCAACTACTGCTTGATAAACGGCACCGCCTGTGGGTACTGCTGGGCGATGGTAAAATAGGCATTTTTAATACCAGGCGATTTACTTTCAAAGAAGTGAGGTTAAACGTTTCTGACAAGATATTATTAAAACATACGCGGCGGCTGGTTGAGTTCAGCGACAGCAGCCTGGTATACACAATACTGCACGGTGAGGTACTTACCTACAATAAAAAAACGAACGAGTTTTCGGCTACGGCTAACCGTTTTAAAATACCCGAAGGCTGGAGAATAGCCAGCATAACCGAAGATGTTGCGGCGGGAAAATACTGGATAGCAGGCGACAAGGGAATAGCGGCTTACAACAAGCGCACCAAAGCGCTTAGCTATAAAGACCACAACACGGAACAGGAACCATTAATTGAACGACATGGCAGCCTTGACTGGTTAGGTACTTATAAAGTTGACAATAAAAAAAGGCTCTGGTTTTTGCAATGGCCGCCCCAATCGGGCGATCCCGTTATTTTTTGCTATGATACAAAAACGAACAAAATGCTGCTGCATTCCTATAACCTCAAAAACAAAATAAAAAAATACATTGAGCCGGAGGGAATATTGCAGCAGAAAGATGGCAGCATCTGGATAAGGGGTTCGGGCGTATTTGCGAGATATATAGAAGAGGAAAATGATTTCCAGCTTGTATACAATGGCTACGTAAACGATCAGGGTATCAGCTACGACATGATCACAGACTTGTATGAAGACAGGGAACAGAACATTTGGGTAGCTACCAATAACAATGGTTTGTATAGCTTCAGTCCTGCCAGGCAGCTTTTTCAAAGCATTAAACATACCAACCGGCAAAGGGACATGCCAGGTAACGGGGGACTGATGTCGTTTGCAAATACCAATTCAGGAAATATATTGGCCGGAAGCTGGGAAGATGGTTTTTTTATGTACGACAGCTCGCTGCGCTCCGTGCCTTTGAACATAAGTGGTGCAGACAGCGTTTTCCATCTATCGGCATGGGCTATGCTAAAGAAAAGCGACAGCAACACAATCTGGCTTTCCGGCCAGCCTGCTTTTATAATGCTGTACGATCAGAAAAACAACAGCATTCGTAAATACGAACCACCCGTATTCAGGGGCGTTACCATCCGCCAACTGGCGGAAGACAGGTTTAATAATGTATGGCTGGGCACACATTATTATGGACTGTTTAAATGGACCGCAGCCAGGGCTACAAAAAAATTTGAAGACGGTTTTACAAAGATCGACGGGATACCTGACCACATAGTGGAAAAGGTGCTGGTTGATTCGAAAGGATATATATGGGTGGGCATACGCAACCACGGCGTATTTAAAATAGATCCGGCTACCGATAGTGTGATGGAGCATATTACCGCAGACGGACCCATTACTAAAAGACTCCTGAACAACGACGCGAACAGCCTGCTGGAATACAACGACAGTATTATGTTGATTGGAACCGGGGGACTGAACGTTTACAACACCAAAGCAAATGTCATTACGCATGTTACTTCATCAGAAGGGCTTCCGGCAGACATGATCGTTAGTATTGAAAAAGACCGGAACGGGTATGTATGGATGAGTTTGTTGAATGGTTTGTGCAGGATGAATTTTGCCAGCAGGCTTTTTACCTATTACGACAGAACCGATGGTATAGCCAACGATAATTTTAATGTGGCGGCATCTGCATATATGCCTGACGGAAGAATGTTTTTTGGAACCACAGATGACTTTCTTGTATTTAACCCCGAAAAAAGCCGGGGAAATATTCCTCCGCCAAATGTTGTAATAACAGACATCAGCATTAATAACGAGCCGGTTTCGGTTGACTCGGTGCAGCAGTTGAGGAGGGTGGAGCTATCGCCGGATGATAACTCTATTGTAATTGGCTTTTCATCGCTTAGCTACTTCAAGGCGGGTAAGTTGTATTATTATTATATGCTGGAGGGCATAGACAAGGAATGGCGGAAAACAAGGAATATCAACCAGGCTGTATACAACTATCTCCCTTCGGGCAAATACACTTTTAAGGTAAAGGCGGAAACGGCAGACGGAATGTCGAGCATAAACGTAACGGAACTGAAAATCAAGATCAATCCTCCCTTTTGGCGGGCATGGTGGTTTTACTGCATCCTGGCGTTAATTACAGGGGGCATTATATACTGGCTGGATACAGAAAGAATGAACAGGAAAGAGGCTATTCAGCGTATGCGATCGAACATTGCCAATAACCTGCACGAAGACATTAACACAGCGCTCAACAACATTAATATACTTAGCGAAATTGCCAAGCTTAAAGCGAACAAGGAACCTGAAAAGGCCATTGAATACCTGGAACAGATCCATTCCAAAAGTCATAACATGATCATCGCGCTCGACGACATGCTGTGGAGCATTGACCCGCAGAATGACAATATGCAGAAAACGATTGAGCGGGTGCGGGAGTTTACAGACGCACTGAAAAACAGGCACAAAACCCAGGTAGACCTGCTGATTGACAAGAAGATTGAGAAGCTGGAATTGAATATGAAGCTAAGGCACGAGGCTTTTTTGCTGTTCAAAGAAATTATACAACCTGTTATCCAGGGTGGCGCGCAAAACTGCCGCATTTACATCAGCCTGGAAAAGCTGAACATCGTTTATACAATACAGTTTGATAATGCCGACACAGATATGCAGCAACTGGCAAATATGCTGCAGCGGGATGAAATGAAAACAAAGCAGCAGGAAATAAACGCTACCCTGCATCTGCAGTTGTATAAGAATTATTCGGTGATTGTGCTGAAAATACCGGTGGAGCAATAGCGGTCAGCTATCAGCCGTCAGCTATGAGCGACCAGCTTCATCAAATTATATTTTCAGCCTAAATACTTCTTGCTGCTGCCCACTTATCACTTATCACTTAC
>JBQCFW010000011.1:0-20818 GCA_051958655.1 Agriterribacter sp. | reverse complement strand
GCCATTGCGGCTCGCCCTCAGTATATTGCCGTTGGCATCGTAGGTATAGTGCTCCCTGTGGTAAAATACGCCATCCATTCCACTCCAACTGTTGGTAGTAGCATTAAATCCACGGTAAGTATCCATGTCTACCAAACGGTTGAGCTGGTCGTAACGATAATTGTACAGGTAAGTAAAATAACTACCCAGGCTGGTGGTTGTGGCACTGATGTTGCCGTTGTACAGCGGCTTGTAAGTGCCGGCTTCCAGCTTATGTTCATAAGCAGGGAAAGGATTGGGTGCACTGCTGTTAATGGCGGTGTAATCGCCGGTAAAATACCGCAACGTGGTGCCATATACATCTTCTGCTATATATTGATTGAGTGATCCAGGCTTGCCATCTTCGCCCGGATCGAACTGGGGTGTTCCTTTGGTATTGCCGTTGATGCCTTTCAGCCATCCCTGCAGGTTGTAACTGTAGTCGAGGCCCTGCACCTGCTGCTGCCCTAAAATCGTACGCGCCAATGGTCCATGTTTGTAGTAGGTGTATTGGGCTTCGCGTTCTTCCAGCAACTGCTGATAAAGGAAGGCTTTGTTATCTGTGGTATACACATTGGTCAACCGGTTTTCAGCATCGTACTCGTAACGGTGGTAGAACTCGTCGTTCTGCCCCGGCTGGTAGTGCACCTCGTTTACTTTGCCGCTGATGAGGTCGTAATGATAGGCAATGGTTTTGCAGGCATTGTTACCGTGGTAGGTCATAGGACTGTAGGTATTCGCACCATACAGGTTGCGCATGGTGTCTACATTGCCATGTATATCATAACTGTAGTCGATACCGCTGGTATAGCTGAGCCCGGTGATGAAATACTTTTGCCAATCGGAATTATAGGCATACGATGGTTTTTCAAAATAACGCGTGTAGCTCACCCGGTTGCGGAGGGTATATGGCTTTTGGGTAAAGCGTAATTCCTCAATGCAAGGAGTAGCATCAATGCTCGGCTCGTCGTACACAGTGCGCGTTACCATTTCGGCGCCATAGGTATTGCTGCCATTGTTGAAATATATCCAGTCGAACAAAGACGAGGGGTTCTGACTGATGGCATTCGTCATAACGTTCGGTTGCGGTTTCTGCCCTACTTCGGTGATGCGGCCCAAGTGGTCATATACCGTGTAGCTGTATTTGCCGTCGATCAATTGCTGGGCGTTTTGCGATACAGCCAGTCGTCCCAACCGATCATACCAGTTGGTGCTTTTGCCGGCGTCGGGCGTTTTCTGGCTCACTACCTGGTTCAGGCTGTTGTAACGGTATACGGTCGGCATGGCATGAGTTGGCACTTGTGTTTCTCCCGATTTTCTTTTTTGAGCTACCTGTGTGAGCCATGTAGCGTTGCGGTTGGGATTTACACCTGCCGGTGCCACGGTCTTCACCAGGTTGCCAGCCTGATCGTAATAGTACAGCATGTAGTGATACTCACTCACCGGATGCTGTACCGTAAACGATTCAATAGAAGCTGCACCGAGGCATTTGGCTGCGTACTTGCTATTGAAGCTCTGATCGAGCGAATCTTTATACGCGTTGTATATTTCTGTACCCGAGTTATAGGCAAGTATGCTGCTATCGGAACAGGGTGGATCGTAAATGTCTTCATACCTGAGCGTTGGATTGGTAGGTTCATTTTTGCCACATAACAGCAGGGAAGAGGGAGCGCCGCTCTGCATTTCACCGCAGGCATCAAGAGTAATGCCAGCTTTCCTGTATATGGAATCTATCTGGGCATACGTATAGCTGGTGCTGCGTTTAAGGTTATAATAGTTTTTAAAAGCCAACTGGCAATCTGTTGCACCCGCACAAATAAAGGACGGATCTACTGTAGCGGTACGAACAATGTCATTAAAGTCTTCGAAGTATTTAGTGTTATCATCAACATCACCTATTCGTATCCAATCTATTGCTCCATTTCTTCCTCTCAAGCCCAACCCAAAATTGGCATGATTGCCAATTGCTATTGCCGGATTACGGCTATGCTCCCAAATGAGTTTCCCGTTGTAATAGAGTGTTACATAATCTGGTTTAACGTGGACCTTGAAGACCATCCAGTTCAAAATCAGGTTCACGTTTGTATCAATAAGCGTATACCCCGGGTAAACTTCAGGAGTTCCGGCATCATACTGATACAATATGGGATTAAACATATAAAACCCGACTTTCCCATTTGAAACTCCGCGGAAAAAAGTTGCACCTAAACTCCTGGAGCCAAGGTAAAAAACATCTCCCATCAAGTCATTCTCCAAAAACTTAAACCTTGCCTCAAACGTGTATCCATTTTGGGTACAGTAGCGATTAAAATCCCACTGATAATTATTATACCAATTCGAGGCTACTGCCCGTACGCTGTCCGGCAAATAGACAATGCCGTCGTGAACCAGTTCACTCAGGTTTGTATAAACAGGATTTCCAGCGCCAGTTCCGTACTGATGTGTTACTCTTCCAGGTTTGGCATTGACGTAAAAGCTGTCCACTAACTGGACAAGACTGTCCCGATATCCAGATCCAGCCGGTCTGCAAACATTTAATGTCATGCCCCTCGCAAAATATAAAGAGTCTATTTGAGAAAAGGTATAACTGGTTCCTTTTTGCTGGTTGAAATAATTGGTAAACGAAGTCTCACAACTTGTTGCAGGCGGAGGACAAGTAAACGAAGGATCGATTGTCTGCCGCGTATCATTACGCAGATAATCGTCAAAGAAAACTTCTTTACCAGTAGCGTCGTATACCTTCGTCCAGTCCACAACGCCCTGGAAGTGCATAAAGGAATATGTAAAAGTTGACCAATTTCTAAGTTGAGCTACTGTTACTCCTCTGGGTACCTGTTTCAAAAGCAGCCCATTAGCATACACTCTAAATGAGTCTGGTGTAACCTCATACTTAATTGTAGTCCACTCCTGGAAAATCAAATCAGGATTAGTACTAATTAATGTATTTTCATTACTAAGATTAATTGTTTGATGGGTTACTGAATCAATAGCCGTAATACCGGCTAAAAATATACCCCGATTTTCTACCGGTCCTTCTTTTCGCCGGTACAACACCAAGCCTCCATTTGCATCCGTTAAATAGAAAAACTCCTCATTGTCCCTTATATCATTTTTAAGAAATTTGAATTTAAACTCAATGGCATAACCATTTTTAAGACAATACTGTGTCCCCGCTGCATGTTGAAAATATTCAAAATAACCCGTAGCAGTATCGCGTATAGCTTTGGGCCAATGAAGCGTACCGTCGGTTACAGACTCACTGATATCGGTAAGATACAAAGTAGGAGTTAATGAATTAGACTGGCAGATGGCACGAACACGGAAAGGATTAATGTCCATATTGTACCGGTTCTGTAAAGCCTGTAAGCTATCGTATATAAAGGCTTTATCTGCACATATATCCAGGCTTCTTCCACAGGTCTTTAAATAGATTGAATCTATCTGTCCATATGTATGCGAAGTACCTTTCTGCTGATTGAAATAGGTAACAAAAGGAGTCTGGCAATTAGTCACAGGTTGCGGACACAAAAATGAAGGGTCTACAACCGCTCTTGTAGAAGGATCATTGTAATCTTCAAACACCGCCAGACTACCCGAAGCATTATACATTTTTATCCAATCAACCGAAGCCTGGTAGTCCAGAAAAGCCAAAGTGAATGCTCCGCCATTTAAAAGAGGAGCCGTTGTTCTTGCAACTTCTTTCTTTAAAACATCATTGTAAAATATTTTTATGTGGGTACCGGTTACCGTTAATTTTAATTTGTTCCAGTTTTTATAAATAGCATCTGGGTCGCTATCCAGCAAAACATTTCCTACAAAAAGATCAACGCGGCTGCTATTATCAGCAGATTTGCCCTTAATTATCTTTAAAAAGACACCGGTTGTTCCTCCTGTTTCTGCTCTTGAAAGAGCGAAATATGCGTTTTCATCCTGATAATAAAAAACATCGTCAACAGGTAGCAATACCTCTTTCAGTGATTTAAATTTCCATTCTATTGAGTACCCATTTTGAAAACAAAATTTAGCCGGGCTGATCACCTGATTTTGAAAATACACCCAGTCCCTGCCAGTGGTATCCCGGATTGCCTGTGGCCATTGCAAAGCGCCATCTTCGGTAATCTGGTTTAAGTCTTCATGATATACAGGAGTAAGTGCGTTAGATTGCGCAAACGATCGGAATCTATACGGATTCACATCCTTATTATATCGTTTCACCAAAGCCTGCAAACTATCACACGCAAAGCTTGCGCCACACGTATCCAAAAACTGCAAATACTCCAGCGCCGTTTTGCTAAAGCCCAGCTTGCTGTTCATATAGTTTTTGAACAGTTGGTTGGTTTTCTGTTGCTGCTCATCAACTTCCTGGTAAGTAGGTATGCTGCCCGGGAAAGTTGTTTTGAACGCGTTGTATATAGTGTTTACCTGGTTGCAGTCTACACATACCCCCTCACCGGTAGCGGGCTGCAGTGCAGGAGGTATTGTTATGGGTTTGGTGGTAAACTTGCAGCCAAAGGTTCCATTGCAAAGACTGTCGAGCCTGTTGAGGTCGGCATCACTGATGATAGTATTGAATTTCTGCTGTAAAAAGTCGCTGAAGCTGCTGTAGCCGGAAGAGGCATTGTATTGTGTACGCAGACTGGCGATCCTGTCGCAGGTAGCATCATCAGGGCGACTGTACCAGGGTTGATCCACTAGCGCAATAGGCTTGCTGTAAGGCACAGGATTGTCTATTAAAAATGCGTTGCAGGCTCCGTCAGTAGGCTTGCCGATGCTGCTGTTGTAATAGGTAATCAATTCATCAAAGCTGCGGTATGGATAGTCGTTATTGCTTTTAGGTCCAATGCTGCTGGCGCCGAAAGGGTGGGTGGAGTCTGCTCCCTCCTTGCATATTTGTATGAGCTTAGGGATGAGCCACAAAGAATCGACAGCACTATAATTACAGGTGCTGAGCTGGCTCCACCAGTACGATACATAATTTTCGCAACTACGGGCGGCAATAGCATTCATACTGTCTTTGCCAGCTTGCAGGGCGGCTCCCGCATCGTTGCCTAAGAAAGCGCCGGATGCTTCCCGTGCCATCGACTCGGCAGTAAATACCCTTGTGGCAGGGGCTGTGATCGCGGGGCGGGGAGCTTTGGAATTTACATCGTCAGCAATAGCAGCCCTTTTTAGTCGCAGGTATTGATCGCGGAAAAAGCGCCAGGCCATATCTCTTTCACCTTCGCACATCAGCGTATTGCTAAAGACATTTGAAGGTGTGTTGCGGAACAGGTTCGCACAGCTTTCATCCTGCGGATCGCAATGCCCCATGATACTGGCAAAAGTCCACAAGTTAAACGTAACGCCTTCCTGTGTTATATAATTTTCCATGGAACTCTTCAACCCGCTTTTCAGCGTGCTGTTAGCTCCTCCATAAAACAATGAGTCGTTGCCATAACTGAAGCCGGAGGCGGGCGATGTAGCGGAGTTAAGTGGATTAAGATAGCCCTTAGCAGCGGCGGCGGCGTAGGTGCTGGTTGTTTCAAAATCCGCATCCCAATGAAAGCTGGGTTTGAGCTTTTCATATTCCTGCAGTATCCTGTATTCGGGATGTTTGACAAGCAAACTTTCTGCCCATTCCAGCTCAAAATTGTTTGCAAACTGCTCAGCAGACATGTCCCTTACATTTACATTGCCGGGATAAGAAACCTCTTCAAAATTATACTTCGTCTGGCCGTTCTCCGTCTTAGATTGAAAAATGGAATATACGTTAGCCCAGGCAGGATCTGTATTGGGATAGGGATATTTGGCATACTGCCCAAACGGAGGCGTCATGTCCAGCAGCATTTGTTCTCTGTATTGTTGGTATTCATACCAGGGTTCGCCTTCCTGCACGCAATCGTTGCCACGTTGCGATCGTATTATTTCCAGTTGCTCAGCAATGATCTGCTCTTTGGTTTTAACGGTATTGTGCGGCGCATACAGGCTGTCGCGATACCAGTTCATGGCGTCTTCGCGCAGGGTGAGCTTTTTAGTTATTACATAGCTTCCTTCTTTTAAGTATACGTCAATAGTGTCTTTGAATTTCCGTGCGGCAGAACAGGTCGTATCGTATATCGGCAAAGCAACCTGCATATTATTAACCTGCTTTACATACGGTTTTGCTCCGGGTAATAACTGGTTATTACAATCGTCCGTGATCGTAATAGTAAGGTCGTACAGGCAATCGTAACAAATGTCAACGTTGTCCTTGTCTGCAATGGAAAGACTTTCCGGATCGAGGGTATAAATAAATTTATGATTGCCATCTGTTGTTACAACTAACCCTTTTGTAGACTCAATACTCTTCGCTCTTATAATATTGTTGTTACCATCGAGCAGATTGTCTACACGTGTAACACTGTCGTAGGAGCTGAGAGTATCAAGCGAAGCAGGCGGGCGGCCTGCCAAGGCAGTTGCAACCGTTCTTCCATGCATGTCTACATACGACACACTGTATTGCCCATTGGCATCGCGCACCATGTTTTTCTGGTAATGCGACGCATAACCGGCTTCGGTACCAAACAGCGCATCCAGTTCCTGCTGACTCGGAGTACCGTAATAATATTTGGTTTCATGGCCGCTGTTCAATTGAAAAACCGGTCCCACCCCACCCTGGCTTGCTATTCTGCCCGTGTTGTCCTGCGTGTACTTTACTTCGGTAAATGGATACATTTCCGCATCGGGTATATAGCGGTGTATCAGCTCATTTTTATTCTGGTTCTGGGGCGAATAGTATTTAGAACTTCCCGAGGCGGTAGACAACGGTGGCGCATGGTCTTCGCAGTAATCGGCAGCGCTTTTCAGGGAATCGTATTGTCCCTGGTGATACTCCTCGGTAGTATAAGAGCTGCCGTTGTAAATATAACCCTGGTTAAACAGCGGATTGTATTTTATGAGCGTGGTAAGCGAAGGAGCGGGTAACACCTGAACTACGCTCCTGCCCTGCTTATCGTAAAAGGTTTCAGCTACAATGGTAGTATCTGTAACATTGTCTTTTGTTACCGTTTGCCGGTTGCGCAATGTTCCATCAAAATACTGCACTACCGATTTTCTTTTTCCCTCTTCGGCGAAAGAGGTGGATGCCTGCCAGTTCAACGCTGGTTCATGCCCCGTAAAAGTGTATTCACCCAGTCCGCCTGTTCCGGCATGATCGGAGCTCCAGTCGGTCACTTTTCGTTCACCGTCGATGGTGGTTTGCGCGGCACGTACACGGTAAAACAATTTGCCGTCACCTTCGTATAATAAGGGAATAAGGTAAAAAGATTTTAATATGGTGACACGGGTGGCATTGTTCCGGAACAACAGGTTGGGATCCAGCGTTCCGCCAACGTTGTACCAGCCGGCATCCAAAGCCGTCTGATCGACAAAGGTCCACTCCAGGTCGTACTCCTGGGCGGCATTGAGGCTGGGCCACGACACCTGTAGTTCCCCGTTAGTAGCAATAAAATCCGTATTGGTGGAAACGGTGGTAATTGCATCTTGTTCGCAATCCATGCTGAATATTCTTCCGATTGCCATGCGGTTCTCCATTTTCAACATGGGCAGGATATTCCCTATAGGCGCATAACTTGCAACAATATTTGAAACTTTTACCTGAACACGGGGCGCATCTTTAAAAATGTACAATGCCTTGCTGTTGTAAGGCCGGGTTTTGTTATACTCGATAGTAAGCGTTTTCAAAGCAGTTGAATCGGACACGCCAGCCCTGTTGGTAAAATAGATCTTTACTTCCAGGTCTACTTTAAACGAGTCGGGCGGCATTCTCAGCGACGTTTCATCTACGTAAAAAACAACCATATTGCTGATGGCTGATGTAGTATCCACGTCGGGAAACTGAAGAGGATACAGATAGACAGAATCTGTTATGGTTCTGCTGCTGTCTTTGGCTAAAGACCCCTCCACACCACTCAGATATTGTGTGTAGGTAATGGGGCGTCGTTGCGCCTGCGCCTGCTGCATAACCGTTAACAATAGCGCCACACCTGCGGTTATAAACCATTTTTTGCTGCCCGATGAAAAAAGCTTCATGATGCTGCCGTTATAAAAGTTATTGAGTAATGTTAGTTTCGATGAAATAGCCGGTATAGTCCGGACGTGCCACAAACTGTCCGCCCTGCTGCACAACAAACTTGTCCTCGCTGAACCAACTGCCATTTATAGGTGTAGTACTGTAATTTGAAAAAGTGAACTTAATGAGTGCTTTACCACTGGGGAACAGGTCCGCATCGGTACCTGGTGTATTGGCAGGCATGTAAGCCTTAACCTGTTCCATTCGGTAATTTTTGAAATTATATCTTATCTCATAGCTGGAATACCGGGCTCCCGGCTTGAACCAGATCTTAAGGATACGTACAGAGTCATTTACGTTGGTAACACTAATACTCTGTGTAAAAGTGCGCCAATACAGGGTATCCGTAACCGGCATATTCATCACATCCGGATAGTCCTGGCGGTCGCGGATGGAGATCACACTGTCCCAATGGCTCACACGCAGACTGTATTTTTTCCCCTGAACTATTTCGGTACTATCCAAGTAAGTATAATAAAGTCCTCCATGCAGTTTATAATGACCGCTCATTTCATCTATTACGCTGTCAACAGCCACGCTATCGGTATATCTTATCTGAACATCGAAACTAAGGTTGGGCACATACCGGTAGGTTTCTGCAATTTTCAGCATTTGAAAAAGCTCAGATCCAGGTGTTACCGACTGTGCTTTTGCAACGCCACCTATCATTCCCATTATTATCAGCATTCCTGTCATCCGTTTCATGCACGCTTTTTTTAATAAAATGATTCTTTCCATATTTTTTTATTGCATTGTCTATAATAGTCTTACTATACTCTGGGCGTTACTGTTCCTTTATCAGCGCGCTTCTTGTTTCTTTAATAGTCTGTATCCCTTTCACCGTTTCTTTTTTCACGCGTATCAGTGTGCCATCATTATCGTATTCGTAAAAGCTGGCATAGTTATTCTCATCCAGTTCAGCCATTAGCCGCAGACTTACTGCATCGTAAGCAAAGGATTTCATGCTGCTGTTATAGGGCTGCACGCGTATATCGTCTACGTAAATGGCTTCTCCAGACAGTCCTTTAAGCTTGAGTTGTATCTCTGTGGCGTCGTTAGGCACGGTAATGATGCGTTCGTACCGTTGCCAGCTTTCAATGCGCACGCCGGTTGGATACAGTACCGAATCCGGCCGCTGCGTCAATCCCTCTTTAAATGCCACGGCCAGCACGTTGTCTGGTGAAGGACCAACATCACAATTCACTCCATCTCTTCTTACCCATGCACTGATCACTATTTTTTTGCCTGCAACGGGGCTGAACACCGGCCGTATAATGCGCTCTGCTTTCACGTTGTTGGCTTTTATGCAATAACCAGCAATGTTATATTCAAAGGAATTGGATGGCGCAGACGTGGTAGTGGGCGGATACAAAAACCGGGTAGGTATTACCTCTCTTGTGCCCGTTGCATTGATCGATGATTCTTTCCACTCAAGTCTCAAACCAAATCCTTCAGATGTCCTGATATGGTAATAGTCAACAATAAGAGGATACAACTGGCCGGCTGTTAAAAAGGTAGTTACTTCATACTCGCCGGTGGCTGAGTTATAACGATGGTAGTTATAGTTTACCTTAAAGTCAACTTCACCGCCAATAGCCTTGAGATAAAATGTGTACCAGCCGGTTGTTTTTGCCTGTACTTTAGCGCTCCACTGCACCTCGTACGGACCATAACTGCACAACCCTGGTATGGGAGTAATATATCCCCACTGCACATTGGCTATCATTTCGGTTTGGGTAACAGAAACATCTGCCATAGTACCGCAACCGCCAAAGTCGCGGGCCAATTGTGCATTTTGCCTGTAGGTACCGACAAACCCGGTACCAGCACCTATTACCCTGGTAGCGTCATAAATCGGAACCGAGTCGATCTTAAAGGAAAGTCCATAAGGCAGGGAGTCGATCGCAGTTACAGGTGCTGTAAGCAACGACTGATACCCCTGGTTTACTTTAACGCTCCAGTTGCCGGTATGGCTTTGCGTACTGTCGAGCGAAACGCCTGTTTGATTTTTTACAAAATCAAACTCTCTGGGGTTTTCACACAAAGGAATGCATGCCTGGTTACGGTAATTGTAATCTTCAAAACCATCAAACAGCACTTCACGGTAGCGGCTATTTTGCGCAACTGCTACAGGAAGGGATTGATTGTAACCGTATAAACCGGCATTGTATCTTCCTAACGGATCGTAATTTTCAATTTCAAAGCCTCGTTTGTTATAAACAGAGCTGGCTGCATTCCACACCCATTTGTTGGTATCGGCAATATTTACCAGTCCTGAATCGGAGAATTGCCAGAAAGGTGTGAATGCTTTGAGCGTTCCTTCTACCCGGATATTGGTTGCGGACGTGGAGGCATCGCTTTCTTTTCGGTCGCTGTACCAGGTATAGGCTCTGTCGGCACGCCAGTTGCCGAGTATACCCCAACGGTAGGGGTTAGTGGCGGTGTCGTTGATGTTTTCTTTGCAGAGATGGATGACGGAGTCGACATAGGCACGATAACTTAAAACCAACTTGGGTACATTACATTCACAGTTGCCCTTATACCATTGGTCTTTAACGCAATACTTAGTGTTTGCATCTGTATAGAATTTGTTATCTCCACAAAAACTGAGATAATTGTGTTCACTATAATCATAATTTGTTGCATTAACCTTCTTCAGCTCAAATACAAAGCCTTGATGAAAAACTTTGGGCGATGAAAGATATGTCTGAATGAGGTCGGCACAAGGGTAATTGTACGTTCCGGGCACTATTTCGATTAAATTGTTATCAGACCCTGTCAGATAATAGCCTGGGATGTTTAGTATTGTTTGTTTAAACCAGGCTTCTGAATCTCCTGTATAATGCTCAGTTGCAGTGTTCCAATCGTAACTTTTCAACGAATTTTCCGTGACTTGCGGCAAAAATCCTGCTGGCACTTTTCGGGTCAATTGTAATTCCGCTGCTGTGATGATCGCATCGGATGGAATTTGTGAAAAATCAAACTGCACCTGGCTTTTTGTCGTTATTGATCTCGCCGGCTTCCTGCGTCCGTCTTTACGGATAACGTCAAGGCTAGCAGTCATAAATTTTGAATTGAGGATAAACTCTCTACGACGAACATCACTTGTACCTACCACGTCGAATACGAAAGTGGAAACATTGCCCTCTAACTCAATTCCAGAGAAATCCTTATACACCCTCACCACACTATCCTTTGCATAAAAACTTTTTTCTACCTGCCAAAGATCTTTGTAGGCAGTAGCTGCCGTATTGATGATATCGAGCGTGCTGTCGATTACAATTTTAAACCTGCCGGCTGTAATTTCTTTTACAGGATTTTTAAGCGACACAATATTGCCCACACCAGCACCCAGCATATTGCGTTTACCCGAACGGATAATGCGCATGCTGCCGCCGTCGCCCACATTGATCTGAGCGGTATATGGTTTACCATTTTCGTCAATA
Organism: Agriterribacter sp.; assembly: GCA_051958655.1. Taxonomy (GTDB): domain Bacteria; phylum Bacteroidota; class Bacteroidia; order Chitinophagales; family Chitinophagaceae; genus Agriterribacter. Next base: position 9,265 of record JBQCFW010000011.1, on the reverse strand, counting down.
AAATACAGTCCGTGGTGCTTTTCCTTCGCTTTAGCTGCATCAAGCACCCATATTTTTTTGGGAACATTTATGAGATCCCCAAAGTTGTATTTAGGGCAATCGCCTGGTACATTGGTGATGCCGGATAACTCGCGATAATTTTGAAGAATGATTTCATCGCCACTTTCAAAAAAGCGCTTTACATCAAAAAAACTCCCGTCAGCGTTGGTCATCTTTCCTTCAATAAATTGCTTACCGGTAAATACGGCATCGATGTTTTTATAAGCTGGTCCCATGCCACTGTAAGCCCAGTGCGCAGGATAATTGAACTGGTATACCGGGTCGTCGAACTCGTTGTTGGTGCGGCTCACCACCGCGTCGCCCGTTTCGGCATCGTACACCAGGTTTTTAGTGGTAACAACGCTGCCTTTATCTACTACCACCACACTGTCGAGAATGCCATAGCGCTGCACGATTTTTACCGTGGCTGTCGAACGGAAAGTGTTTTCTTCTTTATGGCTAATAGGAAAGTATGTTGGAATAATCAGTGGTATAGGAAAAATAGCAGCCGGTATAACATCAATATTGGTTTGATGGTTGGTGGAAAAGGTATGCGAAAATTGCTCGCGCATATCAGTCATCATTTCAATATCCAGTCCTATCACGCCATTTCGGTTTATACTGCCGTTGAGCGAGTCTACCACCCATACCGTATTGTTTAAATGTTGGGCCAGCGCTTTTTCGTCATCTACTTTGTAATAATTTTTGGTATAATGGATTGGATTGTCAGGATCAGTTTCTGCATAGTTGGCCTGCCCTTTCATTTTTCCATTCATATCGTTGAGTTCCACTTTAAAGCCCTGTGAAATGGTCAGATTTCTGATAGTATTTACTTTGAAAAGATTTCGTAGCGGCGGATTATAAGGGCGCTTGCTGTCACCGTCTAATGGAGAGTGTTCGACACGGGTAGGGAAATCCCTGGTGGTAAAAAATTCTGTTTCCTGCCAGCCGTTGGCTGATTTGGCTTTGGTGTGAATGGTGCGTACCCGTACTTTGCTGTACCCTACCGACGCTGCGGGGAAAAAGCTTTCTCCCAGTGGTTCTTCCGAATAGAGGTAGTGCTTAGGCGCGAGTATCGATAACTTTTCTTCGTATTCAACAGGTTCGCGCAAAGGATTTTCCTCTCCACCTATAAAGGGCTCATAGCTGGCAACTCCGCTGCTGACAACAAGTGTGTCGCGTTTTAATTTTCGCACACCGGCTACTACTGTGTCTTTTGTAATAACCTGCGTAGTGGTGTACAAGTAATCCTGGCCGTAACTGGCTCCGCGCTGGCTTGTCATTGTGTTCCAGTTGTCGAACACTTCTACCCGTTTTACGCGGTAACCGCCACCATACTTTTTGTAAACAGGATTGTTCAGGCGCACAAACGATTGAAGAGGATCGGTTACTTTACACCAGGTGAGGCCCTTACCTGCATTGTAAAACCCTTTTACCATTTTGTTTATTTCGGGGATTGCAGAAACCAGCATCGTGACCAGGTTTGCAAAAGTGAGCTTATCTCCCATCTCAGAGGATGGATAAGCCTTGGAAGGGATGTTGAGCTTCAGGAACTGTAGCGCTGCCATAATGAGTGGGTGCTTGCCATCTACCCTGGCAGGTTTTATCCATATTCTTTTCTCATTATTGGCCACTACGCCGTAGTCTTCTATTTCTATCCAGGTAGGAATAAATTCCTTTCCCCCACCCCACCGGTCGGATGGCATCTGCACTGCGATCTTGACGAATATTTTCTTTACGCCTTCCAGGTATTTGCGGTGGATGTCTGATTTGCTGTACACCGGTTCACTTATATTGATGAATATGTATTCGTTTTCCACAGCACCATCATATAAAATTTTTACAGGGGTTGCAGTTGATGAACTGCCAAATCCAGCCAGTTGAAACAACTGCATGGCACGTTTGTTTTGTACATAAGCGTAGTCGTCGGCTTCGTAGCTGATCTTCATTAAGCCACCAGATGGCAACCTGATGTCAGTAAGGTTCCACGCATTGGCATAGTCGGCAGCCTTGGCAGAGTCCTGTACCACATACGGATAGTCGACATTGTTCAACCCCGCAGGATTAGAAGCAGGATCTTTGTACCCGCCCCACCGGTCGTAATGTTTGCTGTTGTGCTCAGGATTGTATTTGTCTGCCGGTTGGTCTTCTTTTACCTGCCCATAGTTGAATACATATGGGTTTTTAACGCCTTTGTAATTGCCGTTGTAAGAGAACCATATTTTCCTGAGTGTGAGTTTTCCTTTGTTTTTGTTTACATTGCTGCTGCTGCCGGAAGCAACCGTATTACCATTTTTATCAACAGGATTACCCGTATTGTTGATCGTATTGCGACACAGCGAATAATCGTATTCAAAATGCACCGATTTTACAGGTTTGGCGTTTGCCCCGTTTTTCACCAGGTCGGGTTTGGAATACAGATCAATACGTTCCAGCCTTCGCAGTTTTTGCGTAGCATCGATACCTCCATTCTCATCTATAATACCCAGACCGTCCTCGCGTTTATCTGAAATCGTGAATACGGCGATCATGGTTTTGGAGGAAACGGAGTTGAGATACCACACTTCTTTTTTACCGTACATGTAAGTGCCCTTGTCATCGCGCGAATAGGTTTTCAACCCCTCGTTGTAGTTCACCTTGTTTTGCTCATTGGGTGTGCGCCATTGGTAAAAGGTTTTCCCGGGTGCTTTGCCGTACACCATCGTGTAATTGAACTTTACGCCGTCGCCCAGATCGTCGTCCGTAATGCCGTCACCGGTAATGTCTACATAATCGGACGATACCAGCCCCGTGAGTAAAAAGGAATGGGCATAGGGGGGCATGATGTCTTTGCTGAAAAAATTGTCCTTGCCCTTGTTGTTGGTGGCAGCATTGTTGTCTTTCCCAGCATCATAATCTGCAAGTCCCCTGTTTACTTTTGATTGTTCGGTTTCCTCGCTGATGGCGAAGGTTACATCCTGCTGTTCTGCATTGTAGGCGGGCAAACCATAAATGTATCGCCTGCCATCGGCATTCAGTACAGTTATTTCTGAAAGATGGTGCGCTTTGCGCATCTCATCTACACGGGGAAGTGAAACCGTGTCCCCGCATTCACCAATGGGGATATGATTTTCGGTAACAGAACGTATTCTTTCATCCAATCCTAGAGAACTGGCTTCGGCTGCTGTTTTGTAAGTAATAACCTGTGTTCTTTTGTCACGTTGTTTTTTTACCAACGGACCGGTAACAGGAATATTCCTGGTATCTCTCAGATTAGGTGAATAAGCCATCAACTGGTTCACCGCGGTTACTTTCCTGTTTTTATCTTCACTCATGAGCTTAATGCGTACCGTACTATCTCCGCCTACAGAATGATAGTACGCCAGTGTATTGCTGGTTTTTTCTCCGGGATTGCGGAAGTATACCGGTTGGAAAGTAGTGTCAGCTTTTTGAAATTCGAGGTTGGGCGTTATCTCCGATTTCCAGGCGCCATTACGGGTAGTGGCAATGGTTTCATTAAGGTCGGTACCACCTTTAAAATAACCACCGAATCCAAGGTCAATGGCAAGGTGGTCGCTTTTGCTTTTGGTCTGCAACTGGTGATCACGTATATAGCCTGCTTCACTTCGATATGGACGGAACATGCCACCAGTACCTTCGCCTGAGATGCTGTATGCATCATACGTATATTGCGGAATAGCGATATGGGGAGTAGTTTTCTGGTTGAAGAAGAGTTCTTTTTCCCTATTCATATCCAGCAACCCATGCGCATCGCTTGTACTATTCGTATAATACAGAAAGCCATAACCCGGCAGGCGCTGCAGCGTATCCTCGTCAGCAATTTCCTGTTTGCTCACATAACCTGAAATGTTGAAATTGGGATGAGCGCCCCATATTTCACCACCAATTTTTGTATTGAAACTAAAGTTGGTGCTGGTAAAAGGCATTTGAATAGTGGGTGAATATGCGGGAGTAGCAAACGATATGGATGACGAACTTACACTGCGACTACCAGTTGATATGTATCTGTTGTTGCCTTCCTTATCTTTTAAGCTGGATTTTATACTGGCAGAGACCTGCGTTCCAAATTGAAGCCCGGAGATACCACTCCTGGAATTGTAGTTGGTGCTAAGGCTGCCAGAAGGCTGAATTAAGCTTTCGTGCTGAGAAAGCCTTACACCTATTCCCGGAGAAACATCAATACCTGATTGAGAGTTGTTGTTTAGTCCTAACGATGCCGTTAAAGGACCTTTACTGTCTTTGCCTGCGCTGAGAGATGCATTTACACCATATTCTAACCCCCAACCATTATAAGTATTGTTGAATACCCCTCCATTAATATACAAATTCAAGGCTCCACCAAATATTTCCAGGTTTCCGCCAACACCTACTCCTACCGTTTTATTTTCCTTAATACGTTGTATGCGTTTAATCGTATCTGTACCATTATAATCATCCGGCAACCCGCGCATGGATCTGTTCACCGTTCCCGGGTTAACGTTCCAGCCAAGTCCCACCCAGCTTGCTTCCTGGTCGATGGTGGGACCACCGTTGTAATGAATATTTACAGGATATCCGCCTACATCCAGCAGTGGAATATTGTATGAAAAATCTCCCGTAAACAAGTCTACCATATTGTCTGCATTCACACTCTTAAAGCTGCTCATCTCCGGCTGACCGGGTCCGCCAATGGTGGGCTGTTGAAGTTTTTGACGGATGTTGTCAACAGTTTTTTTCTTTTCGAGCAACGGCGGAGCAACTGCCTTTACAGTTGTATAATCAGCATTTACATTGACTGGTTGGCTGGCGCCAGGAAGTACCAGCGGGTTGTATGGTTTTGAATAATAGAAGCTGGTATTGCTTCTGCCATTCATTGCCAGTGCCTGTACAGGCAATATGGTTTCAATACACATCACTCCTAACAGTAAGGAAGCAACGCTCTTTTGTACACCGGCTTTTGATAAATAGTTCATCCGTTTATTTTTCAATTTTTTAATGAAACGGCGCATATACGTTTCCGTCATTTGAAAGTTGTATGATGCTTTGTTTCATATCGCAGATAATGTCTTTTGACTACTGATTGTTTTCTTTTCTTCTGAACTCAAAGCGCATGCGCCATATCTCACTTCTGCTATTGCGCAGCTCCAGCAGGTAAAAGTGCTGGGGCGTAAAACTGTTCTGACCGGTGAGATCTATGTTCACCAGGTTCTGCCCGTATTTCATGGGAATGGTATCGGCGCGGAACGTTATGGTGTCGTTGCTGCCACTGGTAAGATCGTACACGCGGATGTTCCAGGTGCTGTCTGCCGTTTCGTTGAGGTAATCAAACTTCAGGTAGTCCAACTGCAATGAATACGCGGGCAGCTCGTCTTTTACCAGTTTGATATAGGGCAGGTTATTGGTTTTGATCTTTGGAAGATCGCTTTCATTTATGATGGTGAACTCCCATATCTCGCTGCGGGATACGACAGCGCCGTTGCTCGTGGCGGTTACGCGCCAGGCGTATTGTTTGCCTACCTGCAACGGTGGCGAACTGGTGGGGTACAGCAGGTAGCTTTGTACAAGCTGTGCCTGGTGGAGCAGGGGAATGTTTTGTTGTATGGCGTCGGCGGGGGACTGACCGGGGTTGATTGCTACTACATCAATGTCGTATCTCAGGTTCGTAAAAAAACCGGCGGGGGCTGGTGGCAGCCAACTGAAGGAGGGATTGGTCTGAGTTTCCTGCGCTTCATTCCAGGGCAGCACGAGTTGCGGAGGACTCAGGGGCTCTATTTCTATAAAGTCGCATTCTTCGGCTAACTGGTCTACCGCATCGTGCACATGCCTGAAGTAGCTGATGCATACCGAAAAATTACCGAGGGGGAGAAAGCCGTTGGGTCCGGGTTCTATTACATAGTTGCCGTTGAGCTGGGTATACTGGATGGGTTCCATCAGCGCAGCATTGACCTGCATATTGCCGGGAGCGATGGAAAAGTTTTTCCCTACACCGCTGAGAACGGGCTGCCCGGTCTGGATATCGGCAAGCACTACTTCCAGGTGACCTTCCACATTTGCCTGCGCAGTATTGGTGAGCAGCATGTTCCAGAGCTGTTGCTTTTGCAGTATGCCGGTGCGTTGTAACTGGGGGGTAACAATTACCTGCGCGGCGGACACGAGTCCGTTTATCAACAATAAGTAGGTGATGAATATTCTCATAACTTAATCCTGTTATTAAAGTACCTGGTGAACCCAAGTGTGAACCATTCGTTTTTTAATAGTGACCTGGCAGCGCCGGGCAGGTAGCCGCTTTCGTACCACAGGCTGAGATCGCCCAGGGCGGGCCAGCTGCAGCGCAGGTTGAAATAACCGCCTGTTTTTACTTCGGTCTGGTTGTATTGATTGATCTTGGCGCCAAAGCCTGCTACTAGTTTTTTGAACCAGGTAATGGAGAGTCCGCCTTCCATTACATCGAGGGAATATTGTTGGTTGGCTGTTCTTGCATAACCTACATTGGCGGTGAACAGGTTAAAGATGAACTGGTGGGCGGTATAGAACTGGTTGGCATTGTAGTATACAAAGCTGGTGTCGGTGCCGGAGTTGTAAAAGCGGTTGTACATCACACTGCCGTTGGCAGTCATTAAGCCAATTTTGTACGCATGGGCTACATGTATATTGAGCGACTGGTAGCGGTTTTCTGCTACCTGGTTGTCGATGATGGTGTATTGGGAGGAGGGCATATACCCTACGGTGAGGGAGGGTAGTTTGCGGCGGCGGAAGGTGGCGGACAGGGATTTGAATACGGTATTGCTGTTGTACTGCTGCAGCACAAAGGGGTTGCTGTAATCGTTTTTCCTGGCAGCAGCCATTACCCTGAGCTGACGTTTAAAGAGGTATTGTTCTGCCCTGATGTTCCAGGTGCTGGCATTGGCGTTAACGCGGTAGTTGGTAAAGTTCTGGAAGTTGATGCCGGTTTTCTGGTAATAGCCTTCGAGCCGGGTTTGGGTTTGGGGAATATAGCTGTAGGCTTTTATGGAATAGGCTTTGTTGGTATGATCGTTCAGGCGGAAGCCTTGTGTTTTATTGCCTTGCAGAGAGGCATATACGGGGCTGGTGGACTGGGCTGCTTCGGCGGTGAGGCGTAGGTATTGTCCGAGGGTCCATTGCCCTTCAATGCTCATGCCGCTTAAGGGTGAGGAGGCGAGCCCGCTGTTGGAAATAATTTGTTTGCGACCGGTATAACCGGTTAGTATGAGGTGGTTGCCCTCTTTGAGCCCGTAACCGATGCTGCCTGCATATACATGTTGTTTAACGGGGGACGGTTTACCGTATAGGAAATCGCGGGTCCTGAAATCTATTTTACCTGCAGTAAATGCGAGGTAGAGGTTGTTGGCATTGTATTCGAAGTTGATGCCGGATACGTTAAGGTTGTTAACGGTGAGATTGCTCATGCGGGGCAGGGTTCTGCCTATGGCAAAGGTTCGGATGGCATAGGCGGTATTGAGGAGGCGTTGTGTTTTTTTGTCTTTTACGCCGGCTTCCTGCAGTTCTTTGCTGATGCGTTGGGTGCCTTGTTCGGTGTAAAGGTTGCCATCGATCAATTTTTGCAACTGTTGTATTTTCCGGAGGTTGCCGTTGTAAAGAGCCTGGAGCGAATCGGTTTGCTGTTGCAATGAGCTGCCGAGGCGTTGTTTTTCTTCATAGAGCTTTACAAAATTTTCTGCTGCTTTGATCACGGCTTCTTTGTTGGAAAGTTCGGTGGGAAGCTGGTCGCGGTAGGCAAGGTATTTTTTGCTTTCGAGGTATTTGTTGAGCCATTCTTTGCTGCTGAGCAAACCGCGGAGCTCGCGTATTTTCTGAAGGTTGCCTTTGAGCTGGTTGTTGAGCTCGGGTGGCTGGAGTTGCTGCAGAGCGCCGGTGAGTTTTTTGCGGAGCTGTTGCTGGCGGAGCTCACGAAACCGGGGACCATTGAACTCCACGCGGAAATCGTGGTAATCGCGCAGGTATTGGGAGTTGCTTTGCCTGCCATAGTAGGTTAACCTAAAGGGTATGTCGGCAACAGCAAAATCAAGCCCGGCGGTGATCATGTGCTGACCGAGGTTGGACTCCACAAACGGTGTGTCGAGTGCTGAGCGGTACAGGTAGTTGTACTGGATGTAACCTCCGCCTGCCTGTGCCAGCGACGAAGGGTCTTCGAGTTCGTAAGGCAGCAGGGCGTTTAATTTGTTCTTCAGCGTTTTGGCATCGGGTCGTTTGAACTGGTCTCTAAAGGGGGCAACTACATTTTTAATTTGTTGAGCAGGTAACTGGCGGAGCCTGCTCAGCAAACTGTCTTTGTTCATAGTGCTGCTGTCGTAGCCCAACTCCCGAAGGGCTAGCCTGCCAAGAGAATCTTTTGAAGGTAAAGTTTTAGACAACCTGCTAAGCGAATCTCTCCTTCTTCCGGAGGTATCTGTTGACCATATTTTCTTCCATACAGATCCAATAGAATCCTTTAACGATCCAAGAGAATCTCTGATATTAACACGTTTCGTTGTTGGAAAAAACTGAGTGGAGGTGCTGAGGCTGTCTCTATTAAAAGGGACAATTTTATTTAAGAGAGTGTCTTTAGAAACAACTTCTTTTTTATCTTGACAGTAAACTCGTTCAGAATAAAAAGTACTGAGCACAATACAACACAATACAGGTATGCATTTAACATTCGTGCTGCGAAATAGCATGTCAGTTGGTTGTGTTTAGGGAACTCAAACGTAGAATTATTTTTTTGATTTTGTAACAACTGATTAACATTTTTTTATTAAAATAAATTTGACAACGCCTCCTTAAGTGTTTGCATCTACCAACCCGTATGCATTAGTCATTATTTAGCATTAATAAAGATGCCAGCTCGTTTCATCAGCTTGTTACTACACAGGTTTTTGCAATAATCAAATGACAAACGCAATGTTTATCTAAATTTTTCTCCATTATGAACCTGTACATGTTCGCCAAACGTGCTTCTTCCTGACCATTTGCTGCGAAAGCCGTAGTCTTTCGATTTTACCCTTAAGGATTCATCTGTTTGTAGCAGTAGCCCCATCGGAATGTCCGGGCTGATCTCCTGTCTTAACTTATGCCGTAGTCCCTTTATTGCAAACGCCGGTTAAATTGACCACCTTTCGCCGGATTAAGCTGACCATGTGATGCCGGTTTAAATTGACCACCCTTCGCCGGAGTAAATTGACCACCTGGATTTGATTTTTAGTTTATGTATTGGGGCAACCCGCTGACA
>JBQCFW010000010.1:0-67493 GCA_051958655.1 Agriterribacter sp. | reverse complement strand
TACCCACTTTTAACCTGCAATTGCAACTTGACCTTTCCGGGTAGGGGCATGCTTTGCCATTTCTCTCAAAAGTTCCCCGCCCTATGCCTTAAATCAAATAATAACTGTAAACTTTTTATTTTTACCGGACACCAGTGATTTCGAATCTCAAATTAAAGCACATGGCAACAGTAAACGTTTATTTAACCTTTAACGGAAATTGCGAAGCCGCATTTAATTTTTACAAGTCTGTTTTTGGTGGCGACTTCCCTTATATTGGCAGGTTTAAAGACATGCCTCCCGGGGAAGAAGGTAAAACCATGAGTGTAGAAGACGGTGAAAGGATCATGCACGTATCGTTACCCATAAGCAAAGAAACCATGCTGATGGGAAGCGACACCGGCGGAGAATGGGCTTCTACTTTTATCCAGGGAAACAATTTTTCTATTTCGGTTAATACCGAAAGCCGTGAAGAAGCCGACAAAATTTTTGACAAATTATCGGCGGGTGGAAAGGTAACTATGCCCATGAACAACACTTTCTGGAATTCTTACTTCGGTATGCTTACAGATCAGTTTGGTATTAACTGGATGGTAAGCTTTGAACTGGTGAAGGCGTAAGGTATAAGGGTGAAGACTTGTAAGGTCTGAAGGGCCGTGTGCCCGCATAGCAAACCTTACAGGTCTTTATCAACTTACTGAATATGCTTTTCAATGAAATTTCTGCAATACGCTTTGATTTGATCGCGAACATTCCTGAATTGCTTCATAATCTCCTCCTCTGTTCCGGAAGCTTTTGCAGGATCTGGAAAATTATAATGAAATTTCTGCGCCTTTGAAAGAAAGAAGGGACAGCGTTCTTTCGCGTTATTACAAACCGTAATTACATAATCAAAATCCTTATCCAGATATTCATTTATGTTATTAGAGGTATGGCGTGAAATATCTATTCCATCTTCCTGCATAATTGCAATTGCCCTTGGATTAACGCCGTGGGTTTCAACTCCCGCGCTGTACACTTCTGCCCTATTGCCTGCAAAATATTTTAAGTACCCTTCAGCAATCTGGCTACGGCAGCTATTTCCCGTACATAGTACTAATATCTTTTTACGTCGTTCATTGGCAACAGCCATGTTTAAATTGTGTTTATACTTTGTGTTTGAAATCAAATATGTTCAAAACGTTTTCAAATAGGGTTAAGATTTGCAACAGTCAGAACTGCAGCAGCTTTTACCAGGTTCAACGGGCTTTTCGGCATATATGGTAATGCTGTAAATCCCCGTATTGCTATTTCTAAAACCTGAAACCTGCTCGGCAGACAGGTATTGCGACAAAATATCATCGGGAATGTAGATGTGCTTTTCCTTTTGAACAATAATATTCTCAAAGCCATTCAGCTCAATTAATTCCAGGTATTCTTGTTTTTGAATGGCGCCAGACACACAACCGGCATACATTTCCGCAGCCTGCTGAATAGAAGCTGGCAGGCTTCCCTCCAATACAATATCCGAAATACAGAAATGAGCACCGGGCTTTAAAACGCGGAATATCTCCCTTATCACTCCGTTTTTATTGGGAACGAGATTTAGCACACAATTGCTGACAATCACATCAGCTACATTATCAGGTACTGGCATATGCTCAATATCTCCCTCCCTGAACTCTACATTATGAAATCCGAGCTTTTCAGCGTTTTGACGTGCTTTCGCAATCATAGCCGCTGTAAAGTCAATACCTATTACCTTTCCGGTTTCTCCTGTTTCATTGCGGGCAATAAAAGCATCATTGCCTGCGCCCGACCCTAAATCAATTACAACATCTCCCTTTTTAATGCTGGCAAATTGCGTAGGCAGTCCGCAACCCAACCCCAGATCCGCATCAGGGTTGTACCCCTCCAGGTTACTATAGTCGTCGGTCATAATATTGTATACCTCGGTAGAACAACAGCCAGAACCGCAACAGGATGCAGCATTATCCAATTTGTTCTGTAAAGCTATTTCACTGTATTTCAGCTTTACCATTTCTTTAATTTGATTATCTGTATTCATGTGTAACCATTTTGCTTATTTATTGTAATATTACGATGAATGTTTGCAAAAAAAATTAACAGCAGTTGTCCTTGTTTACAAAGGGCACAAAAAAACTGTCAAAAGCAGCCTTATACTGCTTCCAAACTTTCGGGTCGATGCAATAGCATACGCTCGTTCCTTCAATCGTTCCCTGGATAAGCCCCACGCTTTTGAGCTCTTTTAAGTGTTGACTAATGGTAGCCTGTGCCAATCCCAACTCTTCCACCAAATCTCCACAAATGCACGCCTGCGATTTCAGCAAATGCTGTATAATAGCTATCCTTGCAGGATGTGCCAAAGCCTTCATCATTTGGGCCAACCTATTCTGTTTCTCGCTGAATATCTCTGCTTTCGTTAATCCCATATCTATCGCAATATTACGATAGATATTTATCTTGCCAAAAAAATTTCTTTTTTTATGGGCAGCGACTGCCGAAATAAGGCAGCAATAAAATAACACAAGTATTTTTTGGAATGAACATTCCAAAACCTATATCTTTGCTGAGTGGATAAAAAAGAACAAATAATGGTAGCAGCCATGAAGCTGTTGGTAGAGAAAGGATTACAGGCAACGCCCATGTCTGCCATTGCCAAAGCTGCCGGTACCGGAATGGGCACTATCTATAATTATTTTGCTACAAAAGAAGAGCTTATCAATGCTATTTACCTGTACGTGAAGCAGTCGGAAATAAGCCTGGTGCTTGGAAGCATAGACCCCAACACGTCGCTCAAAGTAAAGTTCACCAGTTACTACACTGCATTTATCAGTTTTTACCTCAAATACCCTGAGAGCTTTGCTTTTATGGAACAGTTGCAGCATTCGCCCATCATCCAGGAGGTGACAAAAGAAGAAGGAAAAGCAGCTTTTCAGCCGGTGATAGACCTGATAAAGCAAGGACAAAAAGAAGGTATTATCAAGCAGATTGACCTGATGGCGATCCTGTATTTCCTCGCCGGCACCATTGCTACTTATGTGCGCTGGATCATCAGCATCAATAAAAAAAATCACAGCAAACATTTAGAGCATCACCTGCGCATGGTTTGGGATGCCATTAAAGAATAAAAAAATTTTCATCAATAATGGAATGAACATTCAGTCCATTTAATCAAACAGGATAGTATGAGAACGCTCAAAATAATTTTAACCGGAGCCACCGGTATGGTTGGCGAGGGAGTATTGCTGCATTGTTTGCAAAGCAATGAAATTGAGGAGGTGCTGATGATTAACCGCAGACATTATGAACTTTCGCACCCAAAGCTGAAAGAGCTGCTGGTAAAGGACTTTAACAACCTGACTGAATATGCCACTCAATTATCGGGTTACGACGGTTGTTTTTATTGCGCCGGCGTAAGCTCGGTAGGAATGAACGAAGCAGATTATACACGTATTACATATAACACAACGCTCAACTTTGCAAAGGCATTGTTAAGCGTGAATCCGCAAATGGTTTTTCATTTTGTAACAGGTGCTCATACCAAAACAAACGGAAAACAAATGTGGCAGCGCGTAAAAGGAAAAACGGAAGACGATCTGATGAAGCTTGGTTTCAGAGGACAATACAATTTCCGCCCCGGTTTTATGAAGCCGGTACAAGGTCAGAAAAATGTGCGTTGGTTCTTTAAACCCATCATCGCAGTATTTCCCTATTTATTTCCCAAACAAACGCTTACGCTGGAGCAGGTAGGGCAGGCTATGATCAACGGCGTTACGAGAGGTTACAACAAACAGGTGTTAGAAATAAGTGATATTAGGGAACTCGCAAAAAATTAACTGGTGTAATACAAAAAGTACACACTAAATGAAAACGAACCGAATGCTGATAGGTGAAGACAATCGCCAACAGAACCAGCCAAACCGAAGAACAACTAACATACGCGTTACATGAAACGTATCATTAAAATATTAAAACGAACTTTTCTCGCAATAGTTTCCCTGTTGCTAATTTTAATAGTCACCACATTCTTTTATATGAAACAATCAAAATTCGGCAGGCTTCCATCGGGTGAAAGACTGGAGCGCATAAAAAAATCTCCCAACTACAAGAATGGAAAATTCATCAACCAGGTCATACGGCCAACCATAACCGAAGGCTATTCTATGATGGGGCTGGCATACAAAGCCTTGTTTAAAAAGTTTGAGCGCACTGCACCTGTAAATAGTTTGCCCTCCGTAAACACTAATCTTAAAACGCTGGCTCCCGACAGCAACCTGGTGGTTTGGTTCGGTCATTCATCGGCCTACATGCAACTGAATGGAAAAAAGTTCCTGATAGATCCCGTATTCAGCGGCAGCGCCTCTCCCATTCCCGGATCGGTAAAAGCATTTAAAGGCTCCGACGTATATACAGCAGAAGACATACCATCTATCGATTATTTATTCATCAGCCACGACCATTACGATCACCTGGATTATAAAACCATTGTTGCTTTAAGAAACAAGATCGCGCATGTAATATGCGGACTGGGCGTGGGCGCACATTTTGAACACTGGGGTTATGCGAAAGACCAGATTATTGAAATGGACTGGTACGAAACAACAAAAGTGGATGCCAGCTTCTTTATTCATACATTTCCAACCCACCACGATGGCGGGCGCGTATTGAAAAGATCACAGGGGCTGTGGTTATCGTTTGTGATAGAAAGTCCCACCATGAAAGTGTTTTACAGCGGCGATGGCGGCTACGATCCTGTATTCAAAGAGATCGGCGAAAAAATGGGACCAATTGATTTTGCTTTGATGGAATGCGGTCAATACAATGTAGCCTGGCAGTCGGTACACAAGCTGCCCGACGAAGTGCGGCAGGCCACGATAGACATAAAAGCCAGACGGATGCAGCCGGTACACCATTCGAAATTTACATTGGCACAGCATTCGTGGGATGAACCGCTCATTAAAATTTCAGAGCTTTCCAAAGATGCACCTTATACTTTGGCAACGCCTATGATTGGTGAAGTAGTAAACCTCGATACGCCTGAACAAACTTTTAAGCAATGGTGGGAGGGACTGGAGTAGATTCCACACAGGATTAAAATCCTGTGCGACAGTATCGAATCGAGCCTACGGCTCTGCTTTCCTTAAACAGTCAGAGCCATCGGCTCGATAACATATTGTCGCGACGGATTTCAATCCGCGATATAAAATCTGCGCATCTGCGGCAATTTATTATTTAAGGAAATTCTGCGTAAACGTATCCTATCGAGCCGATGCGAACGAGCTACAGCTCTATATTGATCAGCATCCAGAGCCATCGGCTCGGTAACATATTGTCGCGGCGGATTTCAATCCGCCGAAAAAAAAGGCGTCATACTCTGACGCCCAGGGTTGGTTTATCATTTAAGGATCTGAGAGCTTAATGACGAGCAGCGTTGAAGCCTTACTTATTCGTGGCTTTTACACCTGTTGTTCCTCCGCCTTCCAGCGTAAGGTTTACAGGTTTGTTTGTCTTCCAGTTTCCTTTGGTGAAATCAGGAACATCAACTGTTCTTGATTTTTTTGCTACCGATTGCTCACTCAAAGGCCCAACTGCACTCCACAAAGCGCCGTCGTACACATCCTGGTCCAGCGGCAATCCATTGCGCAAACAGTCTATCAGGCGCCAATCCATCATAAAGTCCATACCACCATGACCGCCTATTTTTTTTGCAATTTCACCTACATGCTTTGCAATAGGTGGTGTGTATTTGTCGTACAGCGCTTTTAATTCATCCTCTTTTATCCATTCATGACCAAATGCTATTTTTTCAGGCTCCGGATATTTGCTCGCCACTCCTTTTGTACCACTTATCAGGTGTATGCGCGAGTAAGGTCGCGGCGAACTCACATCGTGCTGTAGCATAATCGTTTTTCCCTTCTGTGTACGGATCACCGTAGTGTTCATGTTGCCCCTGTAAGGCTTGTTAACATACTCCTTATAGAACGAATCTGTAGCTGCTTTTTCCTTTGCCAGCGCATTCATCATAAAATCGTTCGAAGACATCGATACCAGGTGATCCATCTGATCTCCCCGGTTAATGTCCAGGCATTGAGCAATAGGTCCCAACCCGTGCGTAGGATACAAATTGCCATTCCTGCCAATATTTTCCTTTAAACGCCACATATCCGAATAGCTGTTCTTTTCAAAGTTCTGATGCAGCAGGTCGTGTATATAAGCGCCTTCGGCATGCATCAGTTCACCAAACATTCCGTTACGCGCCATATTCAGTGTTAGCAGCTCAAAAAAGTCGTAACAGCAGTTTTCCAGCATCATACAATGCTTTTTGGTTTTTTCCGAGGTTTCCACCAGCTGCCAGCATTCGTCTATAGTAACGGCAATGGGTACCTCAGAAGCTGCATGTTTTCCATGGTTCATCGCATACACAGCCATTGGTGTATGCAATTTCCACGGGGTAGCAATGTATACCAGGTCAATATCCTTGCTTTCGCACATGGCTTTCCATCCATCTTCGCCCGTATATTCCGTTGCTTTAGGCAAACCCGCCTTTTCAAGAATTTTTTGAGCATTGGCTATTCTTTCCGGCCGCTTGTCGCACAGCGCCTTTATTTCAACGCCCTCAATATGCGAAATGCGGTTAACAGCACCTGGTCCCCGGTTTCCTAAGCCAACAAAACCAATTCTAACCGTATCAATTTTAGGAGCTGCATAGCCGCTCATGTTAAATCCGGCAGCGCGTGGCGTTGCAATTTTTTCGTTTTTATCGTCGTTTGCTGCAAATGCAGGCAGTCCCGTAGCAATAGCGCCAGTGCCAAGGGTTACATTGCGCAAAAAATCTCTCCGGTTAGATGTCATAGCATTTAAATTAATGTAAAAAATAGTATTTGCTAATTTCATCAATTTAAACGAATAAAAGGCATGCCGGTAAAAATTGAGCAATCGATTGTTTTATCATTGCAGAAGATAGAAACCTAACGACAACGGCTAACCAAAACTTTGTTCCCCGAAAATGTTTTTCGTTCATCTTTGCAATTACAAACGCTAACTATTAAACTTTTTAAGATGAGTTATACGCTAGAGGTCATTGCTTTTAACATTGAGTCCGTTATTGCTGCAGGGGCAGCAGGCGCTAACCGCATAGAGCTTTGCGATAATCCCGCCGATGGCGGCACCACAGCTTCATATGGCATGATTAAAACCGCCCGCGAAAAAACATCGTTGCAATTATATCCTATTATACGACCGAGGGGTGGCGATTTTTTGTACAGCAACGAAGAGTTTGACATAATGAAAAGGGATATTTTACTATGCAAAGAAATGGGATGCGACGGCGTGGTGACGGGTTTATTGCTGGAAGATGGCAGCGTAGACAAAACCCGGACCGCCCAACTGGTGGAAGCTGCCTATCCGCTCGGCGTTACTTTTCACCGGGCGTTCGACAGGGTTGCCAACCCCTTTGAAGCGCTGGAGCAAGTGATTGCAGCCGGTTGCGAACGCATTCTCACCAGCGGGTTAAAACCCACGGCGCCGGAGGGCGTTCAGGCACTTGCCGATCTTGTGCGACAGGCAAACGACCGCATTGTTATCATGCCCGGATCGGGAGTGCGGTCAGACAATATAGTGTTGCTGGCGCAACAAACAGGGGCTACTGAGTTTCATTCATCTGCAAGAACAACCATACCCACCGCCATGAAATTCGTGAATGAGTCGATGCAGGAAACACTGGACACTGTGGGCCTGAATACCGAAGAAGTAAGGAAGATGGCAGAAGCATTGCAACAATACCGGCAAAGTATTCAGTAGCATTGTTTGAATGAGCTTTCTTCTCAGTATCTTGCGCAAAATTTTAATTCGAGTACATGGATCAGTCATCTTTCGACGTAGTAGTTATTGGCGGAGGTTGTGTAGGATTGGCAACGGCATATAAGCTCAACAGCAGGTATCCCCATCTTAAAATAGCGGTGCTTGAAAAAGAGAGTCGCGTTGCCATGCATCAAACCGGGCGTAATTCGGGTGTAATACATTCCGGTATTTATTACAAGCCCGGCTCGTATAAAGCAAAGAACTGCGTGGACGGAAGAAGAGAGCTGGTGGCCTTTGCAAAAGAATATGGGGTGCAGCACGATATCTGCGGAAAAGTGATTGTGGCTACAGACGAAAGTGAGCTGCCGCACATGAACAAGGTATTTCAGAACGGGCAGGCCAACGGCGTGGAAGATCTGCGCATGATTACATCGCAGGAAATTAAAGACATTGAACCCTATTGCGAAGGCATAGGTGGTATATGGGTAGGCTGCACAGGTATTATAGATTATGTTGGCTTTACCGAAAAGCTGGCCGAACTGCTGCAGCAAAAATTTGCAGGCAGTAAAGTATTCCTCAATACCGAAGTAAAAGACTTTATCAAAGAGGGTGAGCAAACGAAGATTGTTACCAATCGTGAAAACTTTACAGCAAAATACATTGTTGCCTGTGCCGGTTTGCAAAGCGACCGCATTGCAAAAAAGGAAGGAACAGGCACTGAAACTGCCATTGTGGGCTTCAGGGGCGATTATTACGACCTGAGCGAAAAAGGAATGAGCAAGGTAAAAAACCTCATTTACCCCGTACCTAACCCGCAGTTCCCGTTCCTGGGCGTTCATTTTACCCGCATGATTAAAGGCGGTGTAGAGTGTGGTCCCAATGCAGTATTTGTTTTTAAAAGAGAAGGATACAATAAAACCGATTTTAATTTAAAAGATACGGCAGACGCTTTTTCTTACGGCGGCACCTGGAAATTTTTTGCAAAGCACTGGCGCTTCGGACTGGACGAGTACCGTGGTGCTTTTTCAAAAGCCTATTTTCTGAAACGTTTGCAGAAACTCATTCCATCGCTGGAGGCAGACGATATTGTACCTGCCCGCGCCGGTGTAAGAGCAATGGCTTTGGCTCCGGAAGGAAAAATGATAGACGATTTTAAAATTGAAGCAAAACACAACGCCATACATGTGCTGAACGCCCCCTCCCCTGCTGCTACTGCAGCGCTTGCTATCGGCAAAGCCGTGGAAGAAATGGCAACAAAGCAGTTTAATTTAGCATGAAAGGGCAAAAGTGAAAGGTGAAAGGCGTTTGCGGTTAGAAGTTTATTGTTTAGAGTTGTAAACAACAAACCATAAACCACCCTTCGTGGTTCCCCTTGTTTCACGCAAAGCCCGCAAAGAAGGAGCAGCGGCGCAACGATACATCATCCCCCCTTCGTGCACCTCTGTGTCATTGTGCCTTCGTGGTTCCCCTTGTTCCCGCAAAGGAGGAGCAGTTTGAAAACAATAAACGACAAACCATAAACACTTATGTCCCCCATCCTTCCAGCCCTGTATGATCAACCACTGCTATGTCTTTGCCATCCGTTTTAATCAAGCCAGCTTCAGCAAATTCGCCCAACAGCTTGTATACGGTTTCGTAAGCGGTACCTGTATACGAGGCAATATCCTGCCTGTTAATGGTAAAACCGATAAAGCCACTGGCATTGGTTCCAAACTTCTTTTCTAAAGTCAGTAGCGCCTTTGCCAGACGCCCCTTAACCTGCATATGTGCAAGATCACGCATACGCTGCTCCGATAATCGCAGTTCATCAGCAATAAACATTAAAAAATCGTATGCAAAACCTGGATTAACGGCAACGGTTGAACGAAAAAATGCAGTATTTATAAAACAAACCCTTGAATCGGCCAATACGGTTGCAGTAATAGGATAGATATGATTGTGTGTAGAAAGTCCCCGATGACCTATAATATCTGCCTCGCTGGCAAACCGTACAATCAGCTCTTTATCATCAGTCCAGTGTTTGTGCACCTTTACCACCCCTTCTATCATAAAAAATACACCGGTAACTTCATCGCCCTCTTTAAAAATGGTTTCTCCCCTTTTATAATGAAATACTTCGCAATGAGCGTCCAGCGCTGGCCACCAGTCTTTTGAACAACGTTGATACAAAAAAGTATTGCTGGCGTTGAAAGGCCCTTTTTCTTTTTTCATGCCCTTGAAGATAAGAAGAAGCTGTGAGCCTTCAGCGGTCAGCGGTGAGCTTCAGCTATCAGCCTTCAGCTATCAGCCATCAGTTTCCCGGCCGGCACGCCCCGGTCGGGGCTGCGTGGGCGGATACCGGGGCGGTCTGAACGATCCGGGTAAAACCCGAAAGGAGGAGACTGCATTCATAATAGCGTCTACTTTTCAGGACATGACACAGCTGGTTATTGTTGGGCGTTTGTAGTTTCTTAGTTGCTTCTTGTTATTTGCTTCTTGTTATTCGGTTCTTGGGTATTTGGATCTTGCTATTTGCTCCTTGTTATTTATTTTTTGCTATTTGCTTCTTGCCATTTGTTTCTTGCCATTTGCGTCTTGGATCTTTTGGCTTAAACTCACTACCTCTCCTATTACAATAACCGCCGGGTTGCTTAACTCCGCATGCTGCGCTCTGAAATAAATATCCTTTACCTTACCCGATACCATTCTTGCATTCGGGGTGGTTCCATTTTCAATAATCGCTGCTGCTGTTTCGCCTTTTCCATATTGCGCAAATATTTCGGTTATCCGTTCCAGTTTGCTCATGGCCATTAAAATAACTACGGTGGCGGTTGATTGAGCTGCCAGGTACAGGTCGAGCGAAATATCGCCGCTGCTCGTAGTACCCGTTACTACCCAAAAACTTTCGTTGATACCCCTGCAGGTAACCGGTATCATTTGTGAGGCAGGCACCGCCAACGCGCTGGATATACCAGGAACAACCTCTACCTCCATACCTGCTTCCATGGCAGCTTCTATCTCTTCCTGCGCTCTGCCAAACACAAACGGATCACCACCTTTCAAACGTACAATACGTTCGTATCGGGCTGCATATTCTACAATAACGGTGTTGATCTCTGCCTGGCTTAACGCATGACAGCCATATCGTTTACCCACGAAACGTTTCACTTTTGCGTTTGCGGCATACTGCAGCAAGTCGTCGTTTGCCAAAGCATCATATAATATTACATCTGCCTGAGCCAGACATTTTATTGCTTTCAGTGTTATTAATTCCGGGTCTCCGGGACCCGCACCCACTAAAAAAAGCTTTGCCATAATCGTATTAGTATTATATATATGTAATATTTTTCTAACCAAAATTACATTTATATCACATTATCTTATTAAATTTATCATATAATTTAAAGTAAATATCCAATAATTTATCTCTGACCAGGTAAAACCCACGAATTAAAAAAAAAGAAATACGATTGCTTGCCATTCTCTAACGCTTAAAATCAATTTATGAGAATTGTAGTTGTTGGAAATGGCATGGTAGGCTATAAGTTCTGCGAAAAGCTGGTTGCCAAAAATTTACCCGATCTCCAGCTCACTGTTTTTGGCGAAGAACAATACCCGGCTTACGACCGGGTTCACCTCAGCGAGTTCTTCAATGGAAAAAGCGCCAACGATCTTACCATGGCTCCCCTGTCGTGGTACCAGGAAAAAAATATTGAGCTTCATCTTGGCGACCCGGTTCAATACGTTAAGCCTTCCGTTAAGCTGCTTCACACCTTTAAAGGATATATTAAACATTACGACATACTGGTGCTGGCAACCGGCTCATCGGCCTTCGTTCCTAAAATAGAGGGTATCGAAAAAGATGGTGTATTCCTGTATCGCACCATTGAAGATCTGAACCTGATTCAATCGTATGCAAAAAAGGCAACCAAAGGAACCGTTATCGGAGGCGGACTGTTGGGACTGGAAGCTGCAAAGGCGTTGTTGGACCTGGGTATACAAGATACCAACGTAATTGAATTTGCGCCGAGGCTCATGCCCAGGCAACTCGATGAAGCTGGTTCTGAAATGTTGATGACAACACTGACGGAACTCGGTCTCACCATTCGCGTAAATACCAATACGTCGCGCATACTCGGCAACGATAGTATTACTGGATTGGAGTTTACCAATGGAAATATTATTGAAACGGATATCCTCGTTGTTTCGGCAGGCATTCGGCCAAGAGGCGAGCTGGCAATTGACTGCGGATTGGAAACAGGAATGAACGGCGGCATTGTGGTAAACAGTCGCATGCAAACATCCGATGCCTCTATTTACGCCATTGGCGAATGCGCCTTATACAATGAAATGATTTATGGGCTGGTGGCGCCCGGCTACGATATGGCAGAAGTGGTGGTGAGCGAAATATGCAGTATGCATGACCGTTCTGTAAACACCAAACTGTTTACGGGCTTCGACATGAGCACCAAGCTCAAATTGGTAGGCACCGATGTGGCAAGCTTTGGCGATCCGTTTGCCAACGGCGAAAACATACGGAACATCGTTTTAAAAGATACGGTGAAGGGCATTTATAAACGGATAAATGTTACGGCCGATGGTAAATATCTTTTAGGCGGCGTGCTGGTAGGTGATGCTTCTCAATACAACATTCTTTTACAAACCTGCAAAAATAAAATCTTACTTCCGCCGCATCCGGAAGATGTGATATTGCCCGCGAGGGAAACAAAAAAAGACGACGGCGCGGGGCTGCAGGCATTGCCGGGCGACGCACTGATATGCAGTTGCGAAGGCGTGAGCAAAGATGCCATATGCCAGTCGGTAACAGAGCAGGGATGCGAAACGGTAGATGCAATAAAGAAATGCACAAAAGCGGGCACAGGTTGCGGTGGTTGCCTGCCAATGGTGAAAGACCTGATGGTATCTGCCATGAAGCAGCAGGGAAAGTATGTGCGGAATGTATTGTGTGAACACTTCAGCTACAGCCGGCAGGAACTATTTGACCTGGTAAAACTGCACGAACTTAAAACCTACAACGACATATTGGACCAGTTGGGAAAAGGCGATGGATGTGAAGTGTGCAAGCCGGCTGTGTCTTCCATTATTGCGAGCTTATGGAATGAAATGGTATTAAAAAAAGGAAACGATACTTCGCAGGACAGCAACGATCGTTTTCTTGCCAACATTCAAAAAGGCGGCACTTATTCTGTTGTGCCCCGTATACCCGGCGGAGAAATTACTCCTGAAAAATTAATTGTAATCGGGCAGGTTGCCCGCAAATACGGGTTGTATACCAAGATTACCGGCGGACAAAGGATTGACTTGTTTGGTGCGCACCTCGATGATCTGCCATTGATATGGGAGGAGTTGATAGCAGCCGGCTTTGAGAGCGGGCACGCATATGGCAAGGCGTTGCGTACAGTTAAAAGTTGTGTAGGCAGTACCTGGTGCCGGTTTGGTTTGCAAGATAGTGTGAGTTACGCCATTCGTGTGGAGGAACGCTACCGCGGATTGAGGGCGCCTCATAAAATAAAGTCAGCTGTGTCTGGCTGCATACGCGAATGCGCTGAAGCCCAAAGTAAAGACTTCGGTATTATAGCAACCGAAAAAGGATGGAACTTATACGTATGCGGCAACGGCGGCAGCAAGCCGCAGCATGCATTGCTGTTAGCTACCGATATAGACAGCGAAACCTGCATTCGATACATCGACCGGTTTTTAATGTTTTATATAAAAACCGCCGATCCGCTTACACGCACCGCCACCTGGCTCAACAAAATGGAAGGAGGCATAGACTACCTGCGAAACGTGGTAGTGAACGACAGCCTGGGTATGGCCGAGCAATGGGAGCAGGAAATGCAAATGCTGGTAGATGCATATGAGTGCGAATGGAAGGCTGCCATAGAAAATCCGGAAATACGGAAAAGGTTTTCACATTTTATAAATGCTCCCGGGCAAAAAGATCCCACTGTAAAATTTGATCCCTTACGCGATCAGAAACGGGCAGCAGAGTGGAAATAGGTTCGGGAATGGGTTAAGTAAGTTGAATGAGTTAAATAAGTTAAGTAAGTCCCCTTCACCTTACTCCTTTACCTTTTACCTGTCACTTACCACTTAACACTTACTACTTTAAATCACATACAATGGTTGAAGAAAAAACAATAAACTGGTTTTTAGCTTGCAGCATAAATGATATGCCCGAAAACGGAGGCGTGTGCGTTAAATACAAAAATGAACAGATTGCGCTGTTTCATTTTACACGCCGCAACGAATGGTATGCTACACAAAATGAATGCCCCCACCGCCACCAGATGGCGCTGAGCAGGGGTATGATAGGTTCTCATGGAGACGTTCCAAAAGTTGCCTGCCCTTTCCATAAAAAAACATTTTCACTTCAAACCGGCGAATGCCTGAGTGGAGATGAATGCGCCATTAAAACCTACCCGGTAAAGGTTGATAATGGGTTTGTATATATCGGAGTAACGAAAGGTGAAAAGTGAAAGGTGAAAGATAACAGGTCCATTTTTCACTTACACCTTACACCATTCACCTTTCACTTGAATTTTCACCAAAACTTAAAATCACAATATGAAAAAATTATTCCTCTTCAACGCGTTGGCATTGTGCTGCTTAACAACTGCGGTGAAAGCGCAGCAGGTAACAGATAAAAAAGCTTCCTTTTCTTTTTGGGACGGAATGGTAATAGCGGGTTATGTAGACAAAGGAAGTTATGTAAATTTTGGCGGGCCATCCATTAAGTTCAATAAAAAACCATGGACTTTTGGATTTGGCATTTTGCCAACGATGCGCATTAAAAAAGAAAGTGTTTCAAAAGGAGCGCCTCAAAATTCTATTGTCACTCCTACCGCGGGTTTCGGGTTCACCTTTGCTTATAAACACCTGGTAATGCAGGTTCCGTTCTACTACAATACCAAAACCACCACCTCAAATGGGAACTGGCATCCCGGCATCGGGCTAGGCTATAAATTCTAAACATCACGCTTCACCAACAAATCATTTACATGCCAATACATACAGAACCACTTCGTCAGCTCAATATTTTTTCTGCTAAAGGTGTCCAGATGCGAACATTCCATTTATCGTGGTTAACTTTTTTTGTGTGTTTCTTCGGTTGGTTTGGACTGGCTCCTTTAATGCCCACCATTAAAGACGACCTGCACCTCGATAAATCCCAGATCGGCAACATCATCATTGCATCCGTATCGGGAACTATTATTGCCAGGCTGCTGATAGGAAAATTATGCGACTCCTGGGGACCGCGCAAAACCTATACCGCCCTGCTGGTTGTTGGTGCCATTCCCGTGCTGTGTGTTGGACTGGCTAAAGATTATACGTCCTTTTTACTGTTTAGGTTAGCCATTAGCGTTATAGGCGCTTCGTTTGTAGTAACCCAGTTTCATACCTCTATGATGTTTGCCCCGGCTATTAAAGGAACTGCCAATGCTGTTGCCGGAGGCTGGGGAAACCTGGGTGGTGGCATAACTAATATGGTGATGCCTTTAATATTTGCCGCCATTGTTGGGTTTGGATATACAAAACAGGAAGCGTGGAGATACGCAATGCTCGTGCCCGGTATTGCCATGTTGCTGATGGCCTTTTTATACTTCCGGTATACCAAAGACACACCCGCCGGCAATTATAATGAAATCAGAAGAGCCGTAAAAAACGACACAACCGATTACAGCATTTTAAGAGACTGGCGCATTTGGGCACTGGCTTTGGCCTACGCTGTTTGTTTTGGTATGGAAATAACCTTCGACAACGTGGCGGCATTGCACTTTGTGCAGGAGTTCAATATGAGCCAGAGCAGTGCAGGTTTTTGGGCAGGCGTATTTGGCTTTATGAACCTGTTTGCCCGTGCCCTGGGAGGCATATTCGCCGATAAAGTGGGTAAGAAATATGGAATGAAGGGAAAAGGAATTTTATTGGGCGCTGTATTATTGTTAGAAGGCGTAGGTCTTATTTTATTTGCCAGCTCCGGCTCTTTTGGTATGGCTGTTCTCTCTATGATCACCTTTGCATTATTCTTAAAAATGGCTAACGGAACCACCTATGCGATAACGCCTTTTGTAAATGAAAAAAATGTGGGACTGGTGAGTGGCATTGTTGGTGCCGGCGGAAATATAGGCGGCATGTTATTTGGCTTCCTGTTTAAAAGCGATAGCATTACCTATGCCCAGGCGTTCGGTTACATCGGCATTATTGTGATTGCCGTTTCCGTTATTATTCTGCTTACAAAATTTGCCAGAGAAAAAACAAAAGATGAACCAACCGTTGCTGTTCTTCAGCCAGCATTAGCTACCGCTACCAAACATTCAGCACCAAAAACAAAACAGTTTGACGTTCAATAATGCCATAACCGAAGTAAAAAGAACAACCTGCTGTTATTGCGGCGTAGGTTGCGGCATTGTTGTGCATACCGATAAATTGGGCAGGATAACGGTGGAGGGAGACAAAACACACCCGGTAAATAAAGGCATGCTGTGCAGCAAGGGAATGAACCTTCACTACACGGTAAACGACACAAGCGACAGGCTGCTGTATCCTGAAATCAGGTACAACCGCCATCAGCAGCGCCAACGTGTTTCGTGGGACAAGGCGTTAGACAGAATTGCAAATGTGTTCAAAACCTTTATCGATAAATATGGTCCTGATGCCGTGGCCTTTTACGCATCCGGACAGTGCCTGACGGAAGAGTATTATGTTATTAACAAACTCATTAAAGGATATATTGGCAGCAACAATATCGACACTAACAGCAGGTTGTGCATGAGCAGCGCTGTGGTAGCTTACAAAATGAGCCTCGGCGAAGATTGCGTGCCGGTAAACTACGATGACATTGAACTGGCTGATGTGATTTTTGTAGCCGGCGCCAACCCTGCCTGGTGTCATCCTATTTTATGGCGACGGGTGGAAGCAGCCAAACAACAAAATCCAAATCTGAAAATTATTGTAAGCGATCCACGCAAAACACAAACCTGCGCTATTGCCGACGTACACCTGCAGTTAAATCCCGGCACCGACATTACCCTGCACCATGCCATAGGCAGGTGTTTGATTGAAGAAGGCGACATTGATATTGACTTTGTGCAACATCATACAGAGGGATTTGAAAAATACAGGTCAATTGTGTTTGAAAGAACAATAGCCGAAGCGGCGATCATTTGCGGCATACCCGAAAAAGAAATCCGGCTGGCAGCAAACTATATTGGTAACGCTTCCGGTTTCATCACCATGTGGACAATGGGGTTGAACCAAAGCGTTGTGGGGGTTAATAAAAACCTTTCGCTCATCAACCTCAATTTAATAACCGGTCATATTGGCAAAGCCGGATCAGGACCGCTATCATTAACGGGTCAGCCCAATGCCATGGGAGGTCGCGAAGTGGGCGGCTTGTCTAACCTGTTGCCTGCGCATCGCGATTTGCAAAACGCAGCTCACCGCGCAGAAGTAGAAAAATTCTGGGGCGTGCCCGAAGGAAAAATTGCGGCACACGCAGGGCTTACTGCCACCGAAATGTTCGAAGCATTGCATTCGGGTAAATTAAAGGCAATATGGATCATCGGCACCAATCCTTTAACCAGCCTGCCCGATGCGAGAGTAGCCGAAGAAGGATTGAAAAAAGCAAAGTTTGTGGTGGTGCAGGAAATTAGCCGGACAGCAGGCACACTGCCCTTTGCCGATGTGGTATTGCCCGCTGCTAGCTGGGCCGAAAAAGAAGGCACCATGACGAATGCTGAAAGACGCATCAGCCACCTGAGCAAAGTAGTAAATGCTCCGGGCGAAGCATTGCCGGATGCTGAGATCATTTGCAGGTTTGCTCAAAAAATGGAATACGATGCCTTTAACTACCAAAAGCCTGCTGAAATATACCAGGAGCACGCACTGCTTACAAAAGACACCCATATTGATGTTAGCGCACTGGATTATGCACTGTTGAAAAAGAACAGGACAGTGCAATGGCCTTATACCTCACCATTACCTGTAACCGACACCCGGCTTTTTGCCGATAAAAAATTTTATACGCCTAGCGGTAAAGCTGTCATCCATTCTTTTCCGGATGACAATCACTCAGAATCAGTATCGCCGGATTTTCCGCTGGTACTAACTACCGGCCGCATCAGGGATCAATGGCACACGATGACGAGAACCGGAAAGGTCAATAAACTCAAACAGCATATAGCCGAATCGTTTCTTGAAATACATCCCGAAGACGCACTAAAGAGGAACATTAAAGACAACGACCTGGTTGAAGTAACAAGCGCCCGGGGAGAAGTGAGAGTAAAAGCCATACTTACAACAGACATTAAGCAGGGCGTTGTATTTATGCCTATGCATTGGGGAAAGATTTTAAACAATGATCTCAACCGGGTTAACAATCTTACCAGTAACCTGGTTGATCCCAAAAGCAAAGAACCCGACTTTAAGTTTTCGGCGGTACAGGTTCAACGCCATCGCAAGAAAAAACAAAAGATTGTTGTGATTGGCGCCGGCGCCGGTGCCTGTGGTTTTGTGAAAAGCTATCGCATGCTCAACAATGATGATGCTATTGAAGTGTTCAGCAAAGAAAACCTTCCCTTTTACAACCGGGTGTTGCTGCCGGATTATATAAGCGGTTCGCTACAGTGGCAAAACCTGGTTAAAATTACCGACCAGGAAGAATATGAATACGACATTAAACTGCACAAAGGCATCAGCATTGAAGCAATTGACCGTGAAGCCAAGACAATAACGGATAATAACGGCAACACACATACGTATGACGTGCTGATCGTTGCTACCGGAAGCAGGGCCGCTACCATTAAGGATGCACCGGTTATGAAGGGCATTTTTTCCATGCGCAGCAGAAACGATGCCGATAACCTTAAAGCGCACGTGCAGCCAGATGGCGGAAAGGTAGTGATCGTAGGAGGCGGGTTATTGGGAATTGAACTGGCAGTATCGTTACGCGAAATGAACATCGGTTCGGTTATTCTTCACCGTACCTCGCGGCTGATGAACCGGCAGCTTGACCCGCTGGGCAGTCAGTTGCTGCACGAAGAGCTTACGGATAAGGGAATTGAAATTTATTACAACGATGAAATAGACCGTTTTCTTGGCGATGCATCGGTGAAAGGAATCCGCTTAAAAAGCGGTTTAATGCTTCCCTGTCAGGCCGTAATAGCAGCTATTGGCACGCTGCCCAATACAGATATTGTGAAAGCAGCAGGTATTGAATGCAAAAGAGGTGCGGTGGTAAATGAATACCTGCAAACAAACGATCCCGATATTTTTGCCATTGGAGAAATAGCTGAATTTAAAGGAACCCTGTATGGCATTACCGCAGCAGCCGAGCAACAGGCAGCAGTGGTTGCCCAATTTTTATCGGGCAATATTTCTCAATACTATGAAGGATCACTGTCAATGAATATCTTAAAAATGCATGGCACAGATATGTGTTCGCTGGGCGAAATAAAATGCCCGGATGATCCTGCCTATGAAGAAGTGATTTTCATTGATAAGGCAAAAAGATATTATAAGAAATGCATCATTCACAATGATAAGCTGATTGGCGCTATTTTGATTGGCGACAAAACGGAATTCCTTGAGTTTCGTAACCTGATTGAAAAAAAGATAGAGCTGAGCGAAAAACGCCTTCAGCTGTTACGCTCCGGCAAAACTGCAGAACCGGTTATTGGAAAACTGGTGTGCAGTTGCAATAATGTAGGTGAAGGCAACCTGGTTAAAAAAATTGAAGAGGGATGTAAAGATCATTTGCAGCTATGCCAGCTCACCGGTGCAGGCACGGGCTGCGGAAGTTGCCGCCCGGAGGTGAAAAAAATATTGGAACAAAAGCTGGTTGCAACAGAAAGGGTGCATACTGTTTTAAAACCCAGTGAGGCAGGAGCAACAAACCTGTAAGGTCTGCAGCGCGGATTTGCAGTGCGACAGACCTTACAGGTTCTTTGTAAGCGAAGAACTATGACCTGGGTCCATCAGACCGCCCCGGTATTCTGTCCGCATAGCTCAACCGGGGTTTCGGTATGCACAGCGAGAGTCAGCTATACGAAGTCTCCGACTTCGTTATCTTCTATGTTCTTCCAAGACTTAGTCTTGGTTTATCTTTACAAAAAAGATGATCCATGAGCCGGAACAAACAACCGTCTGAATTCAAAAATGTGGAAGGCATTGAATATTTTGACTTTGAAGAGGATTTTGTGGAGGAAAATATTAGGTGCATACCGATGATCGTACGGTTTAAATTAGATAAAGCAGGAATAAAACTGAAGCTGGCAGAGTGGGCAAAATTGAATACCGAAGAAAAGCTGCAACTGGCGCTCATGCCTTTGGGCAACGACGAAGAGATAGGAAACTACCGTGAATGGCTGACCGAGCGCATTCGGCTGAAAACAGGAAACGAAGCTACTGCCTTGCCCGTTGAAGAACATCCGGCATGGCAAAACAGGCAGCGTATTCCCGATGAACTGGCAGCCGAATGCAGGAAGAGAGGCAAAACAATCACCGAAGATCAATGGAGCTCGTTAACAGACCTCCAACGGTTCGCGCTCCTGAAATTATCCAGACCGGGACATGAAAACAGGAATCTGCCAAAAGCCTTGAAGGAGTTTGGTGTTGATTTAAAAACATAACGAATGAAATACGAGGCAACAGTAAAGATCAATTTTCACGGCGGTATTATTTCGCCAGGCGAACTTTACAATATACTGGTTGCTGCAGGAAAAGCCGGCGTTGCTACCGTGAGCTTTGGGCTTCGCCAGCAATTGCTGATTGGCATCAACTTCGAATACCTTGATGCGTTGGCTGCAGAATTAAACAAGCTGGGCATTGAGTTCGAAATCAACAACGATCACCATCCCGGCATCATCAGCTCCTATCCCGCTGCCGAAGTGTTCATCACACAAACATGGCTAAGCGAAGGCGTTTACAAAGACATACTGGATACCATAGATTATCGCCCAACACTTAAAATCAATATTTCAGACAGCAATCAATGCTTTACGCCTATACTAACGGGCAACATCAACTGGATAGCCGATCCGGATGCCCAGCACTTCTGGCATTTAATTGTACGGTTTCCCAAAACCAACACGATATATGAGTGGAACAAAATGGTATATACCAACGACGTGGCCAGGATGTCGCAGGAAGTTGAATGGCTGATACTGAAACATAAGGCGGACTTTTTTGACAATGCTGCGCCCGACGGCGAAAAACTCTTTCAGCACATCGATACGGAAAAGTATATTACCAGGACTGCCGAAAAACCGGTAAAACTACCCTCCTTTAACCTGCCTTATTACGAGGGGTTAAACAGGTACAATAACAAATATTGGTTAGGCATTTACCGAAGAGATGAACTGTTTAACATTGCATTTCTCAAGGAAATATGTGCATTGTGCCTTGAAACCAAAATCGGGCAAATTTGCTCCACTCCGTGGAAATCGATCATCGTAAAAGGAATAGATGAAAAAGATAAATTGAAATGGAACCGGTTGCTGGAGCAATTTCACATCAATATGCGCCACGCAGCCAATGAACTGAACTTCCAGGTTGAAGACAATTGTGAAGCCGGCTTGCAACTGAAGAGTCATCTTGTAAAAAAACTGAACGACGATGATATAAGAACATTTGGTATATGCATTGGTATTAAAACAAGAAGAAAAAGCGAAGTGTTCAGCAGCATACTCGTGCGTAGGAAACCGCTTCTTCGTTTTGGAAAGTTTGAGCTTTTTTATGTGTACGATATTTTGTGTGCGCAAAATTTCAATCCCAATGAACGCACTGGTTTCGTTTTCAGCCGTAACAACCCGAAGTTTTTACTGGCAGAGCAGTTACGACGTTCGGTCATATCCTTCTACAATAGCCGGTTGAACAACCTGGTAACTGGTGAAAAAGAAAAAGGGTTGAAAGTGTCTGTAGAAAAGAATAATACGCCCGCTACACTGTATCAATGCAGGCACTGTGGCAGCGTTTACGACGAAACGTTGGGCGATCCGGAAAGAAATATACCAACCGGAACAGGTTTTGAGCAGCTTGCCAACGATTATACTTGTGCCACCTGTGAGGCGCCGAAAAGTGAATTTATAAAAACAAACAAAGAGAAGGTTTGGCTAGAGGCTGTTTAATTCTTCCTGTGCATTAAAGTTTCTAAAGTAACGCTTTTGATCTTTCCTTAGCGGAACCGATGAAACCCGTGCCTGCTCAAGCACAAACTTCATACTGTGTTTCGGCAATTTGCCGGTTTTGTATAAGTTAAAAACCAATTTCAGCAGTTCGCTGGTATAAATGGCGCACAAAGGTTCCGGTTCGTGATCGTTCGTGTATACATAGGCGTTTGATTCAGGGTGCTGTAAATAACGATCGTAAAGTTCTTTGAGTATAATGGGGTTCATCAGTGGCATATCGCAGGCCAGCACAAAAACATCTTCGGCCGGATTGTGAATATGGCAGCTTAAAACGCCCAGCAGCGGTCCTTTGATGGTTAGTGTTGCCTCGTCTTTTATAAGCTGATCAGGAGTAAACATTTGTGCATAGTGTGCATATTGTTGCGCATTCACCGAAATTTTAACCGGGATGCGCAATGTTTCCATTATATCCACTGCGGATTGAACCCATGTTTTTGTTTCAAGTTTGAGCAGCCCCTTATCGCTGCCCATCCTTGAACTTTGTCCGCCGCATAAAACCAGTCCTGTCATCTTTAAAAATAATGGGAATTAATGTAATGCAGAGGGATAATTTTAATGCTACTTAATAAGCCGCAGATTCGCAGATAACCCAATTACGATACAAATTTGTGCAAATGAGCTTGGAAATGTTTCTCCTCAAATAAAGTAACTTTGAAAAGTCTTAAAAACCGTTCATGATCACTGATTCGTTTAACCGTACACATAATTACCTCCGGATATCGCTTACCGATAACTGTAACCTCCGGTGCTTTTATTGTATGCCCGACGAAGAGTATCATTTTACACCAGCATCCAGGCTGATGCAGCCGCACGAGATCATCGCCCTTGCAAAAATATTTGTACAGCTTGGCGTAACTAAAATACGATTGACCGGAGGAGAACCCCTGGTAAGAAAAGATGCAGCTGAAATAATACAAACACTATCTGCCTTGCCGGTTGAATTGACGCTTACAACAAACGGTACCAGGATACAGGAACATTTGGATACATTAATAAAAGCCAACATCCGCTCATTGAACATCAGTCTCGACACGTTGAATGCTGATAAATTTTTATTCCTCACGCGGCGAAATCAATTTCATACTGTTTTAAACAATATCAACAGCCTGGTTGAAAAAGGATTCAATGTAAAAGTGAACGTAGTTTTAATGAAGGGATTTAACGACGATGAGATCATTGACTTTATAGAATGGACCAGGGAAAGCCCGGTTCAGATCCGGTTTATTGAATTTATGCCGTTTACCGGCAACCGGTGGACCAGCAATAAAGTGTTTAGCTGGCAGGAGTTGATGCATATTGTGGCTGAACGTTACACTATTATTCCACAGCAACCGGGTACACACGATACAGCCAAAGCTTACAGCATTCCCGGTCATAGTGGATCGTTTGCCGTTATCAGCACCATGACGGCTCCCTTTTGTGAAGGATGCAACCGCATACGGCTAACCGCAGATGGTAAAATGAAGAACTGTCTTTTCTCAAAAAATGAAACAGACCTTTTGACTGCTCTCAGGAACGGTGAAAAAATAGAGCCGTTGATAAGAGAAAATATAGTGGCGAAAGAAAGATCGCTGGGAGGGCAATTCGGGAATGATCTGCAGCATGTTCACGCCAATGAAATTAGAAACAGGAGCATGATCACAATAGGGGGATAAAACTCTTTTAATGACTTATGATTTCAGTAAGCGAAGCAAAAGAAATTATACGAAGCAATATAGAAGCCGTTCAGCCGCGGACAATCCCGCTGCTGCAGGCTGCGGGCAAAATGCTGGCTCGCGATGCGCAGGCGGGATTCGATATACCTGCTTTTCCGCAATCTTCAATGGATGGATATGCGTTTTGTTTTAGCGATTGGAAACAAAAGGAAACATTATTGATTGAAGGCGAAAGCGCTGCAGGCAATACTGAAATTACAACCCTAAGCGCGGGCAGAGCGGTACGCATTTTTACCGGGGCTCCGGTTCCGGCAGGTGCAGATACCGTTATCATGCAGGAAAAAACTGCTGTTGAAAACAACAGGCTAACCATCAACGAACCTTTGCTGCCGCAAGGCATGCATGTGCGCCCTGCCGGATCGGAAGTAAAAGCAGGAACGTTGGCTTTGCCGGCGAACACTTATCTGTCGCCCGCGGCTATTGGCTTTTTATCGGGCATAGGCATTGCAGAAGTTTCTGTATACAGTCCCCGGATTACTATCCTTATAACCGGAAAGGAGTTGCAACAACCAGGGAATGCATTGCAATACGGGCAGGTGTATGAATCCAATTCGGTTACCCTCCTCTCCTGCCTGCAGCGGCTAAGCATAACCGATGTACAAACCCGGTACGTAAACGACGAGTTGAATGAGCTTACTGCTGCGCTCGCGGATGCGCTCACGCAAAGTGATCTTATCTTACTAACGGGTGGTGTAAGCGCAGGTGATTATGATTTTGTGGTAGAAGCGGCAGCAGCCTGCCAGGTTGTAAAACTGCTGCATAAGGTAAAGCAACGTCCTGGCAAACCCTTATTCTTTGGCACCCGGAACGCCATACCTGTTTTTGGCTTACCTGGCAATCCTTCGTCGGTGCTCACCTGCTTTTACGAATACGTGTTGCCATCGCTTGAAAAAATGATGCACCGCAGCCAAAGCATGCGGGTGATTAATTGCCCTTTAACCAAAACGTATCAAAAACCGGCGGGGTTAACTCATTTTTTAAAAGGATATTATGATGGAACAACAGTTACGCCGCTCGATGCACAGGAATCGTACCGCATGAAATCTTTTGCGCTGGCGAACTGTCTCATTAAAATAGAAGAACAAACAACAACATGTGCAGAAGGTGAAATGGTGGAGGTACATCTTCTTCCGCAATAAGTATTGAAGCATTAATTGGGTTCGGTCAGCTGCGTCCATTGCCTGGTGCGGGAGACGGCTTCGCCAGGACGTGTAAGGGGTTGATGTTTTTGCAGCCCGGTTCAGGTCTCAGTCGTCTACCAAAACATAAACACCGTCCCGAAATGAATAAGTCAACAGAATGGACACGTTATTTTTATTTTATATCCTTTTGTTCGTGGTAGCATTCCTGTATGCCTCTGTAGGACATGGAGGTGCGAGTGGTTACCTGGCGCTGATGGCGATATTCAGCGTGTCGCCGGACGTAATGAAACCAACCGCACTGCTGTTGAACCTTTTCGTGTCGATGGTTTCTTTTATCCAGTTTTACAGAGGCGGACATTTTATCGCCAGGATATTCTGGCCATTGGCCCTGGCTTCGACACCGTTTGCATTTGTAGGCGGGTTGGTGCATGTGGATGCTTATATCTACAAAAAAATATTGGGTGTGCTGCTTTTTATCCCAATTGTACGATTCCTGTTTTTTTCAAACATACAAATTGAAGCGTACAAAAAAGCAAGCACCGGTTTGTCGGTGGCGATCGGAGCAGCCATCGGCTTTTTATCGGGATTGATCGGAATTGGCGGAGGCATCATATTGTCGCCCGTATTGCTGCTATTAAAGTGGACGAATATGAAGCAGGCGGCAGCTATCAGCGCACTCTTTATTTTCGTCAATTCCCTTTCAGGCCTTGCCGGTCAACTCACCAAAGGAGTTCAGTTCAATTCCAACATGTTGATGTATGTTGTTGTTGCTTTTGCCGGCGGCATCGGGGGCGCGTATTTTGGCTCGCTGAAATTCAGGCATGGCATTTTGAAAAATATCCTGGCGGTTGTTTTATTACTGGCAGCCTGTAAATTATTATTTACAAATGCATAATGAAAGTATGATGAAAATTTCGGGGTCATTTTTTGCTGCCTTTTTTCCATCGCCCAGGGACAAACGAATTTTAAACGCACAGATTTGTTTACGATCACCGGCGCCGTTAAGCAGGAGACAAAATTCTGCCTGAAAGATTACGCTTCGTACAGGCAATCAACGCTGGATAGCTTCGTGGTGTACAACCATTTAATGGAGCATAAGCGAACGATAAATCACATTACGGGAATATCTTTAAAAGAAGTGTTGTTGAAAGTTGGTTTGAATGTATCAAATCCCAAACTTTACAGTGAGTTTTATTTTACCTGTATTGCGTCGGATGGATACAAAGTGGTTTTTTCGTGGAATGAAATGTTCAACACGCCGATTGGCGACCAGGTGCTGATGGTAACAGCCTACGACGGTACAACGGCTAACAAAACCGAAGATCGCATAGCGATTGTTTCGCCTGCCGACAAAGCCACAGGAAGGCGCTATCTCAAAAACCTGGAAACCATTCGTGTTGAACGCGTACAATAAAAAGCAGTGAACATGACAGTGATGTTTTTTGGACAATTGAAGGAAATTGCAGGCAATAGTTTTTTACAGGTAGAAAATGTTCGCGATACCAACGAACTCCGGTTGAAGCTACAATCGCTTTTTCCACGCATGGCGGAAATGAAATATGCTATTGCCGTCAACAAAAAGATCGTTTCAACCAATACCATCATTACTCAGGAAAGCACGGTAGCTTTGTTGCCGCCTTTCTCCGGCGGATAAAAATGAAAAATTCTGCAGCACATACCAGGTATCAGCGACAGTTGCAACTTAAAGCACTGGGCGTTAATGGTCAGCAAAAGCTCGCCAGCGCAAAAGTGCTGGTGGCAGGTGCGGGCGGGTTGGGCAGTCCGGTAATTCAATACCTGGCGGGAGCTGGCGTTGGAACCATCGGGATAGCAGATTACGACACGGTTGCCATTCACAATCTTCACCGGCAAACCATTTATACGACGAGCGATGTAGGCACTGCAAAAGTTACGGCGGCAGTGGCTTTTATACATCGGCTGAATCCTGAAATAAACGCAATTGCACATTATACTCAATTAACAGCTCAAAATACATTGGATATTGTAGAGCACTACGATATTGTAATAGATGGTACCGATAATTTTGCAACCCGCTATCTGATCAATGACGCCTGTGTGCTGCTTGAAAAGCCGCTTGTTTTTGGCGCCGTTTCAGCATTTGAAATACAACTGGCTGTATTTAATTGCGAAGAGCAATCCGGAAAACGCAGTGTGAATTACCGGGACCTTTTTGCCACACCACCTGCTAACAATGAAGTTCCGAACTGCAATGACAGCGGTGTGCTGGGAGTAGTTCCGGGACTGGCTGGCATGTGGATGGCAGCTGAATGCATTAAACTGATAACGGGAATAGGAGAACCGCTCATCAACCAAATGCTGGTGTACGATGTGCTGAATCATCAAACGGTGACTTTGCAGTTTTCGGAAAATAAAAACTCACGATCATCAATACCCGATAGCAGGAGCGCTTTTGAAAAAACAGATTACCAGCAGCTTTGTGGCGGAAGTATAGACAACTTTGAAATAGATACAGAAACGTTTAATGCATTGTTGGGAGAAGAAACAAGTGTTATAGATGTAAGAGAACCCGGTGAACTGCCTGTTGTAACAGATTTTTTGTGCAGAAATATTCCTTTGCAACAACTGAAAAAGGAAGTGCATACACTGCAACAGAAAAAAATTGTGCTGTTCTGCCAATCGGGCAAACGCAGTCGTGCTGCAGCCCGCATGTTAAAAGATATATTGGGTGAGTCGAGGGAAATTTATTCTTTAAAGGGAGGCATTATTGCCCGGCAAACTACTGTGTGATGAATGAAAAAACAATGCCCGGTATATTTATAAAAGGCGCTATCAGCACCGGGTTTATCGGGTCGTGCATACACGCGCATCAAAGCCAAACCGGCGAAGGCGCACACAATATTTTCCTGGGGCAGGTGCGTGCCGACAAAATAGATAACAAACAGGTTGTTGCTATAGAATATACTTGTTTTGAAGAGATGGCTGCAGAAGCGATGGATGCCATCGGCAATGAACTTGTAAAAAAATACGCTCTTTCATGTCTGCGGGTATACCACAGTGTTGGTATAGTAAAAGCAGGCGAGATCTGCCTGTTCGTGTTTGCCTCTGCCCCTCACAGAAAAGCGGCTATAGATGGCTGTGAGGAAGCAGTTGAACTGATCAAAAAACAGCTTCCCATATGGGGCAGGGAAATACTGGATGACGAAACGCACCAATGGAAAGTCAATCAATAATTATGGTAAACATCACCCACAAATCAAATACATTAAGACAGGCAATAGCTACTGCTATACTCAAAGTATCGTCTGCCGAAACCATGGAGGCTATTCAACAAAAAAAAGTGCCTAAGGGAGATGTATTTGAGTTTTCGCGCGCTGCAGGCTTGCTGGCCATAAAAAAAACGAGCGACGTAATACCGGACTGCCATCCCCTGCCCGTTGAGTTTGCAGCAATTACCTATCATGTAAAAGAGCTGCAGGTTGAAATTGTTGTGGAAGTACATACTATTTACAAAACAGGCGTTGAAGTAGAAGCAATGCATGGTGCAGCTATTACGGCGCTCACCATGTACGATATGCTGAAGCCTATAGACAAAGGCGTTGAAATTGCCAGCATTAAACTGCAACAGAAAAAAGGCGGCAAAACGGATTTTGATAAAAATGCAGCATCAGAATTAACCTGTGCCGTTATTGTGTGTTCAGATACCGTGCATGCAGGAAAAGCGGAAGACATTACAGGAAAAACCATCGTTGAAAAACTCCGGCAACACAAACTGAACACTGCCATTTACGAAATTGTTCCCGACGACATGGAGATCATCCAAACCAAAGCGAAACAGCTGGCGCAGCAGCAGATTGATCTTGTACTATTTGCCGGAGGAACGGGTGTATCTCCCAGAGACGTTACTCCTGAAGCACTCAAGCCACTGCTTGACTACGAAATACCAGGCATTATTGAAACCGCGCGACATTACGGACAGCAACGTACACCCTATGCTATGTTATCGCGGGGAGTAGCGGGGTTTGCAGGCAATACCTTGATCCTTTCGCTGCCGGGGTCTGTTAAAGGTGCAACAGAAACTTTGCAGGCGTTGTTTCCGCAGGTGTTGCATGCGTTTAAGGTGAGGCAGGGTGAAAGGCACGAATAGTTTGGGGTTTCGGGGTTTGGAGTTTAGGATTATCGGCTGTTTATCATAAACTTTAAACAGCAAAACGATGCTCTTTTACAAAAAGAATTGTTCAGCTAAAAATTTATAGAGTGCAGGAGGTGACTTTAGGTTCAGCTTTTGCATAATATTTTATTTATTGAGCGTATACGATTTAAGGCTTACTTCGCCGGTGCTGTAACTTCTTTCATAAACGATGTAATACACCTGTTTGATGTTGTCGGGTATCTGAGATGTTTTTTTGTTGAGAACGAGGTTGCTGCCGATTATTTCTTTGTCTACATTCCATTGCATATCCATCTGCTTCTGTTCATTTTCTCTTTATGCCGGGTTAAGGTTCGGAAGTTTATAAACCCGCCGGATACCGGGTGAGCGTCTTTGTAAAGTTCCGAACCTTGCTCAAACAGGCTCCAAAAGGCAAGGAGATTCGCAGCACTGCCTGGCTATCCGGCAAAACCTCATAAGTCGTCAGTTCATCGTCGTTTTGAACATCGACATTTAGCCAAATTCCCACCCAATCCTTAAAAATAGCCCGAAAACGGGTTGAAATTCCCACTGAAACCTCAAAAACGGAGCCCTGCAGGTTGCAGGACGTCGTCGGACCTTCCCGATAGCATCCCGCCAGTAGCGGGACGTCATCGGGCCTTCCCGATAGCTCCAAGCCGGTGGTTTGACGCCGCCGGGGTTTGCCGATGCTTCCAAACCGGTGGTTTGACGCTTCCTAATAAAATTCGGCAGGTTGACCTACATTCTGGTTTGTCGTTTTTACCCTTCTTAGTGTAAACCTATTTTAAAACAAGACGGAGCGCCGGAACCTTCCAACGATCTGGAATGGAAATATGCAGGAATGTCGTTTTGCAGGTAAGCTGAGCAGCTGCTTTTCAGCGTGCGCCTAGGAGGTATTTGGAGTTTCGCATTGCAGTTCTGAGTTTTTGAAAACAAACCATAAATCATACTCTCAATTAAATAACTATGTTCCTATGGTCCTATGTGGTAGATTGTCAAGCCCAGAAATCGTAATAATTATACCACTGCTCAGGATAACGTTTTACCATTGTTTCCATGCGGGCGGCAAAGTCGCCAACCATCTTTGAAGCGGCAGCATTTTTGTCGGAGTAATCATACCACAATACGGGGGTGGATTGAAAATGATAATGGAAAGAGCCTTCCTTCATGGCAAAGGCATAACATACAGGCACCTTAAACTGGGCGGCAAGTATAAACGGACCAATGGGAAATTGGGCTGGCTTATTTAAAAAGCTGGTGGTAATGGTTTTGTTGCCTTGCACAAACCGGTCGGCATGCATGCAAACGATCTCGTTTTTTGCAAGCGCTTCACTGATGGCATAAATATGCGAAAGATCATTTTTAATGACTATGATGTTGGCCTTTTTTGCATGGGTTACATTTTGGAGGTATTGCTTTATTTTTTGATGTTCGCCATCAAACATTACTATGCTTACATTGGTTTTTACACGCTCCATTAAAAAACCTGCTGCCTCCCAGTTGCCTACATGAGCGCTTAACAAAAGCCCGCCTTTGCCAAGTGCGGCCATTTCATGCAAGTGCTCTTCTCCATCAAAATTAAAACTGAATTTATGCGCCAGTCCCGAGCTGATGGCAACCTTGTCGATAAGGCTTTGTCCAAAGCTGTAATAGTTTTTGTAGAGATACCGTAATGCCCTGAGCTTGCCAAATCCTAAACGATTGCGCAAATAATATAATATATGCCTTGAGGAGGAACGGGCAAAAAGAAAATAATACACACTTACAAAGCGGAGCAGCACATACGCAGGCGTTAACCCCAGCTTTTGCAAGATGGTTACGAAAATGCTGTAGCCAAGTTTGTTGCCGGATGATTTACCCTGCCAGGCAGGCATTATGCAGGTTCTTTAGCGTTTACGCGGGATTCAACGTAGTTATAAAAATCCTCAAATGTAATGATGCCGGTAAAATCTTCGGGTTTTACTTTAAAGCCGAAGTTGTTTTCAATCACTACCACAAGGTCAATATAATCCAGGCTGTCCAGTTCCAACACCTCTTTCACGTTGCCGTCGGGGGTTATGCTGGCTTCATCTACCTCAAATTCTTCAGCCAGGAAATGGTTGATCTTTCCAATAATTTCATCTTTCTGTAACATAAGCAACTATTTACTCCATTTTCTTACTATCAGCGACGAATTAGTACCGCCAAAACCAAAAGAGTTTGACAAAAATACGTTTATATCTTTTTCCGCAGTAGTTTTTACAATATTCAGTTTAGCCGAATCTTCGTCGGGGTTTTCAAAATTGATATTTGGCGCCATAAAGTTGTTGTGCATCATCAATAATGAATACACAATTTCACTCGCCCCTGCCATCCAGCATTCATGCCCGGTCATCGACTTGGTAGAGCTTACCGGTGTGGCACTTTCGCCAAAAACCGTTGCCAGCGCTTTTGCTTCGCTCGCATCACCTGCCGGCGTACTGGTGGCATGTGCATTGATATAATCCACATCGCCAGGCTGCAATTGCGCATCTTTCAGCGCCATCTCCAAAGATCTTACCGGACCGCTTACTGTGGGATTGGAAATATGTTCTCCGTTCGACGAAAAACCGTAACCAATCACCTCACCGAGTATTTTTGCTCCCCTGCGCGTTGCCGATTCCAGGCTCTCCAGCACCACTGTTGCTCCTCCTCCACTTGGTATCAGGCCATCGCGACTGCGGTCGAACGGGCGGGAAGCTTTTTGCGGTTCGGCCTCATGAGTGGAAAACGCAGACAAGGCATCAAAATTGCCCATGGAGTAAGGATTGATTTCCTGCGCTCCCCCGGCAATCACACATTCCTGCAAGCCTGTCTTAATAAAATGATATCCTAAACCAATGGAATGAGAGCCGCTGGCGCAGGCGGCACTGATGGTAAAATTTACGCCGCGCAGCTTAAAAATGGTAGAAAGGTTCATGGTGATGGTAGAATTCAACGTCTGGAAAACAGACGCGGATCCTATCAGCATGGTGTCTTTCTTTTCACGCATTATGTCTATGGCATCAATCACAGGTTTTGCCGAGCTGTCGTTGCCGTACAGTATACCTATTTCGTGTGCGTTGATATAATCCTGGTCCATGCCCGCGCTTTGCAATGCCTCTACTGTTGCCATATAAGCATATTCGCCCTGCTCCGGAAGCATGATGCGCGATCGGCGGTCTAACATACCTTTTAGCACGGGGCGTTCCACAAACCCCGTCAACCCCGAGCGGTAACCCAGTTCTTTTCGCACCGGATCGAGAATAATGCCGGATTTACCCGCATAGAGCGACGCTTTCACCTCTTCGAGATTTTTTCCCAAACAGGAGTAAATGCCCATGCCCGTTATCACTACGCGTTTATACAAGAATACAAGAATTTGAAATTTGAAATTTGAGATTTAAAATTTGAGAGCCTCACCCTCGCAAACCAAGCCTCACCCCTGCCTACCGGCAGGCAGGCTCTTATCCCTCTCCAAAAGAGAGGGACGGTGCTCCTGAATAACTCCAAACACTATATCTACCACATCAACAGTTGAATAAATCCAGGCAAACTACGCTGTTCCCATGCTCTCAACAATCATAACATTCAACGCCCTACTCTTTATTTTTATCAACACTCTCAGACCTTGGGCACCCCTCTCCACAGCGGGGAGAGGGGTCGGGGGTGAGGCTAGCCTCTCCCCTGCCTACCGGCAGGCAGGCTCTCATCCCTCTCCAAAAGAGAGGGACGGTGCTCCTGAATAACTCCAGACACTATATCTAACACATCAACAGTTGAATAAATCCAGGCAAATTACGCTGTTCCCATGCTCTCAATGATCATAACATTCAACGCCCTACTCTTTATTTTTATCAACACTCTCCGACCTTGGGCACCCCTCTCCACAGCGGGGAGAGGGGCCGGGGGTGAGGCTATATCACTACCACATCAACTTTACTGCAACAGTGAACTAATTTTTTCACATTCCCCACTTTTCACTTCCCACATTTTCAAATTCATCACACTTTCGCATCCGCTCAATTTCAAATTTCAAATCTCAAATCTCAAATCTGAAATCAGCTATACATTCCCCCATTTACCGACAGCACTTCGCCGGTTATATAGGCAGATTCGGCAGATGCAAAAAATCCTACCGCATGCGCCACTTCTTCGGGTTCTCCAAACCTGCTAACAGGAATGAGCATACGCAATTGCTTTTCATCCAGCCCTTCTGTCATATCTGTTTTAATAAAGCCGGGAGCAATGGCATTTACCGTAATGTTCCTTCTGCCAACTTCCTGCGCCAGCGCCTTGGTGGCCGCAATTACCCCACCTTTGGCGGCTGAATAATTGGTTTGACCAGGCAATCCTTTTAATCCCGACAGGGAAACAATATTAATGATTCTGCCATACTTCTGCATCAGCATATTTTGCAGTACCAGTTTTGTTACCGAGTAAAAACCATTCAGGCTGGTGTTAATCACGCTGTCCCATTGCTCGTCCTTCATCCACATCAGCAAAACATCGTCTTTGATACCCGCATTGTTCACCAATACCTCAATAAACTTATCCCCATTTTTTTCGAGCCACCCGCCCAATACTTCCTGTATCTGCTCTCTTTTAGATACATCAAACTGCAACAAGCTGCCTTCTCCGCCTTTTTCTGTTATCAGCGAAAGCGTTTTCTCCGCCTCTGCTGTATTGCCTTTAAAATTAATAAGCACGTGGTAGCCCATGCCAGCCAGCTTTGTACATATTGCCCTGCCAATGCCTCTGGACCCACCTGTTACTAATGCGTATTTCATTCAGTTGCAAAATTTACTGTAAAATAATGTTTTTGGGTGAAAGGCTAATGTACAGTCACGCCTGCATCTGCGGGATTGCTGAAAACAGGGACTTCGTTTTCCTGGAACCAGTTTTTTATTTTTCTAAGTTCGCCATAACGCGCCTGGTCGTCTACGAATTTTGGAAATATTTTTCGAATGGTAGTATACATTTCCCGGGTTGCGGACGACAGTTTTTCGACGCACTCGGCATAATCAATTGCCTGCAGCACGGTCATCATTTGTATAGCCAGCACTTCAAAAGAGTTGTCAATTACTTTTTTAGTAATGAGTGCAGCGTTGCAACCCATGCTCACAATATCCTGGTTATCGTTGTTATTGGGTATGCTGTGCACATACATGGGGAACGATAGAGTTTGATTTTCGGCTACTGTAGAAGTGGCCGTAAACTGCATACCCTGCATGCCAAAGTTGAAGCCCAGCACACCGAGATTCACAAAGGGAGGAAATTTTTCGTTGAGCTTATTGTTGAGCAGGTAATTCAATTGTCTTTCAGAAAGCATGGAAAGCTTGGTGATAGCCGTTTTGAGTTTGTCCATTTCGAGCGATACATAATCGCCGTGGAAATTACCGCCGTGAAAAATATTCTGGTTCTCGTGATCAATTACAGGATTATCGTTCACCGAGTTCAATTCATCCACCACTACTTTTTCGGCATGGGCTATGGTATCGAAAATGGGGCCCAATACCTGTGTAACGCAACGCAGCGAATAGTATTCCTGCACCTTGTCTTCAAAAACATCGTGTTTAATGTTTTCGGGATTATAAAGATGTTCGGAACGACTGCGGATGAGGCGGCTGTCTTTCAACACATCGCGCAGCATGGCTGCAACACTGTTTTGCCCGGTATGTTTTTTAACAATATTCAGTTCATACGAAAAATGATCATCATACGCTTCTACCACCTCGTTGGTCATGGCGGAAAGCATTACAGCATATTGCAGTAACTTTTTTGCCTGGATGATGTTGAGCAAACCAATGCCCGTCATAGCCGAAGTACCGTTCAATATAGCCAGCCCTTCTCTTATATGAATAGAAAGCGGCTTTATATTATGTTTTTTAAACACTTCTGCTGTGGGCTGCGGTTCTCCGTCTACAATCACCTCTCCTTCACCAATCAATACCAGCCCTAAGTGGG
Organism: Agriterribacter sp.; assembly: GCA_051958655.1. Lineage (GTDB taxonomy): Bacteria > Bacteroidota > Bacteroidia > Chitinophagales > Chitinophagaceae > Agriterribacter. The sequence continues at coordinate 32,554 of JBQCFW010000010.1, read as the reverse complement.
CCAATTGCACCAGGTCGCCGCTGGCGCCTACACCTCCATGCTCAAACACGCAGGGAGTAATGTTTTTGTTGATAAGCTCTTTGAGGAGCAATACCACCTCGGTATGCACGCCGGAATACGCTTTGGAAAGACTGTTAAGCCTTGCCAGCATCAGCGCTTTTACCAGGTGGGGAGCCAGATAATTGCCGCTGCCTGAGCTGTGGCTGCGGATAAGATTGTATTGCAACTGCAACACATTTTCCTTGCTTACCTTGTAGTGGGCCATAGGACCAAAGCCCTTATTGATACCGTAGATGAGTTTTTGATCGGAAAAATGCTGAAGGAAATTAAAATTAGCCTCCATTTTTTCAAGCGCCGCAGCTTCTATTTCAACTTTTTCTTGTTTAAATATAACCTTGGAAAACGCATTTAAGGAAAGTTGACTGCCTCCGACATTTATCATTGCGCGAATATTATTTTGCTGTTAAGGTACATGCGACCGCAAAAAAAATAAATAAAGCTAAATGTATCAAATATTTCTGTTAAGCGGCAAACGGGTGAATTGTAGTTTTGGATTGATGATTTGTTGTTTTAAACATAAATCTCAAATCACAAATCACAAATTCACCTCCTGTCTATAAACTTTACAGCCTTGCGCCCCGCTTCGGGAAACTGCATTTTCTGTATTTCTTCGGCAGAAAGATACCTTATATGAGGGCTTACCCTAAGTTTTGCCTGCAGATAGGCCCGGATGCGATGGTCGCATTCTTCCGTATTTTTAGCGGCTACTATGTGCAGCAGCACTTCATCGGTGCCAATTTCGTTGGCATATACCTCCGCCACGTAATCTTTTACATCTTCCATGCCGTTCAGCAAATCGAACAGGGCCGGCGCAAAAAGCGTGGTTCCTTTAAATTTGATCATTTGCTTTTTACGGCCTATTACGGGCGACAGCCTGATGGTATTTCGCCCGCATGCACATGGTTCGTCAAAAAACATGCATATATCGCCGGTTTTATACCGCAATAATGGCATCGCCTCAACGCCAAGCGTGGTAATGGTTACTTCGCCTGGTTCGCCGGCTTTAACGGGTTGATTGTTTTCGTCCAGCAATTCCACTATCAACAACTCCGGCTGCAGGTGTCCGCCCCTGCCCTGTCCACATTCTGTAAACGCAGTTTGCATTTCGGTGGAAGCATAAGTAGAATAGAGTTGTATGTTCCAGCTTTCTGTGATCTTGCGCCCCAACACGTTTAGTGAGAAATCGGTGTTCCGGATATTTTCACCAATACAAATCGCCCTTTTTACCGTGCTTTTGTTAATGTCAATACCGTGTTCCGCGGCATATTGCATGAGCTTTACAATAAACGAAGGCACCGCAACAATAGCTGTCGGCTTCAGGCGAAATATATTCTCCCACTGGATAGACGGTACTCCCGGTCCTACACGAATGATGCCCGCGCCCAGCTTCCGGATGCCGGAATAATAGGCCATGCCCGCCATAAACTGGCGGTCGAGCGTAAGCATGAGTTGAAAGATATCGGTTGGTTGCCCGTCGGCACACACAAATGAACCATATTCGTTCAAGGCCAGCCGTTGCAGATCATTTTCGGTAAGCGCAATGGTAACCGGGCTGCCCAAAGTGCCCGAAGTAGCCGTATATTCAATGATCTTAGAGGATGGAACGCATAAAAAATCGTTGTTCCGCTGCTGCAGGTCTTCCTTTGTTGTTACAGGCAGCGCTGTAAGGTCCGCCACTGTACGGATGTTTTCGACCCGGATATTATGAGCGGCAAAAATTTCCTGGTAATATGGAGAGTTTTGCTGCAGATATTTCAGCTGCTCCATTAGCTTTTGATGCTGCAACTGCTCAATCTGCGCTTTGATATGAAAAGATGACGATGAATGGGTCATAACGAATGCACATTTCGTTGGGTGAAGACACCCACCGATAGGATGAATGCTTCGGCAAGCCGCGAAAATAAGGTATTAGCGGGAGATGCTTTGGGAAAGGCATTCAGTTGAATCATCAAAAAACCGACAATGGCTGGAGTTATCCAAAAAGTTCAACCATAACTTGCTCTTTTGTTTTTTTCAAATGATTGGCTATATCAGTTAAAATAGCTGAGAGCGTGCCTAGTTTAATGGAGTATGATTAGGAATAGTAATATGGTGCTGCCCATTTAGAGAAGTTGTAAACCTGATATGGCTACCGCTTTGACGGGTGGCGGTGTAACCATAGTGCTTTTGGATAAGTTACCCAATTCTAAAGCACTGATATCGCGTGGAATCTTTCTCAAGCAGCAAAAACTTCTTCTCGTACATAATGAAGGCGAATAATGCGCTGGATGCCATCATCAAAATGACAATTAACAGCGTCCTTTACCGCAGCCTTTAAATCCTCGTATGTTTCAGCCTGCGTAAAAATGGAAACGCCTAATGACTTTGCTGTAAAGCCGCCTTCATCACTTTCCTCAACAATAAAAATTATCTCCTGCATAATCTTAGTTTATACAAATTTAGTAATAAAGAGGTTTTTTAATAGCCACTGCTGAATACCATATTTTTACAACTCGGTTTTACAATTTTTTTTGAATAACAGAGTTGAACACCCAGGTGGACTGCTTCGCCGCCATAAGTTTCATTTAGGGCAAGAAACCTGCGGGCGTCTCGCAGAGACGGTGCAAGTGGCGTATGTTTTTTGTAACCTTTCGAGAGAACAAGGTCAATCTGAATCAGGTTGCAAAGCATCGACCCTCTTACCGTCATCTCAGCATCCCGTTCTCGATAATATTAAGTTGAGCGCTATGGTTGAGACACCCACTAACAGGGTAATTTCAGAAGTGAAGGCATCCGGCGACGGGAATATTTTTTATCGCCCAACCTTTCTATTAATACAGCATTGATGTTTACTGTAATTTCGATTTATGAAGAAAATTTTTCCACTCCTTTTGCTGATTGCCTGTTTGTCATTCAATCAAAAACCCCTCACCTGGGTTGCCATTGGTGATTCCATTACCTATTTGAATGAGCATGCCGATGAAACTGATAACAGGATCAGCAAAGGCTATATGACAATGATCAAGGAACGCCTGCCCAATATCAGCTATATCAACCAGGGACACAATGGCTGGACATCGGGCGGCATTGCGAAGGAAATAGACAAGCTGGGCATTGTGAAAGCCGATGTGTATTCTATTTTCCTGGGCACCAACGACTGGTGGCAGGGACGACCGATAGGAACATTGGATGACTATAAGAACAATACCGGTAACAATACGGTATACGGGTCATTTCGCATCATCATCAATAAACTCCGCAGCCTGAATAAAAATGCAAAAATCATCCTGATAACACCTATGCAACGAGGCGATTTTGTATATGTTGGTGACATGAAAAACAACGCCTATGGATCTTACAAAGAAAAGAACGGACAATCGCTTTCGCAATTTGCCGATGCCATCAATGCTATTGGAAAACTGGAGAAGATTGCTGTTGTTGATCTGTACAATAAAAGTGGCATGACAGTTGAAAACATGGTAAAATACAAACGATTAAAAGACCCAACAACCGGGGCATACAAAAATTACAAGTATCCAGACTACACTACAATTCCCTTCAATCCAGAAACAGACGAATACCCCTACCCTGCCGACGCTGTTGACATGACTTACGACGGGCTGCATCCATCTGATAAGGGATATACTACAATTGCGGATATGCTGGAAAAAGTGTTGAGGAAGTTTTGAGTTTGGGATTGGAGTTTGGAGTTGGGGGTTGGGGGTTTAGCGTTTGCCGTTACTGCTACCATCGAACTCAGCCAGCGGAACAGAGGCATCTTCGTTGCTCATTATGTTCTTTCGGACCTTAGTGCCGGGTTACTTACCTAAATGCTTCGGGTGCCCTGCAGTACGAAGTCTCTGACTTCGTTACTCATTATGTTCTCCCGGGACTTAGTCCCGCATAGCTTTTACAGAAACGCTTCGGGTGCTGTTCTCAAAAACTCCACCGCTTCCACCATACCGCCTGCTGTACGAAGTCTCTAACTTCGTTACCCATTATGTTCTCCCGGGACTTGGTTCCGCATATCTTTTACAGAAACGCTTCGGGTGCTGTTCTCAAAAACTCTACCGCTTTCACCATATCATCATGCAACACCCTGTCGCGGGTATTGAACGATACCTGCTTGCGAAACGCAGCAACAACAGACTCAACAACCGGCGAGCTTTTAGCCGGACGTCGGAAGTCCAGCGCCTGGGCGGCGCTCATCAGTTCAATCGCCAATACTTTCTCCACGTTCTCCACTATTCGTAAACATTTTACAGCGGCGTTGGCGCCCATGCTTACATGATCTTCCTGGTTGTTGGAAGAAGAAATAGAATCAACAGAAGCGGGTGTGCATAACTGTTTGTTTTCGCTTACAATACCAGCGGCAGTATACTGCGGTATCATAAAGCCCGAATGCAAGCCGGGATCTTTTACAAGAAACAGCGGCAAGCCTCTTTGTCCGCTGATCAACTGGTAAATGCGACGCTCCGAAATGTTTGCCAGCTCACTCATGGCAATGCTCAAAAAATCCAGCGCCAGGGCGAGTGGCTGTCCATGAAAATTTCCTCCGCTCAAAATCAGATTATCTTCGGGAAATACATTGGGATTATCTGTTACGGAATTGATCTCGCGAAGAAAAATTTCTCTTACATATTCAAATGTGTCGAATGTTGCACCGTGCACCTGCGGCACACAGCGGAATGAATACGGGTCCTGCACATGCTTTTTTTCAGCAACAGCAATGGCGCTGCCTTCCAGGTATTGCCTTACAATAGCAGCAGTCATTACCTGTCCGCGGTGGGGACGTATGGCCTGTATTTTTTCGTGAAAAGGTTGCAGCGAACAATCAAAAGCATCGAAAGACATGGCAGTTATCAGGTTAGCCCACCGTAGCAACCGTTCACATTGCACCAGCGCATACATACCATAGGCACTCATAAATTGTGTGCCGTTAATCAGCGCCAGTCCTTCCTTGCTTTGCAGGTGAACAGGTTCCCAGCCCAATTCATCCCAAACCGATGCGGTGCTTCTTTTTTCACCCCGGTAATATACTTCGCCTAATCCTATCAACGGCAGGCTCATGTGGCTGAGCGGTGCCAGATCGCCCGATGCACCAAGCGATCCCTGCGTGTAAATTACCGGCAACACATCGTTATTGTGCATTTCCATCAAACGCTTTACGGTATCAATCTGCACGCCTGAAAATCCATAGCTCAGCGATTTGATCTTAAAAGCCAGCATCAGCTTTACAATAGGCAAAGGCACTTCGGCTCCCATGCCGCATGCATGCGACATTAGGAGGTTTGCCTGCAGCGCTTCTATTTGCTCATGACTAATAGTAATATCCTGCAAAAAACCAAAACCGGTGTTGATGCCATAATAACGTTGTTCGTTTTGTTTGAGCAGTGCATCAAGGTACATCCGGCAACGCGTAATGCGTTCGTGCGCATCAAAAGTTACAGATACATGCTGCCGGTAGTTGATCAGGTTTTTTACCTGGTTAAACCGGAGTGGTTTACTGTCAAGCGGCAGGTAGTTATAGCTCATGTACTTAGTAGTAAGTGATAAGTGGTAGGTGGTAAGTGATGGAACAACCCTTACAGGTATAAGACATCAACCAATTTCAAATGGCTGCTGAAGGTATATACGCGAGGAATGCCTGTGGGAATGTTCACTGAAATAATTGTTTCCGCCGTCAGCTTTTCCAGGTACATCATCAACGCCCGCAGGCTGTTGCCATGCGCCACCACCAGCACATTCTTTCCTGCTATGAGCAACGGCTCAATTTCAAGTTGATAAAAAGGCACTACTCTTGCAGCTGTTTCTTTTAAGCTTTCACCACCGGGTGGCTTAATTTCATAACCTCTTCTCCATGCCTCAATCTGGTCGGCGCCGTATTTAGCAGCCATTTCCGCCTTGTTAAGTCCCTGCAATTCACCATAGCTCCGCTCATTCAGCGCGCTGTTTCGTATAACGGGTATCTGTACCTGGTTTATTTCTTCTAAAATAATACGCAACGTTTCCTCCGCACGGGCAAGCAGCGAAGTAAAAGCGCTTTCGAACACAATACTTTTTAATTTTCTTCCGGCGGCATGGGCTTCTTCTCTTCCTGTTTCTGTAAGTGCAATGTCGGTATCACCCGTAAACTTGTTTTCAAGGTTCCATTGCGATTGTCCATGTCGTACAATTACTAATAATGGCATAGCGACGATGATATTGGTTCAAAACAAAGATAGCCGCTTATTCTTAGGAAAACACCTATAAGCTGCTGTTGTGGGGAAAACATTTGCACGATATTGCCTTAACGTTTAATTTAGTTTAAAATAATTGAAACTCATGCAGGATGACGTGCTTATACAGATCAGCAATAAGATTAAAGAAATCCGCAAAACACAAAAAAAAACAGTTCAGGAGCTGGCCACAGAAGCACAGGTAAGCAAAGGATTGATTTCGCAAATTGAAAATAACAGAACGGTGCCGTCGCTGCCGGTGCTCATGAATATTGTGCTGGCATTAAATATAGACCTCAAAGACTTTTTTGAAGACATTAGTCACAATAAAGAAGGACAACAGAAAATCATCATAAAGACGCCGGCCGATTACCAGGCATTTGAAAAAGAAACTGCCAAAGGCTTTAAATATAAGCGTATTCTTACGCGCAATATGGATGGCGGACCTGTAGACACTGTATTGCTTGAGTTAAAAAAAGGCGCACGCCGTACACAAATGATCAAAACCGACGCCTATGAATACAAGTACATCATAAAAGGCAAGGTTGAATACCAGATAGAAGACAGCAAATATGTGCTGGAAGAAGGCGATTCGCTTTTTTTTGACGGAAGGCTTCCCCATAAGCCAGCCAATCTCGGCAGCACCGATGCGTTGATGCTCGTTGTGTATTTCTTTATTACCTCCGGCAAAGGCTGAGTTGGGCGGGCAGCGGTTAGCCGTCGGCTATCAGCTATCAGCTTTCAGCCGTCGGCTTTAGGCAAGGCTGAGGGAAGGAGGTATTTGCAGTTCCCTATACTATACCCTCTACCTTACGCCTTCAACCTTACACCTTCTGCCTTACCATCTACCCCCCATGCCTCACCACCTGAAAGCTGATACCTGATGGCTGACCGCTAAATGTTAAAAACTTAACATTGTAATTAAAGATGGTTTGTTTACATTTGCTATATATTATTTAGCCTTTATAAACAATTCTTTCATGCCATCTATTTCTACTCAGTCCTTTGCTGTAAACGGAATTTCTTACCAACCCGCCGCTCAACCCATTGTTGTAATTTGTATTGATGGTTCGGCAGACGAATACCTGGACGTTACAGCCGCCAACGGAAGATTGCCTCACCTGCAGCAAATGAGCAAAAATGGATACAGGGGAATGGTTAGAGGCGCGCTGCCTTCTTTTACCAACGTTAATAACTCCTCCATAGTAACCGGCGTATCGCCTGCAGTGCATGGCATCAGCGGCAACTTTTTTTATGATGCCGCCAAAGACCAGGAAGTAATGATGAACTCGTCGGAATACCTCCGGGCTGAAACCATACTGGCCGCTGCAGCCAATGCGGGCAGAAAAGTTGCCGTGGTTACTGCAAAAGAAAAACTGAGAGATATTCTTTCCTATAAATTAACAGGCATTGCGTTTTCGGCAGAAAAGGCCAACCTGGCAAAGAAAGATACACATGGGATAGATGACGTTGAAAGAGTGGTGGGGCACCCCACGCCCGCTATTTACAGCGCCGACGCCAGTCTTTTTGTGTTGCGGGCAGGTGTGGCTTTGATAGAAAAAGGCCTGGCAGATTTCCTGTACCTGTCGCTTACCGATTACATGCAGCATACCTACGCTCCCGAGGCCGAAGAATCGCTGGCATTTTACGAAGCGATGGATGCTGAAATTGGCAAACTAATAAAAGCCGGGGCCGTTGTGGGCGCCACAGCCGATCATGGCATGAACGCAAAAGTAAAAGCCAACGGGCAACCCAATGTATTGTTTGTAGAAGATATGCTGGAAGCTCAGTTTGGTGAAGGTTTCAGGGTGATTTGCCCCATTACAGACCCGTATGTAAAACACCATGGCGCACTGGGATCGTATGTAGTAGTGCATGTAGGAAAGAATCAAAACATCAACGATGTAAAAAACTGGCTGGCCATACAGCCGGGCATAACCGAAGTGCATGATAAAGCCACTGCTACCCGCCTGCTTGAACAACCGGAAGACCGTATTGGAGACCTGGTGGTATTATCTGCAAGAGATGTAGTGGTAGGACGACGCCCGCAATACCACGACCTGTCGGCGCTTGATGGCACCCTGCGTTCGCATGGCGGAAGATATGAAGAAATGGTGCCGCTCATCATTTCTCATCCGCTTAATAAGGCTTACCAGATGAAAGCATCGGGCGATCCGAGAAATTTTGATGTGTTTGATTTTACGATTAATGGTACTCATTAATACATTTTTAAAGTGCATGAAATTGAAATCCAGTGCCGTTTAGTTAAGCCGATCAAAGTTGGAAATTTTAAATATTATATCAATGAGCCGCAGCTTCACAGCTGAACGATCAGTTGCGAATCTGTGGCAAAAATGAGTTTTCACTAACTAATAACATGAGATTGAAATCTCGTAAATCTATATTCCAATGAGCTTTGACCCTTTAAACGATATTAAGCCTCACAGAGGCGACATTTCGGCAAAAAACAAACACATGAACGCTACCAGTTATGTTGCAGGAAAGCCTGTAAAAAGCGATAAACTGTTGCAAGTAAAAAGCCCCTACGACAACCGGTTGGTTGGAACAGTAACCCTTGCCAATGCAACGCATGCCGAAGAAGCAATTGCAGCCGCATTGAAAGGAGGAAAAAAATTGACGCGTTACGATCGCTTCAGTATATTGGATAAGGCAAGACAACTGCTTGTTGAAAGAAAAGAAATATTTGCGCAAACCATCAGCGCCGAATCGGGCCTGGCAATTCGCGAAGCCCGCTACGAAACCGGACGGGCGCATGACGTACTGATGTTTGCCGCCATGGAAAGCCTGAAAGATGACGGGCAGGTCTTTTCCTGCGATATTTCGCCACAGGGCAAAGCAAGGAAAATATTTACCACAAGAGAAGCTTTGTCGCTGGCGGTTTGCATTACCCCCTTCAACCATCCGCTCAACCAGGTGGCACACAAACTGGCTCCCGCACTGGCGGTAGGCACGCCCGTTATACTGAAACCTTCGGAAAAAACACCTTTAACGGCAATACTCCTTACAGAGCTGTTGTATGAAGCAGGACTCCCTGAATATATGCTGAGCACTTTACTGGGGCCCACCAACGAAATTGCAGAACCGCTGGTAAAAGATCCCCGGGTAGACATTGTGTCTTTTACCGGAAGCGTGCCGGTAGGCAAACACATTGCTTCTACCGCAGGTTACAAAAAAGTGATCCTTGAGCTGGGAGGCAACGACCCCATTATTATTATGGAAGATGCCGACCTGGATACGGCTGTTTACCTGGCAGCCGAAGGCTCATTCAGGAACAGTGGCCAACGTTGCACCGCAGTAAAACGCATACTGCTGCATGAAAAGCTGAAAGACAGCTTTACGGAAAAATTTATTGCAAAGGCAAAAGAATATACCTGTGGCGATCCTGCCGATCCCGAAACGCGCGTGGGTACTGTAATAGATGAAGCCGCCGCCATTTACCTGGAAACGGTGGTAAAAAAAGCAGTAGAACAAGGCGCGAAAGTGGTATTAGGCGGAAAACGCACGGGTGCCTTAATAGAACCAACAGTAATAACAGATGTACCACGTAATGCCGATATGGTTGTACACGAATCTTTTGGGCCGCTGGCACCTATCCTTACTTTTAAAGATATTGACGATGCGATTGCACTGTCTAATTCTACCGCCTATGGCTTATCGAGTGGTATTGTAACCAATAATATGGAATACGCACTTCGGTTTGTGAAAGAGCTGAAAGTGGGCACCGTAAATATCAATGAAGTTCCGGGATACCGCATCGAAAGCTCGCCGTTTGGTGGCATTAAAGATTCCGGACTTGGAATAAAAGAAGGCGTAATTGAAGCCATGAAATGCTTTACGTTCGTAAAAACTTTTTCGCTGCCATGGTAGCGAAAGGTGAAAAGCGAAGGGTGAAAGATGGGAATCGCTCATCTTTCACCTTCCACTTTGACCTCTCACCTTTCCACTTTCACCTTTTCACCTTTCACCGTCATGCCACACTCTAAAAACTCATCCGTTGACCTGCTGATCATAGGCGGCGGCTTGTTTGGCTGCGCTGTTGCTTATTATTATACACGCAACAATCCGGGAAAAAAAGTATTGCTGCTGGAAAGGAATGAGCTTTGCAATGCCGCTACCAGCCGGGCGGCAGCGCTTATAACGCTGATAAGAGCAAAAAAACAATTCATACCGCTATCGCTCGAAACCTATAAAGTAATACCTGAACTGGAAGGCATTTTAAAAGAAAGCATGCATGTGCAGTATACAGGCGTATTGCATGTAGCTTCTTCCGAAGAGCAGGTAACGGAACTGGAAAAACTGATGTTGATTGCTGAAGCGTTTGAGCAGCCGCACCGGTTCCTGTCTCACGACGATATCAAGGCATTGGTGCCCTGGCTGAGCGTGGAAGAAATATCCAAAGCTGGCTTTATTCCATCGGAAGCCTATTGCGATCCTTATTTGCTGGGAACTTTTTTTGCACGTGCAGCCACCTTGCAGGGTGCCGTGTTAAAACAAGGCGTTGAAGTAAAGCAATTTTTGATAGAAGGAAATACGGTAACAGGCGTTGAAACAGCCGATGAAAAAATATATGCCGGCCAGGTGGTATTAGCTACCGGAGCCTGGGCTCCCCTGCTTGCCATGCAGGCGGGAATTGGTTTGCCAATGGCGCCGGTAAGAAGCCAATACTGGATTACCGACAGGAATTCTTTGTTCCCGGCACAATCTCCTATTGTTATTTTACCCGATGCACAGGCATATGCACGACCGGAAAGCGGCAGCTTGTTGTTTGGCATCAGGGAAAAGAATTCTATGTATGCTTCGCCGGCCAATATTCCGTCGGATATCAGCGGCTATCCTTTCAGCAACGACAATGGCATGCACGACCTTTCGGAAGTAATGCACCAGCTTGCGCGTTTCTTCCCGGAAGTATATGATATTGGATTGAAGTATTACATTGCCGGTTTCTCTGCCTATACGCCCGATAACTTTTTGAGCATGGGGCCAGCGCCCGGCATTCATAATCTTTTACTGGCAACGGGTTGTGTAGGCGCCGGCATATCTGTTTGCGGTGGTGTGGGACTTGCTTTTGCGGAAATGGCCGCCGGACGAAGCAATCCTTTCGACTTCAGCGCTTTCGACCTTCAACGTTTTGGAAAGATTGATCCGCTGAGCAACGAATGGTTGCAAAGATGTGCCGAAGCAAGATCGAAGAAGAAAAGTGGTTGAGTGGATGTTCTTCTGTTCCAGCTAACGGTTAATTATACACGAAAAAAGCCTGGGTATCAATGTACTCAGGCTTTTTAAATATGGTAAAAAATAAACTATTAAATGTCTATCGCTTCGCCATATGCAGCAGCGGTTGCTTCTTTCACACCTTCGCTCATAGTAGGGTGCGGGTGAGAAGCATTCAGGATTTCGTGATAAGTTGTTTCTAATTTACGGGCTACCGACACCTCGGCAATATTTTCAGTTACGTTGTAACCAATCATATGCGCTCCGAGGAACTCACCATACTTAGCATCGAAAATTACTTTTACAAAACCGTCTGTAGCACCGGCAGCGCTTGCTTTACCCGATGCCATAAAGGGAAACTTACCCACTTTTATTTCGTATCCTGCATCTTTCGCGGCTTTTTCAGTATAACCTATAGACGCTACTTCAGGCGTGCAGTAAGTACAGCCCGGAATGTTGTTGTAGTCGAGTGGATCGGGTGCATGCGCCAGCTTTTTTTCTGTAAATGCCATGTGTTCTGCTGCGTTAATACCTTCTTTGGTGGCAACGTGCGCCAATGCCTGCCCGGGAGTACAGTCGCCTATGGCATAAATGCCGGCAACATTGGTTTGCTGGTATTTGTCAACAATAATTTTACCTTTTTCTACTTTAATGCCAGCTTGTTCCAATCCAATGTTTTCAATATTGGCCACTACGCCGGCAGCACTTAAAACTATGTCTGCTTCCAGTGTAATTTCGCCGCTGGCAGTCTTCACCTTTGCTTTTACGCCGGCGCCGCTCGTATCCACACCGGTTACTTCGCTGCTGGTATATACTTCAATTCCCTGTTTTTTGTATTGTTTTTCCAGCTCTTTCGAAATGTCTTCGTCTTCTACCGGCACAATCCTGGGCAGGAACTCAACAATAGTAACCTTTGTACCCATGCTGTGATAGAAATAAGCGAATTCAACACCGATTGCGCCGCTTCCCACTACGATCATGCTTTTGGGTTGCTGCGGCAATACCATCGCCTCGCGGTAACCGATCACTTTTTTTCCATCAATAGGCATTGACGGCAACTGACGTGAACGGGCACCCGTAGCAATTACAATGTACTTGCCTTCTACTACCTGTGTTTTTCCATCCGCCGCAGTAACTTCCACCTGCCCTTTACCCTTCACTTTTCCATACCCCATTATCACGTCAATCTTGTTCTTCTTCATCAAAAACTGAACGCCCCTGTTCATTTTATCTGCCACGCCACGGCTGCGTTTAATCACCGCTTCAAAATTATGTTTTACATCACTTGCCTCCAGTCCATAATCTTTGCTATGCTTCATCGATTCGTATACCTGCGCACTTTTTAATAAAGCTTTGGTAGGAATACAACCCCAGTTCAAACATATGCCTCCTAAACTTTCCTTTTCTATGATTGCTGTTTTAAAGCCCAGTTGCGAAGCCCTGATATCGGCCGGGTATCCGCCGGGACCACTGCCTAATACGATTACGTCGTATGCCATAAGAGATTGTAGGTTTTATGAGAATGATACAGGTGCAACATGCAGATGATGATACATATTACCGTCCTGAATGAATGTGCGAAAATACTTGCAAAAAGGCAAACAACAAAAAGGGGAATGAGCCACAGATTCGCAGGTAAATCTTTCTGCTTGTCCGTGGTAATATGAATGCCGCGCTATTACTGATTACAGGATGAAACCGGGCTGAATTTTTACAGCATTGTTAAAATAAAAAAGCCTCCATTCGGAGACTTTTTTTGTTGCGAGGGGAAGGATCGAACTTCCGACCTTCGGGTTATGAGCCCGACGAGCTACCGCTGCTCTACCTCGCGATGTAATATCTTTAACTTTTTGTATTCTTATCAGTTATCACTTTCGCAAGTGGAGCGCAAAGGTAAGCATACTCACCTTACCAGCCAAACAAATTTTAAATTATTGACTGAGAAATATTGAAAGCATTTGCATCTACTTACCACTTATCACTTACCACTTACCACTTTACAATACCCCTTTGGTGCTGGGAAGATAATTGCTCAGTGGATCGCGCTTTACCGCCATGCGAATGGCCTTTGCAAATGCTTTGAAAATGGCTTCAATTTTATGATGCTCATTTTCGCCTCTGCATTCAATATTGAGGTTGCATTTTGCAGCATCCGAAAACGATTTGAAGAAGTGGAAAAACATCTCGGTAGGCACCTCTCCTATTTTCTCTCTTTTAAATTCAGCGTTCCACACAATCCAGTTACGACCGCCAAAATCAATCAGCACTTTTGCATCGGCTTCGTCCATAGGCAAGGCAAAGCCATAGCGTTCCATACCGGTTTTGTCGGCAAGTGCTTTTGCAAACGCCTCACCCAACGCAATGCCCGTATCTTCTATGGTGTGATGTTCGTCTATATGTAAATCGCCTTTTGTGCGAATCGTTATATCCATTTTTCCATGCCTGGCTATTTGCTCCAGCATGTGATCAAAAAAACCCAGCCCGGTAGCAATGTCAGCTTTGCCGTTTCCATCCACATTCAGCTCAATGGCTATTTTGGTTTCGTTGGTATTGCGTTCGTGCTTTACTACCCGCAATCCCAGCTTCAGAAATTCATAAATGCCGCGCCATTCGGTAGTGGCAAGCGCTATGGTACCATCTGCATGAAGCGCTGCTATTTTATCTGCAATTTCTTCAGCGCCCAGCGAAGCATCGTTGTTCAACCATATACCGCGACAGCCCAGATTTTTTGCCAGTTGCACATCCGTTATACGGTCGCCAATTACATACGAATTGGGTATATCGTATTCCTGGTTATTAAGATACCCTGTTAACATCCCAATGCCCGGTTTGCGTGTAGGCGCATTTTCGTGCGGATAGGTTTTATCAATAAACACAGCGCTGAAATGAATGTCTTCGCCTTCGAGGGTTTTCATCACCAGGTTGTGCAAAGGCCAAAACGTATCTTCCGGAAATTTTTCCGAGCCCAATCCGTCCTGGTTGGTAACCATCACCAATTCATAGTCCAGCTCCCTCGCAATTTTTGTCATGTATTCAAACATGTGCGGGTAAAAAGTAAGCTTATCGTAAGAGTCGAGTTGATAAGTGGGTGGATCTTCATTGATCAGAGTTCCGTCGCGATCAATGAATAAAACACGTTTTGCCATGAGTTTTGATTAAGATAAATGAACCTGTAAAAGGGAGTGCAAGATAAGGAAAAGGAGGTATAGGGTTTAAGATGCAAGTTTCAAGAAACAAGATTCAAGGCAGGAAAAACAAGATCCAAGAAGCAAAATCCAAGAAACAAAAAAAGACCCAAAAATCAAGAAACAAGATGAGAAAAGAAACAATTAACTTTAAAGAAAAATAGTTATATTCTAATATGAAAACAATGCAAAGAAAAGATAATAAGGATGCAAAGCTGGTGAAGGTATCAGAAGCTGCATTATTATCCCTGGTTGCATACAGGCTGAAAGGCAGGAACTTATTTCCGGAAAAGGTGGAAGAAGCTAAAAAATATTTGGAAAATGCAAAATTGCCAGCTTTATAAAATATTTGTGCACAAATTTAAGATGCATCCCTGACCGGATGCATTTTTTTTGCTATTTACCCGGCAGAGAAACATAAAACTCCAAACCCCAAACCTCAAACTCTACTTTTTCGCTTTTTTTGCCTCCGCAGCTCTTACCTTTTTTACTTCTGTAGGTGTAATGGCAACCGCTGTGTTACCAAAACTATTGCGTACATAAGTGAGTACATCAGATATTTGCTGGTCGTTTAAATGCTGGTGGGCAGGCATGGGATTGTAATAAGTTTCGCCGTCTATTTCAATGGGATCATTCAAACCGTTCAATACAATTCTGATCAATTGATTTTTGGGACCCAGCACCCATTTTGTATTGGCGAGTGGCGGGTTTAAACGCTGCACGCCCAATCCGTCCTGCTGGTGGCATGAAAGACATTCCTTTTCGTATACAGCTTTTCCTCTTTCCATTACTTCCCTGGGCGGTTTGCTTTGGTCTGGCCCCAGGCTCAGCAACACCAGCAATCCAGCCACAATGATCACGTTAATGGGTATCAGTCGTCTTCGCATATTATTTACCGTTGTAAGTCACTTTCCAGATGTTTCCTTTATTATCATCTGAAATGTATAAAGCACCATCGGGTCCCTGGGCCAAGCCACAAGGGCGATAATCCACCCTGCCCGAAGCTTTTTTATCATCGCTTCCCGCAAAACCATCGGCAAAAACTTCCCAGTTGCCGCTCGGCTTGCCATCTTTCAGGGGCACAAAAGCCACAAAAAAACCAGCCTGCGGCTCAGGAGCACGATTCCACGAACCATGAAAAGCGATAAAGGCGCCGTTTTTATATTTTTCGGGAAACTGGTTGCCGGTATAAAAAAGCAGTGCATTAGGCGCCCAGTGGGCCGGAAATGCCATAATAGGTTTTTCTATTCCTTCGCATTGCCCCTGCGTTTTGCCATCGCCGCCATATTCGGGAGCTAGCATTTTTTTCTGTTGCCTTCCATCATAATAACAATAAGGCCAACCAAAGTCGGAGCCCTTTTTTGCCAGCAGAAATTCTTCTGCAGGCAGTTCTGCATTGTCTTTTACCGTGTATTTGTCGTCGAACATGCGGTGCAGGTCGTCCCTGCCATGTTGCAATACATACAATTCGTTGGAACTGGTATTCCAGTCGAGCCCCACTGTATTACGAATGCCCGTTGCATAGCGCACGCCATCCTTAAACGTTTGTCCTGCTTTGTCTGCTTTAAACTGCCATATTCCGCCTGCATATTCCAGTATAGGGCAAGGCATCCTGCCTTTGGAGCCAACCGCCCTGTCCTGCTCCTGGCACGAATTGGAGGGCGCTCCTATGTTCACATAAATATTTCCTGCATCGTCGAGCGCAATCGACTTTGAATTGTGCTGCCGCCTGTCTGTTAAGCCCGATACAATTTTTTCGGGTTTATCAGGATCGATTATTTCATTTTTATCGTTGAGCTTGTACCGGAATATTTCTGAATTGCTGCTGGCATACAAGTACCCGTTTTTTATAGCAATGCCGGTGCCGGGATAATTGCCAAACCTGCTGGCATTTGCAGCGTTTCCACCCGCCAGTCTTATTATACCCTTGCCATCTTTCAGCTTTCCAAGTTTCGCATATATGTCTCCGTTACTGTTTACGGCAATGTGTCGTACTTCACCCAGGTTTTCTGCTGCTACCTGCAAGGTAAATCCTTCGGGCACCGTTATAGCCGCCGCGCCGGATTTATTATGAGTAGTGTCTGAAGTTTTTTCTGAGTTTGAAGCATATACGGGGAGTGTAAAAATGCTTCCCAAAACAAATAGACAAAGAGTCGCAATCACTTTGGTCATACTATTTGATTTTACAGGTTAATAAAATTACAACTAAGCTTTGAATTCTTTTAAACCGTTTATCAAACTGTCGTTTTCAGCCTGCGATCCTACAGTAATGCGTAAGCAGCCTTCGCACAACTGCACATTACTCCTGTCGCGCACTACTATTCCTTTAGTAAGTAAAAAATTATAGGCGGCCCTGGCTTCTTTAACTTTTACTAAAAGAAAATTGGCATCGGAGGGATAAATGTGTTCTACCTGCGGCAGGTCTTCTAATTTTTCACGCAAAAACTCACGCTGCTGTACCAGTATCCTGATCATTTCATTCACGTTTTCCACATTGTCCAGCGCATTTAAAACGATATCCTGCGTAGCCTGCCCGATGTTGTATGGCGGTTTGATCTTGTTATATACCTCAATTATAGCTGTAGACGCAAAAGCCATACCTAACCGTAAAGCTGCCAGCCCCCAGGCTTTTGATAATGTTTGCAATACCACCAGGTTGGGGTATTCGCCCAGTTCCTGGATAAAGGAACGGTGACGCGAAAAATTGATATAGGCTTCGTCTATCACCACCAGCCCGGGGAAATTGTTCAACACTACTTCTATATCTTCCCTGTTAAGCGAATTGCCGGTAGGGTTGTTGGGTGAACACAACCAAATGATCTTCGTAAAATCGTTCACCTGGTTTTCGAGGTGTATCAGATCGAGCTGAAAATTATCGAGCAGCGGCACTTTTTTAATTTCCACATCGTTGATCTCTGCACTTACCTGGTACATGCCATAGGTGGGTGGACAGATGATCACATTGTCTTTGCCGGGATTGCAAAAGCCACGGAATAACAGATCGATGCACTCGTCGCTGCCATTGCCAATAAAAATATTTTCGGCTGGAACACCCTTTATGGCAGATAATTTTTCTTTGATCTTTAGCTGATGCGGATCGGGATATCGGTTATACCATTTTGTATAAGGCGATCCCAAACTGTTTTCGTTGGCATCGAGAAATACCGATGCTTCTCCTTTAAATTCATCCCTGGCCGATGAATAAGGCACCAGCTTTTTTACGTTGTCTCTTACCAGGTCGTTTATGTTAAATGATGTCATAATTGAGGTGTAAGTTGAAAGGTATAGGGTGAAAGGTGTAAGGTATAGGGTGTAAGCTTTATGGTTTCGGGTACGAACTAAATTCTAAAATTCTTTGAATTTTCAGCCTCACCCTCTTATCTCTCTCCTGTAGAGGGGGACGGTACGGCACAATAAATCCAATCTCCAAATCTTCCATTTCATCTGCCAGCACATTTTTTTTCATTTTCAAATTGCCACATTTTCAAATTTTCAAATTCTCAAATTCTCACTCTCACCGCGTTCGCATGCGCCTCCAACCCTTCGGCTTCTGCCATATGAATAACGGTATTGGCAATATTTTCAAGTCCTTCTCTGCTCAGCTTTTGATAAGTAATCTTTTTTACAAAACTGTCTACACTTACCCCGCTGTACGATCGTGCGTAACCGTTAGTAGGTAATGTATGATTGGTTCCGCTGGCATAATCGCCTGCGCTTTCGGGCGAATAGTTGCCCAAAAAAACAGAACCTGCGTTGGTAATGCGTTCGCCCAGTTGCTCATCGTTTTTACAACTGATGATGAGATGTTCCGGCGCGTATGTGTTAATAAGGTCAATAGCCACGTCCACATCATCTATTACTATCGCTTTGCTGTTAAGCAGCGCTTTTCCGGTCATTTCTTTTCGTGGCAGCCGCTCCAACTGCTGGTATACTTCGGCAACTACGTTTTCGGCAACCGCGTTGCTGGTAGTTACCAGCAGCACCTGGCTGTCGGCGCCATGCTCAGCCTGCGACAACAGGTCGGACGCCACATAAGCAGGGTTTGCCGTAGCATCTGCCCACACACATACTTCGCTGGGACCAGCGGGCATATCAATGGCTACGCCGCTGCGTTGTACCAACTGCTTGGCGCAGGTTACATATTGATTGCCGGGACCAAAAATTTTATATACGGCCGGTATGGTTTCCGTTCCGTAAGCCATGGCTGCAACGGCCTGCGCGCCTCCTGTTTTAAACACCCGGGTAATGCCCGCCACCTTTGCCGCATACAAGATGGCGGCGTTGATATTACCCTCCTTATTGGGCGGCGTGCACAAAACAATTTCTTTGCAACCTGCAATGGCAGCCGGTATGCCCAACATCAGCACTGTAGAAAACAAGGGCGCTGATCCACCGGGCCTGTATAAGCCAACTTTTTCAATACCCACCATTCTGCGCCAGCAAACAACACCGGGCATTGTCTCTACCCGTCCTTCTTTTATATGTTGTGTTTTGTGGAAGGCATAAATATTTTCTTTTGCCTGGAGAATAGCTTCTTTTAATTGCTGAGACAACTCGTTTTCTGCCAGGTCAATTTCAGCAGCAGATACTTTAATATCCTGTAACACTGCTCCGTCAAAACGTTGCGAAAATGCTTTCAGCGCTGTATCTCCTCCCCTTCTTACTTCAGCCAAAATAGCTGCTACAGATTGTTCGAGTGCTGAATGATCGAGCGTTGGCCGCTTCAGCAAATCATCCCATTGTTGGCGGGGAGGGTTCTGTATGATGTTCACGGAAGATTTGAAATTTGAAATTTAAAATTTGAGATTAGCGATCAACTATTAGCTATCAGTGTTGAGATGGTTTGAGATTGATAATTTCAAATCTCAAATTACACAATCATTTTTTCGATCGGCACTACCAATATACCCTGTGCTCCTGCATCTTTTAGCTGCTCTATCTTGTCCCAGAATTCATCTTCGTTCAATACGCTGTGTACAGAGCTCCACCCTTTGTCTGCCAGCGGCAGCACTGTGGGACTTTTCATGCCAGGCAACAAGCCAATAATTTCATCCAGTTTGTTGTTTGGTGCATTCAGCAGGATGTATTTGTTGTTACGTGCTTTTTTAACGGCGTGTATCCTGAATAATAACTTATTCAGCAAACCAATTTGTACTTCATTAAAATTTTTATGTCGTATTAAAACAGCTTCTGAGTTGAGAATGGTTTCTACTTCTTTTAGTCCGTTGGTAAGCAAAGTAGAGCCGCTGCTCACCAGGTCGCAAATAGCATCAGCCAAACCTATGCCCGGTGCAATTTCAACCGAACCGCTGATCTCGTGTATCTCCGACTGCACTTTGTTTTTAAGCAGGAACTGTTCTGTTAAATACGGATAGCTTGTAGCAATTTTGCGTCCCTGTAAAGATTGAACACCGGTATATTGCTCACCGCGTACAACCGCTATGCTCAGCCTGCATTTTCCAAACCCCAGCCGTTCCACTATGTCAACCGATTTGTTTTTTTCATACACCACGTTTTCGCCCACCACTCCAATATCGGCTACCGCATCTTCAACATATTGCGGAATATCATCGTCGCGCAAAAAAAACACCTGCAGCGGAAAGTTGCTTGCTTCGGTTTTTAGCTTATTGGCCCCGTTAGAAATATTGATACCACACTCCTTCAGCAATCGCATCGAATCGTCGTGCAGTCGTCCTGATTTTTGAATCGCCAGCTTTAACATGAATCGGTTGTTTGTATTAAATAAAAAAGACTTACCAAACGGTAAGCCTTTAATATGATGTATTTTATTTGCACATACAACACCGGCTTACCTGCTGGGTAAGTAATGATGGTGATGATGTGTTTGATGAATCATTTTTATTTTTTAGACGGCGCAAAAATAAGGCACTCCGTTTAACCAGCAAAATTTAAAATAGCGGTGAGCTATCAGCCGCTGAAAGCTGATGGCTGATCGCCGATTCATTATTTTGTCTAAATTGTACCCTCTTTTAAAAAATGTAATAATTACAATTATGATCCATCGTTTGCCAAAGATTGTATTGGGCACTTTTTTAAGTACGGTATCTATTGCTTCTTTTGCTCAAACCGCACCCCGGAACGGCGACCCTAAGCTTACAGAATACTGGGACCCTCAGGTAAAAGTAATTACTCCGGGAAAAACAGCATCGGAGGCTCCATCGGACGCTATTGTATTGTTTGATGGTAAAGACGCATCGAAGTGGAAATCGCAAAAAGACGGAGGCGCTGTAAAATGGAAAATTGAAGATGGCGCGCTGGTAGTGGTGGGAGGAACAGGCGGCATTGAAACCAAAGAAGGTTTTGGCGATTGCCAGCTGCACATTGAATGGCGCACACCGGCTAAAGTAGAAGGCGAAAGCCAGGGACGCGGCAACAGCGGTATTTTTTTAATGGGAAAATACGAATTGCAGGTACTGGATTGCTATAACAACCGCACGTATTCCAATGGGCAGGCTGCCAGCATTTACAAGCAAACGCCTCCATTGGTAAATGCATCGCGCAAGCCAGGCGAATGGCAGACTTATGATATTCTTTTTACCGCTCCGCAGTTTTATGCCGATGGCAGCATCAAGTCTCCGGCGCGTATTACGGTGTTTCATAATGGAGTGCTCGTTCAAAACAATACTACCATCTGGGGTTCTACGCAATATGTAGGCACACCGCTTTACGAAACGCACGGTGCAAAAGAACCTATATCGTTGCAGGATCACGGCAACCCGGTTGCCTTCAGAAATATCTGGATACGCCCGATTTAATCTTTTAGAGTGATCGGTAATCAAACGTATACGGGTTGGAAATTTCCGACCCGTTTTTTTAACATTGAATTTCGAATAGGCGTTTCTACGTAATTTAATGTCATATAAAATTGGTGTTGTGCTATGGCCGAAGATCTTCACATTGCAACAGGAACAAAAAAGGAACAATACGAAGCGCTTGTTCCTCAAATTAAAGCGCTGATAGAAACAGAACCGGACCTGGTGGCCAACCTGGCCAATATTACCGGCGCGCTAAAAGAACAGTTCAATTGGTTGTGGGTTGGGTTTTATATTGTAAAGGGAACAGAACTCGTGCTTGGTCCGTTCCAGGGCCCGGTAGCCTGTACCCGTATTCAAAAAGAGCGGGGCGTTTGTGGCGCCAGCTGGGCAAAGGCGGAGACGTTGATAGTGCCAGACGTTGAAAAGTTTCCAGGGCACATTGCCTGCAGCAGCCGCTCCAGGTCGGAAATTGTATTGCCCGTAATTCATAACAACGAGGTGATAGCGGTATTGGACGTTGACAGTGAACACCTGGCGGCATTTGACGATACAGATCAGCTATACCTGGAACGGATTGTGAAAATGATAGCGTGGTAAAGTACCTGAAGATTTTTTTTCTGCAAAACAAATGAAGAACCTATGTTCAGAAAATTTGTTCGGAACATACAGCAATCGCTGCCGCTGACCGAAGATGAGCTAAATTATCTTTTGGCGATGCTTGAATACAGGGTTGTAAAAAAGAACGAACTTTTTATTCGCGCTGGCACCCGCGCCGATTACCTGGCCTATGTAGACAGCGGACTGCTGAGGTACCATTATAATGCTGGTGGCAGGGAATATACCAGCAGCGTTGTGTTTGCCAATGAATGGGCAGGCGACTACTCTTCTTTTCTCCGCAAAAAAAGGCAACCTTCAATATTTCGGCTTTGGAGGACAGTGTAGTGTTTGTGCTTTATTACGATTCGATACAGAAAGCTTACGACAAGTCGAAAACTTTTGAACGTTTGGGAAGGATAATCGCCGAATCGTTGTTCCTCGCATTTGAAAGCAAAAGCGCTTCCTTTTTGATTAAAAATCCTGAAGAACGGTATATCGATCTTGTTACCAGACGTCCGGAAATACTGGAAAAGATCCCTCTTAAATACATTTCATCTATGGTGGGTATTCAGCCCGAAAGCCTGAGCAGGATCCGCAAAAGAGTGCATGAGGGGAAGGCAACTCAATCAATGTTTAAACGTTAGCAATCAATCAGTTGATTTCTTAACCTGGGTTAAGCTGGCGTTATGGTTGAAGCAATATATTTGCGTTACACCGGTAAGTAAACATAAACCTATTGTTACTTACCATAAAATGCAGCCGTTGCTAACTGACCGTACCTCTATGCAGACCCTTTCATCAAAAATCCGTATTCCTCCTTTTATTGCTTCTGTAAAATTTCTTCCTATTCTTTCAAATTATCAGAACCCACCAGTTGCACCTAAAACAGCTTTAATATCCCCCTCTGGAGGGGGTAACGCGTTGACCTAAATAACTTTTACCTCGGGGAGGAACTCTAGTCCACCCCCATTCGAACAGATCTTAGGTGTAGCCGCTTCCCCCGCCTGCGGGGGACATTGGTCAGCTCGCTTGCGTACCTTTTTCTCACACTTTCAAATTATCAGAACCTAGCTCTTACACTATTCAGTAGCTTCATATCCCCCTCTGGAGGGGGCAACGCGTTGACCTAAATAACTTTTATGCCGGGGAGGAATTCAATCCACCCCATTCAAACGAGCCTTAGGTGTAGCCGCTTCCCCCGCCTGCGGGGGACATTGGTCAGCTCGCTTGCGTAACTTTTTCTGCACTTTTCAGCAAACCATACCTTATACCCTACACCTTATACTTTCCACCCTTGCCTTTCCCCGCTACGCGGGCAAAAAATTTCTTTTATCACGCAGAAAGACGCCTATCCACGCCAAAGCAATCAACAATCATCCCTTCGGAGGTCTGCCAGCAGCAATTTCAACAGCCGATGCGCCACCCAGGTAAGACAGGATGAGGAAAAAGCCGGTTTTGTATGTCGCCGGAATTAAAAACAGGGCAGCGAAAATAATTTCTGCTGCACCAAAAATTTTAATAAGCCCACCAAAACCCATTTGGGTAAGGCCATGTGTTACAGCCTCGCTGCCTGAGAGTTTTGCCAAACCACTTATAACCAGCATTGCCGCAGGCAATACCATCAAAACAATTGCAATAATTTTCTTTGTTTTAGGTGACATATGCATTTTTTATTTGCGAATTTCAGCAGTTCGCTTTACTTTTGAAAGTGGTTTCCAAAAATAAACTGGTTTCCAATACGAAACTCACACGATAAATTATAGCAAATGAAAGAGCAACATTTCGATCACAACGCCTGTAAGGCAAAGATCAGATCGGTGCAAGACACACTGGATATTTTAGGAGGAAAATGGAAGATCTCCATTATCGGTTGCCTGGGCTTTGGCAAAAAAAGATTTATGGAACTACAGCGCGAAGTAGAAGGCATTGGCGCAAAAATGCTGTCGAAGGAACTGCGCGACCTTGAAATAAACGAACTGGTAACGCGAACCGTATACAACACCAAACCGGTTACCGTTGAATACGAACTGACCGACTATGGTAAAACACTGCAGCACATTATAGGCGCGATGATGGAATGGGGAGAAAACCACCGTAAACGCATCATCCGCAAAACAACCGAGCTGTCGTTGGCAGAATGATTTATTGTTGGGGGTTTGTAGTTTATTGTTTGGGATTGAGTGTATAGCTTTGCTAACCATAAGCGTTAAACGACAAACTAAAAACGACAAATTTCAATCAACATGCAAGGCGATACAAACTGGAAAGATGTTGCAAATCAGCTAAGCCATCCGCAGGGAGAAGCAGGCATTGAAACAGGTAAGCAGATGGAGCGTACCAATGCCAATATGATCATGCGCACTATTGACACGCTTAATATTCAGGGCAACGAAAAAGTACTGGAAATTGGATTTGGCAACGGAGCGCACGTTGGCTACCTGCTTAACAAAGCGCAGGGTGTTCAATATACCGGCATCGACATTTCAGAAACCATGCTGCAACAGGCGCTGGCTGCCAATACAGAAGCTGTTTCCAGGCAGGAAGCTTACTTTATATTGTCTGATGGCAATACCATTCCGTTTGCTGATAATACTTTCAACAAAATTTTTACTGTTAATACCATTTATTTCTGGAAAGATCCGCAACGATATGTGAGCGAAATATGCAGGGTATTAAAGCCCGGCGGCAGATGCTGTATTACATTTGCCGACAAGGCTTTCATGGAAAAACTGCCTTTTGTACAGTATGGATTTGCATTGTACGATCTTCCGTCTGTAGAGCAACTATTAACATCTGCAAAGCTTACACCAGAAAACAATCATCAGGAAGAAGAAACAGTAAAAAGCAATGCCGGCGAAACAGTAACCCGAACGTTCAACGTGGCAAGCGCGGTAAAGCTGGGGAGTTAGTGATTGGTTAATTTGAGTTAAATAAGTTGAGTAGGTTAAGTAGGCTAAATAGGTTAAGTAAGTTGAAATAGTCAAACCTTAATCCCTGAATTAACTCATTTAACCTATTCACCCAATCCCCAATCCCCAATCAACCTATTCAACCGAACTCCTCTCCGCCAGTTCTGCCAGCACCTGCATCATGGTGGCTCCAGCATTTTTGCCGGGCGACATGCTGGTGAGGTAAGAAGCTGCATGCAATTTTGTTCCGGGCGTAAAAAACTCAGGTTTGATAATATAACCCAGCTCATCTAAACCAAGTCCCAACACAAACTTAGGCCCCGTGGTTTTCATCATCGATTTTGTGTTGACTGAATACAACGGAGAGCTTTCGCCGGGATGGGTGGCAAACATCGCCTCCCCTATCGAAAACCAGGCTATTTCTGTAGGCGTTCCTTCCACAATATCTCTTTTAATAACCGACGCTTTTGCAAGCTCTTTCAATGCCTGGTTGCTTACAGGCATTTCAAATTGTTGCGATGCATAATGAATCGTTTGTTGCTCCAATGGCTTTGCGTGTTGCAGCGCGGCCATTACCGCATTGGCAATCTCCTTTCCCTTTTGCAATGCGTCGGCAAAGTTGCGGGCAACATGTTCGGGTTGAACCCATCCACCAATGGCACCCTGCAAAAACAAGTGCGTGCCTTTTAAACCTGCATTAAGCTGCTTGTACATTCCTGCCGGAAAATCGGCGCTTACCAATGTATTTTCATTTCCTAAAATAGTAGGATGACAGGCAAAGTTGGTTAAGGTGGCAATGTTTTTTCCCCGGCGGTTTACAAACTGCAGTATGGTTAGCTCACGATCTGTTTCAACACTGTCTGAAATATTTTCAACCCATCCTTCACCAAAGGTGGTAACTGCATATTTTGCGGTAGCCCGCTTCCTGCTTTTCCAGGCTTCCGCCACCGCGCCGGCAGCATTGTTAACCAGTTGCAAAAGGTAAGCACTGTCTGTTCCCGTATGCATGGCGTCTTCACCCCATATTCCTATTACATCGGGACCGGAGTGAGTGTGAGTAGACGAAACAATTACCTGGTTGGCATTAAGCTCACCGCCCGGAAGTTTTTGCTCCACCGCATCGCGTATTTGCTGTACCAACGTGTAAGGCAACCCTATGCAATCGATGGTAACGATGGCAATGGCATTTTCTTCATTGGATATTACCACAGCCTTGGCAAAAAGATCGTCGTGAATACCGGTGCTTTTGCGATTTTGATCATAGCCGGCAAGATAAGCCCCCACCGGAGGATTTATTTTTATTTCGGCCGCGCCTGCCTGTAACTCCTGCCCCATAACGGGCATCCATAACGAACAGCCCACACAAAACAACAGCAGCGATATATGTTTCAGCTTTTTCATACCAGCTATATTTATTTAAAAATAAGTAATTTGCTTTCTTATCAAAAAATAACACCACTTATGGCATTTACCCGCAGGCATTTTATTAAGCAAATGGGCGCACTGGCTGCCGGAACAGGCATAGCATCTTCTTTACCGTTTGAAGCCGGAGCTTTTGCTGCCAAAAAACCTTTCTTTGAAATTTCGCTGGCAGAATGGTCGCTTCATAAAACTTTGTTCAGCAAAAAAATAACCAATCTTGATTTTCCCGGCATTGCCAAAAAAGAATTTGGCATTAGCGTGGTAGAATACGTAAACCAGTTTTTTAAAGACAAAGCGAACGACACCAGCTATCTGAACGAGCTGTTGAAACGATGCAAAGACAATGGTGTAAAAAATCATCTTATAATGATTGATGGCGAGGGCGGCCTTGCGGACCTTGACGATGCCAAAAGAATGAAAACGGTGGAAAATCATTACAAATGGGTAGATGCAGCAAAATACCTTGGCTGCACCACAATACGGGTTAACAGCTATGGTGAAGGAAGCGCAGCCGACGTGCAAAAAGCGGCTATAGATGGTTTGGGCAGGTTAGGCGAATACGGTGAAAAGGCTGGCATCAATATCATTGTTGAAAACCATGGCGGCTACTCGTCCGACGGAACCTGGCTCTCTACCGTAATGAAAGGAGTGAATAAAAAAAATGTGGGCACATTACCCGATTTTGGCAACTTCTGCATTAAAAGGGCCAATGGAAAATGTGAAGAGGAGTACGACCGCTACAAGGGCGTGGCAGAGTTGATGCCCTTTGCCAAAGGCGCCAGCGCTAAAACCTACGACTTTGATGAACAAGGCAATTGTATTGAAACAGACTATGCAAAGATGATGAAGATAGTAAAAGACTCGGGCTTTAAAGGTTATGTGGGAATTGAATATGAAGGCAGCAAGCTGGAAGAAAACGAAGGCATTAAAAAAACAAAAGCGCTTCTTGAAAAAATGCTTAAGACAGTATAAGCAATCAATATTTGCTTCATAAAGAAAATCCGACAGGAAATGCTGTCGGATTTTCTTGTTGTGTTATCAGCTTTGTTTTTGTTCCGGCAACGTTTGGTATAATTTTTACACGCTCTTTCAAGAACATCTATATATGAAGCAACTTCCCCTTACTGTAAAGCGCTCCATCGAACTCCTGGGATTATGCCTGCTGATTGCTGTATTATCGGTTGCCAGCAGTATTATTATGCCATTGCTGATGGCTTTTTTTGTAAGCCTGGTGCTTTTGCCATTTTATCGCTTTCTCATTAAAATAAAAATACCAGAGGTTATTGCCATTGTGCTGTCTATACTGGCTGCTGCGCTGGTAATAATTGGCATACTTACTTTTTTTTCGTTGCAGGTAGCCAACCTGGTAAGAGATTTTCCCGAATTGGAGAAAAATCTTAACCAGCATTGGAATACACTCAGCGACTGGATGAACCGCAACTTCAATATGTCGGCCGACGACCAGATAAAAGTGCTGCAGGAGCAGGGCAACAACCTGTTAAGCAATGCAGGCAGCTATTTGAGCGGTGCTGCCGTATCGCTTACGGGCGTGTTTGTGTTTGTTGGACTGGTGCCCATTTATGTGTTCCTAATTCTTTTTTATAAAAACCTTTTGCTGCGCTTTATTTTTTTATGGTTTAAAAAAGAAGATCATCCGCAGGTAGAATCTGCCCTGCGCGGTACAGAAGTGATCATTAAGAGCTATCTCATTGGTTTAATGATACAGGTTACGTACATGACGATTTTACTGGGCGGATTATTAATGATCCTGGGCATTAAACACGCCCTGCTGATTGCCATTATTTTTGCCGTGCTGAACCTCATACCCTATGTGGGTGCGCTTATCGGCAACGTTATTGGCGTATTGTTAACTCTCACATCGTCTAACGAACTATCGCAGGTAATTACCGTATTGATAGCCATTGCAGCCGTGCAGTTTCTAGATAACAATATTCTGATGCCGCGCATTGTAGGGTCTAAAGTAAAGATCAATGCACTGGTTAGTATTATCGGCGTGATCGTTGGCGGCTCTGTAGCAGGTATTTCGGGCATGTTCCTTTCTTTACCGTTAATTGCCATTTTCAAGATCATTTTCGACCATACAACGGACTTCCGCCACTGGGGCATTTTACTCGGAGATGAACGTCCGGGGCTTAGCCCAATGACAAACCCGGCGGTGCGATTAAAAAACAAGCACGTACGCCGTGCAGAAGAACAGGAGGTAATTGCACCCGAAACCAAAGACGAGCCTAAACAAGAATAGATTTTTGAATGGTGGTTTGCAAAAGGCCTATGGCTCGGCGTTATTGCTTAAAAAGCGTTAGCGGATAAATGCCCGCAGATAACCGCAGATATTTATCCGCTGATAAGTGCTGTTCTGCCGCGATCGACATTCAACATCCGCGAAAATCTGCAGGAAAAATGTCAATTGCCAAAGAATTAGATCCTATAACCGGCAGAAACAGGCTGTCCGATAAAAAAGTTATCTTTAGCCATGAGTATGTTTTTGTATGGCGACCCAACTACTCAAAAAAAATTTCCTTTTTATACTTTACCCCATACGGCAGCTCATAGCTTTCAAATGCGCAGAAAAATTAAAAGATGGAAAATCATTTGCCTTGCAATCATTATTTCCTGGCTGTTGGTGGCGCAATCCTGCATGAAATTCAGGATAAGCGACAGTGATGCGAAAGAAAGATTTAAGCATTCAGGTGTAACACTCATCACTGCCGATTTTACCGCTAACAACTTTACACTGCACTATGCAAAAACAGGCAACGATTCACTGCCCACATTGTTCTTTATACATGGCTCCCCCGGTGCCTGGAACGCATTTGAACGATACATGCGCGATAAGGATCTGCTGAACAAATACCGCATGATTTCCGTTGACCGTCCGGGCTTTGGTTACAGCCAGTTTGGCGACGCGATGGACCTTGATGACCAGGTTGCCATTATTACCCCCTTCCTGCAATCCATTGGCAATGCAAAACCCGTTTATGGTATTGGACATTCGCTTGGCGGGCCCCTGGTAGCCAAACTTCAAATGGATAGCCCGGGATTGTTTTCAGGGCTGGTGTTTCTTGCAGCGTCGGTTGATCCGGCTGAAGAAAAAAAAGAACGCTGGAGATATGTGCTTGACAAAACCCCGTTGCTATACCTGGTTCCAGGTGCATTTAAACCAAGCAACCGGGAACTGATCTATTTAAAAGATGATCTTACGGCAATGAACAACCGGTGGAACAGCATTACCTGCCCTGTTTGGATAGTACATGGAAACAAAGACACCTTTGTACCCATTGGCAATGCTTCGTATCTCGATAAAAAATTAACAGCAGTTTCATCCAAATCATTCATAATGCTCGATGGTGCCCGCCATTTTATTCCCTGGGAACAATATGATGAAATAAAAAAGGTGCTAATGGAATTGAAGTGAAAAAAACAAAAATCAAAAACAAGAACCAAGAACCAAGAACCAAAAATAAGAAACAAAAAAGCACTCTCTCTTACCACCTGTCACCTATCACTTACCACCTTTTTCCGCATACTCTTTTATCTTCTTTACAGCAGCATCCCACATTGGTTCGTGTATGGAAATATACTTTAAAGCAAGCGGGCCGGCAGTAATACTGAGCCTGGCAGATTGATCGTCGCCGTCTATATGATACGCTTCTACATACTCGCCCAGCGGATCTCCCGCTTTAGCGTTTACATCGTCGTAGTATTGCATAATTAAGTCGTGTGGCGCTTTTTTTACTTTAATCACTCCCTTGGCACCTGTATCGCCGGTCTTGTCTTTCCATGCGGTTTCGCCGCCTTCCTGCCAGGAAGTTTCAATATAAACCCCTTCGCCAAATGCTGCCGCCCACTGATTGGTAAAAGAAGTGCTCACCAGCAAATCCCACAACTTTTGAACAGATACTTTTATATCAACAGCCTTCTGTATAATGCCTGTTTCCACAAACTCTTTGAGCGATTTGCCAATAATAGCGTTCCAGCCTTCTGCAAAATTGTGTTTTGCAAGATCGGGGTTGCTGGCAGGAAATGTTTCCAGTCCCTCGTGCGTGAGCTTTAAACGGGTGTTGGCACCTTCGGGAAAGAGTTCGAATGTTACAACCGAATTTCCTTCGTAACCATCATACCGCCAGCTATAGCTCAACTTTTTACCCATCACCACATCAATCACCTTGCACAAATGCAGGTACGGTTTCTCTTCGGTTCCGGCTGTAAAGCTGAATTCAAATCCAACTTCCGGTTTAAATTCTGCAAGATCAAAATACCATTCTTTCATTTGATCCTTATCGGTTATTGCTTTCCATACTTTTTGGAGAGGAGCCTGCAATACTCTTTCTATAACGAACGGTTCATTTTTATTCATGGTATAATGATTTTGTCGGTTTGATATGATTCATTTGATCAGATTCAAATTTATATGAAACCTTTTGGTTACGCAAATTTTATTTGCAACTGGCACCGATCCATAACAGCAAAAACCAGGGCAAAAGCCTGAGAAAGTTCATTTGCTTCAATTCAAACACAGTAATGCCAAAGCACAACTTGTTTCGCTCAACGGCAATCCAGCCCTTTAGCCGGCACTGAAGATCTGCGCTGGTTGGGACAAAAAAAACGACCAGAGCCATCGGCTCGGTCGCATATTGTAAGAACGGATTTCAATCCGTCCTTACAAAGAAAGAACTACCTTTGCGCAAATTTTAAACAAGGTTCGTTGCACACAATGAAGGTTGGATTTGTAAATATTTTTGGAAAGCCCAATGCTGGTAAAAGTACGCTGCTCAATGCTTTGATTGGCGAAAAGCTGGCCATTGTGTCTCCCAAAGTGCAAACCACGCGGCACCGGATAAAAGGCTTTTTAAATACAGACGAATACCAGGTGATCTTTTCGGATACTCCCGGTATTATAGATCCACGCTATAAACTGCATGAAAAAATGATGCAGGCGGTGAAAAGTGCGTTAGAAGATGCAGACCTTGCTTTGCTGATCGCCGATATTAACGACACCCCCGAAGAAACGCATGCGGTGTTTTCGGAGCTGCGGCTGAAAGTGCCCGCCATTGTTGTACTGAATAAAACAGACAAGGCCAAGCCGGAACGGGTACAGCAAATGTCCGATTTTTACCAGGCACAGCGGTATTGCAAAAAAATAGTGGCGGTGTCGGCGCTGCATAAAGTAAATACAGATGTTTTACTAAATACCATTCTTGACTTTTTACCAGAGGGAGAGCCGTTTTATGAACAGGACGACCTGAAGGATTTACCTACCCGCTTTTTTTTGGTAGAAATTATACGGGAAAAAATATTTGAGCTGTTTGAAGATGAAATACCCTATCATACCGCTGTGATTGTAACGGAATTTAAAGAGAAGACCGGGCTTATTAAAATAGCGGCTGAAATAATTGTGCATCGCGAAACGCAGAAAGCAATCATCATTGGAGAAAAGGGGAAAATGATAAAGCAGATTGGCACACTGGCAAGAACAGAAATAGAAGCATTTTTAAACAGCAAGGTATTTTTAGAACTATTTGTGAAAGTGCGCCCGAAATGGCGCGATAATGATGTGCATTTAAAAGAATACGGATACTAAAAAGGTATAAGGTGTTGGGTGTAAGGTAGAAGGAAAACAGCCCCCACCCTACACCTTACACCCTATACCTTACACCTTAAAAAATATGAGTTTTACAGTAGCAATAGCAGGAAGACCCAATGTAGGCAAAAGCACTTTTTTTAATCGCATGCTGGAACAACGCAAAGCGATTGTTGATAATATTAGTGGCGTAACACGCGACAGGCAGTACGGCGTGGCAGATTGGAACGGAAAAAGTTTTAACCTGATTGATACAGGCGGTTTTGTGGCAGGCAGCGACGATGTGTTTGAAACCGAAATACGCAAGCAGGTAAAAATTGCATTGAACGAAGCCAATGCTATTATTTTTATGTGTGATGCGGAAACCGGCATTACCACGCTCGACGAAGCAATTGTGCAACTGCTGCGTGAAACAAGCAAACCGGTGTTTCTGGTGGTAAATAAAGTAGACAATGCTGAAAGAATGCTTGACGCTACTGAGTTTTACAGTATGGGATTTGAACATATTTTTTTCCTGTCGAGCATCAGCGGCAGTGGCACCGGCGAGCTGCTGGACGAACTGGTGCAACTGATA
>JBQCFW010000009.1:0-7452 GCA_051958655.1 Agriterribacter sp. | reverse complement strand
TGTCCCCGTGGTTCAAATTAGCCTCACCTAGCCTCTCCCAAGGAGAGGAACCGCGCACAAGGGCCCGCTTGTTCGGCTCTGATTATAATATATCATTGTGTTATGCCTTCGGGTTTTCAAAACGCTAAACGCCAAACTCCCAATAACCCCGTGCCCCTCCGTGCCTTCGTGTCCCCGTGGTTCAAATTAGCCTCACCTAGCCTCTCCAAAGGAGAGGAACCGCGCACAAGGGCCCGCTTGTTCGGCTCTGATTATAATATATAATTGTGTTATGCCTTCGGGTTTTCAAAACGCTAAACGCCAAACTCCCCAACCCCCGTGCCCCTCCGTGTCTTCGTGTCCTTGTGGTTCAAATTAGCCTCACCTAGCCTCTCCAAAGGAGAGGAACCGCGCACAACGGCCCGCTTGTTCGGCTCTGATCATAATATATAATTGCGTTATGCCTGCAAGTTTTTCAAAACGCTAAACTCCAAACGCTAAACTCCCCAACCCCCGTGCCCCCTCCGTGTCTTCGTGTCCTTGTGGTTCAAATTAGTTCAGAGCCTGGTTAAATTGAATAGTATTTATCTTTTATAGTTATTTTTCGATTTTTTAGTATCGATTCTACTATTTCTTTGAAAAATTATCGACAAACAGCCAGGAATTTTTGTTCGCGTCGAAAAAATATTCTAATTTCATTTGCAACGTTTGTTGATGCCCCCGGAAATGACCAATGGAATTTTGTATACAAAGATTTCAATTCATTCCTGCAATTACCTGATTTAGTTATTATCCGGATGCTTTTGTATTCGGTGAAAAGTCAAATTTTCACCTGCACGAAAGTACCCGCCAGTGAACCGCTGCCGGTCGATATATTATTGGCCGCAAATGACGCGGTTATAAAAATTTGAAATACGTACCTGTTATCCCTCATTACCAAAAATTACTGTTGCTGAAACGGTATTTAAAAAAAAAGTTGCTTATGAGTTTACATACTTTGTTAAGTGAATACACCAGTCCCCAGGGCATTTGGGACGAAATGTGCGACTCAGGAAAAATCAGAAGTCATTACAACAGAGTCATTTCTGCTTTCGAAAAACTGGATGTGCTCACCTTGCAGCAGAAAGACGTGCTTGCCGGTGAGCTTTTTATGAACCAGGGAATCACCTTTACGGTTTACAGCGACAACAAGGGTATTGAGCGCATCTTCCCATTCGATGTTATCCCGCGCATTATTACCGGTTCAGAATGGGATACGGTGGAAAAAGGAATACAGCAGCGTTTGAAAGCGCTGAATAAGTTTCTTAAAGACATTTACAATGAACAACAGATATTGAAGGATGGCATTATCCCCGCAAACCTTATTTCTTCCTGTCCGCATTATTTGCGCGAGGTGCATGGCATACAGGTGCCGCACGATATCTATGTGCATATATCAGGCATAGATCTTATACGGGGCGATGACGGTAAGTTCTACATACTGGAAGACAACCTGCGCACACCCTCCGGCGTTAGTTATATGTTAGAGAACCGCGAAGTAACCAAGCGGATCTTTCCCGATATGTTTGCAGCCAATAATGTAAGGATTATCAACAATTATCCGTTGATGCTTTACCGCATCTTGTTGCAACTGGCCGCTACTCAAATTTCAAACCCTACCGTGGTGTTGCTTACGCCCGGCATGTATAACTCCGCATATTACGAGCATACTTACCTTGCTAAAAAAATGGGTATCTCTTTGGTGGAGGGCCGCGACCTGGTGGTTGACGATCACAAGGTGTACATGAAAACTACCAACGGACTGCAGCAGGTGCATATTATTTATCGCCGCATTGATGATGAATACCTCGATCCCCTGGTGTTTAACCCTAAAAGCGTGCTGGGCGTGCCAGGCCTCATGAGCGCCTACCGCAAAGGAAACGTAGCCATTGTAAACGCACTCGGCAATGGCGTGGCAGACGATAAAGCAGTGTATGCGTATGTGCCGGCCATGATCAGGTATTATTTGAATGAAGAGCCGATCCTGCAAAATG
Organism: Agriterribacter sp.; assembly: GCA_051958655.1. Classification (GTDB taxonomy): domain Bacteria; phylum Bacteroidota; class Bacteroidia; order Chitinophagales; family Chitinophagaceae; genus Agriterribacter. Next base: position 5,440 of record JBQCFW010000009.1, on the reverse strand, counting down.
TTCCCACCTACGAACTGAGCGACCCCGAGGCAAAAGAGCATGTATTCAAGAACATTCGCAACATGGTGGTAAAACGCACCAATCAGTCGGGCGGTTATGGAATGGTAATGGGAAACACCATTGGCGAAGAGGATTGGGAAAAAGCAAAAATAGAAATCAATAAAGATCCAAGGAGTTTTATTGCACAACCTATAGTCAAGCTTTCTACCGTTCCATGTTTTATTGATGGAAAGTTTGTACCGCGTCATGTTGATTTCCGGCCTTACGCTTTGTGCGGCCCCGATGGTGTATTAATTGTGCCCGGTGGATTAACCCGTGTTGCCTTAAAGGAAGGCTCGCTTGTTGTGAACTCATCGCAAGGTGGTGGAAGCAAAGACACCTGGGTGGTGGATCTATAGTTAGATCTTCAATCTCAAATTTCTAATCTCAAATTTCAAATTATATAATGTTAAGTAGAATTGCAGATTCCTTGTTTTGGTTGAATCGCTATATGGAAAGAGCCGACGGCTTGCTGAGGGTAACCTCAACACACTATAATCTTTCGCTTGATAATGTAGTAATGGGTGTTACCACCTGGCGACCTGTATTGGAAATATTTACCACTCAAACCAATGAAGAAATACAATTATTGGAGCACGATACCTCTGGTGCGTTGCGTACGCTGCTTACCGATACCGCTAACCCCAACTCGCTGAAAGTAATTATTACGCGTGCGCGCGAAAATGCAAGAGGCGCGCAGGACCATATTACCAAAGAAGTGTGGGAAGAAATAAATGCATTGTATCACTTCATTAACCAGTCAAACATCAGCGACCGGCAAGGTGAGCAGGATGTAATACAAATGATGCATTTGTTTACACAGCACAGCTTGTTGTATATGGGTGTTGCGGATGTTACCATGCCCCGCGGACCAGGCTGGAGCTTTATGAACCTGGGAAAATTTATTGAACGCTGTTTTGAAATCATTGTAATTGTAGATAAGCATTACGAGAAAATCAACTACAACCTGCACGCAGAAGATGTGATTATACAGTGGAGAGAGCTGCTGTTTTCACTGTCGGGCTATGAGTTGCATCTTAAAACCTATCGCGGTTCGAACTATAACCAAAACGTATTGCACCAGGTATTGTTTAACGACGATTTTCCACACTCGGTTATGTATTGCCTTACAAGAACCGAAAAATACCTGGCCGATATTGTTGCCGAAAACCAATCGCCCGGCAACGCAGAATTGATGCGCTATTTTAACCGCTTTTACAGCCGGTTAAAATTTATGGATCCTAAAGAGATCAACAGCAACAATCTTCGTTCTTTTTTAGAAGGCATCAGAACGGAGCTGCTGCAGTTTAGTCATATTTTTGCGCAAAACTTTTTTTCTTACCAATAGCATAATTGTTTTTAACCATGCCCATTTATAAAATTCACCATATTACCAGTTATGTATACGATCGCCCCGTACGCGAAAGCATGAACGAAATCAAGATATACCCCTATGCCTGTAAAGAACAGGAAACGCTACAGCACGAAGTGCAGATAACCGGAAACCCGAAAGTAGAAATGTTTGCCGATTACTGGGGAAACAAAACAGGTACTTTTAATATTTTGAACGCTCACAACACCCTTATTATTGAAAGCCGTTTGCTGATAAGAACTACATCGGGCAACCAGTTATCCGTCAACTTTCACAGCGGCTTCAGCGAACTGCAAAAGGAAATAAAGGGGCAACTACAGTTGATCGAATTAATTGAGCCCGACCAGATAAAACATACGCCGCAGATAGAGGAAATCATTGAAAAAATTATTACCCCCGACAAAAGCGTGGCGCTGGTTACCGAGCAGTTCTCTGAGCATATTTTCAAGAACTTTAAATATATAAAAGGCATTACCAGCATTGAAACAACCGTTGATGAAATATTAGAGCATCGCGCGGGCGTATGCCAGGATTTTGCTCACCTTTTATTACAACTGCTGCGCGTGGCAGGTATACCAGCCCGTTATGTAAGCGGTTATATTTGTCCCAATAAAAACGGCATGCGCGGCGAAGGCGCCACTCATGCCTGGGTAGATGCCTGGATACCCGGTTATGGCTGGGCAGGCATTGATCCTACCAACAATATATGGGTAACCAACAACCATGTGAAGCTTTCGGTAGGGCGGCATTTCAGGGACTGCACACCCATAAAAGGAACTTTTAAGGGACCTGCAAGGCAAACACTTTCGGTGCATGTATCGGTGGGGTATGAAGACGGGCATACATTCGAAGAGCTGAACAATGTAAAAATGGAAGTGCAGTCGTCGAACCTGCCGGAAGAAGCGCTCTTAGAAGGATTTGGAGGACAACAGCAACAGCAGTAGATTGCTGATTTTTGAGCGTGCGTATCCGGATAAATGCATTTTTAATAATGCTGATACCTGATTGCTGATAGCTGATAACTAATATGGCAGAAAAAAACAAGCCCGAGGTCTGGCTCCGCGGTCCGTTACCCGGAATACCTCCTTTATTACAAGCCGTTGCCCATGCATTGCTGCAGGCCAGAGAAGAAGTTGCACAATATGTGGCCGGTCTTTCAGATGACTTGTTGTGGGAGCGTCCCTCAGGAATGGCTTCGGCAGGTTTTCACCTGCAACACATGGCGGGTGTGCTCGACCGTTTATTTACTTATGCCAGGTCCGAAATGTTGAACGATGCTCAGCTGGCTTACCTTAAAAGCGAAGGACAACCTTTCAAAACCACTGCCAACGATTTGTTGCAACAATTTAACCAACAGGTTGATAAGGCCCTGCAGCAATTAGCCCAAACCGACGAAACCACACTCACGGCCATACGCGGTGTTGGTCGAGCGCAAATTCCCTCCACCGTTCTCGGGCTTTTATTTCATGGTGCCGAGCATACACAACGACACGTGGGGCAATTGCTGGTTACTATAGCAGTGATGAGTGGTAAGTCGTAAGTCGTAAGTCGTAAGTGGTAAGAAGTAGCAAGCCCGTAAGTGGTAAGGAATAAATTCACTTTACCCCATACCCTACACCCTATACCTTACACCCTACACCTCGTATTCAATAAAAAGTTCTACCTTTCAACTGGTCATCCAAAACATGTTTTAACTCTATTTTCAATAGCTATGCCGGCAACGAGCAAACAAATATTATTGCCCTCTACGATCCAGTTGCTGCGTTTTCATTTTTCTTTTTTTTTAATGCCGGTGTATTGGTTTGCCTTGAGCCAGCTGGTGTATATCAATTTTGCCCATGCTATGCTCGTGTTTGTTATTCTGCACCTGATGGTATACCCCGCCAGCAATGGTTACAACAGTTATATGGACAGGGATACGGAAAGCATTGGGGGAATTAAAAAGCCCATGCAACCCACCCGCCAGTTGTTGTATGCTACCGTGGCGCTGGATGTGGTTGCTGTATTATTTGCATTGTTTATCAGCTATTATTTTGCCCTGGGATTGCTGGCTTATATTTTAGTGTCGAAGGCTTACAGCTACCGGAAAATAAGGCTGAAGCGATATCCGTTTTTAGGCTATTTCACGGTGATAATTTTCCAGGGAGCAGTAACATTCTGGCTGGTATACCACGGCTGCAGTGCTAATAAAACGTTTGATGTTCCCGGTATTCCCATGATCGTTGCCAGCCTTTTGATTGGAGGCTTTTATCCGCTCACCCAAATATACCAGCACCAGGCAGACATACAGGATGGTGTAACTACCATTAGCTATCAACTGGGTTATAAAGGCACTTTTTTATATTGCGGTGCGGTATACACCATTGCATTTGCGCTGCTGGCCTATTATTTTTTTTATTCGCTGCAGCAAACCTCTTTCTACATTTTTTCGTTAGGTATGTTACCGGTGTTGATTAACTTCTTCATCTGGGCAAAAAAAGTATGGCACAATAATTTGAATGCTGATTATGCACATACCATGCGTATGAACTTCATTGCGTCTGTATGTACCAATATCAGTTTTATTGTTATCTTTTTAATCAATAATCGTTCATCAATTTTCAAACATTTTGAGTAAAGTCATATCCCTTCATACAGCGCTACCTCCTTACAGGCACCAGCAGGACGATATACTGGGGTTTATGCAAAGAGTATATGCGGGCAACCCGGTAGAAACACGCAAAATGAAGTTTTTATATCATCAAAGCGGCATAAAAAGCAGGAATTCCGTAATACCGGATTACAGCAGGCAGGTGCAGGACTGGAAGTTTTATCCGCGCAGCGAAAACCTGGAACCTTTCCCCTCGCTGGAGCAAAGAATGAACCTCTATCACCGGTATGCGCCTTCACTTTCTACAGATGCAATCAGGGGCTGTGTAGAAGGTATTATCCCAACTTCCGGCATTACGCATCTTATTACAGTGAGTTGCACGGGTATGAGTGCGCCGGGGCTTGACCTGCAGATTGTAGATATGATGGATTTGCCCAATACCATTTACAGAACCTCTGTAAACTTTATGGGCTGTTATGCTGCCATCCACGCACTGAAAATGGCAGATGCTATTTGCAAAACCGACGAACATGCCAGGGTGGTGATTGTGTGTACGGAGTTGTGCACCCTTCATTTTCAGCGGGAAGCTACCATGGACAATATTACTTCCAGCATGCTGTTTGCCGACGGATCGGCAGCGGCGTTGGTTACCCATAACAGTTACCCTGCGCCCGGAGTGGAACTGAAAAACTTTTATGCCGAAATTGTTCCCAAGGGCCGTAAAGACATGGCCTGGGAGCTTTCTTCTTCAGGATTTTTAATGACGTTGAGCGGTTATATTCCCGAACTGATAGAAGAGGATTTTGACCGCTTGATTGCAAGTGCTTTAGATGCCGGAGGAGTAAGAAAAGAAGAGATAGACGGCTGGTGCGTACACCCGGGTGGAAAACGCATACTGGAAGCCGTACAAAAAAGTTTGCAGCTAAAAGAGCACAGCCTCGAACACAGTTACTCCGTATTGGAAAAGTACGGCAATATGTCGTCGCCCACTATATTGTTTGTATTAAAGCAAATGTTGCATTCGATGAGCAAACGCAAAAGCAAAATAATGGGCGCAGCATTTGGCCCGGGGTTAACAATGGAAACTTTTATTGGGGAAATGCGAGATTGATGAATGTAGCGTAGGTTATTTTGCGGCAAATACGACCTCTATTCACCGCATTTTAGATAATTCGCCGCATTTTTTGCGGCGAATTATAGCTTTTAATGACGAATTTATAAGTAATTGCCGCAAATTGCCTCAGTAATATGCTGGCCTAAATATAGCTAATGCCCTGAAATTTTATAAGTTCCGTAAATTGTTGAATGTTTCTTTCACAACGCTCATACCAGGAGGAGCTACTCGACAACGACGATATTCCGTTCGACGATATCCGGCAGAATATGAAAGAGTTGGATTTTATCAATACCTGGCTGGGTGGCCATAACATTACTATCAG
>JBQCFW010000008.1:0-6611 GCA_051958655.1 Agriterribacter sp. | reverse complement strand
AAACGGTAATACTGCCATCTTCAATCTTCCATCCCTTTTCGGGGAAACCATCCAGCTTAGCGCCTTTCCAGCCTTTGCTGGTTTGCCCATCAAACAACAGTTTCCAGCCATTTTTCTTTTCCTCGTCCGTAAGTGTATTATTGGCAGTGCCTGCTGCATAAATATTTGCAGGGAATGTTGTGGGTTTGATGTTGCCCGTTTTTATCCTGATATTTCTCCAGTGTATTTGTTTGCCCGCCTCTGTATTTTTCCCGATACTGTGTACCTGCAGGGCAATAAAGCCAGAAGCGTCAGCACCGTCTATTAAAAAACTGGCAGGTGTGTTGTTGATCCAGGTCTTAATGGTATTCCCAATGGCTTCGATCCGCACTTTATTGAAAGCTCCTTGTTTATATGCTTTTTTAGCCGAACTGTTTAAATCCAGGGGATATAACCAGCCTCTTCTGCCTTCATCGTATACGCCTCCCGTCCATGCCCTTGCCGAACCATCGAGCTCGTATTGATAGCCAAACACCTTGCCCTTGCCTTTGTTGCCTGCAGGATCATAATGGCTCCTGAACTGGATGCCTGAGTTGGTGGCGCTATCGGGCAACTTCACTTCCAGTTCCAGCACAAAATCGCCGTATTCCTTGTCGGTAACCAAAAAACTGTTGGGAGCGCCTGCTACTGTAGTACCGGTAATTTCATTTTTTTTAACCTCGTATTTTGCTTCACCGCCCAATTGTTTCCAGCCTGTCAGGTCTTTCCCGTTGAACAAACTTACCCATTGACCGTTCTGTGCATGTAAGGTGAACGTTACAAGCATTGCGCAACTAAATAAATAATAGATTTTTTTCATGTCAATAGTGCTATGATTTTTGAAGTGTGCTAATGTAAAGAAATAACAAGAAATAAATCACAAGAACCAAGATCCAAGAACCAAATAACAAGAAACGAAATCACGAGAGCCAAAATCTCAAAATAGCAAGATGTAACAGTGTTTTTGAGTTTTGCTTTTTGGATCTTGGTTCTTGTTTCTTTGTATTTGCTTTTCAAGGCATTGCCGTTTCCTTTATTCCCTTCATCAATGTTTTCCACGACATATGAAACATCGAGCGGGTAGTATCTCTTTCAAAATGAATATTTGCAACGCGTGGTGGTTTGTCGCGGGTAGGATTGTCGTCCTTAACAAGCATATTGGCGCCAAGGCTTACCAGTTTTTTCTTTTTCAGTTCATGGGTTTCTTTGTCTTTTTTCAGCACTGAAATTTTCAGATCGTTGTATAATATTTTAACCGTTCCGCCCATGCCATAATCATCCGCTTTAAAGTCGAAATTAAGTTTATTAATTTTTCCTTTTTCCACTTTAGCACCTCCTAAAGGCACAATAATTTCATTAGCCGCCCTGGCATCTATGGTGCCTAACGATCCTCTTACATCAAAGCGCCCTTTAGGATTTGCAATGTAAAACGTCCAATGCGTTTGTACCGGATATTTGTGAAGGAATATTGCATTAACATCTGCTGTAAGCAAATTGTTTTTTTTGATCAGCGATTTTTTATTGGTGATGTTGCGGAATGTGCCATTGAGGTTTTCAAAAATCACCTTACCAATCTTTTGTACAATCCTTCCTTTCTCCTTGTATTCAACATAAGTATTCTTTAATATTAATGCATTCAGTTCAACCGGAATGGGTATATCGGTTAAGCGTTGTTGTGGGTAAGTGCCGATCCTGCTTTTCCCATCAGGAGGCAACGTCATGTCCCGGTATATTTTTATAGACGAGTTGGTGAGGACAATATTATCTGCCTGGATATTTTCATTGAATAATTCGTGGAAGTTGAGTTGATTGATGCTTATGTTATTGAGGTGGATGTTAAACCTGTCTGCCTGTACTCCCTTCTTCCTGGCATAAGCTTCTTCGTCTAAAGCAGGAATCACTTTGAAACTTTTGGCATAAGCCATTTTCTGTTCCGATTGTAGTTGAATGCTGTCTATTGCAAAGGTATAAAGCTTGTTCGGCGTTGACCACGACAGTTTGCTGCATTCGATGTTTATATATCTCGCAAACATCAGCCGGGTAGTATCATGGTTAGACAGGCTGTCGATAGCAACATCGCGTAACATAATATGAGTATCCATCAACAGCAGTTTTTGCCTGCCGGTTTTCAGGTCGCGCGTTATAATCTGTGCACCGGTAATAAGCACCGTGTCAATTTTAATTTGTTTAAGTTCACCCAGTATTTGCCTGTACACTTCGTTGGTGGGTACACTTTTCGACGAATCTTCTCCTTTCCTCGTATACAGGATGTCGATTACCGGTTTATTAATGTGCAGTTTTGAACCCGCAATTTCGTTATTAAGCAACGCTTGTGGAGTTTTTACCCCGGTTACCGTAATAGAAGGAATTTCGATGTGAAACAATATTGGCGGTTCCTCTTTTTGCTGTTGAAGTGCTTTATACTGGGTCGAATCGTACAGCAGGCTCATGTTGGTGATAGACAGATACCCCGTTACTTCGTCAAGCTCCATGTCGTCGTAATGTATATTGTATAGCTTGTTGCTTTTTTCATATACGGTAGATTTAACCTTGTTGCGGATAAAGCCTTTTTTAATAGCATTCCAGTATACGATGGTGAGGGTAATGCCTGCAGCAAGCACAAGCAATATAGAACCGGCTATAATCTTTCCTTTGGGTGTAGCCGTTGCCTTTTTAATTTTAGTACGAAGGGGCAGCATGCAGGTATGGTTGCAATTTATGTTCCAGTAATATACCGCATTTGAGGGGAAAATGCTTTTAATCCCGAAGTTTTGCCTGGCGGCTTATACAATGCTTAATTTTGACCATGCAATCTTATATAAGAACAGCTACCGTACAGGAATTAAAACAAGCGTTGCAAACCGTTGCTCCGGCCAGGCTTACCAGCCTTTGCCTGCGGCTTGCTAAATATAAAAAGGAGAACAAGGAGTTACTGACTTTTTTGCTTTTTGAAGAAGACGATCTTGATGGTTATATGGCTTCGGTAAAAAACGAAATCAGCCTCCTGTTTGCTGATGTAAACAGTTCTAATCTTTACTTCGCCAAAAAAACAATCCGGAAAATTTTGCGCATTGCTACCAAACATATTCGGTATACCGCTTCTGCCCAGGCAGAAGTTGAACTGCTGCTGCATTTTTGCGAGCGTTTAAAGTTATCTGGCATACCGTATAAAAAAAGTACTGCATTACACAATCTCTACTTGCAACAGCTCAAAAAAATTGCCAAAGCAATAGCTGCTATGCACGATGATCTGCAATACGATTATCAAAAGAAATTAAGTGTGCTGGAGGAATGAAACGGCAAACCTGGGGAATAAAAAAGCAACAGAAAATGAACAATAATTTCGGGAGGTTGTAAGGGATAAAGGCCCGGGAATAGTTGTTGTGTGTTTCCACACATTCATTTTCTGTTGCAATTCGCGCAATGCTTTAATTGGACGGTTTAAATACACTGCTGTTTTTAAAAGGTATCGGATTTACATCGGTTTCTCATAAGATCTTGTGGTTTTTCAGCGGATAGATTTTTCATAGTCGGATTTTTTGTTTGGTTTCACAGGATAGATTTTTCTAGGTTGATTGGATTTGGTTCTTCAGGATCGGATCTATATTGGTTTTCTCAAAGGATCTGGTAGTTTTTCCGAGGATGGATTTTGAAACGGTTTATCAAAGGATCTGGTTTTTCAAGGATCAGGATTTGGATATGGATTCATTGGATTTGTTACACAAAGAAACATTGCTCCAGCGAGAAAAAAAACAGTTGTAACATCCATTGTTTTGTGGCGCTGGCACTACATTATAGGAAAACTACGAAGCATGGTTGTTTAGGCAAATCGTACAAAAGACATATAAGTAGCAATATTGCTTACAGGCTATAAGGGGAAACAAATAAACATTACGACAAAAGCCGATGCTGCATGCAATTCAGCATCGTAAATTCACGAATCATCCGCATGGCAATGGAGTTGCAGTTTTTACTATAATTCTGAGATTTATTTGAGTTACATCAACAAGATTCTTTAAAAATGCAGACCGTATTTTTACTGTTTTTTCCTAAAAGCACGTCATTTCATTGATTTTCCGCAATGGGTTCAACAAGAGATTTGATGAATTGAGAAGGGTTTTTGCAGCGCACTGTAACAAAAGGGCAACTACCTTTGCCTTCTTTTTTTGAAAGCGATTAATAAAACACATGATCATACCCGAAAATAAACTGGTTGTAAAAAAGTCAACCCTGCCCGGTGCAGGAAAAGGCTTATTTACTAAAATTCCCATTCCCAGGGGAACAAGGATTGTAGAATATAAAGGCGCTGTATCGAAATGGAGCGAGTTGGGAGAAGAGGAAACAGACAATGGTTACCTGTACTACATCAGCCGGAACCATGTAATTAATGCCAGGCCGTTTGTAAAATACCTGGGCAGGTATGCCAACGATGCCCGCGGCCTGCAACGGGTAAAAGGTATACGCAACAATGCACAATATGTGGTGGATAAGAAAAAAGTGTATATAGAATCTGTGCATCCCATACCAGCCGGCGGAGAAATATTGGTAGCATACGGAAAGGAGTACTGGCAAACCATTCGCAACAACCTGAAGATTATGAAGGGAGGATAGCCCTACGCGGTTCTTAATCGAAACCATAACAAGGTACAGATACTAAAATCCTTGCTTTATTTTTCCATTCACCAGGTATCCGCAAATTTTCATCCCCGCTTTAAGTAAAGTGGCTTTAGAAGCTTTGTTAAGGATGTTACAACGGGCTGCCGGCACCCGGTTAATGGCATAAGCCTTTTTTTTAAGTTCCTGCACAATCAGGCTTCCAAAGCCTTTTTGCCTGTGTGTTTCCGCCACGTGCATATAAATATCCGCAAAAGGCATGTTATAGTTAAGCATCAGGCCACCGTCGGCAACAATCATATCATTGTATAAGAGTAGCTGGTCGCCGCAATCTTCAGGTACATTGTCGGTCGATTCCCTGTTTCGGAATATGGTATGCGCAATTGTAAAATGAGTAGTGTAATGATCTTCGAAGAGGATTGACTCTGCCTGAATATTTTCTGCAAATTCAAATAACAGTTCAGGCAATAGCTTTTCGTTGGTTTGGCATTGAATGTATGTTGCATTGCATGCCGCTCTGAATACCGGAAACACCAGGTGAGCATATTTTTCGAAAGCCGGTAATAAAAAAAACTCAAAAATTGCGTCCCTGTCCTGCCTGTTATTCATTCCCCAAACCGATCCGTAGCCAATTTTCTCGTTGTTGTGATGAATCATATACGAATCAGCCCAGCCATAATCGTGACACTTGTTGTGTACAAACTGAAAATTGTTTTGCTGAAGAAACAATAAACGAAATGGTTTAATGTCTTCAGTGCTTGTTTTAGTTACCCAAAAGTGCATATGGTTTGCGCATACATTTTATCATAGTAAGGTAACTATTTTTTGCTTTTTTCTTTAGTCCTGAACGTTGTACCCGAAGCGGGAATAATCCTATGGAGTTGTAACACGATGCAAGTTGGCAGGCACTTTTCTGTGATATGCAGGTTTTTTGCTGAATCGTTTAAGTCCGCCACTTTCAGTAAAATAAAAATCCCCTGTAGAAACAGGGGAAACAATGGTTTTTAACCATTAAACCTTATCCTATGAAAGGGCTAAAAATAGCGTATTTTTTACACACTCAGCCTAATTTTTTGCTGACTTTTTTTTCGAAAGCGCCAGATTTATTTTTCTCATGCGGATTTTGTGGTCAAACAGCGGCTGTTTTCTTTAAAATATCTTTAAAAATTGAAGTAAGGCATTATTGCTTTTGAGAGGAGGAATATGCAATCAACCGGGTAGTGTTGGTTTACAACCTGGCAGGAATGCTTTAGCCTTTCCTGATTGATACGAGAATTGACCGGGGGCGCAGGAAACTATGCTTTAAAAAAGCGCATCTCCTGTAAAAACAGGAGATGCGTGGTTAGAACCATTAAATAACCTATGAAGAGATTGTTTAAAAATAGGTGCAATGCGATACCATTATGATCTTTTTCGACCAATTGCTTACCAGGCTTCGATGAATGAATCCATTCTGTCGGTTATCCGGTAATCAGAAAGCTATCTAAACAGGACGATCTTGTGGATGACGCTTATGCTGAGAAGCATGTAGTATTGGCGTGGGAGAGACGTGTAAATGCAGGCAACTATGCCTTTTGTTTGCTAAGCGCGGTTTTCTTTTTAGCAGGTTTTAATTGTTGTTGCCGAACAGCCTCCAGTCCTTTTGCCAGGGCTTTGCTTGCTTTACGCACACTTTCTTCTACTTTTTTTGATCCCTTTCCATTGTTGAGCTCCTTAAACGTTGTTAATAGCTTTTTAATAATGCCCATGCGGGTTTTCCGCTTTATGGTTTTTTTGTTGTCCATATTTATATTTTAGTCATACAAACATAACAATTTGGTAACATGTGCAATGTTAAGTTTTAAAGGGGTGGCTCCGTATGCAGCCGGCTCTTGTCAGACAATAGGCGCAGGAATACGACCCGGGTTATATTTTGCAATACCCCGGGGTTAAAATCAACCCAAAACATGGTAAATTGGATTGGTATACAATCCAGTGTC
>JBQCFW010000007.1:0-28153 GCA_051958655.1 Agriterribacter sp. | reverse complement strand
TGGTGTATCCAGCGCTTCAATCTTTCCGTCTACCATCAACGAAATACGATTGCAGTATTCAGCCTCATCCATGTAATGCGTGGTCACAAAAATGGTTACACCTTTGTTGGCTGCCTCGTATATCAGGTCCCAGAACTGGCGGCGTGTTACGGGATCAACTCCGCCGGTAGGCTCATCCAAAAAAACAATGGCCGGGTTGTGCAGTATTGCTACAGAAAAAGCGAGTTTCTGTTTCCACCCCAGCGGCAAGGCTGCTACCAGTTTTTTAGCTTCTTTCTGCAGGCCCAGCTTGTTGATCAATTGCTCGCTTTCGCGCTTCAGCACTTCATTGCCCAGCCCGTATATGCCACCAAAAAAACGAATGTTTTCTATCACCGTCAGATCTTCGTACAGCGAAAATTTCTGGCTCATATAACCAATATTCTTTTTGATCTGTTCTGTTTGTCTGTATACATCAAACCCTGCTATGGTTGCCTTTCCGGAGCTTGGAACCGACAAGCCGCAAAGCATGCGCATAGCGGTGGTTTTTCCTGCCCCATTGGCGCCAAGAAACCCGAATATTTCGCCTTTGTACACTTCAAACGTTATTTCGTTCGTAGCTATAAAGTCGCCAAATCTTTTGGTGAGTTTTTCTGCTTTTATAACGGCATTGCTCATACTAATTTTTTAGCAGTTTTATAAAACAGTCTTCAATGGTTGGATTGGTCTGCCTGATCTCTGGCTGCTGTAACCCCTCATTCAGCAGGAATGTTTTTACGTCGTCGGTTTTTACTTCGCGACTGTTGAACGAAACATGCGCAAATTCTCCAAACGCATAACTGTCTGATACCTTGTCGTACCTTTTCAATGCTTCCAGGAGCCTGTACATATTGTTTGCCTTTACAGCGAATAACGGATCGCCGTAACCGCTTTTAATATTAGCCGGAGTTTCTACCGAAAGAATGTTACCGCCCTGTATCAGGGCTATGCGGTCGCACAGGTCGGCTTCGTCCATATAAGGTGTGGATACGATGATGGAGATACCCTGCTGTTTTAATCTTTTCAGCATTTCCCAAAACTCTTTCCTCGACACAGGATCTACACCAGTTGTAGGCTCATCAAGAAACAAAACGGTTGGCTTATGAATAAGCGCACAACAGAGCGCCAGCTTTTGCTTCATACCGCCGGATAATTTCCCGGCGCGGCGGTGTTTAAATTTTTCTATCTGAACATAAATGTCTTTAATAAGATCATAGTTGTCTTTAATAGTAGTACCAAATACAGTGGCAAAAAACTGCAGGTTTTCTTCAATGGTAAGATCCTGATACAGCGAAAACTTTCCGGGCATATATCCTACCGTGTTCCTTATCCGGCGGTAATCTTTTACAATGTCAAAACCATCCACCGTGGCAGTACCGCTGTCGGGCAGCAGCAGCGTGGTAAGCATCCTGAAAATACTGGTTTTGCCTGCGCCATCAGGTCCAATCAACCCAAACAACTCTCCCTTTTCTACCGAAAAAGAAACTTTGTTCACCGCCACCAGCTTTTCTTTGCCGTAGGTTTTGGTGATATCGTTTACAACTACGGAATGCATATTAAATAAATGATGTTGTTAGGAAAAATAGTTGGTGTTCAGTCGCAGATAAATAATTCGACTAAAACAATTTTACATCTGCATACATACCAATCTTTAAAAAACCATCGTTCGCCACTCTTATTTTTACAGCGTATACCAGGTTGGCCCTTTCATCTTTGGTTTGAATGGTTTTGGGAGTGAATTCTGCTTTGTTGTTGATCCATTCAATCGTGCCTTCGTAATTCTTGTAAGCATCTTTCCCGTCATCTACCATTACCGTTACTTTTTGGTTGAGTTTTACTTTAGCCAACTGATCGCCGGTTATGTATGCCCGTAATACAATGCTGCTGAGGTCTGCTATTTTGTACAGCGCTTTACCGGCTGTTGCCATTTCGTTTACTTCGGCATATTTGGTAAGCACGGTTCCTTTTGTTTCGTTTACAATATTGCATTTGTTCAATTGATCGTTTAGCTGTTCAATTTGTGCAACCAATGGCAGCATATCGCTTCTCAAACCAGAGGTTTGCGTTTTTAATACCGACACTTGGGCGGCGTTTTGCTGCTGTATTACCTGCAACTGCTTTTCCGTTTCTTCCACCTGCGCATTAATGTCGTCGAGCTGCTTACCGGTTGCCGCATCTGCCTTCACAAGATTCTGTATACGGTTTTGTTCATGCTTCAGGTTATTGAATTTTACCTGCATGGCAGCGAGTTGTTGTTTGTAATAACTGGTTTGTACCGAAATATCGGGTAGCCTGCTTCCGGTTGCTTTTATTTGTGCTTCGAGCTGTTTTTTCCGAAGCGATAGCTGGGTGCTGTCTATGTAGCCCACAGCTTGACCAGCGGTGAGTGCTTGTCCTTCTTCAACATCAAACTGCTTAATCACTCCTGTTGCTTCTGCTGAAACAATGGTTTCAACTGCTTCAAAAGTTCCCGATGCATCGTAGGGATGCCTGTTGCCTGAACAGGCAAACAAAAACATTGCCATCAACATAAGCAGGAGCGACATACGAAAATTACCTATGGAAAATTTCATTGTTGGTATGTTTAAAATTGAATATTAATTGTTACCGGTGTTCCACATAAGATTGTACTGTGTAAGCAGCAGCTGAATTTCGTGCAGCATTTTATTTTGTACCGCCTGGTCCTCCGCATTTACTTCTCTTACAAAATCGCTGGACGTAATAACGCCGTTCTCCAATTGTGCTGCTGCGGCGTTCTTTACACTGGTGCGCAGCCCTATCATTTCATTGTCGGTTTCAAGCAGGTCTTTCCATTTGTCGGCTTCTGATTGTTGTTGCTGTAAAGAGAGATTGGTATTGAAAAGGAAAGTTTCTTTCTGCAAGCCGGTATTTTTCTTTTTAATATCCAGCAGAAATTTTTCTTTTCGTGCGGTGTAAAACCCGGATAGCGACCAGTTCAACCGTACACCACCGAGATAATAGGGTTCAAACTTATTGCTGAGCATGTTAAGTGCAGGTCTCCCCATACCGCCTTGTAAAAACAAGCCCAGCCTGGGAAGGTTTTTTGCATTGATCAGTTTGTATTGTGCATCGTATAACTTTTCCTGCTTTTCGTATAACGTAAGTTCAGGACGTTTGATATCGCTTTCGGGCAACAATGACTGTGGCTTTACCAAAACGGTATTTTCGTTGATGGCTGTACCTGTAAACAGTCCTAACATTAACGCGTAGGCTTTTTTCATGGCTTTCAGTTCAATAATGCGTTGATTGTTCTTAAGCATTTCCGCTCTTAACACATCAGCGCTGCTTTTCAGTGCTGTGCCATTAGCGATGGCGGCCTCCATTTTTTTAAGTGCAGCTTCAATATCTTTATTGGCGATGGCGGACTGTGCAAGCTGCCCGTCAACCAGCAATATGCCGAAAAACAACTGGTTAATGCGGTCTTTCAGCTTATACAATTCCACTTCCAATGATTGTTCTTCCACTGCCGAGCTGGCCTCCTGTATTCGTTGCTGCTGGCGTATCACACCACCGTCGAAAATCGTTTGAGTCATTTCCCCATACAATTTGTATTGATCCTTGCTTATTTCAGGGATCTCTATTCCGGGTACTTTTATTGGCACCTGTGTTACCTCCGACTGATAGGTTGCCTGTCCGTTAATATTCAATTGTGGCAGGTAGCCGGCAGCGATATTAGATACCGTATATTCATTACTTTTCCTGATGAGGTCGTACTGTTTAGTAAGCGGGTATTGCTGCTTTGCCAACGTGTAGCACTCTTCGATGCTGAGCCCTTGCCCATGCACCATACATGCTGTAAGCAGGCAACACATTATGAGATTAAGCCGTTTCATTCTATATAGTTTGGTTGTCAATTATTTAATCATTTGATTAAACCGGTAGCAAAAAAATTTATTTCGCCTTCAGCATTGCTTTCATCCATTTAGGCATCAACGCTTTTCTCTGTTGCATCATTTGGGTAAACGATTCATCGGTTAACACGCCAACAGATTGAAACACCGGTTTTGAAACAAAAGGAAAGACCGTCATACCCAGCATAGAAACAATAAAATGCAACGGATGTACATCGGGCTGTCTTTCCCGGAGCTGTTCAACAAAGTAGGAGGTTTGAATGAGCTTGCCTACCTGCATTTGTTTGAACATACCGGTATTGTTGCGTATTTCGCTCAATACAAAAATCGGCAGATCGGGATTTTGGGTGAGCATGTCGATGTAGTTGGAAATGATCTTTTCAAATTTCTGATCCAATGTGGTCGACTTGTCGTTCAATAATGGTGTAATGACGCCGAACAACTGCTGCATCTTCTCCTTCATAATTATTTCGAACAATTTTTCCTTGCTGCGGAAATAATAGTTGAGCAGAGCGAGATTTAAGCCGGCTTCTTCGGCGATATCACGGGTGCGCGTGGCGGCATATCCTTTTTGGGTAAATACTTTCCGTGCGGCTTCTTTTATTTTTTCTTCGGCTGACGCTTCTTTAACGATTTTACTTTTTGCCATTCTTGAAGGATTACAAAGGCAAAGATAAATTTAAATTTTTGATTTAAACAAGTATTTTAATCAAATGATTAATTTATTTTACCACATAGGCACATAGTAACATAGGCTATGTTTTACGTTGGTTTAAATACCCCGAAGCTTTGACTTATTTATATTTCTGTGGACTTATAGTAATTAGATTATTAACATGAAGAATTTAGCCAAGAGTTTAAACTCCATTCTAAATCCAAACTATGCCTATGATGCTTATATACCTGTGTGGTGAATTGCAACAGCATGAAACATTTGGTCAAGTTTTTTAAACTTATAAACCCTAAATAATATCTATGTTTCTTATGTGCCTATGTGGTATCCCTAATTGGTAACCCTAAAGTTGAAGATAATAGTACCGCGTTGCTCTTCGCCTGCTGCGAATTTGAGCTGACGGGCTTTGCGGAGTGCAATGTCTTTCATGCCGGCGTTAGAAGTGGTAGAACCCCTGGGCTGGTAAGATGCTGCGGTTACAGCACCTGATCCGTCTACAGAAATGTCTACTGCCACTTTTGCGTTTTCATTAAACTCATCCTGGAAAGAAGGTTGACGGATGATCTGCCTTCCTTTCAAACTTCCCTGTATAGTATAGCTTCCATTTCCGCTGCCGCCAAAACCATCGTAATTTTTTGAATTGGGGTCGCCGTTGATCTTACCCCTATCGCCGGTGCCGCTGGTATTGCCTTCGCTCTTGCTGTTGTTCCAGGTATCTGCATTGTTTCCACCTGGTCCGCTGCCATCGCCGCCTTTGTAAGTAGCACGCGGCTTGGGTGGTGCAGGCTTAGGATTTTCTACGATCTGCGGTTTGGTATTGTTCTTTTTGGTAGTGGTGGTATTTTCTTTGGTGGGAATTGTTTTGGCTTCGGGGTTTGAAACCTTTGGCTTGGGAACTTTTACATCCGGAGCTTCCTCATCATTATCATCGGTTTCAACCGCCTTCACATTTTCAACCGGCGTATTAGCAGCCTTGGGTGGTGTATTCACTTCCTTCTCCGCAGCTGCCGGCGCACCGGGCCTGAGCGGTTGCACATCTCCTGCTCCATCATCACTATTGCCCAGGTTTACTTCCATTCCTTCCTCTACCGGGGGCAACGGGGGCGGTGGCACCGACCAGGAAACAAGGAAAAAGAATAACAATAAAGCACCGGAAATTACACCTGTAATGGTTCCGGCTTTTACGTTTTTAGATGTTTCAAAATCTTGCGACATATACAGAGACAATAATATGTGTTAATACAAATGTAAAGATGATAATGTTATGATGGTGTGAATAATTGAGCTGGCAGCGATCAGCGGTCAGCTATCAGCCTTCAGCATTCATTAAGCATTCAGATATATATTTTAGATTAGACACTCGAAAAACCCTTATAAATTATGAGACGATTAAAAAAGAAAAGCTTTTGATGCAGTGAAAATGATGCGTGAAATCAGAGACAAAATAAGTGCTGAAACGCAGGATATGTCTTTTGCTGAACTGAAAGCATATATCGAGAATAAAATTAAAGAAAGCAAATTGAAACCGGTAGGACAATAACGCATGCTTGCCGAGTAGTGAACAGAACGTTGAGATTATTCGGTCAGACCGCCCCTTCAGACGCCGAAGAAAATCTGCGCCGGGTGGTCTGACCGATCTGGAATATAAAGTCAGAAATGGAATAGAATACTGCCTGCTTTTTTCAGCACAAAACATCGATACCTGACCGCTGAAGGCTGACTGCTGAAGGCTGACCGCTGATAGCCGCCATTCACTCAAATCTTAATTGTGCGTTTTTATGCACATAGTCCATTGAAATTGCTATATAACTTACAATAAGAATCAACGCCAGCGCGGCGGCCGACCATTTCAATAACGTTGACGAATAAGTGTGCGATGGCTGAAATGGTTCATTTACTGCATTTGCGCGGAAGCGATATAACATCCAGGCTATTACGATAAGATTGATCCAATACAGGTGCTGCGAAACAAATTTGGGAGTGTACCATATAGCACTCACCAGATTGCTGATGAGTATATACCAGACGAGGTAAATTAGTGCAACAGCAATATTTTTATTGCGGGAGCCTGAAAGCATGCCAGGTTTGTAATACCATGTAAGGAATACAGCAAAGATTGCCGACATAATCCACATAATCTGTTGCCATAATAATGCGAATTGTGCAGGATCAGCAACTTGCAGCGATTGCCCGGTATCGGTCATCCTTTCTGTTCCAACAGCTTCTACCAGATTAATGGCGGGCAACAGGAACATTAAAAAAGTCCAGCCAGTTACATTGGACACTTTATTGGGTGCGATTGTTTTAGGCCATTTGTTGCTGGAAAATATCCCATAGGCCATCCCCAATCCGCCAAAGAAGCCGATGGAGTATTCCATTACATTCCACCAGTTGAACTTGATACCCCATACATATCCCATACGTTGCAGGAAATTGCCAAAGCCAAACCCAAATCCTGCCCCTAACGCACTGAAAAAAGCAGTACGCAGCGCATGTGTATAGCCGTTACGATACAGGAACCATCCAAGTGCCAGGCAGGCACCCATACACGCTGCCCATAGTTCTGAGCGTGGCGGCGTCATAAACCACTCTAATTGAAAAATAAAAAATCCCCAGAAAAGATAGCCCCCGGCAAACATTTGTGTAAACAGCGAAGCCCAGTCTACTTTTTTGTCGGGCGTATTTTCCAACGCCAGCCCGGTTATGCCGCCTCCCATAAAACCGTACAACGATCCTATGATCATAAGCATTACCAATCCGTAGCTGGTATTGAGATAGTCGGCTGCGTGTCCGTATCCCACTATTTTTCCATAACTGATCATGCCACCCGCTCCCCAGGCTATTGCTCCTAAGGCAACGATGGCGGGCAGCCGATCATACCAGTCTTGCCTGCCGGATAAGGCGATCACTGTAAAAATTCCAATGGCTGCGGCCCATGTAGCGCCGTATTCATGGCCAATTTGTCCGCGTGCCGCCCAGGCAGTGCCAAGTGCCAGCGCAACCGGCAGCATTCGTTTCAGGAAAAGGGAAGAAGTATGCATGTGATGAAGATTAGGGAATCAGCAGTCAGCTATGAGCTATCAGCGGTCAGCTATTGGAAAACCAAGAAACAAGATACAAGACCCAATTTCAGGAGATTTCTCCTACGTCGAAATAACGAGAAGCAAGAACCAAAGTAGGGCCATCAGCTACGAGCCGCCGACCATGAGCAACCAAAAATCGGGAACGACAAACCGCAAACCTCCGTGGTTCCCAAATCAGCAATCAAACAATCAAAAATAAAAAATCCCCGTGCACCTCTGTGTCTTCGTCCCTCCGTGGTTCACCTGGCTGCTTTCAACAGCTCCTCTTTTGTGCCGATCCAGTAAGCTATTTTTTTCCTGTTCCATGTATAACAAACTGCAATGGTATCGCCGTAGCTAATGACTGCGGGATAAGAAAATTCATCTTTTTTATCACCGCTGTCAATATCCAGCTTTTTCGGCCAGGTAACACCGTTATCGTGTGATATGGCTAATGATATGGGCGACCTTGAACCCCAGTTGGCGGTATCGGGATTATAAGCCAGCACCAGCGTGCCATCGCTTAATTTTGTAAGGTCGATGCCGCTGTTTGGATTTGGAAGCCCTGTTTTATAGCCAGGCGACCAGGTTTTGCCATAATCTTCCGAATCGCTGCGGTAAACAGCACCGTCGGTGCTTCTGAGCAACATATGTACTTTGCCGGGTGCAGATTCCCAAAGCGTAGGCTGTATCACACCTTTTCCTTTGAGTTTCGTTCTGTTGAGCTTTATATAGTCTGATGCTTTCCAGGTAACGCCGTTGTCGGTGCTGATGTCTGCAAACGCATCCCACTTGCCTTCTTCGTGCGAAGCGCCTGCAATCCAACTGCCGTTAGACAGCACAATGGGTTTATTGCGCACCGGACCTCTGCCGCCTTTATCGCCTTTAATCAACTCAGTTGCATCCGACCAGGTTTTACCATTGTCGCCGGATGTTTTTACCCAGGTTTCCCACGAAGGAATTTTTTTACCTACTTTGAAGAATAGAAATATTTTGCCTTCGGGCGATTGAAAAAGCACCGGATTCCAGTGTGCATCTTCTCTGATTTTGGCTACCTCCACCGGCGCTTCCCAGGCACCCGCTTTACCACGGGTAAGCCAGATACCCACATCATCAGTACCTTCTTTTTTACCACCAAACCAGGCAGCTAAAAATGATCCATCCTGCAAGTGCAGCAGCGTTGAGGCATGGCATTCCGGGAATGAAACCTCCTGCTCGGTAAAAAAATAACCGTGTGTAACCGAAGATGAATCGTTTTGCACAATTGTAGCTGTGGTGTCAGTATTGCTTTTTGCTCCGGCTTCTTCATTACAGGCAGTTGCCAGGAAAAGAAACGCCGACAGGAAAAAGCAGGTACTGGCTGTTATTCTGTTGATCATGCTGAAAAATTTATAAGGCAAATTATAAATTGCGCGGCTATGCTACATCTTCATACTCCACTTCTTTGATGTCGAGTTTCTCGCACCATGTTTTTAATGTACCCAAAATGGAATGCAGCGCACCCTTTTCTTTGGGTGTTGGTTCCAGTGCGTGCGACCTGCTAATGGTATGTATGGGCAGCCCCCTGAGCTGAAGAAAAAATTTAGCACTCATGGGATATGCCGTGTGAACAACCGGATCTAGCCTGGTGAGTTCAGATTGTATCCATTCGACTTCTTTCTGCTTGGCGGGATTATCTACATTATTGCACAGCCATACCAATATTTCGGGATAAAAGTTACCGGCAATGGCCGACATTCCCGCGGCACCCATGCTCATAGACGCGATGGCGTTGGGCGTGTGCGCATCATAAAATTGCATATTGCTTCCCTTAATGGCTTCCAGCTTGGCCTTAACCTGTTCCACATTGCAGCAGGTGTCTTTATGATAATGCATTCTTCCTGTAGATACCAGTGTTTTCAACATCTGGGGACTTATCAATCTTTTATAGGGTACAGGGCATTCATACAATCCCAACGGAATATCTCCGGTGAGCGACAGCATTTTTTCAAACCGCTGCAGCAATACATCATCACCTTCTTCCTGCTGGGCATAATGTGCGGTAATAAGCACTACGGAGTCTACGCCTGTGTCATACATTTTTTTGGTAAACTCGGCTTTATCCTCGATGGTTAATCCAAATGAGCCTGTGGCCACCACCGGCACACGTCCGTTTACGTATTCTACCACCGCTTTGGTGAGGGCAAGCCTCTCTTCTTCATGAATGCTGTACATTTCGCTGGAAAGACAGTTAGCAAACAGTCCTTTTACCCCTGCTGCAAGATAAAAGTCAACCAGCTTTCTCAACATATCATAATCAATCTCCGCCTGGGGCGTAAAGGGAGTGATCATTACCGGAACAAATTTCTTCGACATAAAATTTGTTTTGTGTTTATTGGTTTTAAATAACGAACTGATGTTTTGTTTTCATTTGGCTAATCAGCTTCGTTTTCGCAGTTTGGTGAGTAAAAGTCCTACCAAGAAAATGGTAAGCGTGCCCACCACAATCACCATATTTACATGCAACGGGCTTTTAAGATGCTCCAACTCAGCGGGAAAATACTTGGAAAGAGACATCCATAAAATAACCAATATGCCTATGATCGTTGCCGTTACTGCCTCGGCATTTTTAGCTTTTTTAGAAATGATGCCAAGTAAAAACAAACCCAGCATACCTCCCGCAAAAATACCTGCCAGTTCCCACCACATATCAAGTATGCTCCCCACTCCTATTAACGTTATTCCGAAAACAATAGCCAGTATACCGGTAATGGCAGTAACGGTATAGAGTATCTGCAATTCTTTTTTGGGTCCCGGATTTGGATTGATATACCGCTGGTATATATCTTTTAAGAACACGGTAGCTGAACTATTCATACCGCTGCTGATGGAACTCATGGCAGCGGATAAAATTGCCGCTATTATTAATCCTACGAGACCTTTTGGCACTTTTAATACCATGAAAAACGGAAGAATTTTATCGCCATAGTCCGAAGGCTTCAATGAATTGATGTCAACATTTTTTTCTGCAGCCACCTGTTGCTTTACAGTGAGCAGCAATTCCGGGTTTTCGGCAAAGTATGCATACAGCGCAGTGCCAATAACAAAAAACAACAATGAAACGGGCAGATACCAGTATACGCACAACCAAACACTGCGTGTTGCTTCTTTTTGGCTTTTGGCTGTATGATAACGCTGCACATAATTCTGGTCCATCCCAAAGTTGTTGAGATTAATAAAAAAACCGTACAGGAAAATTACCCAGAAGGTAGAGCTGCTGAAATCTGTAATATCAAAACTTCCGAGAGAAAATTTATTATCGGCTATTCCTATCCTGTATACATCTGCAATGCCGCCCTTCATTTCGCGAAAGATAATGTAGAGCACAATGAAGGCACCAATGGTTTTAATGATGCCCTGCACCACTTCTGTCCATATCACCGCTTCCATGCCGCCCATTACTGTGTATATGATAATACAAATACCGGTTACGAGCATGATGGTTTTCATGTCTACGCCCGTTAATGCCTGCAACGTAAGGGCTATTCCAAAAAATATGGAACCCATCCGCGCCAGTTGCGTCAATATAAAACAAACCATGGCATAGGTTCGCGCCCAGGCGCCAAAACGATGCTCGAGGTGAGTGTACGCGCTCACTTCTCCGTTGCTCCGGTAAAATGGCACAAAATATTTTGTGGCAAAATAGGCGGCCAATGGCATGGATAAACTGAACACAAAAGAATTCCAGTTGCTGCCAAAAGCTTTTCCGGGAACACCTAAAAAAGTATTACTGCTTAAAAATGTTGCATACAATGAAATGCCTAAGGCCCACCCGGGAATATTGCCGGAGGCGGTAGTAAACTGCTGGGCGTTTTTATTTTTCCTGGCAAAGTATACACCCACAAGCACCATACTGAGGAGGTATATCAAAATAACAAACAAATCGATCAGGGGCAAATGTTGCATGTTTGGATCAGTAAGTTTTCAGGTATGTACAAATCAAAGATTATTCAAAAACGAAAAGCCACCAATGTTAATTGTTATAAAAAGAATAGCATAAATTATTATTAAGATGCAATAAATACTATTTTTAGCACACCAAAAAATAACTGTAAACATTGAGTATATCAATGAAAGAAAATGCTCGTCATAACGAAACCACATCGCAATCTCACTGGTTATTACCCGCCCGCTTACGGAGCAAGCTCGACAATCATCCAATTGGTAAAAATCTGTACATAACAGAAATAGCATTTTATCCTGAACACAGCATGCCCGAAAAGGAAGTGCCCAAAAGCAATCCGGATTATATATTGGTTTATTGTGTAAGCGGCAGTGGCTGGTACAAGCTAAACAATAAAAAATTTGTTTTAAACGCTAACCATTTCGTAGTGCTTCCTAAAAAAGTGCTTATACAACTTGGGCAGGATGAATCGGAACCGTGGAGCATTTATTTTGTAAGATTTAACGGCGCTATAGGAGATGATATGTACACCTATCTTTCGCGCGACAAAAAGTACATTGATCAGTCTACTCCGCCACTCGTGGGGCGTATTGCACAGTTCCAGGACATCATGCACCACCTTGACCTGATGGAAAACATGGAAAACCTGCTGTATGCTAATTTTCGATTTTATAGTTTCCTGGGCACTTTCCGGCTGACTGTTTTCAATTACATGAAAAAGGGTATAGACAATATTATTGAACGATGTATTTTTATTATGAAAGATCACCTGCACGAAAATCTCACGCTCGATGAGCTGGCATCCAAAGCCCATGTATCTGCGTCCTATTTGTCAGCACTGTTCAAACAAAAAACACATTATTCTCCCATACAATTGTATACGTCGTTAAAAATTCAGAAAGCAAGTCAGCTATTAAAAGTTACCAAAATGCCCATCAAACAAATTGCAGAAGAAATGGGCTATCTCGATCAATACAGTTTTTCGCGTTCATTCAAGCAGGTAATGGGCACTTCACCTAAAAAGTTCAGAGAAACGAAGTGAGCGGTGAGCTTTCAGCGTCTGTTCGTTTTGAGTTTTCGGTTTATAGTTTTTCGTTGGGCTAACCTAAACGACAAACACTAAACTCCAAACTAGAGGTCGCTGAAAGCTGAAAGCAGAACCCTACCTTTGCAGCATGGAACAGTTTTTAAAAGATATTTTCAAAGGACAATCTTATAACGAAAAAAGCTTTTTTCTTATCGCAGGTCCCTGTGTGGTAGAGAGTGAAGAACTGGTGATGGAAGTTGCTGAAAAAGTTTCAACAATTTGTAAAAACCTGGGCATCCCCTATATATTCAAGGCGTCATATAGGAAAGCCAACCGCACCAGCGCATCTTCGTTTACGGGTATAGGTGATGACAACGCCTTAGCTATTGTTAAAAAAACGGGGCAAAAATTTGGTTTGCCTACAACATCAGATATACATGCGCACGACGAAGCAGCACCTGCTGCCGAATATATAGATGTATTGCAAATTCCTGCATTCTTATGCCGGCAAACAGATTTACTGCTGGCGGCGGCTGACACGGGCAAAATAGTAAACGTAAAAAAAGGACAATTTTTAAGCGGGCCTGCTATGAAATTTGCAGTGGAAAAAATAAGAAACGCGGGCAATAATAAAATCATCCTCACAGAGCGTGGCACCACTTTCGGTTATCAGGACCTAGTGGTGGATTACCGCAACATTCCCTGGATGCAGCAACATGGTGTGCCGGTGGTGATGGACTGTACGCACTCCTTGCAACAACCTAATCAAACTTCCGGCGTAACCGGCGGCAATCCTCAATTGATTGGCACTATTGCAAAAGCAGCCATTGCATCGGGAGCCAATGGTTTGTTTATTGAAACGCACCCCAACCCGGCAGTTGCCAAAAGCGACGGTGCCAATATGCTGAAGCTGGATTTACTGGAAGATCTGCTGAAGCAAT
The DNA here is from genome assembly GCA_051958655.1 of Agriterribacter sp. Taxonomy (GTDB): domain Bacteria; phylum Bacteroidota; class Bacteroidia; order Chitinophagales; family Chitinophagaceae; genus Agriterribacter. The sequence continues at coordinate 14,617 of JBQCFW010000007.1, read as the reverse complement.
TGTTGAGAGTGAGAGAGGCGGTGGTGTGAGTCGCGTGATTATTTGTGATAATACCTGGCTAATTGTTCATACAAGTTGAGAAATTGTGCTCCAATTGTTTCGTATCCATATTTCTCTTTGGCATCGGCAGCAATTTTCTCACAGTCGTAAGTATTATAGTTGTCAAGCATTTTATCTAATGCTTTCATAAGATCATCTTGATTTTCAGCATCAACCAATATACCATTTGAATGATTAATGGCTTCAGGGATTCCAGCTATACGGGTAGCAATAACCGGAAGTCCGCAATTGAGAGCCTCCACTATCACACATGGAAAGTTTTCGTGCCTGCTAAATAAAACCAAACTATCTGCTTCATGCATTAATTCTGCAACTCTGTTGTAGGTTACTTGCCCGGAAAAGCTGACAAAATTTGCAAGACCGAGCGTTTCTACTGCATGTAAAACATCCTTGCCGGCCGGCCCAACTAAGGTCAGACGCCAGTCAGAACGTTTTTTCATCAATTCATGAAAAGCACTCAGCATACCCAGTACATTCTTTTGATGGTTCATAGCTGATACATGAATGAAGTTGAATATAGCTGTAGCATGTTTTTGATAATAAAAAATATTTGTATCAACAACATTATGAATAGTGTGAATTGTAGAAAGTTTAAAAAGTGATCGTAGTTGTGAAGAAATTGCTTCGGATACATTTGTCACGAAGAATGCGTCGGAAAAAATCTTTGCGACGGTTAAACGATAATACATATTTCTGTTGTAAAAAGAATCTGGAGCAGTATTCATATATGTAGATGCTTGCTCAGAGAGTATAAACGGAATTTTCCACTTCCCTTTTACCCAGCGAGCAATAACACCCGCTTTCATAGGTACATGAACGTGCAAAAAGTCGGGCGGACCATTTTTCCTAAAATGCTCTTTTAAAATTTTTTTATATCCAGAGTAATATTTCCAATTATACCTAAACTTATCGAGTATTTCAATGCCGATTCTTTTAAAGCGAAACTGGATAATAATCTCTTTCAGATTTCCTGTTGAATTTATTTCAGTACGATCTTCGTCCACTTCTACTTGCTCCCCATATTGTGCTACATAAATAACAGTCAACGGCGTATACATCGACACCGCCCGCGCATGCCTTTGTATGAAATCTCCATCTAAAGGAGACAATTTATTAGGATACCAGCTTGCCAGCCAAAGAATTTTCATACCCTTTACTTTTTTACCTCTGCCGGTTCATCAATGTTTTAAAATCTGATTTTCGAATGATCACAAAATCTGCAATTGACCCGTTATACACTACCATTATTCTTTTTAAAGCAAACAACAGGTTGATAGTATAGCCAATGCTGCTTGTTATTGCAGCGCCTTTAATACCTAACTTCGGTACAACAATGAAATCGGCTGCTATTATAAACAAAAAACCGTAAAGAGCGCCCATCGCATTAACACGGACCATGTTTTGCCCTGCAAAATATGCGCTTAATAAACTGACGATACTTACTGCAATAATGCCGGGAATAAGCAAAATAAAAGGTAAAAATATATTGTTGAACGATGCTCCGTATACCCAGGGAAACAACCAATATCCTGTAACGGCCAATATAAAACAGGCAATGCAATAACCAAATACAAGTATTCTCGAAAGTTGCGCCAGTCCACGATGGAGCGTGTCTTTATCGCCGGCAGCAGACATAGGAAATACAGCGCTGGCAACCATTGCCGGTAATACCAAAAAAAGTTGAACAAGTTTAGACGCCTGTATGTAGTTGCCGAGATCTTTGCTGGTGCAATATTCTTCTACAAACCAATAATCGATCCGGTATAGCAAAAAGAAAATTGCATTTGCCCAAAAAGCATGTAATGCGTATTTGAAAACCGGTTTCAACGTCTTTTTGTTTGGCAGGTGATATGCCCATTTACTTTTATGAGTAATAAAAAACAGCAAAGCCATAACAAGTCCCTGTAGCAAAAAGCCGGCAAAATAAACATCAACATATTTTTCCTGCGATAAAAAAACTTCATTGCTGAAAGGCACAAGTGCAATAAGCATCACATTAACAACGGTCATCCACAAGTTAGGAGTGAGAAAATCTTTTTTTGCATAAAAAAGACTGGTAAAAAAGTTTACCAACATACACCCTCCGATATAACAAAAGGCGGCAAAATAATAGTTGCTATAGGTTGAAGAAATCAAATGATAATGACCGAGGACAAACAAAACTAAAAGTGCGAGGGCTGTTGCAACCAACATCCAGATTATTGCAAAATTTGCCAGGGGAGGTGACTCAGCTTTTCCGGAAACAACATGATAGCCAATGCCGGCTTCGAGACTGAAACTTGCAACAACAACAATAAAGGCAAAGCTGTTGATAACAAAATAAATTAGCCCGCTATACTCAGCTTCGTAATAGCGGGCTATCATAATATTAAGTGCAAGTACCGATGCAAAATAAAATCCTTTCCACAATACACTTTGATATATGAGTTGGCGGAAATTCATCCAGGCAGGGATTACTTCAATGCATCAATAATCTGCCCGAAGTCGGCGGCAATCAGCGATGCGCCTCCCACCAGTCCGCCATCTACATCCTGGCGCGAAAATATATCGGCGGCGTTGCTGCCTTTTACGCTGCCCCCGTATAAAATGGATATATTTTCGGCTACATCCTTACCGTATTTATCGGCCAGTACTTTGCGGAGATGCGCGTGCATTTCCTGCGCCTGGTCGGCAGTGGCGGTTTTGCCGGTGCCTATTGCCCAGATCGGTTCGTATGCAATTACAATTTTTTGCAGTTGTTCGGGAGAGAGGTGAAAAAGGCTTTCTTTCAACTGTTGTTCAACGTAGCTGTTTTGCGTATTTGCTTCGCGTATTTGTAAAGGCTCGCCGCAGCAAAAAATGGGTGTTAAAGCATAATCCAACGCAATGTTTACTTTTTCTGCCAGCATCGCATTGTTTTCGCCAAAATATTCGCGGCGCTCGGAGTGTCCCAGCACCACATATTGCACACCCAGCGATTGTAACATTTCGGCAGACACTTCGCCGGTATAGGCCCCGGATTTTTTGGTGTAACAATTTTGTGCAGCTACAAATATATTTTTTGCGTCCTTTAATTTTTCCTTCGCCAAAAGAAGGTAGGGAAAGGGTACCGCAAACACTACTTTTTGGTGAGCTTTTAGATCGTGTGGTGTTTTTAATAACTCATCCAGCAGGGTTTCTGCCTGTGGCAGCGTAAGATTCATTTTCCAGTTTGCGGCGGCGATTTGTTGTCTCATTATTCAGTTTGTTTATATAAATGTTCCAGTATCTGTATATCCGTTCCCGATAAATCCTGGTTTTTCAATTTCTTCCAGTTGCCAATGTGTTCAATGGCTTTATCAAAGCGGTATTTTTCAGTATATCCCCAGGTAAAATTAGGCAGGTATTTGGGCGCCAGGCCCGAACCAAATATACCAGAGGCAATTCCTGCAAATGTACCGGTATTAAATGAAGTATTGATAGCGCTGCGGGTGTAATCGCCCATTAATAATCCACATTTTAATCCAACCTTTTTTTTATTGCCCTGTTCGTTTGCAAACAGCACAGCGCCCGCATCGTTTCTTACGTTTGAATTAGAAGTGCCTGCACCAAGATTGCACCACTCCCCTATTACCGAATCGCCCAGGTAACCATCGTGCGCTTTGTTGCTATAAGCCATCAGCACACTGTTTTTTATCTCACCGCCTGCCGTACAATAAGGACCCAGGCTAGTGCCTCCATAAATTTTTGTTCCCATCTTTACCACGCTCCCCTCTCCTGCCGCAAATGGCCCGCGTATCATTGTTCCTTCCATAATTGTTGCGTTTTTGCCAATGTACACCGGACCTGCTGCTGCGTTGATAATGCAACACTCCATTACCGCTCCTGCTTCTATAAAAACAGCATCATTGTTAATAACCTGGTTGGTTGCCGACAAAGGAGCAGATGTACTACCTGCCGTTGCAAGAAGAATATCGCTTCGCAAGAGGCTTTCATTCAATTGAAACAGATGCCAGGGATATATTATTTTTTGAAGAGGGGTTGTATATTGAATGAGCTGTTGAAAGGAGGAGCGGCTCAGGTTTGCACTGTTTACAGGCAAATTTTTAATTCTACCCGCCACCAGCATCTTTTCGTCAACAATTGCTTCGCCCTGGCGCAGGTTCATAATCGTTTCCGCAAGCTTTGCATCCGGCAAAATGCGGGCATCTATTATTATATTATCGTTATCATGCGGCAGCTGCCATTGCTGTTGCAGATAAGCTGCGGTTAGTGCATATGTTTCAATGCCGGTTGTTTTTTGCCAACGTTGCAGGTTGGTGAAAACGCCCGCCCGTAAAGCGGCTACCGGTTTGGTATAAGTAAAGGGATAGAGATCACCCCTTTCTGCTGTATCGAATAAAATAATGCTCATTATGCGACAATGCTCAAATTTCAACGGTAATCATCAAAATCCCAAATTTGATTATCGCTGGTTTTAAATCAACTTTGTGTTGGAAAGGAATGAAGTGATTGGAACGATACAATCCACGTTTTTCTTTACAGCTTTTATCCGGCATATAGCAAACTACTTTATTAAAATATCATGAGAAAAATATCAATTTACCTGCTGTTGTTTACAATACTCTTTGCTTTTGGAAGCTGGGGATTTTTAGTACATCGCACTGTTCATCAATTGGCGGTGTACAAATTGCCCAAAGGCATGCAGCATTTTTTTTATAACAATATGGAATACCTGGTGAGCAATGCACCGCGCCCCGATACCCGTGTGGGCATCGACTCTGCTGAGGCTCCCAAGCATTATATCGACTTTGAATTGCTGGGCGATTCTGCCGTATGGAAACTGCCACTAACGCGTGCAGAAGCGGTACAGCAATTTGGCATGGATAGTCTTTCGCACACGGGCTATCTTCCCTACCAGATAGAAACAATGCTTGAATCGTTAACCAATACCTTCCGGAACAGGAACAGGGACAGTATTCTTTTTTACGCGGCAGACCTGGGGCATTATATTGGCGACGCGCATGTGCCGCTGCATACTACAGAAAATTACGACGGGCAATTGACCAATCAGAAAGGGCTGCATAGCTTGTGGGAAACACTGGTGCCGGTCCTGTTTTTAGACAGCTTTCAATTATACAGCCGTCACAAGGCAAAGTATTTACGTGAACCAGCCGTTGCTTTGCGCAAAGCATTGCAGCAATCCAACCGCCTTTTGCAAGGCGTGTTTAATGAAGAGCAAGAGCTGTCAAAGCAATTCAATGATTCTTTGAAATACAGGGTGCAAATAAGAAATGGTAAAGAGTACCGGTCGTACAGCACTGCGTTTGGACAGGCTTATGGCAACAGGTTGAAGAAAAGCATCAATCAGCAGCTGCTACGTGCTGCCGACCTGATTGCAGATTACTGGTATACTGCTTGGGTAAACGCCGGGAAGCCTGATCTGTCGGCATTGGAAACGCAACCTTTCAACAAGGCTGCATTTAAAAAAGAATTGCAGGTATACAAGAAAAATAGACTGATTAACAATAAGATGCTGCTTTCTAAAGAAGAGCAAAAGCCGTAAGAGCCGGAGTTTAAATTTAAGTATCGTAGCCACAGGCGACAGGAAATTGATACGAGGCGAAGACGCTTCGATAGCGGAGTATGTAGTAAGGAAAAACTCATTTTTGCCGCAGATTCGCAGATGATCTTTCATCTGCGAATCTGCGGCTCATTAAATATATTGTTTAAAATTTCCAACTTAATCGGCTTAACCAAGCGGCATTGGATTGAAATCCAATGCAACAATATTTGACCGAGCCTACGGCTCTGGCTGGTTATTATGACGAGACAGAGCCGTAGGCTCGATAACATTTTGTAAGGACGGATTTTAATCCGTCCCTAAAAATATACAGGTCGCTACAAGCGACAACAACAAAATGCGAGGCGAGGACGCCTCGCATAGCATTAGGGTCTCGTATAGCATTACTGCTTACTCTATCGGCTGCCGTGCATAAAAAATCCCCCGGCAAAACCAGGGGATTCCAAAAATCTTTATTCTTATAATTACTTCTTAGCGTATTTCTTATTGAACTTGTCAATACGTCCTGCAGGATCCACCAGCATTTTCTGACCGGTGAAGAATGGATGCGAAGTATTAGAAATTTCAAGCTTGATCAGGGGGTATTCATTACCGTCTTCCCATTTAATGGTTTCTTTAGAACCAGCAGTGGAACGGGTAAGAAAGGTATTACCATTACTCATGTCCTTGAAAACTACAAACCGGTACGCTTTGGGGTGGATATCTTGTTTCATGATAATCAATGTTTTATATGCACGGATTTTGCCGTACGTTATTAAAGAGGTGCAAAGGTAGTGGCAACAGGCTGAAATTCAAAATTATATTTCAGATCTTTGCTTTTTTAGCCACCCGCAGGTTAAGCATTTCCACAAAAACAGAAAACGCCATGGCAAAGTAAATATATCCTTTGGGAATATGCTGATCGAGCCCCTCGGCTATAAGCGATATACCAATTAATAACAGAAAAGATAAAGCCAGCATTTTTACGGTGGGGTGATCGTTTACAAAATGGCTGATCTTTTCGGCGGACACCAGCATGATCAATACCGCTATTACCACAGCCGCTATCATTACCTCAATATGATCGGCCATGCCCACCGCTGTAATAACCGAATCGAGCGAAAACACCACATCCAGCAAAATAATTTCAATAATTACCCGGCTAAACGAAATAACCCTGGGCATTTTGGTTTGATCGTCGTTATGACCTTCGAGCTTTTCATGAATTTCGGTAGTGCTTTTATAAATCAGGAACAATCCGCCCACAATCAAAATAATATCCCTGCCCGATATTTTCAGCTTTTCAAACCATTCGCCTGCATGAATGCCAATGGCAGGTGCAATGTTAAAAACAGGCGCGGTAAGCGTCATTACCCAGCTAATCGAAAGTAGCAATAATACGCGGGTAATCATAGCCAGCATCAGGCCCAGCTTGCGTGCTCTTTTTTGCTGATCAACCGGCAACTTGCCGGAAATAATGGAGATGAACACGATATTATCGATGCCCAGCACTATTTCCAGTACGGTAAGTGTTAAGAGTGAAATCCATGCTTCGGGACTTGTTAGCCATTCCATGTGTTATTTCTGATTTGAGATTTGAAATTTAAGAACCACAGAGTCACCATGGCACAAAGATGCACAAGGGAAATTTTGCTGATTGCTCATAGCTTGTTTCTTGAAATTTTTCTAAAAGCTGACCACCGATAGCTGATCGCCTGCTCCCAACTTCGTCAGTTGAAACAAAAACTCCTCCAGCCCGGCTTTCTTTCGTTCATCCAGCACATAATTAATATTATACCTGTAGTATGCATTCAAATCAAACAAACTGTAGGGCGTCGTTTCCTTTACCACCTCGTTTATATGCTGCACACCCCATGCATTTGCCTGGTTAAAGGCATGCAGGAAATCTTTGGGCAATTGTTTATTAGCCACCCAGGCGGCAAAAACAAAATTCAAACCCGTATATGCTTTCCAGGCTTCTCCCAGGTCGTATATATAGGTAGATTGTTTGCGCTGCTCAAAAGCCCTGTCGCCAATAACAACTCCGGCAGTGGTACCCTCTATCAAATGCCGGAACTCTTCGCCTTTGGCATCTACAAACACCGGTTCTATTCCCCAATAACGTTTCAGTAAAATTTGTGCCAGCACCACCGAGGTACGCGACTGGTAATCGAGCCAAACCTTTTCAATCTGTTCAACCGGCACTTCGCTGAAGAGGCATACCGAAGCAACCGGTCCGTCGCAACCAATGCAATAATCAGATACAATATGAGATTCTTTTAATTCGGGAATGATGGCTACCGGTACGATGCCCACGTCCACTTCATCATTCAACAACATTTCTGCCAGTTTTGAGGGATAGGTTTCAACCAGTTCTATTTGCTGCATCACCGGCGATCGTTCAATGCCGTATAAAAAAGGTTTTACATTGAGGTAGTTAATAATGCCAACGCTGATTTTTTCTCGCATCTCTTCATGTTTGGACCAGCTTTGTTTACAGGACCAAGCCATTTCGGCTACACGAAAATTATCAACTTTTTCATGTAGGTTTGCCCGCAAAAGTAGGGCATAATTGCCTTTTATAATTGATCAACCTACAGAGTTTATGGATTTATCAGCGCTTACAGCCATTTCACCGGTAGACGGCAGGTACAGGAACCAGTTACAGCATCTCGACCAATATTTTTCGGAATACGCTTTAATACGTTACAGGATTTTAGTAGAAATAGAATATTTTATAGCATTGGGTGAAAAAAAATTCTTTGTGCTGAAGCCTGTTCATATTAAACCGTTGAAGGAGATATACCAGCAGTTTACCACCGATAAGGCGCTTGAAATAAAGAATATTGAAAAAGTTACCAACCACGATGTAAAGGCGGTTGAATATTTTATAAAAAGAGAACTGGACGCATTAAAGTTGGGACAGTTTAAGGAATGGATACATTTTGGCTTAACCTCGCAGGATGTAAATAATACTGCAGTGCCATTGTTGTGGAAAGAATCGCTGGAGCACGAGTACTATCCCGCCATAGCCACCCTCATATTGCAGTTGAAAAAGCTGGCGGCTGAATGGAAGAACATTCCGCTGCTGGCACGCACACACGGGCAACCTGCTTCGCCTACCCGGCTGGGTAAGGAGATTATGGTTTTTGCAGAACGATTGGAGCAGCAGCTTACGCTGTTGCAATCCGTTCCCTATTCCTGCAAATTCGGCGGTGCCACAGGCAACTTTAATGCTCACCATGTAGCCTACCCTAAAACCGATTGGATAAAATTTGCCAATGAATTTTGCAGCAACTCGCTGGGCTTGCAGCGCCAGCAGTTTACCACACAGATAGAGCATTACGATAACCTGGCAGCACATTTCGACGGCATGAAGCGGATCAACAATATATTGATTGATTTTTGCCGCGATATATGGACGTACGTGTCGATGGAATACTTTAAGCAGAAAGTAAAAAAAGGAGAAGTAGGTTCGTCTGCCATGCCACACAAAGTAAATCCTATCGACTTCGAAAATGCGGAAGGCAACCTGGGAATAGCCAACGCATTGCTGGAGCACCTGGCAGGCAAATTGCCCGTGTCGCGCCTGCAACGCGATCTTACCGACTCTACCGTATTGCGCAACATTGGAGTGCCTTTTGCGCACATTATATTGTCGCTTAAATCTATTGACAAAGGAATTGGCAAATTACTCCTCAACGAAAACCAGATCAGGCAAGACCTGGAAAACAACTGGGCGGTAGTAGCCGAAGCCATACAAACCATTTTACGCCGCGAAAATTATCCCAATCCTTACGAGGCTTTAAAAGAATTAACGAGAGGCGCAGAAGGCATTACTCAAAAAAGCATGCACAAGTTTATCAATTCCTTAAAGGTTTCGCAGGCATTGAAAAAAGAATTGAAAGCCATCAGCCCGTTGAATTATACTGGCATTGGTGGCGATTTGTAATTGGACGATTATAGGTTAAGTAAGTTGATTGTCAGGAGTACATTACGTTTAAACGCCGTTCAATAAAATTTTTACCATTGTCGAAAAACAGTTGCTGGGCAAATTGCTGAACGTCGAAACCGGCAGGTAAGGTAACTGCCTCCCTGTTGGCACGGGCAAAATTCACGAACGTGTCTGTAAAAGCCGCTCTGAAAGATTGTATATCTGTAACGGTTGGGCAGCACCAAACAGGATTGATCAGCCCGTCAAAATCAGACCCGATGCAAATTTGGGTAAGCGCTGTCTGCACGTCGTAGCCCGAATCCTGCACCACTTTTATAAAATGCAGAATGTGCGACATAAAATGGCACAAGTGGTAAAAGCTCATATCGGGATTCACAATGCCACCCTGCAACACTTCCTGCATTGTAATGCAATGAAAATCGTTCATCTTTTTTCCCGTCGTGCGTTGCGTCAGGTAAACATTCCGTTCAGCATTTGAAATATATTCTTCCTCAAAAGCCAGTTCGTTCATGGCCGCCGGTCTTCCATCTGCTTCTGAATAACCTAATATTCTCTTGTCAAGGTTCAACCCTATCATACCACCGGATTGTAGTATGGCAAGAATATCTTCGTCGTACAAATTGATGCTGCTCGGGTTAAAGGCCGTCATAAAATCGAGCATACCATATTTTTTAGGTTTGCTCCATAGCAAATAACTATACTTCTTTCGTCTTTCCGGTTTGTAATCGATATAATCCGGTATATCTTTATATGAAATGCCGGTAAAGCCAGCATGCGTGCATATCAGGGGTTGATTAATAGCAGCGAAGTCTGGCCGGTTTCTTATATCCTCTATCAGCATGCGCCTTGAGGCAAGGCTGAGATGTTTAACATCCACCATTATTTTCTTTTGGTAACAATGCCGGATAATATCAAGCCCGTCTTCTGATATACGATTGCCTGTTGGCCTGAAATCTTCGTTGGCTATAAACTGGATGCCGTATGCGTGATTGCAAAACGGGTATTGCTCCAGGTGTGTTACGTTTACAGAAACAAGCGGGTATTTACCTGCAATTTCATCCAGGTTTTTCAATATCTCCTCTTTTGAAACGTTGCTTTTGTTGAGCGTGGAGGAAAGAGAGTGGCAGCCTTCCACGCTAAAAATCACATACATTGAATCGGTGTCGTTGGGGTCATATGGTGTATCTTTCGACAACACTTTTACTTTCTTTCCTGCTGCACCAAACCGCTCTGCGTTAAACAACACCTCCAGGTCTTCATTTACCAGGTCTGGATAAGGCTTGAGCGTTTCATCATTTATTTTTTTCAAACGCGAGGGATTGAGATAGCCCTGCAAGGTTCCTTCTGCCTGCTTTAATATGAGTTTGTTATTCGTCATGCCGCGCTCCGGCACAAATATCGCCACGCAAATAATATCGGGGCCGCTGCTGGTAAGTTGCCGCAAATTTGCCTGCGAGCCCAGTATATAGGCAAACTCAGAACACCAGCGCAGCAACCAGTGAATTTTTTTAACATCAATATCAGTCCATGGACTTGTTTTCTTTTCTGTTTCAGAAAACATGCATTTTAAAGTAGGGTGAACATGAAAATCAAAAAGAGGCATACCTGTTGAATTTAAAAGTGAACAATACATGTTCTCAACAGAATATTAGTCGGGCAAATTAAAAAGCGGGGTGCGTAAAAACTGCCGGGCGAGTGTAGAACAAGGTAGAAAATAAAAATGAAATCTGCAAGCCAGTAATTTGGGATATGGTTAAGTAGTTAAGTGGTTGAATGGCCCGCTCAACTTAATTAACCTATTCAACCCAATTAGCTTACTCAATCAACCCCAAATCAACCATATGCTAACGTAATAGTCTGTACGGAATAAGCTGGCATTTGATTGAATGTCCTATATTTGCGCGATTTTTATACCAACGTCTATAAAACCGACGTTTTTTAAAACAACCTTGTAAAAACAATAAACCCCACCCTCTTTCCTGTATGAAAAAGATACTTTTAATTGCCTTATGCATTCCGGCACTATTGGCAAATGCCCAGAGTAAAAAGTTCCAGTTTAAACTAGGTGCCGAATACGGGCTGCCCAAAAAAGCAGAAGACCTGTCTTTTTTTGGAGATGAGCAAAATGGCATTGTCAATCTTTCCATTAAAAAAGAAGAATTATACCTCACCCGCTTCAACGCCAAAACCCTTTCGCAAGCGGGGGAAAAGGTGATTCCTGTGCCGGATGCTACCCGCAATATGGTGAGCGAAATGGTGGTTGATTTCAATTCCAGCTATTATTGGCTGCGCAGTGACTGGGACAAAGCCCGGCAAAAAGAAATGCTGTTTGCCACTGCAATCGATGTAAAGAATGGAAAGCTCGGCAACAACGATCAAAAGCTGATAGAAGCTGATAAAATGGGCGGTGTACCTACGGCTACAGGATGGTATAGCTATAAACTGGGTGGTAAATACAACTTCGAATTTGATGTTGACCATACGAAACTAATGGTGAGCTACCGGCTGGCGCCTTTGGACAGAAACGACAAGAAAAATTTTGACAGGATCGGCATATTCGTATTCGATAATAAACTGCAGCAACTGTGGAGCAATGAGTTTACCATGCCCTATACGGAAGCCGTAATGGACAATGTTGATTTTTCGGTAGACGCAGACGGCAATGCCTACCTGCTGGCTAAAGTATACGACTCCGACAAAAGGAAAGAGAAAGATAAATCTACAGGCACGGCGGCATATCACCTGGAAGTGTTCAAGTTTACAAAAGACAATAAACAGATTATACATGCCAAACTCAATGCCGATCAATATTTCATCAAAGAATCCTCACTCATTGAGAATTCAAACCACGACATGGTAATTGCATGCACCTATAGTAAAGAAGCGAAAGGCAAAGGAACCGAAGGAATATTTTTGGGAATACTGAATAAAGAAAACAAAATAGAAAACTTTAAAAGAGGATTTTACAAATTTCCGGCTTCGGAGCTGGCAAAATTTGAAAAGCGCAGGGAAGCACGCAAAAGAGAGAGAAAAGAAGATTACGAAATTCCGAACCTCACAGTAACCGATCTGTTGGTAGAGAGAGACGGCAGTGTGCTGATTGCTTGCGAAGAGCAATATGTAAAGGAGCATCAGCATTCGAATTTTAACTCTAACGGGGTAATGACACGTAGTAGCAGTAGCTATACCTACCATTACGACGATGTGCTGGCTGCCAAAGTAAATGCAGCAGGTGAGATAGAATGGCTGAGAAAAATTCCTAAAAGACAACAGGGATCGAGGGGAAAGGGAACCATGAGTTTTAAACTGATCAGCGACGAAACAGGCTATTATTTCCTGTACCTCGACAACAAAAAGAATGAGCTCATGGAAGACGACGACACACCTGCCAAACACCAAGATGGCGCCGGCGGGCAGGTATTTGTAACTAAAATAGACAATAAAGGAACCGTAACGAAGGAACTGATTTTTGATACCCGCGATGAGGATGTAATGATCTACCCTACCCAGTTCACCAAAATAAACAACAAGCAGTTTATTGGCAGGGCGCGGATTAAAAAAACGCTGTTTCAGCCGCTACTCATTACCGTTAAATAACGTAAGCGATTATAAAAATTCAATGGTTCCGGATTTTGTTTCGGAACCATTGTTTTATGAATATAATTTTGTTGGTTGTAAAGTGATAATGCTTTAATATTGCACCCCCAACAAGCCCAGATGGCGGAACTGGTAGACGCGTCAGACTCAAAATCTGGTATTGGCAACAATGTGCAGGTTCGATTCCTGTTCTGGGCACACAAAGGAAAAACGAAAAGGTTGTAAATCAATGATTTGCAACCTTTTTTGCTTTTAGGACTTGTCGTTTTCTACCTGTTTTTACCACATTCTCCCGCTATTGTTGACAGAAAAATGACAGTCCAAATGACAGACCTTTTAAGGAGAAAAAGTACGGCTAAAAAGCCCGCCAGCCAGCATTGATCTTTCGCTGGAACGCAAGCCCACATGGCATTTCTTTTACAAACCATGACAAGCTATGGATGACGAAAATGCAGTACCAGGTGGAAATTTTTAAAAAAATTTCGAGAACTTTTTTTGACAGCCTTTTACCGCTTTCTACCGGCGGCAAGGAATTCCGCGTTTATCACCGCTACAAACGCCGGGATTTGCACGAAGAGGCACACAGATTGAGCAATCATTGTATCACCTTTAAAATAGTGAAGCAATGAATTTTTTGAGGATACCGAATAAAAAAGGCGATAAAATATTTTTTTACTACGACCTGGGCAGAGGAAAGGGACAGCGACCTTCCACCGGCATTTTTATTTACAAACGCCCTAAAGATCAGGTGCAGAAGAACCACAATGCTGAAGCGCTTAAATTGATCGAAATAAAAAAGAGCCAGGCAACTATCGAACAACAGGCAGTGGGTACGCCATTTATTCCTAAACACAAGTTCAAAGAGAACTTTTTAGATTTTTATCGTGACTATGTAGATAGCCACAAATGCAATGATAATCGGCATCTGCCCTGTAGCTTTGCCAAATTTAAAAAGTTCATCGGAAAGGACTTTATATCGCCAAAAGAGATCACAGAAGATTTTTGTAAGCGGTTTCGGAAATATCTTTTGGATCATTTGACGGGCGAAACGCCACAAAACTATTTTGCGCGGTTCAAATGGGTGATGAACGCCGCGACCAAAGCTAAATACTTTGTAGATAACCCTACTGAAAAAGTAAGTGCGACTGCCAATCCTTCGATGGCGTTAAAGGAAATTGTTGAGGTGGAGGACTATTTGGCTTTGTTGGCAACGCCGTGCCACAACGAAGAAGTAAGCCACGCATTTATTTTCTGCCTTTATACCGGGCTACGATGGATCGACGTATCACAAATGAAGGCATACGGCAAGCACACAGGCGAGGAATTTTGGACGGAGGAATTTCCTCTAACTCAATTAATATAGTTGGGCTGACCTACATAATAAGCTGATCGCACTGCAATGCAAAGCGGCTAATAGCAGTCGGATAAAGAATAAAGTTATGGAAACAATCATCGAACTGTTGCAAACCATGTCTTACGTGAAA
>JBQCFW010000006.1:0-8415 GCA_051958655.1 Agriterribacter sp. | reverse complement strand
ACGCCTGATACTATGTATACAGCAGCGGCATTGCGTAAATGCAAACTAACAGTACAGGTGAGTACCAAATTGAACCGCAGCCACCTTATTACCGGCGAAGAAGCATTGATTTTGCCCACTTACGGGCGTAGCGATAAAGATATTATGAATGGCGAGGAGCAGTTTATAAGCTGCGAAAACTCCATGGGCGTGGTGCAAAAAAGCAAGGGAAATCTAAAGCCGGTAAGCGATGAGCTGAAAAGCGAAAGCGTTATCGTATGTGAGCTGGCGCTTACGGTACTGGGCAAACGATCGGCTGTAAACTGGCAAAAATACCTGCAGCATTACGACAACATACGCGCCGATATTGAGCGCACCATCCCGGGGTTTGATAACTACAACCAACGCATCCGCGAACCGGGTGGCTTTTACCTGCCTAATTCATCCAGGCAGGGATACTTTCCTACCATTACACAAAAAGCAAATTTTAATATTGCCGATGTAACCCGCTTTGAGTTGCAGGACGACGAATTGCTGATGATGACGGTGCGCAGCCACGACCAGTTCAATACTACCATTTACGGCCTGGACGACCGCTACCGCGGTGTGCTGAACGAACGTCGTGTAATTTTCATGAACGAAAAAGACATTCGTCAACGTGGATTGAAAGACAGGGATGTAGTAGATCTTTACAACTTTCACAATGGTTATGAGCGCGTGGCGCACAAGTTTATTGTAATTGCCTACAGCATTCCCGAAAAATGCTGCGCTACTTATTTTCCCGAAACCAATGTGCTGGTGCCTATAGACAGCGTTGCCGAAAAAAGCAACACACCTACCAGCAAGTCGGTAGTGTTGAAAGTAAGAAAGAGTAAAGATTTGAAATTTGAGATTTGAGATTTGAGATTTGAGATTTGAGATTTATAATTTGAGATACCATTACTGCTTTTACCCTACACCTTACCCCTTACACCCTATACCCTCCCCTTCACCTTTTCCGCAGCTTCACTACCTGCCCGCCTCCTGCTGCAAGTGCAATAACCAGTTTGCCCGACGAAGAAATCTGCTGTTTTGTTTTCACCAGATGATTGGGATTTTGTGTAACATCCGGCGCATCGCTGTATATTGTTGCTTCGTAGTTTCCGGCAGGCAAAAAATTCAACGGTATGGTTACGGTTCGTGCCGTGCCGTTAGTAATGCTTCCCAGGTACCAGTCATTTCCTTTTCTGCGCGCCACGCATATCCATTCGCCCACTTCAGCGCCAGGCACTATTGTTTCATCCCAGGCAGTAGGTACTTCTTTTAAAAACTCAAATCCAGGTTGCCCTTCATACGCCTGCGGATAATCGCAGAGCATAGAAAGTGTGTTTTCGAGCACTACATACATTGCCAGCATGTGGCAACGGGTGCCCAGCATATGCGGCCTGGTAAATTGTTGTTTAAAACTTTCAGCAGGCATCGCCCTGAATCCACCGAGGTGATAATCGGTAGGTCCAGCCAGCAGTCTTGTAAACGGATTGTTGATGTCGTCGTTCGGCGTAATCAGATTTCCCCACTTGTTGTTTTCGTAATTCAGTGTTCCTTCCCGGGTAGATTCGTTGGGATAGGTGCGGTAAAGCCCGGTTGGCTTAGCCACTCCATGAAACTGTATTTCCAGGTGATGTTGCATGGCTTTCTGCAATATTTCTTCCAGTATGTTTACCATCTCCTGGTCGTCTCTATCCATAAAATCCACCATCATACCCGATACGCCCCATTTTTCAAACAAGGCGAAAGCGGTATCCAGTTTCGGATACAATGCTTTCCAATGCACCCAAAAGCGTATACCCACGCCTTTGCTTTTAGCATAGCTGCATAGTTCGGATACATCGAGGCCTGCCCTGGGCTTTGTAATATCTGTATTGGGACCGGGTTGATACTCGGCGCCATCGTTCTGGTACCAGGCTATTCCGCGGTTGCCGATGATGGTGTGATATTCAATACCATTCGCCGCGCAAAAATCAATATAATATTTGTTGAAGTTAAAGTTGATGCCAGCTTCAAAAGTAGTGTCGGGCAAAACATCGCCATTCCACCAATGAAAGCTTGCCTTGCCGGGTTTTAACCACGACAGGTCGGTTGTTGTGCAAGGTTCATTCAGACTCGTCAACAGGTTCGATTCAACAAGTGCTCCTACCCTGTCGCCAATCATCAACACACGCCACGGTGTATGATGCGGCAGTTCTGCCTTTACTTTAATAAGTTGCTGCCCCGGCAAGGGAGACAGTTGTGTACCAGGCACGCCGTTGCGTTTTGTAAGCGACATGCCGGCATAATTTCTAAGCGCCGCTTCTGTAATGGCAAGGTATACGCCGGTATTGAAGGTAAACAAGGCTGGCACATCCATCAGCGTATCGTCAGCCACCTGGCTCAATGGTAATACGTTGTAGCGATGTTCGTGCGACGTGGTAAAATTTTCAAGATAGGCAACACGCACCTGAGGATCACCACTCATGTTAAACGATGTATACTCGTTGGTAAGCGCATAGGCTTTCCAGCTAGCCTGTGCGGGAAACTCATAACGAAAAGCTACTCCATCGTTAAAAATCTTTATGTGAAAATTGATCAATCGCTTTTGGCCAGATTGCTCGCGTAAGGCAATGACGGCATCTGTGTATTCCTCCCGCACATAACTGGTTTTGCCAACCGGCATCCTGTATTCTTCCACACCCTTACTCGTCTTAAAATCCTCCACACGTATATTGTTTCCCCACACATCTCCGCCTGTAAACTCCAGTCCGAGTTTACTGTTCTCTACCAGCTTTGTTTTTTTAAACTGAACGGCATACTGCGCGCTTCCTTTTATAATGGCAAAGCTGAACTGTATTTTTTTATTGGGAGAATAGAGCGTTTTGTGCTGCGCACTGGATACACTTACCAGGCAGCAGCAATAAATGAAAAGCAATGTTGTTTTCATATAGTGGAAGATGAAAAAGGTGAATAGTTAAGGGGCAGGTATTGCCGGGGGTGTTTAGCACAACAACCGTATCTTTCATCTTTCATTTTTCACCTTTCGTTACCCTCATCAGCATGCGCCTGAATGGATAAAAGACCGGTGATGACGGAAAGGATTGATGCAATCTTTTTTTTAACTCAGTTAAAAAAGAACTCCAAATTATACCCGTCATTCTTTCGCCATAGGGGATAAGGGTAGATCCTAGCAACCACTCCAGCAATGCATCCGCATCCTTTAAAACAAGCGGGTATATTTTTTCATACAACTGCATGTCTTTACAATCCGCGTTAAAAAATATGGTAGCATATTCATCCAGTGCCAGCACCGACGAAGGTCGTTTCCAACCTTTTAACAAGGTTGTAAAAGGTTCTTCTGCTGCCAGGTCAGCAATCAACCTGTTGCCTATATTGTGGTGCTGCGCGGGCATCTGTATCAAGAGCTGGCCGCCGGGTTTTACAATCGACAGCAGCTGCGGAAAAATTGTTTCATGATCGCTCACCCATTGCAACGCAGCATTTGAAAAAACTATGTCCCATTTTTTGCCGGTTGCAAGTTGTTCCTGTATCGTAATACATTCAAAACGCAGGTTGTCGCTCGAAAAGCTTGTTGTGTGGCTCAACATTTCAGGCGACGCATCAATACCTGTAACTGACGACGAGGGCAATTGCTGCGCCAGTTCCTTCGTCATTTCACCTGTTCCGCAACCAAGATCAATCACTTCTAATCCTGGTCGTATATCAATCATTGCAAACAGGTCGAAAAAAGGTGCAAACCGGTCTGATTTATATTTCTTATACACTTCTGGATTCCAAGGCATGGGTTAAGGTACAACATTCTGCGAAAATGCCAGGGTTATCAGTCGCGAAACGCTCCATAAAAGAAGTGTAAGCACAGCGTTTATTCAATGCAACAACTATAGTTATATTTTGATTGGGCACGCAAAACGGCTACATCCAAATAAACCCCTGCAAACTACCCGGTCAAAATGTCATCACTCTGCACGCTGATTTTATTGTTCCCCTGTCTCGTGTTGGGGAATGTCACAGCCATTTCCGCCCCCTGTCACAATATGGTCACGATAAAAATTTGCTTTAACCGCGAGCTTAATTCAATTTTGTTGTAAAAAGCCAACAGTAGCATTGTTGAGCTCCAATCGTGAATTATCTACGTACCTTATTAAAATGAGCAAACTGCATACACAAACAAAAACCAGGAATTGAAAATTTGACAGTTAATATAAGAGCCGGCTACTGCTGATTATTTTTACAGCAGCCCACGCAATGAGCAATTGCACTGCAGTTTGGCATAAAAAATATTCTATGAGCGAATCAAAATTCCTATATTTAAGTTGGTGCAACAAACCGGCTTTATATGGATGCCTGTTAACCTTTTACTGAATATAATTGCCGCAGTTCATTAACCAATGTTAAACACAGCTAAAAAACCGGCCTATTAACCGGAACATAGGTTTATAGTAGTCGCTTTTGCCCTTAAAACTTTATGAAAAAAATACCAACAATAGCTATCCTATCATTATTATATACGCCATGCCCACAAACAAGGCGAACAGGTTCTTTATGGGGTACGCTTTTGTTCTTTCTTCTATGCCTTCCTCATTGTGTTCAGGCGCAATTGAACTTTACTTCAGACAGCAACTATTTTATTGAAAAGATCAACTCCGAAAATGGTTTTCCTCAAAATACCGTAAGATCGATAGAGAGCGACAGTCGCGGCTTTGTATGGCTTTCCACCGAACTGGGACTGGTACGGTACGATGGCATACACTGCAAGGTTTTTAATTCGCGCAACACAAAGTCGATGAAGGTAAACCGGATCATTTCTATTACAAAAAACATGAACAATGAGCTGATTGCATTGGCCGAAGACCGCAATGCATTCCGCATCAACGAAAAAACAATTCGATAGACGCAGCTCCGCACCTGGTCAATGGTTTTATTTCGTCTGACCGATATTTTATTTCTGCCGAGCCGCTGAAACCTACAGATTCGAATGGGATGAAATTTTACGAAAAGCTGCTGAACGTATACTCATTTCGAAATGGTTACGGGCAGGCGTCTCCGGAAAATATCAAAACCTATTGCCCAATCAGCGCTACGGAAGGTTATCTTTTATCGGTGGAGTTGGGTATTGTTTACATAAACGGACCCACATTTAAAACAGTAGCTCCGCTGGAGCCGGCTGCCCGTTTGCCACTCTACCTTATAAAAAACAATAAATTTTATGTGCAGCAGGGAAATTATTTTATTGAGTTTGACAAGGGACGGAAAACAAATGCCAGGTTTAAAATAGAAGGTAAATTCAGTGAGCGCTGGCACGAAAAAAAAGCGTCGGTTCCCGCTGTTGTGTATGCTTCTACCCGCGATTCTATTGTTTGTTTTTTTGACAACAGCATGTACGTTCTGACGTTAAGCAAACAAAAAATGTTGTGTCGGAAGGAATTTACCTTAGAAAACCAGGAAATATCGAGTGCGCTTCATTTGCCCGAATGCGATACTTACCTGCTGGGTACCATGAACGATGGCATGCTGGTATTGCGCAAAAAAAGATTTACCACTTTCTTCACCAGTCCCACGCATCGTGAATCGAACAATTATTACGCTCAGATGGTGTTGGATGACAACAGGCTGCTTACACATCTTTCAATAATAGATATCAGGAATAAAAAAATAATTAAACCTGTTCAAGCACTTAACCGGTACAGTTTGCTGCTGAATTCAAAGGGTCAATTAATTTACAGTGTTTATGAGCACGAAAAAGACGTGGTGATATTCAGCGATAAAAATCTCAATGAACTGGAAACATATCCCATTAAGGGCGATGTGAGAGGCATTACAGAGGATTCGGAAGGAAATATATGGATGGGGCGACTGCGCAGCCTGTATGTAATTTATGCTGATAAAAAGGTAGAACAGTTGGCAGAACTGCCGACATTTATCGAAGTTATTCTTCCATTACCCAACAAAAAGCTGTGGCTGGGAACAAGAAAAGGCATGTATGAGTATGATATAGATAGCCGGCAGGCAACGCTTTTAAAAGGAACAGAGCATCTTTACATAAGAAACATGTACCGGTCGAAAGATGGAAATTTGTGGATAGGATGTTACGGACAGGGATTTTACCTGTACCAAAACCAAAGGTTCATTAAACTGCCGCTCGATCAGTATGGTTACCTGTCTACCGCTCATTGTTTTATAGAAGATGATAAGGGCTTTGTGTGGATACCTACCAACAACGGGCTCTTCAGGACATTGTTAAGCGAACTGTACCTGTACGCCGAAGGAAAAACACAAGAGGTATATTATTACTACTACGATAAGCGATACGGGTTTAATACCAATGAATTTAACGGAGGTTGTACGCCGTGCAGCGCAGCATTGGGCAACGGCAATATTTCATTGCCCTCTTTAAACGGACTTGTCTGGTTTAACCCTTCCAACATTCCGCCCATTAAAGGCACTCCGGAAATTGTAATAGACAGGATTTGGTATAATAAAGGTAAACAGACTGCGGCTGAA
This sequence comes from Agriterribacter sp., assembly GCA_051958655.1. GTDB lineage: Bacteria > Bacteroidota > Bacteroidia > Chitinophagales > Chitinophagaceae > Agriterribacter. The sequence continues at coordinate 1,905 of JBQCFW010000006.1, read as the reverse complement.
GATAAACAGTTGTTATCTTTTCCGGATAACACCAATGAAATTTACCTGGAGGTATACAGTCCCTTTTTTGGCGACAAAAAAAACCGGCAGTTAGAATATCGCCTTTCAACAGACTCCGGCTGGAAAAAAATTGATCAGAACCTGATCAGCTTTTCCAACCTTTCTTCGGGGCAGTACGAATTGCAGATCCGGAACCGCATAGGGTTCAGGTCTTCGGATTTTGTTTTAAAAAAATTAAACTTCCAGATAGCGCCTAAATGGTATGAACAAAACTGGTTCAGGCTGCTGGTAATACTGTTGCTGATAGGGCTGGGCACGCTCATATCTGGCATAAGAACCAGGATTGTACGGGGAAAGAATAAATTGCTGGAGCAGGAAGTGAAGAAAAGAACGGAAGAATTAAACAAAGCAATGGAAGACCTGAGCAAAACCGTTACCGAATTACAGGCTTCGCAAAAAGAAGTCTTAAAAAGCAATGATCTTAAAGACAAGCTTACCTCTGTGCTGGCGCACGACCTGAAGTCTTCTATCCGCTTTACCTCAACATTGTCTTCCCATCTGTCTCAGCAACTGGCTACCATGAGCGTTGGGCCCAAAATTAAAAACCATGCCTGCAACATTGCACGGGCAACAAACGAAACCTACCTGTTTATAGATGAGTTCTTGCTGTGGATCAATTCGCACAAAAGCGGTGGTTATAAAGCCCAATTGCAATTGCTGGATATTTCAACCATGTTTAACGAACTGAGCACTTTTTTTGAAGACATGGTAAGGCAAAATCACAACACGATTTCCTTTGAAGCTAAAAAGAAAAGCACGATCTATACCGACCCGCAGATTGTGAAGATAATTGTGCGCAACCTCATAGACAATTCGAATAAATACACAAGGAATGGCTCTATTAAAGTGAGTGCTGTTAAAGAAAACAACAGCTATATATTCAGCGTTCAGGATACCGGCAGGGGAATTGCTGCCGAAACCATAGAACGGTTGAATGCCATTAACCGGCAAACTGCTTTTTTTACCACTCACGGGTTAGGCTACCAGATCATCATGGACATCAGGCGCCTTATTCATGCTGAAATAAAAATAGAAAGTGAGCTAAACAAAGGAACCACAGTGTATGTAACCGTGCCAATATAAACAACGGATGGGGAATGCCTGTTTGCTTACATGAGTATGCCCCATTCATCGTCGCGCTCGGGATAGTCTTTGTATTTTTCGCTGCCGCCCCTGTCCTTCCAGTCAGAATCGATAACAAGCTTTGAGCTAATGCCGCCACGCGGGTTGCATACCAATGTTACGCGCAACCTGTCGGGCGCATAAGCTTCCATAAAATGATCGTACATAATATTAATAAGCCTTTCGTACGATACAATAATATCACGCAGGTGGTATACATACAGCTTCAGCGCTTTCAGTTCAATGATTTTATCTTTAGGATAGAATGTAATATAGAGCTTGGCAAAATCGGGCTGTTCCTGTACTCCCAAAAAAGTGAATTCGGGTACTTTTATTTTCATTTCATATTTTTCCCTGGAGGGATTAGGCAAAGCCCTGAGAATGGTTTTATCAATGTGCTGGTATAATTTCTTCGACATATAGTAATGTTACAGTACATGCAAAAATAAGCAGCCGAAGACAACCGGTAGCGGCATGCTCACCGAAAAATGAAATTGTTTTGATGGCCGGTAATGCATTCACCTGTTTTCTTCATTGTAAAACTAGCTATCTTCACCGCCTGAAGTGTAATAAATGAACAATGATCCTTCTCCGATAAGATCGGTTAATGTGTTGCGTTATGTAACGCCACTCCGCGAGGGTGGTTCGTTACCGGCTATTACAGAGGCAGACGATGGCTTTATGTATGTGCTTAAATTTCGTGGGGCGGGGCAGGGTGTAAAG
>JBQCFW010000005.1:0-39292 GCA_051958655.1 Agriterribacter sp. | reverse complement strand
GTATTGAAGAAGAAGCGCCTCTTACCAGGAGGTACTGGGTAGAAGTGCAGGATACAGATTGCTTTGATTTTATACCGGGGCAATTTGTAACCCTCGACCTGCCTATACACGAAAAGCCCAATAAACGCTGGCGCAGCTATTCCATTGCCTCGTGGCCCGATGGAAGCAATGTGTTTGAATTGCTGATCGTATTGCTGGAAGGAGGCGCAGGCACCACTTATCTTTTTAACGAAGTGCAGGTAGGGTCAACCCTGATTTTCCGGGGCGCTGTGGGCGTTTTTACTTTGCCCGATCCTTTGGATAAATACCTTTACCTCAATTGCACAGGTACAGGCATAGCACCTTTTCGCAGCATGCTTCATCATATCGAACTTCACAACATTCCTCATAACAATATATACCTGCTTTTTGGATGCCGCCAAAAATGCAACCTGCTGTATTACCACGAGATGAATGAGCTTTCTGAAAACATCCCGCTTTTCCATTATATGCCCACCTTATCCCGCGAAGAATGGGAAGGAAAAACCGGTTACGTTCACGCACTTTACGAAGAATTGGCAAAAGACAAACCGCCGGCGCATTTCTTTTTATGTGGCTGGAAGAATATGATAGATGAGGCAAAAGAACGAATTACAGCCATGGGCTACGACCGCAAAGCCATTCACCAGGAATTGTATGGATAGCGAGAAGGGGAAAGGGGAAAAGGTGAAAGGTCAAAGGTCAAAGACGAAAGGGTAGAAATCTCAAGAAGCAAATATCAGAAACAAAAAGTTGAAAGCCATCCGCTCCACGCTTATAGCTGATAGCTGATGGCTCAAAGCTGATAGCTCAAACCCCGGATTTATTCGACAACCATGTTTCTAAGTCTTTCTTTAACTGAAGCAATTCCTTTATTTGTTCATTCTGAGATTCAATTATCTTATTTTGTTTAATTATTTTATTATCCTGTTCCTTGTTTATTTTATCCTGCTCAATGATGTAAAGCGTTAGCTCTTCAATTTTCTTTAAAAGCAATGCTTGATTATTTCCAAGATCAAGTCCATTCTTTTCTACCTCACTTGCAGAGGGAACATCCGGCAAATGTTTGTACTGCTGTATAAATTTTTCAACTTCTTTAAGTGGGGGAAGTTTATAGTTTGGATAAAATACATAGTCTGGCCAACCTGTTTGTGTAACTTTTACCTTCGTTGAAAATATATCGCCATTAACAGCAAGTTTAGCTTGTGGATTTGTTGTTCCAATACCCACATTACCTCCCATGTAATAAAACCGATCTCTTGCCATTTTTGCATAATCCAAAACACCACCGCCGCAACAATCACTTTGCCTGAAAATCCAACCATCGTCCGGATTATCGCCTGTTAAAAAAACTCCGTTTGAGCCATCAGCTCCATCATGTTCCCCCAATATTTTTACAAAATCGTTTGTTGTAGATGGTAAAACAATTCCGTAACCAGAAGTGCCGCCATAGCCTGAAGTGGGCGCGCCGCCAGCTGTAATCCAACCAGTAACAGCAAGATTGGCTTTTCCATACTGACCAGGACTATCAGCCCGATCGCCTGTATTTAATGTAAATGTTTTGGCATCACCCCGCCAATAAATTCCTCCATGTGCAACGCCCCATCCCGCAAACATTAATGCCTGGTTTTCATTTGAATTTGCCCCCCACAAATAGGTAGTTCTGGCACTTTGTTGCATAATCTCTCCGTTAACTTCTAATTTTACAGAAGGGGTAGTTGTTCCAACACCCACATTACCATTAACCAAGCTCATTACCATTTGAGCTCCATTCGCTACATCTAGTGCATCTCCTGGCCACGCTTGATTATAAAATCGGATACCACCATAATGAGAATGAGCGGAGAACGTCAATCCAAAGTGATTGTTCATCACAAAAACCGGTCGATCATTAGCATTAGGTCTTACATCAATAAGATTGGCAGTATTCATACCCCATCCTGAATAATGCTGAAAACCGCCTTCTTTTGTAAGATTGTTAAAAGTTAGATTATTGAAATTTCCATCCTGTGCTCTGCTTAAAAAAGTAAGAAAGCAAATTGCAAAAAATAAGACCAAGGTTGTTTTAAGCGATGTGTTATTAATAAATGATACTTGTATTTTCTTTGGTTTAATCAATGACTTTTTCATTTAGTTAATTTTTGAACATTCAATGAAGTTTTATGTGTGCTCAGACGTTGATTCAATAATTCAATAGTTTGTTTCTGTACCTGCAATTTTTTATTTTGATTTTAAAGGAAGCGATCATCAGCATCATCACCTAAAATTAAACGGAGTTCGCTTTGATCAACATTTGTATTTATATCTAGCCATCCAAATAGGATCTGTATTACTTTGATAACCAAATTCTATGGCCCTTCCATAACCAACTGAATTATTATCGCGACCTAATCTCAAATCACCGTTTATTAATTGCACTCCTTCTACCTGAAGCTTTTCTGAGGGGGAAGTTGTTCCAATACCCACATTACCATTTGAAGGAAATGTATTTGTTTGTGTATTACCGATAAAGGGAATTAGTAAAAAAGGTGAAAGCAATGATTTCATAAGTTAAGTTTAAGGCACTAACAGCATCATTAAAGTAAAAGACTTGTGCAAGACAGAGACAGGTTATTACTATAATGATTTTTTGGGCACAGTAAAATTATTAACAGAATTAAAGCGAAGTTTAGTTATGTCGCCAAGCCTTAAGAGGAAGTCGTGAAATTATATTTCGATAATGCGAAACTTAATTTTTTGTACGTGAATGATTTTAAAAATCTGCTAATTCAATCTTCATTTTTTCTAACCCTTATGTATTGCTCCACACTGATGTTACCAATTTTTCTTTCATTTCTTATCGAATTCGGGACAAAGGACAAGCGTTTTTTCCGTGATTGCTTCATGTCCTTGTTTATTTACGGCAAGTTTATATTCACCAATTTCAACAATATTATAATCTAGCCAATCGATCTTATTTAGCGAGATAATATGTGAACGATGTACTCTAACAAAAAGATTTTTAGGCAGCTTCTTTTCTATATAGTTCATGGTAGCCCGCGTCAACCACTTCTTTTTCTTAACTGTAATAATTTCACAGTATTTGTCTTTGGCAATAATGAAAAGGACATCTTCAAAGGGAATGTATTTTAATTTCCCATTTACACGGACAAGAAAAGCAGTTTGCATTTGGTGTTAATCTTATAGTTACGGTTGCTTAAAATGGTTTTTCTTCAGTATGTTAAGAGCAATAAATGAATGATCGAGTCTTTCAGAGGATGAATTGGAAGAGGAGTAGATTCTGGTAATTCAAACTTAACCATTTTGGGCGGTTCGCATAAACTGCTCTTTTTTACGCCTTTCCTATAATTTTATCCGGACAACAATGATCACAAATCAGAAATCCCTAACATCCCCACCTAATCAGCGTCGCGCCCCAGGTAAAGCCGCCGCCGAATGCAGCCAGCACCAGGTTATCGCCTTTGTTTAGTTTATCCTGCCAATCCCACAAACACAAAGGAATAGTGCCTGCGGTGGTATTGCCGTATCGTTGAATGTTGAGCATTACCTTTTCGGCGGGCAATCCTATACGATTGGCAGTGGCATCAATAATGCGTTTATTGGCCTGGTGTGGTACCAGCCAGGCAATATCATCGCCCGTCATATTGTTGCGTTGCAACAGTTCGTAGCTAACGTCGGCCATATCTTTTACGGCGTGTTTAAATACCGCCTGTCCCTCCTGGTAAATAAAATGTTCTTTATTGGTAACGGTTTCTATAGAAGCTGGTTTTACAGAACCTCCTGCTTTCATGTGCAGGTAATGCCCGCCACCACCGTCGCTTTTCAATATGCTGTCCAGTACTCCATATCCTTCGGTATTTGGCTCCAGCAACACCGCACCTGCGCCATCGCCAAATATTATACAGGTGGTACGGTCGCTGTAATCTACAATAGCGCTCATTTTATCTGCACCTGCCACTATTACTTTTTTATACCGCCCGCTTTCAATCAGTGCGGCGCCCGTAGTAAGAGCATACAAAAAACCCGAACATGCTGCTGCCAGGTCGTAGCCCCAGGCGTTTACAGCACCCAGCTTATGGCAGGCTATATTGGCGGTAGAAGGAAAAATAGTATCTGGCGTTACTGTTCCCACAATCAGGCAATCTATTTCCTCAGCCTTTAGTTGCCTTTTTTCCAGAATTTGCTGCACCGCAGGCACGATCATATCCGATGTTCCCAATCCTGCGCCCTTTAATATCCGTCTTTCATTAATACCGGTGCGGGTACGGATCCATTCATCGTTGGTATCTACTAATTTTTCCAGTTCGCTGTTGGTAAGTCGGTATTCGGGCACATAGCCGCCTACAGCAGTAATGGCGGCACTTATTTTTGGAATCATGTTTGTAGCGTTTCTAAATTGGGCACGAAAATACAATTATCGGAATAAATCAAAACTGCAGATGCTCGTTTTCTACTTTTACATCCTTTATCTTTGTCTCCCTTTATCGTTAATTGAGTTAAATAGTTAATTAAGTTGAATGGTTAAGAAGTTAAGTGGGTACCCTCATTTAACTCACTCCACTTGCTTAACTTACTCAACTCATCACTAAAAACAATGATAGCTTTCTTAACCGGCAATTTTGTGTATAAGTCTCCCGCTGTTGTGCATGTTGATGTGCAGGGGGTAGGATATGAGGTACAGATAAGTCTTAACACTTATTCAAAAATCCAGGCGCTCGAAAAAGGATCTTTACATACCTGGCTTCATATTAAAGAAGATGCCCACACATTGTATGGTTTTTTTGATATGGCGGAAAAAAGCCTGTTTACCCAGTTGATAGGCGTAAACGGCGTTGGCACTTCTACCGCCCGGATGATGCTTTCTTCTATGCAGCCCGACGAACTGGCGCAGGCTATTGTTAAAGGCGATACCTTCGCACTTGAAAAAATAAAAGGAATAGGGAAAAAATCGGCGGAGAGGATTGTGCTGGAGCTGAGAGATAAACTCAACAAAAACAACAACATAATAATAAGTTCTGCGTTCAAAAACAATACTTTGGAAACTGATGCGTTAAATGCATTAATAGCTTTGGGCATTGCCCGCAATGCGGCTGAAAATGCTGTAAAAAAAGCTGCTTCGTCCGCTCCCTCATCTGAAAACCTGGAAACATTAATTAAAACTGCCTTACAACTTATTTGAGAAGAATTATACCCACTAAACAAGACGGGAAAATTGACGACCTCTCATTATACGGATATCGTTCGTATTGTATTGCTCATTGCTGCATTTACAGCACTGGCATCAACGGCATTGGTTACCACTGCCGGCGCCAGCCCCTTGCAGCAGCGCGACACTATACCTGCACCGGCCAATAAAGATTCCATACCCGCTACCGATTCTCTGAAATACCCCATTTCTGACAGGCGAACCGACCGGATGACCTCCAACCGGTACAACAGTTTCGACCTGAATGACCCCTCCAACATCAGGGACTCTATCGTTTACGACCACAAGGAAAAAAAATATTATATCATTGAAAAGGTGGGCGATAAATATTACCGCAAACCTACCTCGCTTACATTTGATGAGTTTATGCGCATACAGGCGCGCAGGCAGGAAACCGATTATTTCAGGCAGCGGGCCAATACCATCAGCCTGCTTAACCGGAGCCTGCTTCGTCCAAAACTTACTGCCAACGACGACCTGTTTAACAGGCTGTTCGGGAACGGAAAGATCGATATCCGGCCGCAGGGCAATGTAAGCATCACCGCAGGTTACCAGGGGCAGAATGTAAAGAACCCCACTTTGCCCGAAAGAGCCAGGAGAAATGGCGGCTTTGATTTTGATATGGCCGCCAACCTGAATGTGATCGCCAACATTGGCGATAAGGTGAAGCTGCCCATTTCCTATAACACACAATCCACCTTCGACTGGGAAAACCAGTTAAAGCTCGAATACACCGGCAAGCCCGATGAAATCATCAAAAAAATTGAGCTGGGCAATACCAGCTTCGCGTCAAAAGGTACTTTAATACCCGGCGCACAGTCGCGTTTTGGCGTTAAAACCCAGTTGCAATTTGGCAAATTGTGGGTTACCGGCGTGTTTGCCACCCAGCGTTCGCAACGCCAGTCGAGGGCATTGCAAGGAGGCGCTTCTACTTCTTCCATTACTGTAAGGGGCGACGACTACGACGAGAACAGGCACTTTTTGCTCGCGCAGTACTTTAACCGGAAGTACAACGATGCAATGAAAACCATTCCGCTCATTTCGTCGCAGGTGCAGGTAATGAGGATGGAAGTTTGGGTAACCAACAGAACAGGAACCGGTGTTACCACCGACACGCGCGACATTGTGGGTTTGATGGACATTGGCGAGCCAGCGCCTTTTGGTGCCTGGGGTGGATCGGGCAATGCTTTAGACCTGCCGGGAAACAATGCCAACACTTTGTATTCACGCATTACCGGCAATTCGTCCAACCGAAACCCATCGCTGGTGGTAGGAAACCTCACCGGTTTAGGGCTGAGGCAGGTACAGGACTTTGAAAAAACATTTGCCCGCAAGCTCGATTCCAGCCAGTATATCTACAATCGCCAGCTGGGCTATGTGTCACTGAATGCTCCTTTGCAGCCGAACGAAGTGCTCGCCGTAGCGTTTCAATATACTTACAACGGCAGGGTTTACCAGGTGGGTGAGTTTTCGCAGGATGTGCCGGTAGATTCTACGTCGGGTGTTCAGAAAGTGTTATTCCTCAAATTATTAAAAGCTACTTCAGCACGTACGCAGTTGCCTATATGGGACCTGATGATGAAAAACATTTATACGCTGAAAAGTGATAACGGAGATTATTTGTCGGCGCTCGACCGTACGGATTTTCAGTTGAATGTTTTGTACGATGAACCGGGCGGTGGACAAAAAAGGTATTTGCCGGAAGGAGACCAGGCTGGCGTGCCGCTGCTTACCTTGCTGAATCTTGACCGGTTGAACAACCAGAACGATCCGCAGCCGGATGGTGTTTTTGACTTCATGGAAGGATACACGGTAATGGCAGGCCGGGCGCAAATCATCTTCCCGGTGCTGGAACCGTTTGGGCGCGACCTGGAATTTGCGTTCAGCGATCCGGCTTTGCGACAAAAATATTTATACCGGCCATTATACGATACCATCAAGGCCATTGCCCAAACCTATGCCAACCTCAACAGGTTTGTAATGAAGGGTACTGCCAGGGCTTCGTCAATGGGGCAGTCTGAAATTTCGCTCAATGCATTCAACGTGCCGCAGGGTTCGGTTACCGTAACTGCCGGCGGGCGCACCTTGCAGGAGGGAATAGATTACGAGATCAACTATAGCCTGGGTACCGTACGAATATTGAACCAGGCCATTTTAAGCTCAGGCGTTCCGGTAGATGTTCAGTTCGAAAACCAGGCAGCTTTTGGTTTGCAGCAGCGAAACTATATGGGGTTAAGGCTGGATTATCTCGCCAATGAAAACCTTTCCATCGGTGCTACCGCTGTGCGGTTGAGTGAGCGCCCCTATTTTACAAAGATGGGTTATGGAGAAGACCCGATCCGCAATACCATGCTGGGCGTTGATTTTAATTACAGGAACGAAGTACCCCGCCTGAACCGGTGGCTTGATAAACTGCCTTTTTATACGCCCAACGGCACTTCGTCTATTACCGCATTTGGCGAAGCCGCTAAACTTATACCCGGTCATGCCCCGCAGATCGGCAAAGGAAAAGACGGCCTGATATACATCGACGATTTTGAAGGAACGAGGGCGAGCATCGACCTGCGCTTTCCGCTCATCAGCTGGTCAATTGCCAGCACGCCGCAAGGCGCTACCGACCGCAATGGCAATGTACTTTTCCCCGAAGCCACGCAATACAACGATCTTAACTACGGCAAAAACAGGGCAAAGCTGGCCTGGTACAATATTGAACCCATTTTGCAGGAAAGCCGCAATTCGAGCAACCCGCTCCAGGGAAATGTAGAGGAATTGTCGGACCCACGCGTTCGTGCTGTATCGCAGGCGGAAATATTCCCGTTGCGTACACCGGATTTCGGGCAGAACCAACTGGTAACTTTTGACCTTGCCTACTATCCCCGCGAACGAGGTCCTTACAATTACGACGTCACAGGATTGGAAGGTAGCGGCAGGCTAACCAACCCAACCCAGCGTTGGGGCGGTATGATGCGTTCTATTGACCAGACAGATTTTGAAACCAACAACGTAGAGTTCATTGAATTCTGGATACTCGACCCATACATTAAGAATGAGAACTCAACCGGTGGTCAGCTTTATTTTAACCTGGGCAATGTATCAGAAGACGTATTGAAAGATGGCAAACGTGCTTACGAGAACGGGTTGCCAACGCCAACCATTCCTGCGCAAACCGACAACTCTGTTTGGGGAACAGTGCCCGTAAATCCTATACAGGTTACGCAGGCCTTCAGCAACGACCCTGCAGACCGGCCTTTCCAGGATGTGGGTTTTGATGGTTTGGGTGACGACGATGAACGCTCTACACGCCAGCAATACCTGCAAAACCTGCAAACAACTTTTGGTGCAGGATCGCAGGCATACCAAAATGCTTTGTCCGATCCCTCTACCGATAATTTCCGTTATTACCGCGATGCCGAATACGACAAGGTTGGTGCAGGTATTCTTGCCCGTTACAAAAATTTCAATAGTCCGCAGGGCAACTCTCCCGTATCATCGGCCAGTTCGGAATTTTCATCAGCTGCCACCCTGTATCCCGATGCAGAAGATCTGAACAAAGACAATACGTTGAATGAAAATGAAGAATATTTCCAGTATCGCATTGAGATAAAACCGAAAACGCATCCTGACATGCAGATCGGTTCCAACTTTATTGTAGATAAAAAAGAAGTGAACGTTCAACTGGCCAATGGTGCAAAAGAAAACCAAACCTGGTACCAGTTCAGGGTGCCTATCAGCAGTTACGATAAAAAGATCGGCAACATACCCGACTTTAAATCCATCCAGTTCATCAGGATGTTTATGACGGGCTTTGAGGATTCAACCATACTGCGTTTTGCCAAGCTGGAACTGATCAGGAACCAATGGAGAAAGTTCACCTACGAGCTGGATACAGCGGGTGTATACAAACCCATTAGCGCCAGCGATCCGGTTGGCTTTAACGTGGGTGCGGTGAACATTGAAGAGAATGATCGCAGGCAACCGATCGTATACCGCATTCCGCCTGGTATAGAAAGGGTTCAGGCCCTCAGCAACGGCGGTATTAATATTTTGCAGAACGAGCAAAGTATGAACATGCAGATATGCAACCTGCCAAGCGGTGAGTCGAGGGCGGTGTTTAAAACCTATAATCTTGATGTACGCCAGTTCAGGAGAATGCTGATGTTTATGCACGCAGAAAGCGTACAGGGGCAGCCCGCATTAACCGATGGAAGGATCAATGCCGTGATCAGGATTGGTAACGACTTTATCAATAACTTTTACGAAATAAAGATTCCTTTAAAGATCACGCCGTTCGGAGCCACCGCTGACACGGAAATTTGGCCCGAAGAAAACAACCTCGATTTCGACCTGGGCATATTGGAGCAATTGAAAACGGAGCGAAACCTGCAATTATTCAACCCCAATAATATTTACCGCAAATCAGTGGGCGACCGGGTATACTCCGTAATAGGCAGTCCTAACTTTGGCGAAGTAAAAGGGTTTTTGGTGGGCATTGAAAATCCAGGCGATGGCACCGGTGCGCCCATTTGTACGGAAGTATGGATCAACGAGCTTCGATTGTCGCAAATAGACGAAAAGGGCGGATGGGCAGCGCTTGGACGGGTAGATATAGCCCTTGCCGACCTGGGAACCTTAACTTTTTCGGGCAACACGCATACGGTAGGCTTTGGTGCGCTGGAACAACGGGTGAATGAAAGAGCGCGTGAAGATTTTGTGCAGTTTGATGCAGCAGCCAACCTGCAGCTTGGCAAGTTATTGCCGCGTGGATTGGGAATTGAAATCCCGATGTATGCCAGCATATCCCAAACGATTAATACGCCGGAATACGATCCGTACGATAAAGACATTAAGCTGAAAGACAAACTGGATGCTGCAGGCAATAAGCGCGACTCGGTGCGGCGTGCTGCCATTGATATTGTTACCATTAAAACCGTCAACTTTACCAACGTGCGAAAAACATTGCCCGAAGGCAAAAAGCAACGTTTGTGGAGCATTTCAAATTTCGACCTCAGCTATTCCTTTACCTCCATCAAAGGGCATAATCCATTAATAGAAAACAACGAGGTTAAAAAATACAAGGGCGGTATAGGCTATAACTATACCGGGCAGCCGAAGTCGTGGGAACCATTCAAAAACCTTATTAAAAGCAAATCGCCGTGGTTTGATTTTATAAGGGATTTTAATCTTAACCCAACCCCATCGCTTATAGGCATTCGTTGGGATGTGAACAGGCAGTTTGGTGCAGTGCGGCCGCGTGAAGTATATGTGCCTGGTACCATTCCAAGCCCTTTCAAAATTCCCGAAACCTACGATAAATTCTTTACGTTCGACAGGCGCTATAACTATCGGTGGGATATTACCCGCTCGCTGAACTTCGATTATGAATCGATGAACAATTCGAGGATCGACGAACCTTCGGGCCGCCTGGATACAAAACAAAAGAAAGATACAGTACGCAACAATCTGTTCAAAGGCGGAAGAAACGTATTGTTTAACCAGCGCATGGATTTTACCTATGCTTTGCCCACTAATAAATTGCCGGCATTAGACTGGACGACGGCTAACCTTGCTTACAAAACAACCTATAGCTGGATAGGGGCTTCGAGGTTGGCGATCAACCTGGGCAATACCATTCAAAACAGCAATGCAAAATCGGCTACCGTTGATTTTGATTTTAACAGGCTGTACAGCAAGTTCAGAATTTTCAGGGCGCTCGATCAAAACCAGAATGATAACAATGCGCCGAAGCCACCAACACCACCCGGTAGGAAAAATCCTTCGGATACCTCTAAAACAAAAAGAAGAAGAGATCCTAATGAACTTCCGGAGCTGAGCGGATTTGTAAAAGGCATTGGTAAAATTATTACGTCTGTTAAAAGAATAAACCTTACCTATAGCGAAGGGGCTACCACGTTTATTCCTGGTTATATGGACAGCACCAAACAACTGGGTCAAAACTGGGGCAGCATGGCGCCGGGCCTCGGCTTTATTTTAGGACGACAGCCGGATACCAACTGGTTGAACAATGCGGCCCGGAAAGGATTGATATCGAGAGACAGCCTGCAGAACAACCTTACGCGGCAAACGTTCGATCAGCAGTTTACGGCCAATGCACAGCTGGAGCCTGTAAGAGATCTCACCATTGATTTGAACCTGAACAAAACATTCAACCGTACTTATAGCGAATTGTTTAAAGACACACTGGGTAACGGACAGTTTGCGCACTTAAACCCATACGCAGGCGGTGGGTTTAGCATTAGCTATATTTCTTTTCAAACGCTGTTCAAAAAAACAGATCCGAATGTGATTAGTGAAACGTTCCGCAAATTCCAGGACAACAGGATCATCCTTTCAGAAAGGCTGGGTAAGCAAAACCCTTATAGCCAGGTGAAGGGTGCAGACGGATACTACCTCGGCTACACGCGCTATGCGCAGGATGTGCTGATTCCTTCTTTTGTAGCGGCATATACTAATAACGACCCCAACTCAATAGCCTTGCTGAAAACAACAGGCTCTAATGTGCGCTCCAATCCATTCTCGGGTTATTTGCCTAAACCTAACTGGAAGATCACTTATCGTGGATTGAACCGCATTGCACCGCTGGATAAAGTGTTTACCAACTTTACACTTTCGCATGGCTATAACAGTACGCTTGCAATGAATGCATTCAATTCGAACCTGCTGTTCCAGGACAGATGGGGCTTAAGCTTCCCGTCGTTTATTGATACGGTTTCCAACAACTTTATTCCGTACTTCCTGGTGCCGAATATCACCATACAGGAACAGTTTGCACCATTGGTAGGGCTTGATTTTGCTTTGACAAATCAACTGGCTGTGGGATTGGAATACACCAAAAGTCGCACACTGAGCCTTAGTTTGATCGATTACCAGTTAAGTGAAATGCGTTCGTCACGGTTCCGCGTAAACGCTTCGTGGCGCATTCGTGGATTCAATCTTCCGTTCAGCATCAACCTGTTCAAACGTGGCGGCGGCTCCGATAGCACCAGTAAAAAATCGGAAAGCGATGTGAAGTTTTCGCTTGAGTTCAGCATCCAGGATGATATTACTGCTAATAGCAGGCTTGACCAGGAAAATGCATTTGCAACCAATGGACAAAAAGTAATTATTATCTATCCTACTATTGATTATGTATTGAGCAATCGCATTCAGCTTAAATTTTATTTCGATCAGCAAAGACGATTGCCCTATATTTCGTCTTCTGCACCGATGACTACCACACGAGCGGGGGTAACGGTTAACATATCGCTGGCACCATAGCAAATTTGAGATTTGAGATTTCTGATTTGAGATTGGGATGATGGCAGGCTAATGATAATTTTTATCAATTTTTGGTTCTTGGATCTTGTTTTTTGCAACTTGTATCTTGGATCTTTTTTTTGCATCTTATCTTAAATTTCGGTTCTTGCGTTTCCTCTGAAAACTGATCGCTGATCGCTGAAAGCCGATTCTACAAAGGCGTCAACCCCTTGCCGTCATGGCGAGCCTGCGGCGAAGTCATCTTCCCCATCCAAAAGAGAAAGAGTGCCGTAGGCATGACATTGTTCTTCAGTTGACGGCTATGGTGCTTCACCAACAACAATTAGGATGTACTGTATAATCAGCGGCTTCGCTTCTGTTGTTGGTACGCCACTCACATTATCCATACTGCATACTAACAACGGCGCGAAACTATTCGTGATTCGTGAGACACGAACCACGGCGGCGAGCGGGTGGTTTATGTTTTGGTAGCAACAGACAACTGTGATCTTCACCCGGCTACAAAGGCGTCAACCCCTGCCGTGACATAATTTTAAATACTATTATCTATAAATTTCGCTGCTTGTGGGTACACAATTGTATTTTTGATTCTACAGGTGTGTTCCAGTAATCCAGAATAAACTAATTCATGTTTGCGATTTGTAAAAAAGAGCTAAGGCAGTTTTTCAGCAATCTTACAGGCTATATTGCTATTATCATTTTCCTGCTGCTAAGCAGCTTGTTCCTGTTTGTTTTTCCCGATACCAATATTTTTGATGCCGGCTATGCCACCCTGGAACAATTTTTTGAACTGGCGCCCGGGATTTTATTATTACTTATTCCCGCCATTACCATGCGCAGTTTTGCCGATGAGTTTAAAGCCGGCACTTACGAAGTACTGGTTACCCGCCCGTTAAGTAAGTGGAGCATTATTGCCGGGAAATATATTGCCAGCTTAATGATTGTTTTGGTTGCTTTGCTACCAACGCTGGTGTATGTGTTTACCATTTACGGTCTTTCCGATGGCGGCATTGATAGTGGCGGCATAGCAGGTTCGTATGTTGGTTTGTGCTTTCTGGCGGCTGCATTTACAGCAGTAGGCATATGCTGCAGCAGCTTTACCGGCAATGCGGTAGTATCGTTTTTAATCAGCGCTTTCATTTGCTTTTTGCTATACAGTGGCTTTGCCGCCATTAGTAAAATCGGTTCTTTCCAGGGCGGGCTGGATTATATTATTGAAATGATTGGAATGGACTTTCACTACAGGAGCCTTAGCCGCGGCGCCCTGGATTCGAGGGATATTATTTATTTTTTGACGCTGGTGGTCTTCTTCCTGTTTATTACCCATAAAAAATTATTGAATCGCTGAATCTATCCTCATGAAGAAGCTGTTTTTTTCAAAATACGGATGGTTGTATGCACTGGTGGGGTTGGTAATTGTTAACCTCCTTGCTGCCCGGTGGCACAACCGCATCGACTTAACTGCAGAGAAAAGATATACTATTTCTGAAGCCTCGCGTAGCGTAATACGTTCTTTAAAAGAACCGGTTACCATTACTGTATTTCTTGAAGGAGATTTGCCCGTAGGGTTTAAAAAGCTGGCCGGCAGCACAAAAGATATGTTGCAGGAGTTTAAAGAAATTGGGGGTAACAATATTCAATATTATTTCCGTCAACCCGGCGAGGGAATGAACGATTCCTCTAAAATGATTTTGATTGATTCGTTGCAGCAACTCGGCATTAACCCAACTAACGTAAAGGCACAAATGAAGCGGGGAGAAGGAGAGGAACAACGGTTGGTATACCCGGGGGCATTGATTGAATACCAGGACAGGGTATTGGGTGTAAACCTGTTGAAAGGACTGGACATGGCAGGCGGACTGGAATCGCTGAACAGTGCAGAGGCTTTGCTGGAATACAAGTTTGCCGGCTCTATCGATAAAATTGTGCGCGACACAGTGCCGGTTATTGGTTACCTAACGGGAAACGGAGAGCCGCAGAATCTTAGCGTGTACGACCTGATACAGCGCACCATTAAGCAGGAATATGGATTCAGTATGTTGCCGATAGACAGCGTGCCGGTGATACCCGATTTTTTTGACGCATTGCTGGTAGTAAAACCGCAGCTTGGATTTAATGATGCCCAAAAGCTGAAGCTGGATCAATATGTAATGAACGGCGGGAAACTGGTTTGGATGATTGATAACCTGTATGCCAGCCTCGATAGCCTGAGGCGCACCCAGGGCAATTTTGTTGCGTTTGATATGGGGCTGAACATCGACGATCTTTTATTCAAATATGGGGTACGCATCAATCCCGACCTGGTGCAGGATTTGAATTGCAGCCAGATACCAATGGCGGTGGGATCGATGGGCGACCGGCCGCAGTTGCAATTAATGAACTGGACTTACTTCCCCTTGCTTACTTCACCCAACAACAATCCCATTGCTAAAAACCTGGATTATGTTTTGGCGCAATTTCCGCAGTCTATTGATACCGTTCAATCGCAGGGCATTCAAAAAACAATATTGCTGGCTTCGTCGGGCAATACGCGCATTACTACCACTCCGGCCCGGGTGGAACTTAACAGCGCACAAACCCAAGAAGATCTAAAAACGTTTAATAAAGGAAAGGCTCCGGTAGCTGTACTCCTGGAAGGGCAGTTCAGCTCTTTGTTTGCCAATCGCATTTCGCAGGCGGTTAAAGACAGCCTGGCAAATATTTATAAAAAGCCTTTCAAGCCATCATCCCCGGAGGGTAATAAAATGATCGTGGTATCTGATGCAGATATTGTTACCAATGAAGTGTCGCAAAGCGATGGACCATTGCAAATGGGTGAGAATGCTTTTACGCATTACAAGTATGCCAATAAAGAGTTTTTGCAGAACAGCCTGGAATACCTGGTGGGCAACCCGGAAATACTAAAAACACGCGGTAAAGATTATACCCTTCGCCTGCTCGATAAAAAGAAGCTCGATGAAAGCAAATCTTTCTGGCAAATTGTGAATATAGCGTTGCCCGTTGCATTGATTATTTTGTTTGCCGTAATTTATATTGCGGTAATGAGGAGGAGGTACCAGTAGAAGCCCCTTCCTGCCTCCCCCGAAGGGGAGGAGTCGTGCGCCCCTGGCCCGCTATTCGTAGCTGTGAACTGAGAGCAGTCAACAGTCAGCGTTCTGTACCGATTTTTAGTAATAAACCTCTTTAATAAGTGGGCCATGTGCGTTGAGTTCCTTCCCCTTGGGAAGGTCAGGATGGGCTCCTCCTATTTGATCAACGCTTCATAAATCGCATCCTGTATATTCCCCCTTACGCTCAGGCGCCCTAATATCGGGCTGTTGCCATCAGGGTTTACGCGGTTGCTAAGGAAAATGTATATAAGATCATATTTCGGATCAACCCAAACACAGGTTCCCGTAAAGCCGGTATGACCAAATGTTTGCTGCGAAGCGTTCCTGCAAGGATAAGGGTCTTTGCTGGTGGCATTGTCGTCCATCGGACGGTCGAAGCCTAGCGCCCGGCGACTGATCTTGCTTCGTTTAACCGTAAACGTTTGTATCGTTTCGGGTGAAAAGAAATAGTAGCCATTGTATTTGCCACCGTCCAGCAGCATCTGCATCATTACAGAAAGGTCGTAAGCATTGCTGAACAATCCTGCATGCCCGGCTACTCCTCCAAACATGGCCGCACCTGGGTCGTGCACATCGCCGCGGATCAGTTGCCGGCGGAATATCTTTTCATTTTCTGTAGGAGTAATACGGCTCTTCGGAAAACGTTTCAGCGGTAAAAATCCTGCATCGGTCAATCCAAGCTTGCGATACAGTTCTTTCTGAATATACTCATCGAGCGGCATGCCCGACACCGATTCAACTATCTTTCCCAGGAAAATAAAATCATTGTCGCTGTATATATACCTGTTGTGCGCACCTACTTCACTTTGCAATATTCTTTTATAAATGGTGTCTTTCCACGCGGTGCGCATATACATGGTATCGGCAACCCGTACACTATATGCAGCAGATTGATCGTGCGCATAAAACCCCGGTAATGCAACGCCCGTAGCCGTATCAATCGTTTCCCTGTAAAAAGGAATGAAAGCCTTTAAGCCAGCCTGGTGAAGCAAAATATCTTCTATTTTTAATTTCTGTTTGTTCGTTCCCCTTACCCATGGCAGGTAATCGCCTAAGGTTTTATCAAGGTCAATTTTACCCTGGTCGTATAAACGCATTACCGATAAAGTGGTGGCACATATTTTTGTAACCGAAGCCATATCGTACAACGTTTCAACATTTACTTTTTCTGTACTGTCGTAAGTATAATGGCCATACGATTTGTAGAATGCTATCTTCCCGTCTTTTACTGCCATTACCGTCATGCCCGGTGCAGCGTGTTGTTGAATTGCATGGGTGGCAATAGAATCCACCGCTTTGAATTTCCCGGCAACTACATCCATGCTGGTTTGGTATATTCCGGCAACAACGGGCGTTTGTATCCCGCTTCCGGATGGAAACGAATCGCAAACAGTAACAGGCAGTTTGCCCTTGGTGGCTATAGCGCCTTTCAATACATCTGCCGCTGCCTGGTGGGTAATGGCATCATCTTCATAACAGGCAACCATGTTTCTTGCACCGCAAAAATTTTTAATAGCGTATGGGTTGCCAAAAACAAAGGTAACAGCGGCGGGAAGAGCCTGCACCTGTTGCAGCAATTGTATAGTGGCAGAACTGATACCGAAATTATTAGCCGGAAAACGATTGTACGCATGTATGCCAATTACCACAACATCGTATCGCATTTGTAATGTGGCCGCCAGGGTGGCAATTCGTCCCGCATCTTCTTTATAGTTAAAGTAAAATGCATCGGCGTTATAGTTGCTTCTCATTTGCCTGGCAAACGCATTATCGCTGCTAATACCTATACCCAGGTAAGCCACCCGCTGCGTTTTACCGGTTATTTTGCTTACCTGCCCGGGTAAAAGCGGAATAACATTGTCTTCATTACGGAGACCCGTAAGCGCGTTTTCCGCAATGTTCTTCCTGATTTCGTTGCTTTTGGCATTCAGGTTTTCTGTAAGGTTGTGCGTATTAACCGGCTGCCAGTTGCTCAATCCATAGTTGTATTTGGCAAGCAGCACTTTTTTTACGCTGGCATTTACCTGTTCCCAGCTAAGGTCTTTTTTACGAATGGCTTTTTTAATTTCCTCAATACTTCCCGGAATGTCGCCCGGCAGGCAAAGCATATCATTACCCGCTATCAACGATTCTGCCGAGGCTTTTCCATCAGGAAAAAATTTCTTCACGCCCTGCATTTCCAGTGCATCGGTAAAAGTGAGTCCGTTATATCCCAGCTCGTTCCTCAATAGTCCTGTAACATTGTTTTTCGAAATAGACGTGGCTCGATTAGCCGTATTGTCGATAGCCGGAATAAACAAATGCGCAATCATAACGCTGCCCACTCCGGCTTTTATCAACTCACGAAAAGGGTATAACTCCAGCGAATCCAATTGCTCGCGGCTTTTATTAATTACCGGAAGATCATAGTGCGAATCCACCGCAACATCACCATGCCCGGGAAAATGTTTGGCGCAGGCCATGATGCCTGCATCCTGCATGCCCTTCATGTACTGCGTTCCCAGCTCAGCTACGCGGTACTTATTTTCACCAAAAGAACGGTCGTTGATAACAGGGTTGGCAGGATTGTTATTGATGTCTACAACCGGCGCATAGTTTACCTGTATTCCTTCCCTGCGGCATTGTTCACCCACCCATTTCCCGTAATCGTATATAAGTTTTGAGTCCTGCACTGCGCCCATCATCATTTGTCTTGGAAGCGAAACCACACTGTCCATACGCATGCCTAGTCCGTTCTCTCCATCAATGCAAACGAGCAAAGGCGTTTTGGCCGCTGCCTGCATTTGATTGACATAGTTGGCCTGTGTAACAGGCCCGCCCTGGAAAAGGCAGATACCTCCAATATTGTATTTATTGATCGCCTCTAAAACCTCGGCATCGTAAAAAGTTACTTTTCGTGTAGTGGCGTTGATAGATGACAGCCGGACGATCATCAGCTGGGCGATCTTTTCATCATCGTTCAAAGTGTTGAATACACTGTCTACCCACTGCTGTGCAGGTAACTGACTAGTACGTTGCGGAAACGAAGACACGGAGACAATCAAACAACAAAAAAGGAATATGCAATACTTCATGATGCGAAAAAATTAGCCTTAGCAGATGATCTGGCGAATTTATGAAAATCAGGCGTAAGGTGTAAGAGTGATAAGAGGTAAGTGATAAGTAATAAGGGAAGGGCAAACGATCTATAAGGTCTGCCGTCCGGCAAAGCAGCGTTGCGGACCTTATGGGTCCAGAAGCTGATCGCTCATGCTGACGGCTGATTGCTTTACAACGTAATCACTTCCTTCACTTCCAGTTTATCGTCAAACACTACAAAATCAGCAGCATACCCTGCTTCAATTTTTCCGAAAGGTACGCGCTGCTTCAGCAGAGATGCGGGATAGGTGGAAGCCATGCGCAATGCTTCTTCAAGTGCGATATCGGTGTGTGTAATTACATTTTTTACAGACTGCATCATGGTTAACGCCGAACCCGAAAGCGTGCCGTTAGGCAATGTATACCGGTCGCCTTTAAACACATGTGAATATCCGCCACTATCGCTTGTCGTTACTGCGTCGGTAATAAAGAACAGTCGCTCGCCCATCAGCTTCTTACTGAGCTTGAGCGACACATAATCTACATGCACACCGTCGGCTACAATACTGGCCTTTACCGCGGGATCGTCGTAAATAGCACCTACCAATCCCGGTTCGCGGCTTTGAAAGGGCGACATGGCATTGAAGAGGTGCGTGGCTGCCGGAATGCCTAGCAAAAATCCTTTTTTAGCCTGCTGGTAGGTAGCATTGCTATGCCCGGCCGATACGATAACGTTGTGGCTTATAAGCAATTTGATAATCTCTTCGTCGCACATTTCGGGCGCCAATGTCATCATCCTAATAACGCCTTGTCCTTTATCAAGCAACATCTGTACTTCCTGCAGGGTTGGCTTTTTAATGCAGGCTTCTATATGTGCTCCTTTCTTTACGGGGTTGATATAGGGACCTTCAAGATGCAAACCCAACAGTCCTTTTCCACCTTGGTGCAGGTATAGTTTTGACGCTTCAATGCCTTCCAGGAATTTTTCAATCGTATTGGTTGCAAGGGTGATCATAAAATGCGAGCAGCCACCGTTAAGGCAGTACTGATAAGTGGCAGCAATGGATTCGGGAGTAGTATGGCTTGAAAAGAGTTTTCCGTCGGCGCCATAAATCTGGAGATCAATAAACGCAGGCGCTATGTTATGCCCTTTTAAATCTATCTGCGTATAAGCTTCACCTTTAGTTGCTGCGTAGGTTATGCTTTCAACAATATTGTTTTTTACGAAGATGGTTTTACCTGTTTGTTTTCCATTGCCGGTAAATATCGTGGCATTGGTATATGCTATGTTTTTACTCATCGGTATCGTCTTCAGATTTTAGTTCGGGCATTATTACAAAATGATCTGCATCTTTCCAGAACGGAAACTGGTTGCGCGCTTTTTCAAGCACTTCCTTTTCAAGTGCGCATGTAAAAATATCTTCTTTGTCTGCCTGTTGATACAATATGTTCCCGAGCGGATCAATGATCATAGAATTGCCGTTGTGGTAAATATTGTTGCCGTCGTTACCCACCCTGTTAACTCCCACAACATAACATTGATTTTCTATTGCCCTTGCCTGCAGCAATGTTTTCCAGGCAAGGCTTCTTTTTTCGGGCCAGTTGGCAACATATACCAGCATATCGTATTCGGGCAAAACCTTATTTTGATAAGGCGTAAGAGTTTGGCGGGACCAAACCGGGAACCGCAGGTCGTAGCAAACCTGCAGGTTGATCTTCCATCCTTTTACCGATGCTATCAAACGCTTATCGCCTGCGGCATAATGCTGATCCTCTCCGGCAAATGCAAACAGGTGACGTTTATTGTAATAGCCTATAGTGCCGTTGGGCTGCACCCATAACAGCCGGTTATAATACAAACCGTTTTCTTCAATGATAATACTTCCGGTAAGAATGATTTTTTTGCGTGCTGTAATGTCCTTCATCCATTGCACCGAAGGACCATCCATCGTTTCTGCCAGCTTTTGGGGGTGCATGCTGAAGCCGGTGCTGAACATTTCGGGCAGTATCACTATTTCAACCCGGCCTTGCAGCGCATCTATTTTGCGGGCAAGCATGTCCAGGTTGGCAGCTTTATCTTCCCAGTGCAAATTTGTTTGAATGGTAGTAACGAACAGTTCCGGCATTCATCAAAACCAGGCATGTTTTATTGTTGCAGGCCTTTGTGCAAGCTAAACTATTTCTACGAACCTACCCTATTCCTGCGTTGTTGATAAAGTTAACCAGCGCAGCGGTATTTTTTAAATTCAGCTTTTTTAAAATGTTATGGCGGTGAACCTCTACTGTTTTGAGGGTAATATTCAGCTGCTGGGCTATTTCGCGCGAAGACTGCCCTTGTTTGATCAGGTCGATGATTTCAACCTCTCTTTGAGACAGGAGGTTAACATCCGGCTTTTCGCTGTCTTCCAATATTTGTTCAGACAGGATGGATTTAACTTCGTTACAGATATACTTGCTGCCCGATGCCACTTCGCTGATGGCGCCGATCATTTCTTCTTTAGATGAGTTTTTTGTAATATATCCTACAGCACCTACCTGCAGCATTTTCTTTGCATAGGCTGGTTGCGAATGCATGGAAACGCCTATTACTTTTGAAGCAGGGGAAATTTTCCGGATTTCTTTGGTGGCTTCAAAACCATTCATGGGACTCATGTTAATGTCCATGAGAATAATATCAGGATGGTTTTTCTCGGCCAAGTCAATGGCGTCTTTACCGGAATCCGTTTCGGCAATTACCTGGAAACGGGGATCACTGTTGAGAATAAAAGACCAAGTGTCTCTGATCAGCTTATGATCGTCTACGATCAGTATGGTTATCTTGCTGCCCACGGGAGTATATACAAACATTTCGATAAGGGGTTTTTTTCTATTGTGTTACTTTTTCCCAAATTACTTTGAATGAAATAAAGCAGGTGAGTTTCCGGTAGGGCTGATTTTTTTAGTAAGTTACAAAAAACTAGCGGCAATCAACTACAACTCTGCAATTTAAAAATTAAATAGTTAGCAATAATAACAAAAACTGAATAACAAACTATGCGTGCAAACCATCTATTTTTATTTCATCATAATACCAACGTATAAATACGCAGAAACTGTATTTTTTACTATGTACTTTTTTAAAAAAAATACGCATGATTTCAGAATTGTCGAACATACTATCAAAACACAATCGAACTTTCCACTACATCGTTCCTTTTAAACCTTCTGAAAATAAATTGCTGTTGCTCGATCTTTCTGAAAGCAATACCAATCTGTCTGCCGATGTTTTCAACGACACAAAAAACTTCTCAGCGTATATCGATCACTTGCTGCAAATACATGGAAGTACTTATGCTGTTGGAGGCTATGGAGAAAACCGGGCTATCTATTTAAGATCGTTACTGTTTAATAAAAGAGGAGAAGAGCCGCGCAGTATTCATCTGGGGCTGGATATATGGGGAAAAGCTAATACACCGGTGTATGCTTTTATGGGAGGCATGGTACACAGCTTTGCTTTTAATAATAACGATGGCGATTATGGAGCCACGCTCATTTTGCTGCACCAGTTAGAAGGCAAAGCGTTTTATTCATTGTATGGACATCTGTCGTTGGCCGATCTGCAAAAATTTTCTGTGGGCCAATATGTAGTATACGGAGAGCTAATAGGCCATTTCGGTGAACCGCACGAAAACGGAAATTGGCCGCCGCACCTCCATTTCCAGCTTATTGAAGATGTTGAGTTGAAGGAAGGAGATTACCCCGGCGTTTGCAAACCTTCCGAAAAGGAAAAATACCTGGCGAATTGTCCTGATGCGGATTTGGTGGCAAGGATGGTTCAATATGCGGAAAGGGTGTAAGGCATAAGGTTTAGGGCATAAGGTATGGGGCATAAGGTGTAGGGAATAAGGTGGAAGGAAGAAGGTGTATATAGTAGAGCGTCGATAATTTGTTCCTCAACAAAAATGAAATGATGGTGTCGCAAAACGCGATACATCGCGGCAGTTTTTCGAAGGCCTAAAAACCTGCCAGTCAAATATCTTCAGCCATTCAATTCCAAAAGAAAGAGTTTTATTATTTTGCAGCGTTCTTTCATCATTTATAAATACAATCAGCCATGGCATCTAACGCACACGATACGCACGAAAAAATAAATTGGCTTACTCCTCTTGTATGGGGAATAGTATCGTTTGTTTTGTTCCTGTATATTTTTGTAAGCTTCGGCGTTTTCGACGATCATCATGCAAAAAAAGCCGAACATGGTACCGAACAGACCGAGCATCATAACGCTCATTAAGGCTGCGCCATCATGCCCTCATTTTGCAGGCTTGAGATGCTTAGCGAAGGTTATGAGTGCTGCAACAGTGTGGCTGTAATTTCCTCCCACTCTTCCTGCAACGAGGAAGACGGAAATTTCCTTCCTGCCCGGTTGTACCAGTAGCGCGCGTTGCCATTATCGCCTTCTTTGCGATGCAGGTACGCATGTATCCATGCAGCGGTGCTGTCTTCCACATCCTGTATAATGTCGTGGGCTTTGTCCCAGTTTCCCTTGCCATCGTACCACAACGCCTGCAGGTAGGCCGAAACAGCAGCAGGCGGTGCAGGTTGTTGCAGGCTGGCTACGAAATTGTTGAATTCCATAAGCAAATATAATTTTTTATAAAAGTTGTGTGCCTGCGGCGGCAGGTAAAAAATTTTTAAGGCACCCCTAATACACGTAGTTTTGCACGCGACTTTACCACATAGGCACATAGCCTGGTTTGTATAAAATTTGACGTTTATCGTTTTAAAATACAAAGAACACTAAACCATAAACTAAAGTTTTCTATGTTTCTATGTGGTAGAACAAAATTCTTCATCAAATAAAAAAAATCATGTCGTTAATAGTAGTAGGCTCCATGGCTTTCGATGCAATTGAAACACCTTTTGGCAAAAGCAATAAAATAGTGGGAGGAGCTGCTACCTATATCGCCTGGAGTGCCTCTAACTTTACCCGCCCGGTAAACCAGATATCAGTGGTAGGAGGCGATTTTCCGCAGGAGGAGCTGGATTTACTGGCGGGGCGCGGCGTGCAAATGGAAGGCGTGCAGATTAAAAAAGATAAGAAATCATTTTTCTGGAGCGGCAGGTATCATATGGATATGAACACCCGCGATACGCTCGAAACACAATTAAATGTGCTGGGCGAGTTTGAACCGGTGGTGCCCGACAGTTACCAGGGTGCAGATGTGCTGATGCTGGGAAATCTTTCGCCGGCCGTTCAGTTGAGTGTAATACAGCAATTGAAAACACGTCCCAAACTAACGGTGCTCGATACCATGAACTTCTGGATGGAATCGGCTATGCCCGATCTTGAAAAAGTGCTGAAACATGTAGATGTGCTGCTGGTAAATGATAGTGAAGCCCGTCAACTGAGCGCACAATATTCGTTGGTGCGTGGTGCTAAAGAGATCATGAAAATGGGCCCCAAATATGTAGTGATTAAAAAAGGAGAACATGGGGCTTTGCTTTTTCATGGCGACCATGTGTTTTTTGCCCCGGCACTTCCGTTAGAGGAAGTGTTTGACCCCACCGGCGCCGGCGACACTTTTGCCGGGGGCTTTACCGGCTACCTCGACAGTACCAAAGATTTTTCATTCGAAGGCATGAAATCTGCCATCATTGTAGGGTCTGCCATCGCTTCGTTTTGTGTTGAAAAATTCGGTACCACCCGCTTAAAAGAATTAAAGCGCAGCGAAATTGACGAACGCATACAACAGTTCATCGACCTCGTGAATTTTGATATTTCGCTTGTAAGCCACTAAGGAATTGCTGATTTGTGATTGCTGATTTCTGACCTGTCTGCCGGCAGGCAGGTTTGAGATTGAAGCAGCAGATTGGTTTCTTGAAATTTGGTTCTTGAAATTTGATTTTGGTTCTTGCTTCTTATTATTTGGTTCTTGATATTTGATTCTTGTTATTTGGTTCTTGTTATTTGATTGTTGGTTTTCTAATTTCATCTCATGGCGTTCATCTTACCTGTTAAACAAGTATTGCCCACATTTGGAAACAATTGTTTTCTGGCGCCTAATGCCACCATTGTTGGCGATGTTGTAATGGGCGATGATTGCAGCGTGTGGTTCAATGCGGTTGTAAGGGGCGATGTAAATGCCATCAGGATTGGAAACAAGGTAAACATACAGGATGGGGCTGTGATACATTGCACCTATCAAAAAACGCAGGCTGTTATTGGCAACAACGTAAGCATCGGGCACAATGCCATTGTTCACGGATGTACGGTACACGACAATGTTTTGATAGGGATGGGTGCTATTGTAATGGACAATGCGGTAATAGGCAGCAATTCTATTATTGCGGCCGGAGCCGTAGTGCTAGAGGGCACGAACGTGGAAGCCGGAAGCATTTACGCCGGCGTGCCTGCTAAAAAGGTAAAAGACGTTTCGCAGGAGCTTATCAGCGGAGAAATAAACCGTATTGCCAACAATTATCTTATGTACAGCAGTTGGTTTAAAAGCCAGCCGGGGGAAAACATTACTCAAAGAACAGAAATATAAAGCTCGTTATCGCCTAAAAACTATAAAAATACGCGGATGAAACAAACTCCCTTTGTAAACAAACACATAGCAGCAGGTGCAAAAATGGTAGATTTTGCAGGCTTTAATATGCCCGTTAGTTATACAGGCATTAACGACGAGCATGCAACCGTGCGCAACAATGCCGGTGTATTTGATGTTAGCCACATGGGTGAGTTTATTATTAAAGGTGAGCACGCGCTCGATCTTATACAAAGGGTTACCACCAACGATGCTTCGAAACTGTCTCCCGGGAAGATTCAATACAGCTGCATGACCAACGAAAACGGTGGTATAGTAGATGATTTGCTGGTGTATTGCATTGAAGAGCATAATCCTGATGCCGGAAAAACAGGGGTTTATATGCTCGTGGTAAATGCCTCGAATATTGAAAAGGACTGGGACTGGATGGATCATCACAACACATCGGGGGCCGAAATGCATAATATTTCAGACAAAACCTGTTTGCTGGCTGTGCAGGGACCCAACGCCACCAAAATATTGCAGCCACTTACAGAATTGGATATTCTCAACCTGAAATATTACACTTTTGTAAAAGGCAAATTTGCGGGTGTGGATAATGTGCTCATCAGCGCTACCGGTTATACCGGAGCGGGGGGCGTGGAAATATATTTTGAAGACAAAGAGGGCAATGCCGAAAAAATATGGAATGCAATTTTTGAAGCCGGCACTCCCCAGGGTTTAAAACCTATTGGACTGGGTGCGAGAGATACATTAAGGCTGGAAATGGGCTATTGTTTGTATGGAAATGATATCGACGATTTCAGCACGCCGCTTGAAGCAGGACTTGGCTGGATCACCAAATTCTCAAAAAATTTTACCGCCAGCGAATACCTGCAAAAACAAAAATCTGCCGGAGCCGATAAAAAACTGGTAGGTTTTGAAATGATTGATAAAGGCATTCCCAGGCACGACTATCGCATTAAAGATGCCGAAGGCAACCTCATTGGCAGGGTAACATCGGGAACACAATCGCCAACACTGGGCAGGGCAATAGGCATGGGCTATGTTACTACGGAGTTTTCGCCCATAGACAGCGAAATTTATATTGAGGTGAGAGATAAGCTGCTTAAAGCCAAAGTATCAA
Organism: Agriterribacter sp.; assembly: GCA_051958655.1. Taxonomy (GTDB): domain Bacteria; phylum Bacteroidota; class Bacteroidia; order Chitinophagales; family Chitinophagaceae; genus Agriterribacter. The sequence goes on along the minus strand of JBQCFW010000005.1, from coordinate 12,949 downwards.
AATTGCCTTTTGTACAACAACAATCCTAAGCAGTTTTTCGTTTATACCCTGTGCTTGCTTTCTCCAGCCAAAGCAAGCGCTTTTTACAACAACCAAAATCTACAACATCCTATGTCGCTCATCCATTTAACTACCTTTATTAAGGCGCCTGTAGAAAGGGTATTTGACCTTTGCCGCAATACAACCGTTTATAAAAAAGCTCTTGAAACAAGAAAGGAACACCTGAACGCCAGCGCCACCGGTATACTGGTAAAAGAGGGCGATACGGTAACCTTGTCTGCCAAACACCTCGGTAAAACCCGTGCTTTAACAGCGCGGATAATAGAAATGGATGTAAATGAAAAATTTGTAGAAGAACAGGTAAAAGGCGATTTAAAAAGCTTTCGTCACGAACATTATTTTAAACCCGTCGACAATGGTACCATTGTAATAGATATGGTGGAAATGGAAGAACCCCGCGACGCGGTGGGTGGCATGCTTGGAAAGCTCTTCATGAAAAAATACTTTGAAACCCTCCTCAGCAAGCGCAACGAACTGATAAAGCAGTATGCCGAATCTGACAAATGGCGCGCAGTAATGGGGTAAATTTGATAGCCGCAGATGAAGGATTATCCGCGAATCTGCGGCGAGTTTAATCTCTTTTTTTCAACCAACGCCGTCCATCAGACCGCCCTTTGGGCGTGCCGATGGAAATGCCGGTCGGCCCGCCAGAGCGGGTATTGAGTGCGGCTGGCGGTCTGACCGACAGGGTGTGAACGTTAGTTTTGCTAGTGAAAACTCGTTTTTGCCGCAGATTCGCAAATGAAGGATTATCTGCGAATCTGCGGCGAGTTTAATCCCCTTCCCCAAAAATTACCGGTGCTTTTTCTGAAATAACTGCAACCGGTCGTTGTTCTTTACAAAGAGAATGCGTGGCGATTTAACAACCCTTACCTCTACAATATCGCGTACTTCACCTTTAATGATCATACCCGTATACAGGTTAGGAACAAAGCTGAAGTTTCCTTTGCCATCACCCTTTAAAAAGCAACTGTAGCTGGCATCGTACCTGCCAATTTCGGGTTTCACCCCAAAAAAGTTTCCTCCAAGCAATATATCTTTTTTGCCGTCGGCATCAAGGTCGTTGATGAGTATACCATATACCGGCGAAAACTGCGCACGCAACGGGAGGGCGGCGAGCGTGAAATTTCCTTTGCCGTCGTTCAGGGCAATACAGGTTTGCAACTGGTTGGCCTTGCGGATCAGCGCGCCTTCAAGCGCTTGCTGTGTAAAAATTTTATCGATGGTTTTTCCCGCGTAATCCGAATACTTCAGGAACTTGTTCTTTAAATCCGGTACTTGCATGATCATATCGCCCCGGAGCGGCAAGGGATACGAAATGCTGTCAAACTTATAATAACACAATACAGACTCGGTGTGTCCATTACCATCGAAATCCTTTACATATAGTTCTACCGGCCGCGATGCGTTGCCCTTGATTTTAGAGTTCAGCCCAAGATTTCCCAATACCAGGTCAGGCAAACCATCCCCATCCAGATCGCTTGCCTGTATGCAATTCCACCAGCCATTGGAAACCGGAAGTTCCGTTTTGGTAAACTTCCCACCGGTTTGCTTAAAAATGGTTACGGGCATCCAGTCTCCCACCACAATCAATTCCGGTTTGCCATCCCCATCTGTGTCTGTCCAGGCAGCATCGGTTACCATACCCGCTTTTTGCAGATCGGGCGCCAGCAAGGCGGTTTGATCGCTGAAGGTTCCTTTGCCATTATTTATGAGCAGGTATGATACCGGGCTGAAGCCATACTGCCCGGGTATTGTTCTGCCACCGATAAAAACATCCGGGTGCCCATCGGCGTTAGCGTCGGCAACAACGGCGCACGATGCCGTGAGGCTTATTCCACCCAATCTTCCCGGGGCAAGTCCAAAATTGCCTTTGCCATCGTTGATGTATAACCGCGGCTGCAATCCGCCAGCCGAATCTCTGCCTTCGTTACCACCGTATGTTACTAAAAGGTCATTGTCTCCGTCACTGTCTGCGTCAAAAAATACGATCCCCGTTTGGTCGTTGGCGTTAGTTTCCCTAAATGCCTCCTGGTCGGAACGCACGAACCTGCCATTGCGCTGTATAAAGAGCTTGCCCGAATCTCCCCTGGCGCCTCCTGTAAAAAAATCGTCCATTCCATCACCGTTTACATCTGCCACTGCGCATTGAGGCCCTTCCATCGACAACATGCGCGGTATAAGCCGTTCTTTATCAAAATCAATAAAAATGTTTTCAGCATGTGCCGTAGCGCCAGTAATGTCCGATGTACTGATCTCTTCGTACATTGGTGTAACGGCGGGCTGGGCTTTAACGCCCGTTTTTGCGTCCACTTGTTTTAATACCAGTAACGTATCTGCAGTGATGTTGAACAATGTTTGCTGCAAGAGATTAGGCCATAGCACTACCACCGAATCTATTTGCTGCTGGTTTCCCAATCCAAAATTCATTACCCGGTCGGAGCTAGACTGGAACCCGTGAGAAAGTACCTGGTAAATGTCTTTTCTTTCATTGTTGCTGTATACAGTAACTTTTGCCCCTATACCGTTGGTATTCATGCCCTCGCCCTGCAGCTTCACTTTAAGATAGTGATTGTTGCTTTTGGAAGATGTATTGTTCCGGTATACAAAACAATCCATGTTAACATTGTTTACCACGATGTCCAGATCGCCGTCATTATCCAGGTCGCCATACGCTGCTCCGTTGCTATAGCTGGGCATGCCCAACCCCAGCTCATGCGATTGATTCCTGAACGAGAGGTCATGCTGGTTCATTAAGGCATAATTGGCGATGGGCGTGCTTCCTATCGAGTCAAGAAATTCTCTGAAGTCGAACCTGCCCTCCGCCAGTACTTTGATCTTATTCCTGTCGTTCGCCAGGAAGTCGATAAAATCCTGGTTGGTAATATCTTTGTAAATACCATTGCAAACATAAATATCCTTCCAGCCATCGTTGTCAAGGTCAAAGATCAACGCGCCCCAACTCCAGTCCGTAGCCGCAGTATGAGCAAGAAATGCTATTTCCGAAAAGGTATGATCACCATTGTTAAGGTGCAGCGCATTTTGCAGGTACTGGTAATAAAAGTCGCCCTTTACCTTTGCGTTAAATACATCATAATCGTCGAACTTGGTAACCGTTTTTAAACGATAGTCGTCATCGGGTAACATTTCTGTTGTAAAGATATCGGGCAAAGCATCGTTGTTGATATCGCCTATATCGGCGCCCATCGATGCAAGGCTCAGATGTCCGAGATAATCTTCCACAGCTTCTTTAAATGTGCCGTTCTGCTGATTGATGTAGAGGTAATCTTTTTCAAAAAAATCGTTGTTTACATAAATGTCCGGCCAATGGTCGCCGTTAATATCGGCAATGCTTACCCCAAGCCCAAATCCAATTTCACTTCCGTAAATGCCTGCCTGCTCACTTATATCGTTGAACCTCCCATTATCGTTGCGGTATAGTTTGTGCCCGCCTTTAGGATCGCGCACAGTGCGTATGTTTTTATTATACCCAAAGCTGCCTATTTGCCTGAAACTATTGTTCAATATATAGCAATCCAGGTCGCCGTCGAGGTCGTAATCAAAAAAAGCAGCGTGCGTTGTAAGGCCTTGCTTTTCTTCCAGCCCATAAATGGCTGCCTGCTCCTTAAACGTGAGATTGCCCTGGTTAATGAAAAGCTCATTCGCCTTGTCGTCTCCCTCAATATTGCCCGAGTTGCACACATAAATATCCAGCAATCCGTCGCCGTTAATATCTACCATCGATACACCAGTGCTCCATGCTTTGGTTCCACCCACACCTGCTGTGCTGGTAATGTCTTCAAACTGCATGTTGCCTTTATTGAGATACAGATGATTTTTACCCATGTTGCTGGTAAAATATACATCTGCCAGCCCATCGTTGTTGATATCGCCAATGCCTACCCCGCCGCCATTATAAAAGTTGCGGTAGTTAAAAACATTAAAGCTGGCATCTTCCTGCAAATCATTCCTGAAGGCAATGCCGGTTAAAGATTTGTCCAGTTGCGTAAACAGCGGATCTGCGGGAGGAATATATACTTTCTCTACCGTGTTTTTACACCCACAGCAAAACAGGATAACAAGAAAAAGATAAAATGGCAATGACTTCAACATCCACAATAACAATAAAAAACAAAAGTAGGGCTCAAGATACAAGTTTCGGATTACAAGATACAAGTTCCAACAACCAAGATACAAGTTCCAAAATACATTTTCCGGCAGAAGAGAATAATCAACAATCCGGACTAAAACTTTCTATTTGTTTCTTGTATTTTGTATTTTGGAATTTATCACCGTATGATTGATTATTCAACCTCGCCAAAACGCTCTGTGGTTATATGACACATCCATCCAGCCTGCAACGTCTTCATTCTTTAGATGCATTAAGAGGTTTTGATATGTTCTGGATTATTGGAGGCGAACGAATTTTTCATTCGCTTGCCAAAGTAACAGGGGCTCCGTTCTGGCAGGGTTTGTCGCACCAGTTCTCACATCCCGAATGGCACGGCTTCAGGGTATATGACCTTATATTCCCGTTGTTCCTTTTTATTGCGGGAGTAGCTACTCCTTATTCCATAGGCAGGCAATTGGAAAACGGCGCCTCTAAACAGAAGCTGATGTGGAAGGTTGTAAAAAGGGGATTGATACTGGTATTGCTGGGATTGATTAAGAACAACGACCTGCGCATACAAGCCATAGCCGAAATCCGTTTTCCCAGCGTGCTGGGGCGCATTGGGCTTGCGTACATGTTTGCCAATATCATTTATATCTATTCGGGAAAAAGGGCCCAGGTAATATGGTTTTGCAGCCTGTTGGCAGGCTACTGGTTATTATTCCTGCTTGCTGCTGCGCCGGGCTATCCGGCAGGTACGCTTACCCGTGAGGGAAATATTGCGTCGTTCATCGACAGCCTCATTATACCTGGTAAGCTTTTATATCCTGGCGTACACGATCCCGAAGGACTGGTTTCTACCATACCCGCTATTGGTACGGGTTTGCTTGGCATACTAACGGGTACCTATCTTAAAAGCCATTCAGATGCTGCCTCCAAAAAGGTGGTACGCATGCTGATAGCGGGGTGTGCAATGATTGCTGTGGCACAGTTATGGAACCTGGTTTTCCCCATCAATAAAAACCTCTGGAGCAGTTCGTTTGTGCTGCATGTTGGTGGACTCAGCCTTTTGCTGCTCGCGTTGTTTTATTATATTATTGATGTGAAGGGATATCGCAAATGGGCGTTCTTCTTTACAGTAATAGGTAGGAATTCTATTCTTATTTACATGTCGGGCACATTTATTGACTGGAAGAATACTACCAATGCATTTTTTGAATGGCTGCTGCAACTGGTAGGCGAGCCTTACAATATAGTGGCATTTGCCTTTTGCTTTCTGGCAGTTAAGTGGGCCTTTCTGTATTTTATGTACAGGAAAAAGGCTTTTCTTCGGGTATAGCGCTGCGTTATATGTTCCCTTGATGGAGAAAATATTACCGGATGTTAAAAAATCGCCTGATTGATTTTTTATTCCATTGTTCCACAAATGGTTATGCGTTGCGTTTGCATCAATTAACATAAGTCACCCAATTAGCCTCCGGAAATATTGCACCATATTTTTGCGATGATTATTTTAGTATATCAATGTGTCAGCACCAGGTGGGATCTTGAGAAGATAATTCCAACTTATGAAAGAGAAAAATAGCTACTGGGCAATAATAGCATTTGTATTGTTGGTTGCCTGTGCAAAAAAAATGGACGACGTGAGCAATCCTGCGCCGGAACGTTCTTCCCGCACCAGCTATTCCGATTCTTCCCGCCCTGCAATTAATTCCTGTGCTCCGGATTACGGAGATTCCATCATTTGTTATCAGTACCTCGCTTCGGGCAACGATTATAAAATATTGCCGCTTAACAATCCCGGCAAAGGACGGTATATAGCCGAACCCGACGGACTGATCATAGATAATAATACAGGTGAAATAAATGTGACCAAAAGTGAAAGCGGGCTGGCGTTCAGGGTAGGGTTTATTGCGGAGGGATCGACCGACACCTGCTTTACCAAAGTAATAACTTCAGGTATCAACTACCTGGATGGCGTATACGTACTGGAAGACAATGATACACTGGCTGTTCCTGTATACAACGGCAACATCAATGCGGGTGCTGTATGTGGTACCGGTGGCATCTTTTCCGATTGTGAGTTTGACGATGATGAAGACGATGACAACGGGAACGGCATTGGCGACGAGCCGCCGGCCGGGCAAACCTGTAATTCAAGAAATATACGGGTTGACCGCCGCACAGGTGTAATAAGCCTGAAACGTTCGGTGCTGGACGGCATTTTTGGAACGCTGAACCCGGACAATGGAAAAACAGTAGAAGCAACGCTGTACTACCGCCTGAACGATTGCAGCAACAAGGCATTAAGGAGAATTGACCTGAAATTTACCTACTACAGCAACCTGTCTGATGTGCCTGGTGCGCTTATTACCGACATTACCGACGCTATCGATAATATATTGCATTGGCTGTTGCCCAGCAGAAAGGAAAAGACTGCGAATCCGCGCCCGCCGCATATTGTAGTAGTTGCCAATCGTTGATACTAATCAAAAAAAAATAACGTTTGTAAAAAGGTAATTCCGCATTACCTTTTTTTATGCGCAGGGCGTTCATAATCATCTTATTTGTAATCTGTTGCCTTTTGTCCCGCTCGGGCGATCCTGTGTCCGTTACACCCATAAGCCAGAAGTATCATTATGCAGACAGCCTGTTTGCCCTTGCCGAGCCTACCAATGAAACGGACGCAACCGCAAGGCGTGCATTCGAGGAAGTTATCCTGTTGTTCAAAAACCAGGCAGGCTTACCCGATAGCCTGCTTTTTAATGCCTGTTGGAAAAAAGGTGTGCTGGAGGAATTGTTGGGGAATTATACGGAGGCGAAAAAATTGTATATACAGGCGCTCACGGTGGCAGAGCAAAAAGCCAGTCTGGCAGATTCGGTTCAGTTTAAACCGCTTTTATATGCGGGGGGTATATATTACCGTGAGAACAAGTTTGATTCCACCCGCATTCTGCTGGAAAAAGCACAGGCATTGAGTGAAAAGTATAACATGCCGCAGGAACTGGAACGACTGTACAATATGCTCGGCGCCTTGTATTTTGAGGGCGGAAATTACCTGCAAAGCAAAAACTGCTTTGAGAAAGCTTTGCAACTGATTGGCAAAAACAACAACAATAACCCGTTAAAAGTAGGATTTGAAAACAATATTGCCACTGCACTCAACAGGCTTGGCAGGTATGAAGAAGCCCTGGCGAAATACAAACAGTTGCTCAGGTTCGAAAAGTTCACCAGCGACATATCGCTGAACATTGGCAACATTTATATGGCAACGGATCGATACAAAAAGGCTTTGTATTATTTCCATGCCAGCAACCGCTTACAACCGTCTGCCGGGCTGCTCAACTATATTGCCAATGCGCACCTCATGTTAAAGCAATATGACTCGGCAGCGTTTTATTTGAAGGCATTTAATAATTGGACAAAGCAGAAAAAAGACAAACTGAATAAGATAACGGTAGGTATACACGAATTGTACAGTGGCGATTATTGTGTAGCAACCAGTCAACCCGAAAAAGCATTACAACATTACCAACGGTCTGTAATAAGCATGATGTATGATTATGCTGACACAAGCATTTACAGCAACCCCTCCGACTTTTCGGGAACAACTTCTTCCTCCAACCTCTTTAATTCGTTAATTAAAAAAGCCGCTTGTTTCGAAACATTATACCGCAGCACCAAAGCGATACGATACCTTGAAGCATCGTTGAATGCCTACCAATCCGGCATACAGTTAGCAGCCTATCTCGAAAGAACGATGGATACAGACGAGGCGAGAATATTCCTGAAACGAAACAGCAACATTGCTTACAATAAGGCAATCGATCTTGCCGTGGAGTTGTACAGCCTTACCAATAATGAAGAAGCGCTATGGAAGGGCTACAATACGGTGGAGCAGAATAAATCGTCGGTGCTGGTGGCTAACCTCAAAGAGTTCCAGGTAAAAAGTAAAATGCGGGTGCCCGACAGCTTATTGCAAAGAGAAAGAGACATCAAGTATAATATTGCCCGTTTGCAAATAAGAATGGACAAGCAGGCGAGTGAAGACATGGAAGGGCTGAGTGCTGAAAAAAGAAATTATGAGCTGGAACTGGCACTGCTGCAAAAAAAGATACGGCAATACACGGGCATGCACGAAACGCGTGATGAAAACGATGTTCGTCTGCACACCGAAAAGCTGCAAAACAGCTTAGGTAAAAAGCAGGCATTGCTCGATTTTTATTTCAGCGATACTTTTATGTATGTTTTTGCTGTTACAAAAACGGCTATTCAATACGAGCGCATACCCATCGCCGAAATTAATTTCCACTCTATAGAGTCGTTGCAAAAAGGGCTGCAGCAAACCGAAAAGCTAAGCGGCTCACTTGCCGACAGCGTGGTTAAAAATTTGTTTGTAAGGTGCATATCACCCTTTATGCCCGTTATACAGGATAAAACAGAGTGGATCATTTTGCCGGACGGTGTGTTTTATTTTTTTCCTTTCGAAATCCTGGTAAATCCTGCTAACGGAAAAATGTTGATTGAGGATTATGCCATCAGCTATAACGTTACCACGCAGTTTATTACCGACAAAAATGTTGAAGTACATTATAAAAAGCCATCGCTCATAGCAATGGCGCCATTTATGAACAAAGGCATGTATTCTTACGTCGACTCAATTATCCTGGATCGCCTGCCTGCTACCAAACTCGAAATTGAAGGATTGAAGGGAAACATATTGCTCGACGAAACCGCTACCAAAGCCAATTTTTTACAATCGTGTAACCGTTACGATATACTCCATCTTGCTACACATGCGGTAATGGATGCAAGCAAGCCATCACAATCGTTTATAGCGTTTTACCCCGCCGATTCTACCCGGCCCGACAGTTACAAATTATACCTTAACGAATTATACGGGCTTAACCTTGACTCAACGCGCCTGATGTTGCTGAGTGCCTGCGAAACAGGTGTGGGAAAATTAGTGGAAGGTGAGGGAGTGATGAGCCTGAGCCGTGGCGTATTGTATGCAGGCTGCCCCAGCGTTGTTACCACCCTTTGGCCGGCTAACGATAAATCCACAGCCTACATCATTAACCGCTTTTACCGGTATATGGACAAGGGATATGATCTTACTAATGCACTGCGACTTTCGAAACTTGACTTTGTGAAGCAGTATCCAAAGCAAATGCATCCTTCTTATTGGGCACACCTCATATTGATAGGACAAACGCAACCGTTGTATGAATCGCCTTTCACTTCAAAGTGGGCCTTTATCCTTGGCGGAATGGCACTTATATTGGGAAGTGTTGTATTGGTTGTAATAATAAAAGGAAGGAGAAAAAGGAATGAAGAGAGTTTTATGTAGATGCTGCCTGTTTTTTCAACCAGGCAATCAATTTCTTACTTATATCATACAAAACTAACCGGGAAGCATTTTTGTAAACGCTTCCCGGAAATTTTTTGAGGGCTGTGTCGTGTTGCTTTTCAAGGAGGGATTTTTTTATATGAACGCTTTGATGAACTGGCTTCGTAGGCCCCTCAAAGGAATTACTGGATGGTTAGCGGGTTTGATTTGGTTTCCAGGATAATGGGATTGGGGGTGTTTACAAGGATAGGGAACGGATTATACAAGGATGACTGGATCGTTTGATTGCTTTTCGAAGGAGATTGGGTATTGGTTTCCAGGATGGGTTAATGATTCAAAGGATATGGCATAATAGTAAATGTTGTAAGACCGGTTTTGCAGAGGATCGGGACAGTTTTTCGTGGAAGGATTGGTGGACTTTTGTTGAATGTTCAACATATATTGGTAAACACAAGACTAGAGTTTGTAACTTTTATAAAAGAACTTTTGGGCTTTTCCTAAGATTGGTTATTTCAAAGGGTTGGATATCTTTTAGTATATTTTGTTTGTGAAACGTTTAACCTTTATCGGTAAACGCCGGACTGGATTCTTTAACTTTTTTAAGAACTATATGGTTTTTTAGAATAGACAAGCGATACAATAATCAGACAAAACTGTTACCGGTAATGTAATCTGAGCCCATCGTTTATTTTTTCCAATTCATTAGTTTTATTTTCAGCATATTAATGCCTTTTGCTTCTTTATAAAATGGATGGTCAGGGTTGTTCCGGATTTTTAACAATAACGCATATGCTTTGGCTGTCTCATTTTGTTTAACATATGCTAATGCCTGGTAAAACTGGCTTTCATTTGCATACAAGGCGTTGCCGGTGGCAGTGTTTACCTTTAATACCCGTTCAAAATAATCAACCGCCTGTTGTGGCTGGTCAAGCTGCAGGCTTGCCATGCCGGCCAAAAACAATGTTTCCTGTGCTGACGATTTTTCTGTGGTAGCCAGCGTCAATACTTTTTGCCAGTCGGCATTTTTGTAGGCATGCTCAATTGCGGTGGATTGGTTGTTATTGCGCGTAGCGGGAAGCTCGTACGGTACGAACTCATCGTTGTAAAGGCGTTCAGGCGTTGCCGTTATATACATAGCGGCAGTATATGAAGTTACACTAATCAAAACAACTGCGGCAGCACGCAACGTATAAAAGCCAATGCTTCTTACTTTAGCAGGTTGCTGTTGCGTGGATTGTTTAGCTGTATACTCCTTTGCAATGGCTGCAACCTGCTGATTCAATTCCGCATAACGCACCGAATCAATCGCCATCTTCATATTTTGATGCACTTCACGCAAGTCAGCCCGTTCTTTTAGCAATTGTTCCACTTGAGCCTGCTCCTTAACTGTCAATGCACCGTCCAGGTACTTTTCAATCAAATCCATTTCATTATTCAGGTCGTAAGTCATATAAAGTTTTCTTTCAAATTTTCAGTAACAGTATTGTTTTCCTTTACAAGCCTTGTCAGTTCTTTCAGACATTTGTGTTTTTTGTTTCTTACCACCTGTTCGTTTTCATAGCTGGTTTGTTCCAGTATTTCTTTCATGCTCAGGTTGCCATAATAAAACAGGGTAAGAATTTTTTTACAGCCATCGCCCAGCTTTTCAAAAACTGCTGCCAATTGTTTTTTAGCTTCCCTGTTCTCAATCGCCTTGTCAACTGCTTCGTCGTATTGCGTTCGGGTGGTTTCAAAAATTTTGTCCCTTTTACCAGCCCTGCCTCTTTTCTTTAATTCGTTCAGCCAGGTATTCCGCATCATTGCATGCAGAAATGTTTTTACACTCGATTCTCCGCGAAATTTGTGTTGCTGCACTACGTCAATAAAATTCACCACCACTTCCTGGAAAATATCCTGGGCGTCGTCTGCGTTGCCATTGTTATAAGTAATCAAAGCGCTTAACTGTGCAAAATGTTCATCGTAAATAAACCGGATAGCAATATTCAGGTCTGTGTTTGAACGGATATTGTTTAATAGTTCAGCATCAGTAAGTGCAACAGTTTTCTTCATTTGTTGTGCATTAATTTGTAACCACTGGGGTAAAAATGTAACCAGCTAAATAAAATTTGTAAGTGGAAATTCTTTCAATGCTTCAGCCGGTTATCATTTGGGAAACGATCTTTTTCCATGCATCGTGTACGGTATGGTATAAACGAAGAAAGAGGAAGGTAAAAAGGAGGTTATTTAGCATATGGTAACCAGCTGTCAGCCATCAGCTATCAGTTGTCAGCCATTCAATCTCAAACCTGCCTGCCGGCAGGCAGGTCAGAAATCAGAAATCACAAATTGCTTGCTACGAAGTAGTTCATCACCAGTGCTCCGCTGATGATAAGCAGTCCAAAAAATTCCCTGGTTTGTTCAATATAAGGTTTGGTTGCCTGCATGGTTTGCGCTATATGTGCCCGTTTGTATTTGGTTATCCAGTCCAACACACCATCTTTTACAAAAAAAAGCCGTATGGCATACAGCAGGTAAAACACCAGTATAGGCAGGTATACTTTTGGAAAATAATATTTAAACGCAGCCAGTCCGCATAAAATGGCGGCTGCCATGTAAATGCTTACCCAAAGCCAGGCGTCGCTGTCGTTAAGGTTAAACCATGCAAACCATACAAACGCTATGCAGAAAATGATATTGATAACAGTGAGGAACATAGTAAATAAGTTGGATGTGCGTTTTGAAAGACGCTAATTGCTAAATTTGGAGTCTAAATATAGATTTATTTATACTTACTTCGCTTACTGTGTAAAGTAAAGTGTGCAAAAGTTAAAGCGTTTTTTATGCTTCATGTTCAACCAGACCGGGTAAAGGAGTTAATATCAGAGATCCTTCAGCAGAGTATTCCAGGTGAAACCTGGCATTGGTTGCTCGAAAAGTCCCGTGCAGACCTAACTTCATTCAATACCGCTTTCGTAACCATACCCCGTAAAACAGGCAAAACGCCGGTGCTGCCAACGCAGGTTCAACAACAGCAACTGCATGAATGGGTGCCCGGATTTTCTGTTAATCACTGGTTAACGGATCGCCTCGCCAGGGTATGGTTGCTGTTGACCATTGATAGCAGCGACAAAACAAAATACATAAAGCAGATTGAAAATCTTTTTCCGGCTGCAGAAGTAAATGAACTGGTTGCTTTGTATTCGGCGTTGCCGTTGCTTGCCTTTCCAGAAGCCTGGACGGGGCGTTGTGCAGAAGGCATCAGGAGCAATATTGGCGATGTGCTGGAGGCGATCATGTGCCGCAATCCCTATCCCGCGGGCTATTTAAGCGAACCGGCCTGGAATCAGTTGGTGCTGAAAGCCTTTTTTACCGAAAAACCTGTTGAGCAAATTGTGGGTTTGGAAAAAAGGGTCAACAAAGAACTGGCGTATACGCTGAGTGATTATGCG
>JBQCFW010000004.1:0-3665 GCA_051958655.1 Agriterribacter sp. | reverse complement strand
GGCTTCTGGAAAAAGTATACGAAATGCTTCCGTTCAACCTGCCCTTTGTTTTTTTAAGCAGCAGTTCGGCGCCATAACTTTTTCCGCTGCCATAAAAAAACTGCTCCGTTATATTAGTGCCGCCCTGGTCCTGCGAAAAATAGCCATTGTATTCCATCAGCCGGTTCATGTGTTTGTAAAAAAGATCTGCATATGCTTCGTAGCCTTTCTCATGTGTTTTGTATACGCCCACCGAAACCTGCTTTGCTACGGAGGGCTTTGCAAGATCGTTGCTGGAAATCCAGAAATCTATAGGCAGCGCATTGGTGCTTACAGGTATCAGTTGCAGGGCCTGGTAATTTATATTGGCGCCCAGCCTTATAAACAGATCGTTGGCCAGGCTGTATCGTACACTCAGCGAAGGTTCGAACCAGCTATACCGTTGGTTATAAACATCAGTGTTATACCTGCCCTTGTATGCAAAAAAAGTATACCGCAAGCCCATGTTCACAAACCATTTTGGTGAAAGCGTAATGGCATCATTTGCAAAAAAGTTTGCTTCCTGCACATTTTGTGTAAGCACATCCTGTTCTGTTTTACTTTCGCCTTCAAAGTTTGAGAGTGCATTGTACGGAAGTATCTTATGCCGTTTGAGGTGAATGCCTGCGTGTACAAAATGCCGGTTCCAGCGTTTAGACAACTGGTTTTCAAAACCAACTGTTTGAATGCGGTTGAGTATTTGTGCAGCAATATCGCCCAGATCAATACCAAACTTAAACCGGTAGCCGGTATAATAGGCATTGCTGCTGAATACATAATTTTTTTTGAAGCGATGTTCCCATTTTAAACCAGCCAGCAGGTTGCCCCATTGCATATAATGCTGGTTGTTGCTGTCGGAGAGGTTGAGCGAGAGCTTATCCTGCCCGCCATACAGTGAAAAAACAAGGTCGTCGTTTGCGCTTAACCGGTGTTTTATGCCAATGTTTGCGTCGTAAAAATCGTAGCGGATCTTATTGTAAGAACCTTCATTTTTCATAATGGCGCTCACTACCGGCCAAACAGTATAATTCATGTACGATTTACGGAAATGCACATCAACCGTAGTTTTTTTGCCAGCTGGCATTTTTATGCCAACACTGGTAAGCAATAACCCTGCATCTATATTCAGCTTCAGCGAATCGGTGCGCGACTGGTTGCTTTCAATGCTTACAAAAGAAGACAAACGTCCGCCATACCACGCCGGGGGCGCCGATTTATAAAGGCTGATGCTTGCTATATTGTTAGAATTAAAAACAGAATACAGTCCAAACAGATGATTGGGATTGTATACGGTAATGCCGTTGTATAACATTTGGGTTTGCCCCGGGTCGCCGCCCCTCACATATAAGCCCGCATTGCCATCGCCGCCGTTTATAATACCCGGCAGGGTTTGCAATGCCTTTAAAGGATCGTTCGAACCAAGCAGGCTGGGTATCACCAGAATGTCTGCACGGGTTAATTTTACCGCGCCAGACTTTGAGTTCAATGCCTGCTTTTCTTTGGTGATAATAATTTCACTGAGTTCTTTTACCGTATCGGTAATAACCACCTGGGCAATGCCCTGCGTAAACGAAGCTGCTGTTATGGTTATATAAAGGAGAAGGTATTTATACATCAGTTACCGCCAAAGATAATGGTTGAGTAATTAAATAAGTTGAATAAGTTGAGTTGTAACGTACGATTCTGCATACGTTACAACCCGCCTCACCCAAATCAACTTATTTAACTCATTTAACCCGGTTACCCTAATTACCAATCCACTCACTTAACTTACTCCTCAATACCCAACAAAACGCCCTTGCTGTCTACCGATTTTTCTATTTTGATTTCGTCACGCGATCCTGTCCACTGCAATGGCTTGCCGGGCACTTCAACGTAAGAATTAACGAGGCTTACACGGGTATTTTCATTAAAGATATTTCCGGCTTCTGTAGTAGTAGGACTTTTAACGGTAACGGTGGCAATAGATACATTGTTACATTTGTTGTATACCTGCACCGCACCCGCAGCATCCAGCAGGTTTACGGAATCAACGCTTACCCCTGTGCAATTTACAAAACCCAGCAGCGCAGGCTTTTCAGTAAGGGAGTCGAGTAAAAATCCTTTTTGCTGTAATGCATTCATATTGCTCAATAAAAACGACCCTCTGCCTTCAATTACACCTTTGCCCGATATGCCTATATTCTGCTGCCCATCGGCACTGATAATGGCTTTGATGCTGCCCGAAGAATTGTAATCGTAAATAGAGCCTGAGCCTACCAGCACGGCGCCTTCTTCGAGCTTGATTTTTACATTCGATTTGAGCTGAACGCTTCCGGTAAGATAGCGACCAACATAAAACACCAGGGTACCTCCACCATTTTCGCTAATAAAGTCAATGCCTTTTTGAATAGAACGGGTGTTCATGGTGAGCCCGTCTGATTTGGCACCAAACAGCGATGCGTTGTATTCTTTTGCAAAAGCTGTAAACGGAAATAAACAAACGATCAGTAATATTTTTATGTAGTTCATTTTGCTGCTGTTTTGGGGTGATTTACTTTTTCTTTTTTACCTGTGTGGAATTTTGCAGGAAAACCTGCTTCTTTTTTTTGCTGTCGGGCTCCTGCACATCCAGCTTTTCGAAAGAAAGGTTCTTAACATCGTCTGCCACTATTGCGGGACGGTACTCTTTTCCGTTAGCCACCAGGGTTACATTTTTAAAATGAATGCCATCTGCATGGCGCAGGTAAAAGCCCCAGGCGGGCAACTCCTTAAACTGCGAAAATTCAGGGTACGCTTTGGGCATTTCCGGAATGCTGTCCAGTTCAGCCTTGGTTAGTCCTCTCCTCGCATAATTAGGATTGGAATTGCCTGGATAAACAATTTTAATGTTCTCCAGCGTAACGTCGTATATTTTATATTCGGGCAACCCTACAATGCTGGAAGGAGAGATATTCCGGGGAAGATCTTCTACCGGGCCTTCGTACAAATAGCCGGAGTCAGGTTTGCCAACAGGCACTTCGGCATACACATTTTTAATAACAACATTTTTCATGGCAGGTTGTTTGCCGCCGCTCCACCGGTCGCCTATGCGCAAATAAATAACGTTGCCGGTATTGGTCGATTTTACACCATCCACCAATATATTTTCCACAATGCCGCCGTCTACCGCTGCAAAGGTGATCGCAGAACGGTATGTGTCGTAAATGGTAAGATTGGTAACTTTAAAATTGCGGAAGCCGCCGCGCGAAACAGTGCCGAACTTCAAGCCATTCGCGCTGGAACGCCCTATGCAGTTATCTACTACTACATTCTCGCAAATTTTGGATGGATCGTGCGATTTAAAACAGATCACGTCGTCTGCAGCGTCGAAAAAAGAATTTTTGATCACCACGCCATCGCAATCTACCACGTCAATGCCGTCGTTGTTCCAATAGTTTTTGCTGTCCACCTTAATACTGTCAACGTATAGGTTTTTGCACTGGTCGTAGGTCTGGTTCCAGCTTGCAGGGTCTTTTAAGGTAATACCGGTGATCGTAATGTTTTTGCATTCCCTGAAGTATACGTTTTGAGGACGGTTGGTTTCATTTGGACGATCCAGCTTCAGCGGATCTTTGAATATACCTTTGTGAATGTTTGAAACCTGGTTGTTGGCGGTTAAAAAGCCT
>JBQCFW010000003.1:0-26021 GCA_051958655.1 Agriterribacter sp. | reverse complement strand
TTTCGCCTGTATTTAAAAATACTTTTTGCTTGAGGTTGGTCGCGTGCCCGGGTTAACAAAATTTTTTTAATAACCTTGCGTGGTTTTTAAACTTTTGATGAAACGGGTTATTCAAAAAACACGACTGCATACTAACAGACTGTTTGTCATTAAAGTCATACACCGATGCAAACCGGTACTGATGACGACCAATCTTTTCGCTTCGATCTGTAGCATTGTCGAATGCCGTATGATCGGGATAAGTAATTGCCGTTCGCTCAATGATGGAACGAAGATCTCTTACATACGTGTAACTGCCCGAAAGGTAAAGCCTGCGAAGCTGGTGATTGAGTGTAGCCCCCACTGTAGTGTAGGGTTTTTGAGCCTGCTGCCAGTATTGTGCATTTGCCGATCCGCTCCAGCCATTGCTCTTTGCTTTTTTGAGGCGTATATGTATAATGCCGCCGGAGCCGCCCGCTTCGAACTCTGCAGGCGGGTTAGGGATCACTTCAATACGACTGATATCTTCAGATTTAAGAGAGCGGATAAAATCAGCCAGTTCCCCGGCATCCATCCGTTGCACAACATCATTGATCATAATGGTTACAGGCTGGTTACCCTTTAACCGTATATTACCCATATTGTCTACCCATATACCGGGAGAGCGCTGCAACACTTCGGTGCCCGACAAGCCATTGGCAAGCGGACTGTTTTCTATATTAATAATATAACGATCACTTTTACGTGTTATTAAATTTGCCTTACCCCTAACCGTTACTTCGGCTAATTGCTGCCGGTCTTCGGTCAGTACCATACGAACAGGTTTTAAAGTGTCGCTGTATAGCACGGCTATTTGCCGGCTTTTGTAACCTGCCAAAGAAAAATGGAGCGTATACAATTGTTGCGGCCGCAACGTGGCAGCCAGCCTGAAATGTCCGCTGTTGTTGCTGATGCCTGCGGCAACCACCTGGCTGTCTTTGTTAAGTATAACCGATACAGATGGCAAGGCCTGCTCTTTTGCGTCCATAACCTGCCCTTCGATTGTTTGCGCATTGGATTGAGATGTAATTGCAGCCAATAAAAAAATTGCCAAACGGATAAACATGCGGCAATTTAACTAAATAATTAGTTTTAAGACTAAACAATTAGTTAATTGTCGGAAACAATGCTCGCCAGCGCATACTAAACTGTTTGCACTTCACTACTATTTCTTTACCTTGATAATGAACGTTGATTCGTTGTCTTTTTTCGATGCCGGCAAAACAAACGTTATCCATTCGCCATCCACCACTGGCGTAGTTGTTTTTCCATTCACAGTAACTTTCATGCTTTTCGTTGCATAAGGCAAGCGGATCGATACACTTTGCGCGCTATCGCCCTGATAGCTACCTTCAACCATTCCTGTTGTCATCTTATAATACAAGCTGCCGTTTCGCAACGTAATTCGTTGTCCGAAGCCTTTAGTCCAGAAAGCCTCAGGCGCTACCGGAGCAAGTAGAAGAGTACCATCAAGACCATGTTCAACACCTAGTAAAAAACGCTGAACGATCCTTATAAGGTTTGCCGGGTATTCATTATATTTTTTGGCTCCGTAACCACCGTTTGCATTGTATCGTTCACGCCAGTAATAACCGCTGTCGCGTCCTGCCTTGCAAACAGCCCGGATGCTGTTGATCAACCCTTCCGCATCGAGCATATTCGCCCTCGCCCAGGCTTCTATATACCACACTCTTCCCATAGCAGCAAGGTCCTGGTTGTCTGCATAGGTGGTTTCCCAACTTTCATAGGTTTCGGGTTTGGTTGCTATACCGGTAGGCATGCCTTTGTAATAAAATCCTGTTTCGTATTGCAATCGGGGCCACAAAATGGCTTTTTGTTTTCCGGTTGCAACGCCTGTTGCCAACGCCGTCCAGTCCACATCAGTAAGCCCGTGTCCTGCAATGAACCCCTTATCCGGATGCCGGTATTCTGCATATTGATTTCCCTGCCAGAACTTTTCCTGGAAATATGCCGTTACAAGGTTTGCAAGCGCATTGTATTTTTGAGCAGCTGCGTGGTTGCCCGCAACATCATTTAATGAAGCCAGTCGCCTGAATGCATCTGCCACATGCCCCTGCGATACACCGTCATACTCCACACGCGTGGGGCGTTCCACATAATATCCGGCACCGCCCACAGCGCCCTCTTTTGTGATCATAGAAGCGAGGTAATCTGCGGTGAGGTTGATGGAAGGCAGTTGCTGCGAAAGCCATTGCTTGTCTGAAGTAAAGCGAAAAATAACGTCGGCGTTCTGAATATAAGTAGCACCTGCGAGTGCCCGCAGTGGATCGTTTGGCACCCAGTGTTTATACAAGCCGCCATTACTATCCACATCCGCCTGGTAATTTTTGGGCCCGATCTTTTTGCCTGCCTCCGCGGGAAGTATGGCGATGGGAAGCCTTCCATCCGGTTTCTGGAAAGACTTTACATAATCCCAATTTGCTTTTACGGTACTAATTTGCCCGAGCCACAACAAGGCGTCGCTCATTTGATGACCATCGAGCGAAGGATAGGTATTGCCGTAACCAAAACCCTTTCCGTCGGCACATACAGAAAAGTAACCGTTGAAAACGGCAGGATTAACTGCTGCCAGCACATTTTGCTGTGCCGCTTTGTAGTAAGCTTCGGTGATGAGCGGATCTGGTAAAAAAATACTGTCTCGCTGTTGCGCTTTCACTTTCAGGAGCAGGCAAAAAACAAGCAGGATAACCAGCAAGTTTGGTTTGAGGTTTGGGCAATACAACTTCATTATTCGCATCAGTGGTTTTTACTTTTGATCATGGTAAGCGCTGAACCTTTATGCGCTGCTATATGGTCTGTTTTACTACTTTTGATTTCGTATTGAGGGTCGTCTTCAGAAGCGTGATGGGTATATCCTTTATAGTCAAAATTTTTAGTGTGTACTTTAATGATAGTACCCGAAACCCTACCGGCTTCCGAGTTCCAGCTTACTTCGTCGCCCACTTTAAATTTTGCTGCCATTGATTGCTATTATATAGCCAAGTTAGTGCGTTTTGCTGTGAAAATAACAGGTTGAGAAAAACCGACTGCATCTACCCTTTGCCGTGGTTCGTGTCTCACCATAGGCGTCCACTTAAGAGCATCAGCGAGCCGGATGTCTCATTCTTCAACATTATAAGCAGTAGTACAAAGCTGAACATTAGCACAACTGCTTACCCTTTATTCTACTGCTTGTCACTCTGACGAGAGGAGGAGTCCGTGTAGATTGTTGCGGAAGGTTCGTGAGACACGAACCTGGGCGCGGAGGTAGTGCCGCAGATTCGCAGATTATTTCCATGAATGCAGCGAATGGCCTATCTGCGCATCAGCGGCTTCTTTTTATTATTATGCCTCAGCTATGCATCCGGAATCTCCGGCTCCACCAGCTTCATAAGTTTTTCTAAAGATTCCTGCCAGCCCAGGTAGCACATCTCTGCAGGGATCATAGGAGGAATATTTTCCTGTAAAATTTTTATTTCGGTGCCCGTTGATACTTTTTGTAACCAAACAGATGTGGTCATTTCGCCAGGAAGATTGGGGTCATCGAACCGGTCGTTGTATTTTAAAAATGCATTGGGTTTGAGTTCCAGGTACTTTCCGCCGAATGAATGACTGTTGCCGGTAGAAAAATTTTGAAACGACATTTTGTAAGTGCCTCCCTCTTTAACATTCATTTCATGTACGGTGCAAACGAACCCGTAGGGAGGCAGCCACGATGCAATGGCGTTGGCTTCGGTAAATGCACGATACAATTTTTCCGGGGGAGCTTTAATAACCCGGTGCAAGGAAACGTTGTTGTTGCTCATAAAAAGTGTATTTTTTTGTATGCTTGTTGCTATCTGCCCCAACTATCGTTCCAATTTTGGGCAACCGGGTATTATCAATTGCCGTAAAAAAAGTGGAACTAACGTTACCGTATAGTGTTTTCGAGCACAATAACAGAAGGTCCATCAGACATCCATTTTTTCCCCAGCCCCGTTGTATCGCCTGCGGCAATAAAATATACAAAGGAGCCTAATACAATATCAGCATCTCCGTCGGCATCCATGTCGCCGGCATCCATTACTATCCATCTTCCCCTGGTAGCTTCGGGAAATGAATAATCGTTGAACTTTAAATTGCCTTTGTTTTCGAGATAGATGAAACTTTCCTGCGGATAATGTATATAGTCAGGAAAAAATGATATGGCCGCAATATCCAGGTCGCCATCTTTATCATAATCCCGCACCATTGCTTTATAGGCGCCGTTCATCTGGTAAAAATAAGATTGCTTAAAACCAGACCTGCCATCATTTAGAAAAATATAAATACCGTGATAGTTTTTTAAGATCGGCGTTTTGTCGGCATTGTCTCCGCAAACGTATACAATGTCATCGAAACCGTCCTTATTAAAATCTGCCAGTTCCATGTATTGCGATCCGTAGAGCGGGGGAAAGGTTAACAAACGTTTCTCTTTAAAGCTTCCTCCACCCTGGTTTTCATATAAAAAAATGCCTTCGTCTCCCTGCGCCATCAGCGCATATATATCCGGCAACCCATCGTTGTTAGCATCTTTAATGATGGCGGTAATGGCACCCGGTTTTTCTCTCAGAACTCTTTTATCATAGGTTCCTTTTGCGTTGTGCTCATACCAGGCCAGTTGCCCGGTGTGGTTTCCAAATTCGCACACCACCATATCTTCGAGTCCATCTTTATTCAAATCGCCATATGCTATGCAAACCGGCCGTTTTAAATTTGAAAGGAGGGGATTGCCAGGCGTGTAGCCAACGTCTGCCTGTTTTTTTGTCCATCGTTGTAATGAACCATCCGGAGCATCGGAAGGAAAGATGTTTTTGCCTGTTGCAGAAATGTACAATTCATTTGATTTTTCATCGAACTGAACAGGAGTTGATTCAAGCCGCATGCTATAGTTTTCCTTCAGTTCGGGTGTAAGAAAGGTTAGCACACTGCTCCTGGCTTTTCCATCGGCATACACAATGCCGCGTTTGTCAGGGAGTATTTTAACCAGCGTCGTCAATGCCGGGCGGTGAGAAAACAGTGCTTCCCTGTATTTGAAATGCTTTAACCCAATCGTAATATTTTTTTTGCGCACAGGTGCAGGTAGAGAGTCGGGTGCATGCTCCGTAAAATATTGTTCTATTTTATGCCAGTCTTCTCTCGCCAAAACAGGTTTCTCCGGAAAAATATTCGAATTACGCACTATGTTCCCGCTCAGGCCTACATCAAATAAACTATCGGGTCTTATACCATCGTTGTAAATTCCCATCCGGTGCCCCATTGCCGGCAACACATCTTCTTTCCATAGCTGCTTTGGTAATAATTCAGGCGAAACAAAAGCATGACAGCGGCTGCAATGCGCCACTGCCAGCTCTTTTCCGGTAAGCGTAGAAACAGGCAGGTCTTCAGGAGCAACCTCCTGGCTTTTTTCCTTTACGCCGCAGGAAATGAACAGGCTTAAGGTTATGCAAAGTGGAAGTACAATTTTCATGATCGGGAGATGTAACCGGATGGATTAAAATCCAATGCCATTTAGTTTAAGGGTATTACAGTGCAAACTTCTTAGATCCTGGAAAGCATCGCGTTTTACCTAATATAATTTGTTCGCTTTTTGTCGGTCAGACCGCCACCGCGCGCAATACCCGTTCAGGCGGGCCGACCGGTTTTCCATCAGACCTTCCTTTGAGCGGGCGGATGGAAAGTGATAGAATTAATTAAACGACATTGATTTCCTGGTAGGTGAGACATCGACCAGCAGCGCGCTCCGCTCTGCTTCACATGCGCTTCGCTTCTCCCGCTGATACCTGATAGCTGACTGCTGATAGCTGACATCCCTCG
This sequence comes from Agriterribacter sp., assembly GCA_051958655.1. Taxonomy (GTDB): domain Bacteria; phylum Bacteroidota; class Bacteroidia; order Chitinophagales; family Chitinophagaceae; genus Agriterribacter. The sequence continues at coordinate 20,168 of JBQCFW010000003.1, read as the reverse complement.
CTATTCCAGCGTTTGAGTAGCATCCATTTTCATCAAGGCCATGATCTGCTTCATGGTTTTTTGCATGCCATCGCTGCTGCCATCGAGGAAAATAATATTACCCTTGCCGGCTTCCGCAAAGTTCTTAATCGCTTCTGTCCACATACTGAACAAAATTACATTCGTGTCAAGGTTGGCCTGTTTCATTTGTTCGGCAGCCTGGCTCATACCTTTTGCTACTTCTTCGCGGAACAACGCCACACCCTGTCCGCGCAGTTGAGCTGCCTGCCGCTCTGCCTCCGCAGCAATCTTAATGGCATTTCCTTCCGCTTCGGCACCTTTGGTTTTGGTGATCAGTAATGCCTGACCCTCATTTTCCGCGGCAGCTTTCAGGTTGTTGCTGGCTACCACTTTACTCATACTGTCGAGGATCACTTTGTCGAATGTAATATCGTTGATCTGCAGGTCGAGCAGATGGTAGCCCCAGTCTTCCAGCAAATGATCGATCTGTTCTTTTACATACTCAACAATTTCCTTGCGAAGTCCTAATATTTCTGCCTGTCGTTTAGTTGCCACAAACGAGCGGATGGTGCCCTCAATAGTTCGGGTGAGTGCCTGCATCAGGTCGCGGTCGCTGATGAATTTGAACGCTACTTTTTTGATCGTTTCTTCTTCGGAGTTTTGTACCGCATACAAAAGCATGCTTTTAAAATATACATTCGCCTGGTCGGCTGTTACAGCCTGGAACTCCATTTCTACCGAGCGGTTTTGAATGGAAATGCGTTTGAATATTTGTTCGATGAGCGGAATTTTAAAATTGAGACCGGGGCGAAGAACGCGGCGGTATTTACCGAACATGGTCACCACCGAAATCATACCCTGGTTAACGGTAACAAGTCCTGAAAAAATAATGATGGCAATCAGTGCGATCCATACCCATGGAAAAAGAAAGTCCATAACAAAAGGTTTGAATGTGAAAGTAGCGTTTTTTTTGATCTTACCTTTGCAAATCGTAATTGCAGCCTTATGCACGGTTTCATGTCTTACGAAACTTCTACGGTTGGAGGGCAGTGAGACATGACTCCCGGCGCACAGCACTCGCCCGGTTCCGTGTCTCACGAAACCTGATGCAATAAAGGGTCGTGAGGCACGGCCCTTGGCGCAAGAAGAAACTAGTGGTGTGTGAGGCACGACTGTTGGCAGAAAATCGTAATTGCCTGCCTGGTAATATTTAAAAATGTATCAATGAAGTATGATCTTATTATTGTAGGTGGAGGACCCATTGGGTTGGCGTGTGCCCTGCAAGCTAAAAAGGCCGGATTGAAATACTGTGTGCTGGAAAAGGGCTGCCTGGTAAACTCGCTTTACAATTATCCGTATAACATGACCTTTTTTTCCACCTCGGAAAGACTGGAGATAGGGGAGATTCCATTTGTGTCTATATCGGTAAAGCCTACACGAAACGAGGCGCTGGAATATTATCGTAGGGCAACTTTGTCGAACGATTTAAAAGTGCAGTTGCAGGAAAAGGTAACAGCTATTGCGCCGGCAAACGGAGGCTATGATGTAACTACCAGCAAAGGGGTTTATCAAACCAGGTATATTATCATCGCCACGGGCTTTTACGACGTGCCGGTGCTGATGAATATTCCAGGCGAAGATTTGCCCAAAGTAACGCATTACTACAAAGAGCCGCATTTTTATGCCATGCGCAAAGTGGTGGTGGTGGGCGCCAACAACTCCGCAGTAGATGCCGCGCTGGAAACTTACCGAAAGGGGGCGGAAGTAACGATGGTCATCAGGGAAGGTGTAATTGGCAAGCGGGTAAAATACTGGGTGAAGCCTGATATTGAAAACCGCATAGCCGAAGGAAGCATCAAGGCATATTTTAATTCTACGCTCGCCGCCATTCATGAAAATGCGGTTGATATTCAAACGCCTGATGGCATTGTGTCAATTCCCAACGACTATGTGATTGCAGCAACAGGCTACAAGCCGCAGTTCGATTTTTTACGGATGGCGGGCATTGAGCTGTCGAACGATGACAAGCTGAAACCAACTTACGATCCGGCAACAATGGAATCGAACCAGCCCAACATTTACCTGGCGGGTGTGGTATGTGGCGGCATGGATACGCACACCTGGTTCATTGAAAACTCAAGAGAACATGCGGTGATTATTGTGAATGATATTTTGAAGAAGGAGGCAATATGAAAATGTGGAAATTTCCTGCCTGCCGGCAGGCAGGGAAAATTTGAAAATGGGAAGAAAATGCGGAAATATGAGAATGTGAGAAATGTGAAAATGAAAATGCAAAGAATCTTAGAATTAAATGAATAAACTATAAAACTCCGTGCAACTTAGTGCTCCTGTGTCTTGGTGGTTCAAAAACCAAGCGCCAAAAACAAGAACCAAGATACAAGAATCAAAAAGCAATCGGCAATCAGAAATCATACATCTCCGTGCAACTTAGTGCCCCTGTGTCTTGGTGGTTCAAATCTCAAATCACAAATCAGAAATCCCCAATCACGGAATATCAAGGTATTTATGCACTTGCAAGCTCAACTGCCACTGGGGGTGGGCTTTTATGTAGTTGATGATCAGCGGGGTTACTGTGCTGGCTTTGCTCCACTCGGGTTGTAAATACAGTTTGCAGTTGCGCGATACCTGCTGCGCATATTTTTCGGCCCAGGCAAAATCCGATTTGTTATATACAATAATCTTCAGCTCGTTGGCAAGCAACATATTTTCAGGAAAGGGCGCTTTGAATTTTTTGGGCGAAATACAAATCCAGTCCCAGTTGCCGCTCATAATATTGCTGCCCGATGTTTCTATATGCGTGCGAAAGCCGTCTTTTTTAAGTGCTGCTGTTAATGCGGTAAGGTCGTGCATCAACGGCTCGCCGCCTGTAACAACAGCAATAACGTCTTTCATTTCTCCAGAAGGCGCTATTTCTTTCTTTGCTTCCTGCAAAATACGTTCAATGCTTTTTTGCGGGTGAGCAGCAGCATCCCAGCTTTCCTTTACATCGCACCATACACAGCCCACATCACAACCGCCCAATCTAATAAAATAAGCAGCTTTACCCTGGTGGCTTCCTTCGCCCTGCAAGGTGTAAAATGCCTCCATTACCGGGAGCGTTGCCTGTTGTATGCTAAATGTTGTTTGCAAAGAAGTTTAAAAATTAGTTTGATAAATGCAAAGGTAATCACAAACTATAGTATTCAGTCCAATGTCATTTAGTTAGTGAAAACTCATTTTTCCCGCAGATTCGCAGATGAATTCATCTGCGAATCTGCGGCTCATTAATATTTATTTGAAACTATATTGCCTTCCATCAGACCGCCCTTCGGGCGTGCCGATGGAAAAGCCGGTCGGCCCGCCCTGAAGGATGGCCTTGTGTTCTGGCGGCGGTCTGACCGATGAGCTTCAATATTGCCGCAGAGCGGAAAGGTCAGCCGTCACTCAAGACCTGTAGACGATTTTATATACAAGAAAACAACCTGCGTTGCCTTGAAATCTTACATTCTGCAACCCTTTCTTACTTACCATATCTCCTTACTACCGACTGATACGTATTTTGCATAAGAGCAGCAATTGTCATAGCGCCCACACCACCCGGTACCGGCGTAATAAAGCTGCATTTGGGAGCAACTGTTTCATAAGCCACATCGCCTTTAATAGCATATCCCTTTTTCTTCGTTTTGTCTTCCACGCGGGTAATACCCACGTCAATTACAATGGCGCCATCCTTCACCATGTCGGCGGTAAGGAATTCAGGTTTACCCAGCGCCGCCACAATAATGTCTGCCTGCAAACAAAGCTCTTTCAGGTTTTTTGTGTGGGAGTGACATAAGGTAACCGTGCAATTGCCCGTGCTGGTGTTCTGGCTCAGCAGTATGCTCATGGGACGGCCCACAATGTTACTGCGGCCTATAACTACGGCATGTTTGCCTTTGGTATTGATTTTATAATGTTCCAGTAACAAAAGAATTCCATATGGTGTGGCAGGAATATAGGCTGGTTGACCCTGTACCATTTTGCCGATGTTGGAGGGATGAAAGCCATCCACATCTTTTTCCGCAACAATGGTATTGATCACCTTTTCTTCCGATATCTGTTTGGGAAGCGGCAATTGTACCAGTATGCCATCTATTTCGCTGTCGCTGTTCAGCTCCTCAATTTTTGCCAGCAACGTGGCTTCGTCTACGCTTTCTTCAAAGCGGATCAGCGTGGAAGCGTATCCTATCTCTTCGCAGGTTTTTACTTTAGATGCCACATAGGTTTCGCTGGCACCATTATTGCCCACCAGCACGGCTGCCAGGTGAGGCGTTTTTTTTCCCGCCTGTTTCAGCGCCGCTACTTTTTGCTTAAGATCGTCTTTAACCGCCTGGGCTACGAGTTTACCATCCAGTATTTGCATGGCGCAAAGGTATATGCAGGAAAGAAAAACCTGAAAAAAGTTTTGATTTATCAAAACTTTGTTGCCCGATTAAAATTTTAAAAAATCGCTGAAACGCTTCGCAGCAGCGAGGTCTGCTTCCTCTCCGCGAGGAGAGGGCCGGGGTCAGGCGATACGCTGAATTTCAACAATTTTAGTCTGGTTAGTCTGGATGGTAGAATCAAAATAGAAATTGGGCAAGGTATATGCAGGAAAGAAAACTGCAAAAGCAGAATTTCTGGTTCAAGGTTGCCAACCTCCCGAAGGTTGGCAACCATCAAATAAACTTTTTTCATCGAAGTAAACACGCCTTTAAAAAAGCTGCAACCGGTTCTATATCTTTGTGCAATATGCTATCTATCAGTAATCGTGGACAACAAATGCCCGCTTCGCCCATACGCAAACTGGTTCCCTATGCAGAAGGGGCCAAGGCGAAGGGCATTACAGTGCATCATCTCAACATTGGACAGCCCGATATTGAAACACCCAAACCTGTTTTAGACGCCGTAAGGCATTCCAATTTTACCATATTAGAATATAGCCACAGCGCAGGAAATGAAAGCTATCGCCGGAAACTGGAGAAGTATTATGCCGGTGTGGGCATTGCTGTGGATCATACCCAGATCATCATTACAACGGGAGGATCGGAAGCTATTTTGTTTGCCATGCTCGGTTGCCTGGATGCGGGCGACGAGATCATCATTCCCGAACCTTTTTATGCCAATTACAATGGATTTGCGGTAGAAGCCGGCGTGGTTGTAGTGCCTGTGACGTCTGGCATTGAAGATGGTTTTGCTTTGCCACCATTATCGGCGCTGGAGGAAAAAATAACGCCACGTACCAAAGCCATTCTCATCTGCAATCCTAATAATCCTACCGGTTATTTGTATAGCAGGCAAGAGCTGGAAACTTTGCGCGATATTGTAAAACGTCACCAGCTGTATTTGTTTTCGGATGAGGCATACCGTGAGTTTTGTTATACAGGCACTCATTTCAGCGCCTTGCAATTAAGCGGGATAGACGACAACGTGGTGGTGATGGATACCATCTCTAAAAGATACAGCTCCTGCGGTGCACGAACAGGCGCCTTGCTCAGCCGGAACCGGCAGGTAATGGATACCGTTTTAAAGTTCGGACAGGCAAGACTGAGCCCGCCATCGTTCGGGCAAATTGCCGGGGAAGCCGCACTGGATCTTCCGGCAGATTATTTTGACGCAACGAAAGAAGAATACATGTTAAGGAGAGACACATTGGTAAACCGGCTGAACAAGATACCCGGTGTGTTTTGTCCTAACCCCGGAGGGGCTTTTTATGCAATGGCCAAATTGCCGGTAGATGATTCAGATGACTTTTGCCAGTGGTTGCTTGAATCTTTTTCTTACAACAATCAAACCGTTATGATGGCACCGGGGGCTGGCTTTTACAGCACACCGGGGCTGGGTAAAGACGAAGTGAGATTGGCTTACGTAATTAATGTAAACGATATTAACCTGGCAATGGACTGTTTGACAAAAGGCCTGGAGGTGTATAATAATAAGGTGTGAGGGGGAAGGTGTAAGGAGTAGAGTATAGGGTGGGAGGTAAAAAAACAAGAGCCTGGAAACAATCGGCCATCATTGCTCCGTGGCGTTCGCTGCGTAAAAATAAACAGAAAATCAAGAAACAAGATGCAGGAACCAGCCTATATGAAACTGGTAACTGCATCTTAACAATATTCGAAGTCTCAAGGCTGAAAGTCTGTATAATCCTGAGTTTTGCCAACCTTTTCGACAAGCTGGCCACGCGCGCTGATCTCCTCCCCTTCGGGGAGGCAGGGAGGGGCTACTTCCTCCCAATTACAATCGCTCCTCTTGCGCTTGCAGTGAGTTCTAAAAAATCACCTGACTGCGATACCTGGACTCCTTTTGACGACAACACTTTCCAGTTACTGAAAGGAAGCTTCAGTTTTGTTTTGCCACCCTTCTCTGCTACTATCTTCACTTGCGTAATAACGCCGTTTTGTTTTTGGGCAGATACAAGATAAGCTCCTTCGGCTCTCAACTGGTTGAATGAAATGTCTTTCCATGTATCAGGCACAGCCGGCATAATTTCAATGAACCCTGCGTAGCTCTGCAACAGCATTTCCTGTAACCCTGCTGCATAGGCGAAGTTGCCTTCGAGTGTAAATGGACGATAGGTGAACTTAGACAAGCCCGATTTGGTTTGGTCGCCATTGGCATGAAAACTATTGGGCAAACAAAAAGCCCTGGCAAATATATTCAGCGCTTTAGCGGCACCTTCTCCGTCTTTCGCCCTTGCTTTGAGGTTGGCCAGCCAGGAGTAAGAATATCCGCACCAGTAATCGGGCCCCACTTTATCCAGCAGGGCAATGGTATTTTTAATGATGGATTGTGCTTTTGCTCCATCTTCCCACTTTATCAAACCAAGCGGGTGTATGGCCATCAGGTGCGAAAAATGACGGTGCGACTGCGCATAGGGTAAACCGGGAGCAAACATCAGCTCATTGTTCTCTGTAATGGAATAATCGCCAAATTCGGAGAGTGTTTGTTGCCATCCGGCTACCTCTTCTTTTAATTGCAACGCTTCTGCCATTTCTATTGCGGCGGTAAATGCAAGCTTCATCAGCGCCAGATCATAGTTCGTATTTTGCAAAAACCAGGCACTGATCCTGTTATCGTTTATTTCGGGACTTGAGCTCAGCGGCAGCCTCCGCAAACCATTTGCTTCTTTTACCGATATCGCCTCCAGGAAAGTACAAACGTCTTTCACAAAAGGATATGCTTTTTCTTTCAGGAATTGTTTATCCATGCCATAGCGCCACTGCAAATAATAATGCTGCGCCAGCCACGACGACACGGTAGGCGAAAGCGAGTATTGCGTCCAGCCACCCATTTCCGTTCCGTCGAGCGTGGTTACACCCGGCACGGCAATACCTTCTTTGCCAAAAAACAATTTCGTGTATCGCTTGTAGTTAGCTTTATTTTCTTCCAGATGATCAATATAGCCGATGGCTTGCTCCAGGTGATTGCCACTGTACGACGGCCAATAGCTGAGCTGCGTATTAAGGTCGTGATGATAATCGCCTTTCCATGGTGGTATCCGTCCGTTGTCTGCCGTCCACACTGCCTGCAATGAAATAGGAGGGGCGCCCCTTCTTGCAGCCGATCCAAACTTATATTGCTCCAGGTACCACTGCTTTTCGATAGTGCTATCTGGTACCTGCAATGCCGATTTCGACCAGAATGTCTTCCACCATTGAAGGTGGGTGCGTTGATCGGCACTATAGCCCCGTGCCGACGCCTGCGCCGATGTTTGCGTGGCGGTTGGATTTATCTTTTTATCGGGATATTGAGACGATACACTCCATACGCCTTCAACAGTGGTTGCATTTATTTTTCTCCAGCGTACGTTTATTTCATAAGTAAAGCCGCCCCATCCCTTTTGCGTGTAGGTAATACTGTTAGCATTTTGTACGATGTTTCCCTGCTCATAGCCCAGGCGGGCAAGGTCGTCGCCCACCAGCGAATTTACTTCGCCTCCCGATAGCGTGCCTTGATAAGGCGGAGCTACCAGTTGTGGCGCCAGGTTATGCTTTGTGTTCTCGAAACGAAACCAGCCAACAGGTTGGGTAGCATGCACAAAGGTTTGCAGTTTTTCTCCTCCTTCCCATAACACAGTTGCCACGGCATCCTTAACCGAAAGCCTTACTGATTTAACACGCGACGACGGCAGCGAAAACTCCAGTGCTCCTGCGGGAATTTTAGACGGAGCCGGCTCCCTGTCGTACGGGGCGTCAAAATATTCCTGCACCGGTTTGTAATCTTTTTCCAATACTTTCTTTTCAATCCATTGATAAGAAAATTCTTCTCTGTGCAAACCCTTTAACGGTCGGATGTCCCAGATATCAGCTCTGTCTAAAGAAAAACGAAGTTTATTGTCTTTTTGCCAGAGGAGTGCGCCCACCGTTCCATTGCCCAAGGGAATTGCTTCGTCCCAAACGACAGCGAGCTGGTTGAAATGCAGGTCGTGCCTGGTTGCCGGTTGCGCCAATAAAATGCATACAGAAAATAGCGTACAGAAAAGCGTAATTGTTTTTTTCATTGCAAAATCTTAAAACTATACTGCCTGCGGCAGACTGTTGAATCGAATTGTATCAGGGATGGAAAATAGCCTTTTTTATATTGGTGTTAATTTCTTTTTTATTCATGTTCGATAACTTAATTACCATATTATCCAAACCCGTAAATGTATTGTTGCGCAAGGTTACCTTGCTGCATGCATCTAATACAAAGGGCGGTTTGTTACTGTTATTGCTTCCGGATAATGCAAAGCCGGTCTTTTCTATCCGATTGTTATTGAAAATAAGATCTTGTGTGCTTTTGGCAGCTAAAGCAGGCTGGTTGAATACTTTAAAAAGATTGTTTTCAATTTTGATATTCCGGTGTACATAAAAGTTTTTAACGAGCGTGTGATTTTCCGGCGCAATATTGATGACGGCATTCACACTGCCGCTGTTGTATCCACATTCTTCAAAAGTATTGCCACGTATCACCACATCGCGCATGGCACCGCTTTCGTACCAGCTCGAGGCATCGTCGGCTATCAGTATCGCATGCATACCTGTCCGGTAAAAGGTATTGTTTTCAATTACCACCCTGCGGGGCGTGGTAACCAGCAACCCCCTGGTATTGGTGCCTTCAAACCTGCAATTCTTTATGGTGAGTTCAGGTGTCCACGTGGTATTTTCCAGCACATCGCCTTTTTGTAATGATGCGGGCAGCGGCGCTTCCAGTTCCAGCACCATTTCACGTTCTGTAATCAGCGTGGCCGATTTTACGCTGCCCAATCCAAAACTTTGTAAAGTAGTTGAGTGGATAAAGCTAACAGAATCGCCGGCAGAAAAAGCTTCAAAGCCATAGGTTTGTCCGTGCATGAACCTAACCGTTAGTTTGCCGGGCGCTATACCGGTAACCTGCAAATGTGTGCCGTGCACATTTACCGGATCATCGTGCAACCCCTTATAGGCGCAATTTTCAATCAAAATATTTCCCTTGCAGCCAGAAAAATGCATGGCGTCTGCAAACGCTGCTATCTGCCTGTTGTGCGATGGCTGAATGAGCACACTGTCGTAATGAAGATTTTCGGAAAACTGGCTGATGACGCCCAGTCCATGCATATAATGCATGTTTACATTTTTAAGTGCTATATTTTTAGAGCGATTGATAAAAGCGCCCACATGATCGCGGATAGGATCGCGGATGGTAAGCACATCGCCCGGGATAAATTTATCTTTTGAAAAATCGCCTCTGAACGCCACTTTGTTTGTGGCAAGCGGGGTAGCAACGCTTTGGGCAAAAGGCTTCCACGAGCTGTATAACAGTATGCCTTGCTGAGGCTTTACAAGAATGGCGTGATCGTGCTTCATGCGCCATCCTTCTCCATAGAAAATGAGCTTGTTGCCGATGATGTCGTATTTTGAATCAGGGTGAATGTCGGCTGTGATCAAGGTATCGCTAACGGATACCAGCGATAGTTCAGACATGCTCGGTCTTTCAAAATCCATCGACACATTCTGAAGCCGGATGTTATCGCAATGGTCAAACACAAACGTGATCATCTTACCATGAAAAACAAACAGGGAGCCGTTGCCTTCGATGGTGATGTTGCTTTTGTTTTCAAACAGCAACCCCGCTTTTTTTAGTTTGGATGGACATTCAGCTTCGGTAGAAGTGTTGGAAATAAAGTAATTCCTTTCTTCTGCCGACTGCCACCAGAAATCATACCGTCCTTTAGGAAAATTCAGAGTTACCGCTTTTGCGTCGGCACAGGCTGCAATGGCTTTTTTAACGGCGTGTACGGCATCTTCGAAGCTATCGGGCTGAATGCCGTAATCTGTTACGTTAATAATGGTTTGCGCACGGGCTATTGCAAAGGAAAAAACAAATATCAATAATAATGCAAGAAGTTGTTTCATACCGGGATGATATAGGGTGCTGCTATTTTAGACGCGGCAAAATAACATATCCTGCATTAGCAGGCAACGATAATTTGATGCTTCCGTTATTGTTTTGCAAGCTGTAAAGGAATTTCCGTCCTTCTGTACTGATCTGGTATACATCCAGCGTCTTGTGGCTTTCAAACGTGGAAGATCGATCAAAAAAATCAATTTGTAACCAATGTCATTTAGTTAATGAAAACTCATTTTTGCCGCAGATTCGCAGATGAAGGATCATCTGCGAATCTGCGGCTCATTAAATATAATTATTTAAAATTCAACCTTGATCGGCTTTACTAAACAGTATTGAATTTATAACGTATAGGATCATGCGCAGGGTAATGACAGGGTATTTGCTTCAATAGTAAGATGAAAGAAAGTGGCATCACCCTGCTCAGTCCAAAATAATCTTTCGGGCAGGCATGCCCGAAAGATCGGCAAAAGCATTTTGTGGCTGATTTATTTTTTTCCAGTCGGCAAATTAAGCGTTAGCCTTCCAAAATAAAAAGCACCGTTCATACCCATTTGCACCGGCTGGTATTTGAATACGCCGAAATAACTGTTGTCGTATACAATCTGGTCGGGAAATACATCAAACAGGTTGTTGGCGCCAATGGTTACTGTTACAGGGGCGAATGTGTACGACAAAGAAAGGTCGGTTGTCAGCTTGCCTTTAAACTCCTGTATAGGTCCATAGGGGAATCCGTTTCTTACCACTTTGCCAAAGTATACGTTGTTCAGGGTAACCGAGAACTTTTTGTAAGTGTAACTGAGCGTAACCATTGCTTTGGTGCGCGGTGTGCCCGAAATAATCAATACACTGTCTGCCGGCGAAAAGAATATTTGTTCCTGTCCTTTCAATAATTCCGGGATGTGCGTGCCCGTTATTTTCGTTTTGTTTATGTTTAGTCCTGCAGCTATGTTTAGTTTATGCTGGCTGGTTCCTATAGTATAATCTGCCACAAAGTCGATACCCGAAGTGCGGGTATCAACCGCATTGCTGAAAAAACGCGCGGAGCTGGCTCCCAGGGGATTTAGGATTTCCTGTATTTCCTGCACCGGTTCGCCAAAAGGATCATACCCGAAACTACCGGTTAATACTATACGATCTTTTATGTTGATAAGATAACCATCCAGTGAAATGCGGAGGTTTTTTACCGGCGAAGCCGTGATGCCCAGGGTATAGTTAACGGAAGTTTCTTCTTTGGTTTTTTGAATGTTGAGTGCTTTGGCTACGGCGCTGCTGTTGGTAAAAAAGCCTGCTTGTCCCAGGCTATTATCGGGTAATATATTAGTGCTGATATAGCTGAAATATTGCTGGTGCAGAGAAGGCGCCCTGAAGCCCGAACTAACGGAGCCGCGTACATTTAGTCCGTTGGCTATTTTATATAAAGTAGCCAGCTTGCCGTTGATGGTAGCGCCAAAATCGCTGTAATACTCAAAGCGGCCGGCTGCTCCCACCATCCATTTTTTTGTAAGATCCAGTTCTGCGTCGGTGTAAACGCTCACATTATTCCTGCTTTTATTAATAGCATTGTCGGGCGAAAATCCCGGGAAAGATTGTGAACCTCCGGCTAATCCGGACGGGTTCGAAACTGATCCATCCGGCTCTGTTACCAGTGCATAATTTTTCCACGAAGCTTCTTCGCCTGCGCGTATGCGATATTGATCAACCCTGAATTCTGCTCCCAGTGCAAGGTTAAGTCCTGAAGCTACACCGGCAAAATAGCGACTGAAATCGAGGTTGGTGGTGTTTTGCAAAAATTCGTGTCCGCCCGCTTTAAAGCTGGTAGGCGACCGGTCTTCAAGCGAAGCATTAACGGTATTGTTTACCAGGTAGTCGAACCGGTTGTTGCCAATGGTATTGCTAAGGTCGCCATTCCATTCGCCGGCTTTGAACTTTGCGCCCACGCTTAAAGAACGGTCGTGGATATTCGAAGTAGTGTTGGGCTGGTATCCATTGGGGAAAATGCTGTAAACGTTAACCGTGTAATCGCTCGGCAGGCGGCGGAACCCGTATCCTTCTCCACGACGGTAGCTATATCCGCCAAATGCATAGAATTCCCCTTTCCCGTTTTTGAATGGCAATGCCAGGTTAACGAAGCCCGCAATGTTTTTGATGCGGGCATCACCGATCTGGAAATTAAAATCATCCCTGTTTAAACCAAGCTCGTTCAGCTTATCATCGTCGTATTTCCTGGAGGCAGCCGGATCGTTCGTAAAATCGTAAGCGAAGTAATTGTCCAGTGCCGACTGATCAAATATAATGAGGTTGTGGTGTTGCGCTCTTGTTGTTCTTCCCCTGTTGTATGCTTCTGCTGTAATATTAATATAACCTCCGTTTTTGCCGAGCGCGGTTCCATAATTCAGATTCAGTTGTTGCAGCTCGCCATCACCGCGCGAAGTGGCGCCACCTGTTGCCGAAGCATACAGGGTTTTGGTATTTTTTTTAAGAATAACATTGATAACTCCGGCAATAGCGTCCGATCCGTATTGAGCAGCGGCGCCATCGCGTAATACTTCAATGCGCTCGATGGCAGAAGCGGGAATGGCGTTAAGATCGGTGCCAACCGATCCGTTGCCGATAGTTCCCTGGTTGTTTATTAAAGAAGTAGTGTGACGTCTTTTGCCATTAATTAACACCAGCAACTGGTCGGGGCCTAAGCCACGCAAACTGGCCGGGTCAATATGCTCTGTTCCGTCGGAAGAAGATTGCCGGTTAGAGTTAAATGACGGTGATGCATACTGCAATAACTGGTTGATATCATTTTGCGGTGCCGCGAGTTGTAATCTCGATACATTGAAAATATCAACCGGCGCAGGAGTGTTCAGGCGCGTTCTTCCGGCGGCTCTCGTACCCACCAGCACAACTTCGCTTAAATTGCCCAGCGAGGTGGTTAGTGCGATTTTGAATTGCACTTGCTCACCAATCGCTGTTTCATAGGCCTGATAGTTTATAGCAGTGATGCGCAGCCTGGTGTCGGTCGATTCGGTTGTAAATGAAAAATAACCTTCCTCGGTTGATACGGTTCCTTTGCCTGATGGAAGTGCAAGAATGGTGGCACCCGCCACTGGCTGACCGTTGGTGTCGGTTACAGTGCCCTGTATGGTTTTTGTTTGTGCAAAAAGAAATGCATGCGTTAATAAAAGCAAAAACGAAATAGAAATTTTTTTTATGGACATAAAATATTGTCTGAAAATGAAAAATAGGTTGTGAGATAGATTTATTGCACTGCTGTTATTTGCACCTGCCAATCGGCGCCGCTTGAAATTTTGTAAGTGGCGGCAAAATCTCCCTGGTTAAGCGCCAGCGAAACCTGCAACAAACTGTTCAGGTATACAAGCGGTTTGCCTTTTGGTGCTTCTCCAAAAGTGGCTGCGTATGGCAACACTGCGGAGTAAGCAAGTTTTTTGTTGTAAAATATTTTTACCTGCACTTTATCACCCGGTTTAAGTTTCAGGTTGTTAAAAAGTTCGCCCGGGATATTGGTCCATACGTTTCCGAATTGTATATCCAGGATGGAAATGGTGCCTTTTAAAACTTTACCATCGAAAGTTGCAGGCTGGTGTGGAATTTTTATTACCTGCGGCGGTAATGCGCCACCTACCTGTTCAAAGGTGATAATGCCTGCCGCCAGGCGCGCTCCTGTATAGGCATATACGTCGCGGCCGTGAAAGGTGTATGATTTTTCAGAATCTTTTCTCCTGTTTACGGCTTCGTCAATTTCGCGCAGTTCCGCAATGCCTAAAGATGCTGCTACGAGTGTAAGCGTGCCATTGTCGGGCGTTACAATAAAGTGGCCAGACTTTGTTTTCAGTACAACCGATTTGCGGTCGGTGCCAACACCGGGATCAATCACGGACACAAATACGGTACCTGCCGGCCAATACCTTACCGTTTGTTCCAGGCGGTAGGCTGCTTCCCAAATATTGAAAGCCGGAATTTCGTGGGTAATGTCATACAGTTTCAGGTCTGTAGAAACTCCGTTAGCAACACCTTTCATAGCAGAAACCGCACCGTCTTTCAAACCAAAGTCTGATTGAAAAACGACCAGTTTGTTTTGCGCCGAAGCTGTAAACGCAAACAACACAATCAAAAAAAGAGAAGGAACGATTTTAGCGTAGCTCATATCTGCATGTTTAAAGTCTTAAATGAATGGGTTATGGTGTTCTGGTAGCGCATCGGAGGCTGCCGTTTTATTGATACTGTTGCAGGAATTTTTTGAATCAACCTGCGTTGAAAAAATTCTGGTGATGATAAAAGCAGGGAAGGAGTTGTTGCTCAGCAACAACAGTTCGCAAAACCGCCGCCGGTAAATGCCGTTAATAAATTAAATGCGTGTGGGGTGTTGCAGGAAAATAGCATAGTGTTGGTTGTTTATCTGGATGTAATAGGTCTACTAAATTTGTAGACAAAAATATATTGGTCGTCGCTATTAAAAAAATATTTTGTGTTGTTCGTATAGTATAGCACGCAATGGTATGATTACCAGGCTTAAAAGAAATTGGTCTCTGTCGCCGGAAGCGACAACAAAGTCATGTGAGGCGAGGACGCCTCACATAGCAAAGCGAGACGCCTCACATTAGCAAGCAAAAGCAAGGCTCGCTGGCGGCTGAACCTTTTCAATTTATAGCAGCTCAACATATCCGTCTGTTCCATTCACACGTATCCGTTGGCCGTCTTTAATAAGTTTGGTGGCATTTTCAACGCCTACCACTGCCGGTAAGCCATATTCCCGCGCAATTACCGCTCCGTGCGTCATTAGTCCGCCCACTTCGGTTACGAGGCCTTTTACAGACACGAACAGCGGCGTCCAGCTTGGGTCGGTAAAAGCAGTTACCAATATATCGCCCTCCTCAATATTGGCGTCCTGCAGGTTCAAAACAACGCGGGCTCGTCCTTCTATTATTCCCGAAGAAACAGCCAGCGCTGCTATGGCATTGGCAGGAAGATTTTCCCGTTTGTACTTTCCCGTAATAATTTCTCCATCGGAAGTAATGATGCGGGGCGGCGTTAATCTTTCATATAATCTGAACGCTTCTTTCCGTTGGTTGATAAGCTGGTAATCCAGTGTATGAGTGCGCATCGCTTCACCAAGTTCCTGAAAGTTGAGATAATAAATATCTTCTTTTTCACGGATGACATTGGCTTGTACAAGCTGCGCGGCTTCTTTTAACAATGCCTGCTTGTATACAAAGTAGCGACTGACAATATCGTATTTAGGATACTCGCGGTAACCGCTGAAATTCCGGATCAATCCTATCATTCGTTTGGTGCCCTGCACTTTTTGCTCACCATCCGGCAATTGAGCCAATCGTTCTAACAGTTCTTTTTCCTTTTTGATCGCTTCCTGCCGCCCCTGCTCAAATTTTCTTTTGCTCTCGCCCGGCGCTACATTTTTAATATTGTTGAGCAGCATGGGAATAAGTATAGCAGGCTTCTCACTCCATCGTGGTTTGGTAACATCAATCTCCCCGGCACAGCGCATTCCGTATTTGTTTAAAAAAGTCACCATTGCGTCGCGGGTTTCTTTTCCTCCTTTCAGAGAAAGCAGATCATCCAGAAAGTTGTCGTTTTTTGTTTGTTGTAAATACGCTATTACTTCGGGGTAAGGTCGAATGACATCTGCAACATCTAAAAGCAACAAACCCATTTCCGATGTAACGTTGTTGGGTACAGATTGAGATAGGCTATCTGCCGCATTTTTTTCACCCAGCCATTCAAACATTTTTTCATTGATCCACGCCGCGGCGTTCATGCCTGTCATAATCACTTCAAAACTTTGCGGGTTGGCTGATTGCTGTCTTTGCTGCATGTTTTCTAGGATAAAATCAAGCAGCGCTGTACCCGATCTTGTTTGAATGGTTTGTTTTAATTCAGCAATCTGCGTTTGGCTGCGTTGGATGAGATCGGTAACAACGGCGGGATCGTAATCCTGCAGTGCCTGGAAGTTGGGCAGGGGTGCGGCTTTGCCGTTCTTCGCATGATCATCCGGTAGCGTTTTAATAAAATCTTTTCGCTCCACAATGGTCGTCAACGCATCTCTTATCAGCGGATCGGATTTCCCTAAAACATTGATGATAATTTCTCTTTTAGCCGGAGTGGCCAATTCGGCCGTTATATCAACAAACAATCTTCCCCCCGCCTGGTACATGGGCCGGCCTGCGGTTAATTGCCACAAAGACAAACCAAGAGGCTTCATAGCATCGGTCATCATTTGCTGATGCCCGACAGATACGTATACATGGTTTTCAAAATCATCGGCTCCGGCTCCGGCGCGTGCTTCGCTGGAGCGGGAAGGAACAGGGTATAAGGTTGTAATAGGTCTGCTCTGAACAATGTAAAATTCATCATCGGACAGGCACCATTCAATGTCCTGCGGGCTGCCGAAATGATTTTCAATTTTTCTGCCAATGTGCTCAAGCTGTAAAACCTGGTTATCTGTCAGTACCTGTTTGTGCTGCTGGTCAGCCGCAATTTCCTGCTGTTGTGTACCACCGTTTTTTGCGGGGTAAACCGCCAGTTTTTTTGCTGGTATTTTTTTGTTGATGATCTCGTTGCAGATCACTTTATAGTTGTCGACGTTTACCAACCCCGAAACCATTGCCTCGCCCAACCCGAAGCCTGCATCAATGGACAGTGCTTTCCTGTTGCCGCTAATGGGATCGGCGGTAAACAAAATGCCTGCTGCATGCGGAAAAACCATCTTCTGCACAATTACCGACAGGTATACTTTGCGATGGTCGAACCCATTTTGTATACGGTAGATGACCGCTCTTTCAGTAAACAACGATGCCCAGCATTGGCTGATGTGTTGCAAGATGGCTTTTTCTCCGATTATGTTCAGATAACTATCCTGCTGGCCGGCGAAAGAGGCGGTTGGCAGATCTTCGGCGGTAGCACTGGATCGTACAGCACAGGCATTTTTTTCACCCAGATGGGAGAGATGATGACTGATCTGATCCTGGATTTCGGCGGGGATAACAGAACTTTCAATTTCCTTTCGGATTTCGCTGCTGTATTCAGCGATCTTGTCCCGGTCGTTTATTCGCAGACGTGATAACCGGGTTATTAATTTTTCGATCAGCGGTGATCCTGCCATCATTTTTTTGAAGGCTTCGGTAGAAATGCAAAAGCCGGCGGGTACCTGTATTCCTTCAATCGTGGAAAGCGCGGCAAGGTTTGCCGCTTTGCCTCCAACCAGCATCAAATTCGTGTTGTCGATCTCCTGAAAACTGAATACAAATGAATGTGTATTGATGATATCGGGCATGAATCTGTATTTTGCTGCGATTATTTATTATTGAGCTTATTGGTTGTTTCATTCATTATTTCAACCGCTTTCAAAAAATAAGTCTCTATTGTTTTGACCTCTTCGTTTGAAAAGGAAGCGAGCAGTTTTTCTGATTTGCTGCGGAATTCTTTATACAACGGCTCTAAAAGTGCCATGATGTTTTTGTTAATGGGCTCAATGATTACTTTTCTCCTGTCGCTTTCAGCGAATTTTCTTTTCACCAGCTTTTTCTTTTCAAAGCGGTCAATTAGCCCCGTAACGGCTCCTGTTGTTAAACCGGTTAACGTCGACAGTTCGCCTGCCGTCATTTGACCCTTTTGCATCAGAAACCCCAGGTATTTATGGTCGGTGCCCGAAAGCCCGGCCTTTCGTCCGATGGTTTCATGCATCTGGATAGAGGTATAGGCGTATGCCTGGCTAAGCCTTCTTATATGCGTGAGCAAATCATTGTCCATTTTATCTTATTCGGTAAATATCTTAGTTACAAAGATAAAAATTATTTTGGAAATATTTGCGGTTAATTTCATGCGGGTGGGCTATTAGCTATCAGTATTTAGCCATCAGCTATCAGCTTCCAGCTATCAATAAACTTTTCACCAAGTTGGACTGTGTTCTTCTTTATGCGGTTCTTTGTGTACTTTGTGGTTAAGATTTCACGCAGAGCGCGCAACGAAAGCAAAGGCGCAACGGTGAGCCATCAGCTTCCAGCTATCAATAAACTTCTCACCAGAGCTGGGCTTTGTACGCTGAGTTCCTTCCCCTCGGGAAGGCTAGGATGGGCTGCTTTTACCGCTTTGGGCTTGTGAGACAATTTTTTGGACTTTACAGCAAGATCAGTGCATGAACCGGCAATTAGTTTTGCTTAAAATTATAAACCAAAAAAGATATGAATCCAAACAAAGCACTTTGGGAAAAGGGAGACTTTACCCAACTCGCTAAAACGATGCGTGAAAGCGGGGCAGCATTAGTAGCCAAATTAGGTATTACGAAAGACATGGATGTTCTTGACCTGGGCTGCGGCGACGGCACCACCGCTATACCAGAAGCAAAGCTGGGCGCCCGGGTATTGGGCGTAGATATAGCCAGAAACCTTGTTGAAGCAGGCAACCGGCGTGTTAAGGAAGAAGGGCTAAGCAATATCAGGTTCCAGGAGGGAGATGCAATTGATCTTGTTGACCTGAAGGATAATAGTTTCGACCTGGTGGTGTCGGTATTCGGAGCCATGTTTGCACCGAAACCGTTTGAAGTGGCAAAGGAAATGGTGAGGGTTGCCAAACCTGGTGGACGGATTGTTATGGGCAACTGGATTCCCGGCGACCCTACACTGGTGGCTCAAATATTGAAGATCAGCTCTGCTTATACACCGCCTCCGCCGGAAGGTTTTGTAAGCCCGATGTTATGGGGAAAGGAAGAAGATGTGGTGGCTCGTTTTGTGAATGCAGGGGTACCAAAGGAAAACATATCGTGTGTTAAAGACTCTTTTACGTTTAACGCATCGTATTCGCCTTCGGAATTTGTAAATGTGTTCAGGAAATATTACGGACCAACCATGAACGCGTTTGAAGCTGCAGAAAAAAACGGCAAAGCATCACAACTCCAGGAAGAGCTGGAAACATTGTTTAGCAGTCAGAACAAAAGTGGCGACAGCAATTCAACATCCATACCGGCTACCTTTTTAAGAGTAACGGTTACGTTGAATTAGGATATGGATGGATTGAAATCCATACAATATGCGACCGAATCTACGGTTCTGGTTGTTTGAGCGGCAAGGTTGCCAACTTTTTGAAAAGTTGGCAACCTTATTTTTGATGATATAATCTGGCGTCGATCAGCGCCAGAGGCTTACCGTTTGGAAACACGGATGGATTAAAATCCATCCATACAATATGCGACCGAACCTACGGTTCTGACTGTTTGAGCGGTAAGGTTGCCAACTTTTTGAAAAGTTGGCAACCTTATTTTGATGATATAATCTGGCGTCGGTCAGCGCCAGAGGCTTATCGTTTGGAAACACGGATGGCTTAAAATCCATCCATACAATATGCGACCGAACCTATGGTTCTGGCTGTTTGAGTAGTAAGGTTGCCAACTTTTTAAAAAGTTGGCAACCTTTTCCCACCCATATTAACGAAAGGTAATGGCTATACTAAATTCCTGTTTTATCTTTCATTTAAGTTAACGGATACGCACACGCGTGGAAAAGTGGTAATGATGTGGAAGCACGATGAAATGTAATAAAGGCAGCGGGGGCAAAAGCCATCTTTACAACCATGGTGAGAAAACACTAATCGCCCATCACATTGCAAACAACAATGCCGCTAACCTGCGGTATCAAACGCCTTTACCTGCAAAAATAAATAGACAAGGCTGTTGAACTGCCGGCGCAAAATCGCGCGTATATCGTGCGTAAAAAGCGGTTCATTGAGCGCTGTGCGGTAGGCATCCAGCAATCTCTGTT
>JBQCFW010000002.1:0-22913 GCA_051958655.1 Agriterribacter sp. | reverse complement strand
CTTCAACGTATATAACCGTAAAAATGTTTTATACAACTATTATAAATACACTGGCAACTTATCGGGCAACAACCCTTTTGTAAAAAGCGAATTGAAGAATATGGCAGTACTGCCCGTGCTTCCAAGCATTGTTTATAAGTTAAGCTTATGAGGATTGTTTTATTATACCTGTTAGTGACCGTTATGCTTTTGGGTTGTAAAAAATCAACCAATACCAAACCATTTGCGCCAAAATTTGTGGTGGAAGGCTGGATTGAAAACGGCGATTATCCTGTAGTGATCCTTACGCATAATCTTCCGATAGATGCGGTGATAGATTCGGCGCAAATAGAGGAAGTGGTAATACGTTGGGCCAAAGTGGAAGTGCAGACAGACGATGAATCGGAAATATTAACCCTAGTGCGCGACGACGATATTTTTCCGCACTACATTTACAAAGGCACACAACTGAAAGGAAAAACCGGCAAACGCTATCAGCTCATTATCACTTATGCAGGCAATATTATTACCGCAGAAACTACCGTGCCCAATACGCCCCTGATCGATTCAATAGGATTTATGAACGTGGAAAACAACAAATATCAATTAACGCTTTCCTTTACCGACGATGCAACTACTACCGACTTTTACCGGTTTTATGCCAAGCTCGATGCCGAAGCCTTGTTCAACAGTACCAGTCCCGGCGGTTTTAGTGACCGTTCGTTCAGCGGGCGGTCAGTCTCGTTCCAGTTATTCCGAAACAGGTACTCCAATGTTGCTCCTTACCAGAATGCTTATTATAATAAAGACAACAGGGTGAATGTTAAGCTGTCTAAAATGGATAGTACGAGCTTTGCTTACTGGGAAAGCATTGACCGGGAAATCAGCCGCATTCCCTTTTTAAGTAAAACAGGCATTGCCGGTTCTAATATTAAAGGGCCTGCCACTGGTATATGGTACGGCGTAGCAAGCTATGTTGCAGCAGGTATTGCAAAATAAAAGCAGCTCCGCAGAGCTGCCTTTACTAATTTAAGATGTACCTGTTATTAAAACTGGTCAACAAAATTTTCGTAGTCGGTTTTTAAGTTTTCAAAACCGGTATCGCCAAATGTATTGAAGTCAACTTTAGAACCGTCGCCAAAAACGAGTATCGGTTCCAGGTAAGAATCTGTGCGACATATTTGTGTTGTATTGCCTTGCCAGCAATCTTCCTCTTCTTTTACCACGTAGTCTACAGAACAAATAGCCTCGTTGGTAGTGGTGTTAACCAAAACGGCTTTGCTGTATTTCTGGTACAATTCCTTTTCATTTTCAGCTTCTTCTTTCCATGCTGCATCTTCGGCTGCGTAATATTGCTTATAAGCATTGTCAACTTCCTGCTCATTGTTCCAGTTTACATTTTCGAAATAAGCATTCCAGTTCGGGTACTGCACTTCTTTTTCATTGGCCTCAAACTGCTCAATGTCGGCCCATGTAGCAAACTTAACATTGCCAACGGTAATGATGGAGTTTGCAGAACTTAAAATTTCGCTCATCTCGTTGGAATTATTCAACTTGTCCATGTCAAAATCCTTGTTTTTCGTGCTGGTAAACCACTCAAACAATTTTGTATCAGCGTTCGAAATGCTCAGCGAAGCCTCCATGAAATCACTTTCCTTTTTGAAGTTATTGGTAAAGCTATACTCGCCTAAAGTAATCTTGGTTTCTGTGGTTTTAGGCAACCCGTCGCTATAATACGCATGCGTTGACAAAATGCTGAATACTGTTTCTGCGCCCACTTTAAGTGAACCGGCTATTTCAGAAGGAAGTTCAAAGCTGTCTTCGCTGTCGTCCGGCGTCGTTTCAATACCACTGTTTTTATAAGTAAAGGTCAGGTTGGCATCGTTGGTACTTCCACCAGGTGTAGAAGGGAAGATAAAGCTCAGTTTGTCGGCTGACTCGCTTTCGATCCAGGTTTCATTGACCCGGTCATATGTAAAGATACCATACAGCTCGTTCAGGCTTCTTTTCCTGCTCGACGGACTGTTTATTTCGGTCATTGCTTTTAATATCGCACCCGCTTTTTGCGACCTGCGGCCGATATTGAGCATCTGTCTTTGTTCAAAATTCACTTCTGGCGCATTCAGATCGGCGAAAGCTTCCAAAACATCGATGCCCTTCTGATCAGGCAGGCTTTCGATTTTTTGTATAAAGCTCCGACCTTCAGTTTCAAGAAAAGACTTATTTTTCTCTACAGATTCCTTATTATATGGAAGCTGAAAAGGGTCTGTGATGATCTCCGGAT
This sequence comes from Agriterribacter sp., assembly GCA_051958655.1. Classification (GTDB taxonomy): domain Bacteria; phylum Bacteroidota; class Bacteroidia; order Chitinophagales; family Chitinophagaceae; genus Agriterribacter. Next base: position 20,650 of record JBQCFW010000002.1, on the reverse strand, counting down.
CGCTGCCATCTTTTTTACAGCTAAAGATTGATAAACTTAAACCTAGGATAAGTACCTGCCGGTTGATTTTCATACATGTTTTTTTATGAATGATTAATAAAAGCTAATTCCTGGGAGCGGATATAGGATACAGACCTGCAAGTAACGTCATAATGTCAAATAAATTTTATATGAGCCTAAAGAAAGTTCGAAAATTGAATAATGTTATCGTGTAGTAAAAACATAATAAAGGCCCGCAAATGATCATCGTAAAATCAAAGAATAAAGAGCAGTCGCGGGTTGCAAGAACATATGGCTGGGCGTTAGACGGGTAATTGATGAACATTCGGCCCAAATAATTTAAAAGGAGTTGATACAAAAAATTAACTTTAGTTGATTGATATATGCTATACAATCGCCATAAACAAAAGGCAGTGGTAATAGGAGCGGGATTTGCAGGCCTTAGTGCTGCAACCTCTCTGGCGCAGCATGGATACAATGTTACCATTCTCGAAAAAAACGACCAGGCTGGCGGACGGGCGCGTATGTTCAGTGCCGGAGGCTTCGCCTTTGACATGGGCCCCAGTTGGTACTGGATGCCCGATGTGATAGAACGGTATTTTAACCGCTTTGGCAAATCGGTTGCAGATTATTTCAACCTCGTTCGGCTCAATCCATCTTACCAGGTAATTTTTTCAAAGCGCGATGTAATAGAGCTGCCTGCCGATTATGAAGCGCTTAGGATGTTGTTTGAAAGTATGGAAAAAGGCAGCGCTGCCCAACTGGATAAATTTTTAAAAGAAGCAAAATACAAATACGAAACCGGTATTGCTGAGTTTGTATACAAACCATCGGTTAGCTTTACAGAGTTTGCAGACTGGCGGGTGGTAAAATCGCTTTTTAAACTCGACATGCTGCGGTCGTTTTCGGCTCATAGCAGGCAATATTTTAAAGACCCCCGTTTGCTGCAAATTCTGGAGTTCCCGGTGCTATTCCTTGGCGCCATGCCTTCCAGAACACCCGCGTTGTATAGCATGATGAACTATGCCGACATGCGGCTGGGCACCTGGTACCCGATGGGTGGTATGCACGAGTTGGTAAAGGCAATGGAGGCATTGGCACGTGAGCACGAAGTAGAGATAAAACTGGAAACACCTGTTACAAGCATCCGCGTAAAAGACCGGCTTGCTACACATGCTATAACCAGCAACGCCGAAATACAGACAGACGTGGTGGTGGGGGCAGCAGATTATCACCACATAGAAAATGATTTGCTGAATAGCGGGCAAAGAAATTATTCGCAACGGTATTGGCAGAAGAAAACAATGGCGCCTTCGTGCTTGATTTATTACGTTGGAATAAATAAAAAGCCGGATCGCCTGAAGCATCACAATCTTTTTTTTGAAGATGATTTTGAACAGCATGCAAAGGCAATTTATGAACATGCCGAATGGCCCAGGCAGCCCTTGTTTTATGTTTGCTGTCCTTCAAAAACAGACCCGTCTGTTGCACCGCCAGGAATGGAAAATCTGTTTATATTGATACCGGTAGGCGCGGGGCTGGAGGATACTGAAACCATTCGTGCCCACTATTTTGATCATGTTATTGCAAAACTGGAGTTATTTTGTGGAGAAACATTGAAGCCGCACATCGTTTACAGTAAAAGCTATGCCGGTGCGGACTTTGTGAAAGATTATCACGCATATAGAGGAAATGCCTATGGGCTGGCCAACACCCTTACGCAAACAGCTTTTATGAAACCATGTATAAAGAGTAAGAAAATTAAAAATCTTTTCTTTGCGGGGCAACTCACTGTTCCGGGACCGGGGGTTCCGCCGGCAATCATATCCGGGCAGGTAGTTGCTGATTATATAAACGGAGGCAAACAGAAAAACATACATTAACACATGAAAAAGCATTTCGACATTGTATCGGCTAAGTGCAGTAAAATCACTACGCAGCAATACAGCACCTCGTTTAGTCTGGGTATTAAATTTCTTTCGGTGCGTTTTCGTGCACCCATTTACGGTATATATGGCTTTGTTCGCTTTGCCGACGAAATTGTAGATTCCTTTCACGAGTATGATAAGGCAGTTTTATTGGAAAGGTTCCGGAACGAAACCTATGAAGCCATCCGTTCCGGCATTAGCCTAAATCCCATTCTCAATAGTTTTCAGCACGTGGTCAACCGGTATGATATCGGTAAAGACCTGATAGATGTTTTTCTTGATAGTATGGAGATGGATCTCCACAAACATTTTTACAACAGGAAATTATACGAACAATATATTTTAGGCTCCGCCGAAGTGGTAGGGTTAATGTGTTTGAAAGTTTTTTGCGAGGGCAACCAGGCACTGTACGACTCGCTGAAATATCCCGCTATGAAATTAGGTTCCGCATTTCAGAAGATCAATTTTTTGCGTGATATGAAAGCGGATAACGAAGAGTTGGGCAGGACTTATTTCCCGGGAATTGATCTGCAGAATTTTAGTGGGGAAGACAAAACAAAAATTGAACAGGAAATCAGCAACGAGTTGCAGGAAGCGCTGGCAGGTATCAGGCAATTGCCAATGAGTTCAAGAAGAGGAGTATACCTTGCCTACAGGTATTACCTGGCATTGTTCAAAAAAATAAGGAATGTGCCTCCACAGAAAATATTGTCGGAGCGGGTACGCGTTAGGGATAGCCATAAATTAGGACTGATGTTTGGTACGCTGGTGAGGTACCGGCTGAATCTTATTTAAGGCCGTTGCTATTGCCTGAAAAAATGAATCGCAAAAAATGAAGAAGTATCTGCTTGAGCGACGTACGGTATTGAAAACCTCAATAGAAAAAGCGTGGAATTTTTTCTCAAATCCCGTAAACCTTTCGGCAATCACACCGCCAGGTATGAAATTCACGATCGTTACACAACAGTTGCCAGGCAAGGTTTATACCGGGTTGAAGATACAATACAAGGTGAGTCCGCTGTTTGATATTGATATGAACTGGACCAGTATTATTAAAGAAGTAAAGGAGCCTTATTTTTTTGCCGACGACCAGGAGAAAGGTCCCTATGCCCTATGGTACCACGAGCATAGCTTTGAAGAAACAGGCGATGGAGTAGTGATGAAAGATAAGGTGACTTATGCAATGCCCTATGGCTTTATAGGGCGGCTGGCGCATATTTTGGTGGTGCGAAAAAAGATAAACGACATTTTTGATTTCCGCGAAAAGGAGATTCGTAAACTTTTTCCGGGATAAACAGGTAAATATGAATGTTCTGCTCTTGATAATGGCTTTTGTGAGCATGGAATGTGTGGCATGGCTTACGCATAAGTATATCATGCATGGCATTTTGTGGAAGCTTCACAAGGATCATCATCAGAAAGAGCAGGAAGGCTTTTTTGAAAAGAATGATTTTTTCTTTCTCATATTCGCCCTTCCGGGCATGGCATTGTTTATAACGGGTGGATTGATTAAAGTGCCCTCACTGTCGTGGATAGCCGCAGGAATTACATTGTACGGATTGGCCTATTTTGTAGTACACGATGTATTTATTCACCAGCGATTTAAAATATTCCGGAATACCAGCAATGCCTACTTAAAAGGTATACGCCGGGCACACAAAATGCATCACAAACATTTGGGCAAGGAAGACGGTGAATGTTTTGGAATGTTGCTGGTTCCGTTCCGGTACTTTAGAAAAAATCAAGAAACAAATAACAAGAGCCCAAGAACCAACTGGCAAGAAACAGCTTCAAACTCCAAACGAAAAACTCCAAACGATAAACAATAAATCACAAATGTTCCATATTCCGGTTGATCGCTGAAAGCTATATGCTGAAAGCTGATACCTCATAGCCGACTACTTCTTCGTTGCCGATAGTGCATACATCATTGGTATTTTATTGCCGAATTTTTTTATCCTGAATTTTCCGGGCTCTTCTTCTATGGTATGGCTAAAGCAATTATAAGGCGAGTAGTCAAATTCTTCAAAACTGTTGAGCTCAAGCCCGTTTGTGAGCAGCGCCGTCAACACTTCGCCGATGGAGTGATTCCAGGTGATCGACTCCGTTATGAGGTCGGCATTTTTATCTGCGTAAGTGCCCGATTCTGTTTCAATGATCGGATCCGTTTTAAAATACCGGTAGGCAATGGTCTCAAAATCATTATCGAATGCCCACACCACCGGGTGAAACTCTGCAAATACCAACCTGCCACCGGGCCTCAGATATTTTGTGATGAGCGCAGCCCAGCCGTTGAGATCGGGTAGCCATCCAATGGTTCCGTACGAAGTAAAAACGATGTCGAATGTTTGATCGAGGTGCTGCGGCAGATCGTACAGATTACAGCAAATAAACTGTGCGTTAACGTTAGTTTGAATGGCAAAAGTCCGGGCGTGCTCAATGGCTTTGTCAGACAGATCAACACCGGTTACCTGTGCGCCCATCCGCGCCAGCGAAATACTGTCTTGCCCGAAATGACACTGGAGGTGCAATATAGATTTCCCTTTTACATCTCCTAATAACTGAAGTTCAATGTCCTTTAGTGTAGACTTACCGTTAAGAAAGGACTCGTTGTCGTAAAATTCGGAGCGCACATGAAAGCCTGTTTTCCGGTTCCATGCCAATCTGTTTTTTTCTATGTAATCCGAAGAGCTCATTGCAATTATCATTTAAGCACAAATTAAGCCGAATATCGTTTAGTTAACTCATGCCGGTTTCTTGTGTTGCGCTGGTTGCAGCGTTTTTAGGAAATTATATATCGATTTCAATTCATCATCGCTCATCCGTTTAAACGGTACCCAGGGCATAGGGCTTCCTTTGATCAGTTCGCCCATTCTGAAGCGTTTGATAAACATTTCCTGCGACCACGAGAATATCCTTCCGCTTGAATCATTCCGCAGGTTGGGTGGAGTGTAGGCAATACCGTGCTCTTTCATGGGGTTGCCACCGCCAAAAGGCTCACCAATGAAATCACCAACAGGGCTTCTTTTGGTATGGCACCCATTGCAATTTGCAATTACTGTTGCCAGGTATTTACCATATAAGGCAGAAGTATCCTTCACAACTTTCTTTGGTACGTCGCCGGTAGGTCCTGATGGCTCTACCAAAAATGCTTTTACAATGTTCCCGAGCGGATTGAGATTGTGCTCGGGTGTTTTATGGCGTATAGGCTTTACCGTTCGCAAATAAGAAATAACAGCAGTCAGATCCTCATCTGTCATATTCTGAAAAGGCATCACACCATATACCACCGTTCCATTGGGATGTACGCCATAGCGTAACGATCTTGCTATTTCTGCGTCTGTAAAATTTCCGATGCCTGTTTCTTTGTCCTGCGTGATATTAGGCGTATACAATTTCCCGAAAGGAAGATCGAATTCTATTCCTCCTGTTAACGGAACTTCCTGTCCCAGTTCCATCAATGAGTCTACATTCGATTTGCTGTGGCAGTCGGCGCAATGCGCTGCGCCCATTACGAGTTGCCTTCCTTGTGCTATTACTGCACTATCGGTTGACGCTTTGACAGCGGGGTAAGGACGATCGTATTTCAGATTTTGCCTGAGCATTACCGTTATGGTAACCGCAAGGATGAGTATGCCTAAAATGATGCCCGTCCATCGGAATATTTTTTTCAGCCTTTTCATTTTGTTGTGTGTTGCAGTTTAAAAATCTGCGCAAAATAAAATGGCCCTGGCTGCCCATTCACGAACAGAATGAACCAATTGACGGATATGCCAGATGAAATGAGAAACGTTCCGATAAACGTTAATGATCTTCCTCCGATGTATTTTTCATTTTTGCCGGCACGGGTATATCCCTGAAACAGAGCAAACAGCTTTTTTTGTATTAAAAGAACATTAGTCCTTTATGCACCGGAGCGACAAGCCATCTGCTTTTTTTGATTTTTGCATCTGTATGGAGTTGTCTGAAGATTTTATATTGAACGATGCTGCAGTAGCATCACCAGTTGAAAGAAGAGGTTTTATCCAATAATAAGCCTCCCTGCCTAACAATTCATACAATCCCTGATCCGAATTTATTTTACCTGCAGGCAGTGCCGAAAAGCCACTTTCATTCACAGTTGCCTGGTTGTCTGCCCAAGCCGAACCGTCTTTTAATGCACCCCCGGCAAAGGAGGTTCCTCCAAGATTTTTAATCAGGATATTCCATTCCGCCTCTGTAGCCACATGCCAGCCAGCCGGTGCAATATTTCTCGGGTCATTCATGGCATGCCAGTTGTACAAATAGCCCTGCGTGTTGTTTTTATTATATGCTGGTTTTTGAATGTATTTCCACAGCGCAGGCTCTGCTACTTCCGGTATAGTGTCGCCGTTCCGGAAATGGGTAACCCGTAAATCTTCTGTCATCCATACCTGGTTCCCGATTTTTATTGCCTGATAAACATTCCCGTCAATATCCTTCACGCCGGTCAGGACAGGGTTGCTCCCATCTTCTTCAGATACAGCAGTGTCAGCCCCCGAGCTGCAGTTTTTGTTGTAAGTATAATTTTTGAAGACCTGGTTGCTTGCCTGCGCTGATTCATTTCTTTGTATATACCTAACTATATTTTTATTTGCATCAAATGAAAAGTTACCTACGGTGATGGTCTCGGTGTTGCCATTGGCATCGCGTACAATTGCTTTTTGAAGACAGTTTACAGAAATATCCGGATAAAAGCCTGCACCATCAATTGTAAAAGCTTGTGCCAGGTTTTTATTGAGTGCGAAGTATTCAGGGTTGTTGATGTTTTCGTAATAGAAATAAACGGTTTCATTTACGAGTTGTACAGCTCCGCCGCCGGTTACTTTTTTTCTGGTTGCTTTAATCAGGTTTCCTTTGCTGTTAAAATTAAAATCCACCATTGTTTTTTCAGATACTGTGCCGGCCCCATAGGTTGAAACAGCAGTACACCTGATAGCAGTTTCCGAGAGGTAGTTTACATTAACGGTTTTATATCTGTCTTGTTTTTTACTGCCATGCGCGGATTCGATATTCATGGTTGCATGCCCCTCCATGTTGATAATTCTCCCAAGACTATCATACTTTATCCTGACTGTATCTGTGTCATCTGTTATCTTCGTATCGGGTGTACCGATAGCGGGAAGCTTAGGCATGATCATTTGTATCAATCGCCCCGCATCGTTATAAGCAAATTCAAAGTATATTTCCTTCCGCAGCGTCATTGCATCGCTGACATCAGCAACATCCTCCGGCACGCTCTTTTTAACACCTGCGGGAAGCCCCGAAAACGGACTTGCAGCCATTTCATTAACCATCTTTTTTAAATTGGTTATAGTAATTGCTCTTTTAACAAGCTGTCCCGTTTCATTATAATGCAATGTGCCATTAAAAAATCCAGACGATGTTAGATCATTTAAAAGCAGGGAATCGTTGGAGCGTACCGATGGAATGCCTATGCGTAGTTGCTTTAGTTTTATTCGCATTTGAAGCGTGTCGGTTGTGTTTTGAGGCTTACAACCCGTTATTGCTGCGGGGAACACAAAAAACTTTTTTTTCTGCGTGGCCGCTTGCTGCGCGCAGGCATGCTCACAAAGAAAGAGCATGGCAGAAAGCATGAGACATAAGAGTAGTTTGTTGCGAATATGCAAAAGAAGAGGCGATAGTAACATGCTGTTATTTTTCTTTAGGGGCAATGTTGATCTTACCCGCACTAAAGCCAACAAGTTTGTATTGCGTACCAAATTTATCTTCAATCCAGTCTGCAAGGTCATCGGTGCTTCCTGAGTGAGTGATAGTAATAGTGGATAGTGTTTCATTATAACTCCTGGTTGCGGTTTGCACTCCTGGTCTTGCTTCCATGGCATCCGTTAGTGACCTCAGCGCGCTGGAAGTAATACCGGGGATGCTTATAATAGTTGTAGTCGCCTCAGCATTGTTACTATTTTGTCCGATATTTCGCTGCTGTGCGGCATTTTGCTGCGGCGCGTCCTGCTGCGGAACTTCATGCCTGCCAATGGGTATATCTTTATAAGGCACTTTTTTGCAGGGGCCGCTTCCGCCGCCCAATTGCTTCCATATTTTTTTCCCTTCAGTAAATGCCTGCCTGCCGGCAGATACGGATGCTGCAACAGTGTTTGCCGTGCCGGCAATGGTAGACACCGTGTTGGCAGCGCCAAATACATTTACTTTTCCCTTGCTTAATACATAGCTGTTATAGGCAGTATTGCCCAGCGATGAATTAAGATTGCCAAATGTGCTGTTGATGCTTTTCAATGCGTCGCCAGCCTGTGCTTTAGCTGCATCGCTGGGGGGCAATACCTGTTGTTCTGCTGCTTCTCTTGCGTCTAATGCATAGGCCCCTGCTGCCAGTATTTCCAGAATGTCGCACGCCGATTCACTCGCACTTGCCTTGTCTTTTATACCGGATAAGAATGCGTATTGTTTGGCAACGCTGGTTGTTGCCTGCACTCCTTCCAGGTCCTGGAGGGTGGTAAGGATCATGATATTTCAATCATCTTTCTTTTTTCCCGAAAAATAAATGCGTTCGATGTAGTCTATTTTTTCCTCAGAGGTATCGCGGGAAAGATGGACATACAAATGGAATGGTGTACTTCGTGCATACAAATTGCAGAAGCAGCATGCAATCAGTACGACTGAAACCAGAGCGAAAGCCCGACTTGTATTGGTGTGGTAGTGTGTGTGATGTATAGCCATTTCTGTGGGATTAAATTATTAAGCCATTTTTTTCACCATAGCGAAAAGTTTCTTTCATGGTGCGGAACTTTTGAGAAGTCTGGAACCATGTAGTTAGCGGCTTTCATTCAGATCAATGGAAAGTAAACGGGTTTTGTACGTATTGCTTCGGCTATACGTAGCAGTATGGCTTCCTGTTTTCTTGCGGAAACCATATCAGGCAGCAACTTCCGGCAAACAAATGGCGGCAATGCATAAATGAGGGACATGCATTGAGCAGTTGAAATATTGCAGCGGCATTGCTACCGGTTAATAGCAATCGTCAACCTGTTATCATCACCCTTGATAAAAAATTATTGTACCAGTGTAAAGCCTGCCCAGTAGTAGGGTGCGTATTTTTTACGCATGATCTGTTGTGTATTAAAAAATGCCTCACGAATGGTTTTACCACCCAGCCAGCGGGCGTAAAAAGTTTCCATAAATTCGGCAGTTTCTTTATCGGGCACCTGCCAGAGACTCGCCATTATATAGTTTACGCCTGCCAGCTTAAAAGCTCTTTGTAAACCAAACACACCTTCGTTGCCTTCTATTGTTCCCAGGCCTGTTTCGCAGGCCGATAAAACGGTCAATTGTGTGCGGGGCAATTGCACGGTGCTTATTTCCAACCCGGTCAATATGCCGTCATCTTCGCCTGGACTGGTTTTTCCTTTCCAGCCTTTATTGCCGCCTGCCATTACCAACCCGCATCGCAGGAGCGGATTATCGGAGGTTTTAAAAGGTGCGTCGGTATTGTTTCCCCGTATCATATCGGGCACTGCAAAACCATGTGTGGCAAAATGAATTACCTCCGGCGAGTGATCGCCGCCCAGGTTTCTGAAAGCAGTTTCTGTGGCCTCGTCGCCGGTAAATACAACAGACCGGTTTTGCAAAGCTTCAGCATCCGTTTTTATGGTGTTGATCTCTTTTAAAGTATTGGGCAAAAAAGGAAAAGAATCAATATCGGCGCTGCGATTTCGATTGTAGGAATGCGTATAGGCATCCAAACCTGCATTTGCGGACTGGTGGTTATAATTGATGCCACCGAACAGGGCGATTGCAACCGGCGCTGACGGCTGGCTCTCGTGCAAAGCTATTTGCCTGGTAGAGGTGAGTTGTACAAGATTAAACTTATCGCAAAGCAGCTTATTTTTTTTATCGGGAATAGCGGCAAAGGCAACCCGTTGCAGCATGCCGGCAGGAGAAAAATATATTGTGCGGGTATGTGTAAGATAAGATTCTAATGGTTGCCATATCAACTGGTGCAAAGCATTTGTACTAACAGGATTGTCCGCCGTCGTCTTTTTCCCCCTGCTGGTTACAACCGCTTTATAAGGAAATTTTTTCATCGCGGCAACCAGTTGTTTTTCTTCGCATAGCGCTACAAACCGTGGCACTGTATCCTGCTGACGAAGCAGCAACGCTGCATAATAAACTTTATCCTCCCCGGCGCTGGTATACGCATTTTGCTTACCGGAGAACTTTACAAATTCAATAGCTGCTTCATTAGGTTGCAAATGCTTTTGCACATCCTGCCAGGTAATGGCGAGCTTTTCCTTCATGTTCCTGTAATCTGCCGACCTCCGTAATATATTCTTCTCCTGCCGGTTCAGCGCGTCGGCTGCGGAGTCGGTATTGATAGTTCGCCGGGTTGCAGGCGTCAATAGCAGGTTTATAAAAAAAGACTTTTGCTGCAGGTAATTCTTCCAAAGTATGGCAAGTGTACTATCCTTTGACTGAGACATGTTTTGATACAAAGTCCTGGTATTTTGTAATCCGATACCGCTTGCAAACAACCTGCTGTTGTAAGCGGCTCCTGCAATAGCAGCGCTTTTGTTTTGCAGTAAAAACCGGTAAGGGCTGTCAGCAATATCTCTGGTAGCCTTCAAATAGGCAAGCAATTCTGGTTCAGATAAAAAATCTAATTTTTCCAACAGCAGCTTTTTTTCTGCGATCAGCACTTCCTGTAAATACATCGCTGCTTTAGCGGGATCATCGGCATAAAGCAATCCCGCCATATCGCGAAGCAGGCTCAGACGGTCGGAATGTAATGTTAAACCCAGACCATCGTAAATAGCAAGACATTTATGAAACAATGGCTCGGCCAGTTTTTTTCTGCCTGTTAAGGCATACAACCTTGCCAAATTTTTCATGCAATAGGGGAACAAGCCAAATTTTTCTCCACCATTCTCATCAATAATCTCCGCAGCTTCTTTCAGGTATTTCTCTGCTATCTTATATTTCCTCATTTCCATATTCACTATGCCTAAGCGGTTTAATACAGGAATGTTATCGGCCGCGTTTTTGCCCAGCAACTGTTGGTTAAGTGCCAATGTTTTCCTGAACATCGAATCGGCTTGCTCAAAGTTTCGTTTACGCTGGTGTATATCTGCAAGTCCACCTATGGCGTTTGTGTATTTAGACTGCTCTTCTCCATAAATCTCCTTGTTAATTTCAAACAGCCGCATCAATATAGTATCCTGCTTTGCATAAAGTCCCATTTTTCCATATAACATGGCTAACACGTTCATGGCAAACGCATAGGCGTTCACGTCAACCGGTTCCTTCAGTGCCGTTTCATATGCAAGAACGCATAGTTCCTCCGCCTTATTTAAGCTGCCGGTTTTTAGGTAAAATGCGCCATAGTGAATGAGGTAACTGGTAAAAAAATTTTTATGGTCCGCGCTAGCCCCTTTGTAATAGGAACTATCTATCCTGCCCAAAATAGCAGTTGCTTCCTGAAACCGTTGTTCAGCCTCCTGGTATTGCGTTAAGTTCCTGTACATTGCTGCAACAGTTACAAGATGATATCCATATTGCGCACTCGTGTCACCATATAGCTTTTTTGCTTCCCCGGCAGCCTTTTCATAATACACCAGGGCGCTGTCTAATTTTACAAGTCTTACATAAATATCGCCTAACCGGGATGCAGCAGCTATATAATTACTATCTCTGTTGCGGGTATGCTTTACCGTTTCGAAGTGTCTTTTTGCGAAAGGCAATGCCCTCGCACTTTGTCCTTTTTCGAAATAGTGTTTTATTGAATCGATGTCGTTCTTTTCCTGGGCAAGTACATCCAGGAAAAACAAAAGCCCCGCAAAAGCTAAAAAAACTCTCATACAATACTTTTAAGGTGAAAGCTCATTTCCCTAAAGCATTCAATATTTTTTCCGCATTTTTTACCAGTAAATCGTTTTCCTTATTGCGCACAATGCTGCTGCACAGCTCAGCCGCTTTTTCGCTGTTGTTTTCTTTCAAATAGGCTAAAGCCAAATACCATTGGGTTTTGGCTTTTAATGCATCGCCAGGCGCATTGTTCAGCACCTGGTTCAAATTTGTTACTGCTTCCTTTGTGTTGCCGGTTTGTAAAAAGGCCAGTCCTTTATAATAATATCCCCATTTCAAAATATTTTCCTGGTTGTCTGCTTCATCAACGCTCCGCGTTTGGGGCAGGTCATTCAAATTCAATTGTTGCAGGGTTGCGTAGTTGCCAGCTTCATAATCCGTCAGCGCTTCAGCCAAAAATAGGGGATAACGTTCGGGCAAGGTCTCCTTTTTAAAATATTGTTTAAACAACCGGGGAAGATCAATAGCCTCGCTGCTATCTTTTGCAGGTTCAGTTATTACAACGGGGGGCTGATTTCTTTTTCCCTCTGTTGTATCAGCCTCCGTATTATTGACAACAACCTGAGTGCTTCCTGATTTTTGCCGCAGCAATGCAAAAAGCGTAAATGTTATGATAACAACCGCCGCTGCGCTAATGGCTAACCATTTACGCATGTCCGTTATTTTGCCGGGCAGCGTCGGGGTAGCCTTGTTTGCCGTTGCAGTGCCGGGCAGGCTGGTAATATTCCGTAAGGCAAAGCCGTCTCTCAGCGATTGTTCAAAGTTGAGCTGACGGCGCAGTTCGGGCATGGAGTTCAATTCTTTTTCAAACGCTTCCATTTCATCCGGCTCCATTTCGGCGTCCAGGAAGCGCATGATCTTTTCGTATTGTTCGGTTGTAAGACCCATATGATGCTAATATATATACTGCGTTAACGATAGAAACAGGTAACCTGCTTTCACTTGTCGCCATTTTTTTCCAGCTCCTCTACCAGTTCCCGCAATCTTTGCATGCACCGGTAAATGCGATTGGTGGCCGAGGCTATAGTAATAGCCAAAAGTCTGGCAATCTCATCATTTGATTTTTCTTCGATATGCCTCCATTGGATGATTTGCCTGTCCGCGGCAGTCATTTTTGCTAAAGCCTGCATTAAATTCCTGTGTTGTCTTTCTGCTGCTTCGTTCTCTGTTTCGCCGTTATTGTAGCGGTTTTCGTCTGCCCAGAATCGCTCCAGCTTTTTGTTTTTTTCGGACAGGCGTTTTTCATTTGTTAAATGACCTAACAATATATTCCTGCAATAGTGAAACAATACTGTTTTTACGCCGGCGCTGCCCTGGTAAAGTTCATCGCGACTGGCAGATTCTTTAAATTTGAGCACTCCATCGGTAAAGGCGCTGGTAGAAAGAAATTCAATTAAGTCGGTGGGATAGTGCTGGTAAGTAATTTTTGCCCATTGTACAAACAGTGGCTGGTAGCAGGAATAAAAACAGGCAATGATCTGCTCACATACTTCGCTTTGGTTGTTTTTAAAGGCGAAGGAGATGGTTTCCATCTTCAGCAACTGTTGGCAGGTAGTACGCTTCATCTGTTTTTTAAGTCTGTTGTGATCGTCCTGTTACCCGGTTCCTCAATCATTGCCTCATGCAATATAATGTGCGAACTCCCAACTTATGCCGGTTTTAAAACTGCGGTTACTCTCCCTTGTTGCTTGTAAGTCTTATACTGTAAAGATTACAACAAACGCATCGCCCATTTTTGCAAACAATAATGTTTTCAAATATAAAATCTCCGTCTGAAACTGCCAAGCAACGGGCGCATTTACCTTCGGTGAGAAAATTCAAACTTTCGCAGGCAGGCGAACACACTCGTCCCTAGACGAAGTTAGACGCTTCGTGCCTCGCGTGACAAGCGGCAGAATATGGTTGAGCATTTGTGCCACCGTTGAACCTTCATTCTTCTGCTTGTCATTCCGACGCAGTAGGAATCTACCTTTGCATCAATCAACTATTGACGGCATGGCGCATGTAGCCCTTGTAGTTAGACGCTTCGTGCCTCAGCGTGACAAGCAACGGTGCATAGTTGAGCATATGTACTATGCCCCACCTTATTCTGTAGCTTGTCATTCCGACGCAGGAGGAATCTACCTTCGTATCAATCAACTATTGACGGCATAACGCATGTAGCCTTTGTAGTTAGACGCTTCGTGCCTCAGCGTGACAAGCAACAGAACATAGTTGAGCATTCGTGCCACAGTTGAACCTTTATTCTTCTGCTTGTCATTCCGACGCAGGAGGAATCCGCCTGCAGCATCAATGACTATCATCTTCCGCCGTGTTTTTCATTTTTGCCAATACCGGGTATGCGTTTTTTACGATTACTTTCTTATTAGCCAGGTCTTCCGAAGTACTGGTCAGTTCTACCATGCCCTTATCTGTAACACCGGTTTCTACAGGCACCAGCCTGAAAGTATTGCCTTCGGTATTTTCAAATATAAAAGTGTCTTTACCATAGCGTACAACGGCTTCTTCGGGTACCGCCAGCACTTCGGTATTGTTTATTTTGATTCTTGCATTCAGGAACATGCCCGGCAATAGTTGTTTGGGCTGCTTTTCAAAATGGCAATGCACCAAAGCGCTTCGGTTGTCGTCTACGTTTTTGGTAACGAGCAATACTTCGCACTCATATTCTGCTGAAGGATCGTCAACAAACGTTACCATTACCTTTTGTTTGGGTTTCACTTTGCTGAGGTCTTTTTCAAACACTGTTAACGCTGCATGTATATCGTCGGGGTTTATCAGTTCAAACAACACATCCGATGGGTTTACGTATTTGCCAATGTTCACATTCACCTTCGATACAAATCCGTTAATGGGAGAGTATACCGGCACGCTGCGCGAAATATTCACTTCATTCAGTTTATCTGGGTTGATTCCTATCAATCTTAATTTTTCGTCGTAACCTTTTACCAGCACTTTTTGCGAGGCATATTCCGCTTTCGCCTGTTGAAAAATTTTGTCGGCGCTTACATTGTTCTGGTTCAATACCTGCTGCCGTTCAAAATCTTTTTCGGCATACTCAAGCCGTGCTTTGGCAACCAGGTAATCCTGCTGCAACTGTATCAATGCCGGATCTTCTATGGTAGCTATTATTTCGCCTTTATTTACATGCATACCCGGAAGTAAGCCTGTGCGTTTCAAATAGCCGCCCAACGGAAAGCTTATGGAAACAATGTTTTGCGGCGGAACGTCTACCAGCCCGTTTACTTTAAGCTCACTGTTCAGCAATTTTTTTTCTATCACCCCGGTTTCAACGCCGGCATTTTTTATTTGTTCGGGCGTTAGTGTAATAATATCAGTACTCTCTTTTGCTGTATGTTTTTCTTCCTTTGGCTGTTGCGAGCAGGCTGTAAAAACAAATAAGCAGGTATATATAATAAGTTGTCGCATCGTTTACTGTTTAGTAGTTAAATATTCAAAAGCAATGATCACCTGGTTGTAGGTATGCACTGCATCGAGGTAATTCATTTGTATGGAGATGGCATTATTCATCAGCACCGTCCATTCCAGGTAATTGATCTCTCCTTTTTCGAAGCTGAGCCTGGCAGATTGTGTAATAAGATTTGCCTGCTGTAAACCGGTTTGTTCATAATAGCGGATGCTTGTTTGCTGCTTTTTATATTCATCCGCCAACTGCAGTAGTTCGGTTTTTAACTGCTGTGCGGTAGCTTGTGTATTGATCTTTGCTATTTCTTCGTTCACCCTCCCGGCTTTTATCCTGGCTTTGGCTGCAGCATTGAATATAGGAATGCCTACAGACAAGGTGGCTATATGAAATCGTCTTCCGGGACCATAATATTCCTGCGACACTCCGTCGAGGCTTTGATAACCTACAAGAGATTGATTGCTGTAGCCTGCCGTTATATCCGGCGAAAGTTTTGATCTTTCTATTGCGGTTTGTGCGGCAGCTGATCTTTCCTGCTGTTCATTATACTTTACCTGCGGATGCAATTTTATATCTGCTGTATCAGGTAAAACAATACCGGGCATTTTTACAGACTCATAGTCGGGCAATACCAGTTCGTTGGTATTGAGCAACCATTGCAGCCTTTTTTGCTCAATGGCAATGTCTGCGTCTGTTTGTTGCTGTTGTACCTGCAGTTGTTGTAATTGGGCATCGGCAGTTGTTTTTTCAAGAATATTGCTTTCGCCTGTTTGTAACCGTAAGGCTGCTGCCTGCTGAAACCTGCTGTAAATGGAATCGATGCGCAGCATTAGTTTTTTTCGCTCCAGCAGGTCTGTTAGCCGGTAAAAAGCAAATTTTACTTCGCGGTTCAATTCTGCCTGTTTCCAATAGCTCATCTGTTGTTGCGCTTCTTCTGCCGACTTAAAATAGGCCTGGTGCCGGCGGTATACATGCGGCAGGTTGAAAGACTGGTTGATGTAGAACCGGGTGTCTGTATTTGCACTGTTAACATTGCCATATTCTCCGCCTACAACGGTTTTGGAAGGATCAAAAACGCCTGATTGCAATGCCTGCCAATACAATGTTTCTTTTTTTATGGATTGCAGGTTGAGGTTGTTCACATCTGCCTGCTTCAGCATTTCGTTTAAGGACATCCGCTGTTGCCCCTGCGAAACGGCAGACAGCATGAGCAGCGCCGATACGAGCATTACTGTTTTCATCGGAACATGTTTTTTGTTTTTCTTTTCAAACCACTTGTATAGCACCGGCAGTACTACCAGTGTAAGCAGGGTGGCCGTAACCAGTCCGCCTATTACCACGGTTGCAAGCGGGCGCTGCACTTCCGAACCCGGCCCGTTGCTCAATGCCATTGGCAAAAAGCCGAGCGATGCAACTGAGGCGGTCATTAAAACGGGGCGCAGCCTCGCCTGTGTGCCTTTAAAAATAATTTCATGAATATCTTTCAAGCCTTCGCTCTTTAACCGGTTAAATTCTGCTATCAGCACAATGCCATTTAAAACGGCTACTCCAAAAAGTGCTATAAACCCAACGCCTGCTGATATGCTGAAGGGCATGTCGCGAAGCCATAGGGCAGATACTCCGCCGATGGCAGACAGGGGAATGGCTGAGAAAATGAGCAGCCCGTATTTAACGGAAGCAAACGAAAAATACAGCAATACAAGGATCAGCGCCAATGACACCGGTACGGCAATGGATAAGCGCTGTTTGGCTTCTGTAAGGTTTTCAAATTGCCCGCCATACTTTATGTGGTACCCGGAAGGGAATGCAACGTCATTTTCCACTTTTTTACTCAGCTCATTTACGACCGATTCCACATCGCGGCCACGAACGTTGAATCCAACAATTACCCGCCTCTGTGCATCTTCCCTTTGAATCTGGTTCGGACCTTCTTTTATTTCCACGTTGGCTACCTGGTACAGCGGAATTTGGCTGCCGGTGGCTGTGGGGATCAAGAGCTGCTGTACATCGGTAATGTCTTTTCTCGAATCGGACTGCAGCCGTACCGCCAGGTCGTAGCGTCGTTCATTTTCATATATTTTTCCTGCAACTTCTCCTGCAAATGCAGCACGTATCATGCGGTTAACGTTGGCTATATTCAACTGATAGTGTGCCATTGCATCGCGTTTGTATTGCACAACAATCTGCGGCAACCCGGTCACGGTTTCAATATAAAGGTCTTTTGCGCCGGCTACAGAACCCGCAATGCTACCAATGCGATTGGCAAGTGAGGCGAGACTGTCGAGATTTTCACCAAATATTTTACATACCACATCCTGGCGTGCGCCGGAAATCAACTCATTAAAACGCATCTGCACGGGGAACTGGAATCCGTAGGTAATGCCGGGCACTTCTTCCATTGCCTTGCTCATTTTATTGGCCAGCTCGTCAAACGAAGTAGCAGAAGTCCATTCCGATTTTGGTTTGAGGGTGATCATTACATCCGTCATTTCTACCGGCATGGGGTCGGTGGGAATTTCGGCAGCGCCAATCCTCGTTACAATTTTTTCTACCTCGGGGAAACGATTCTGTAAAATCGCCACTGCTTTCTGTGTCGTACGGATCGTTTCAGTAAGCGAACTTCCCGTCATCAGGCGCACATCAACCGCAAAATCGCCCTCGTCCAGTTCAGGTATAAATTCACCGCCCAATCGCGAAGCCAGCAGCAACGCAAATGCAAGCAATATAACGGCAATGCCTATTACTGTTTTAGGAAATGCCATTGCCCGCGACAGCAAGGGATGATACAGCCGTTGCAGCTTTTTCATCATCTTATCTGCCCAGGTATCGTTGTGCGAGAGCTTTTTACTCATGAATAAAGAAGACATCATGGGTACGTAGGTAAGCGAAAGCAGGAAGGCGCCAACGAGCGCAAATGATACCGTTTGCGCCATGGGACGAAACATTTTGCCTTCGATGCCGGTAAGGGTAAGAATGGGAAGGTAAACGATGAGTATAATGATTTGCCCGAATACGGCAGAGTTCATCATTTTTCCAGTTGCGTATTCCACTTCATCGTTTAGCTGTGCCTGTGATATAGCAGTGGTGCCAAGGAATTTTTTGCCATGCGAAAGGCGGTGCAATACGGCTTCTACAATGATCACTGCTCCGTCAACGATCAATCCAAAATCGAGTGCGCCCAGGCTCATGAGGTTCCCTGAAATACCAAAAACGTTCATGAGAATGATGGCGAATAACATGGATAGAGGTATAACCGATGCTACTATAAGTCCCGCCCGTACATTGCCGAGAAAGATTACCAGTATGAAAATTACGATCAGCGCTCCTTCGATAAGGTTGGTTTTTACAGTGCTCATAGCATTGTTAACCATTTTCGTGCGATCGTAAAAGGCTTCCAGTACCACTCCTTCAGGCAGCGTTTTCTTTATCTGCTCAATCCGGTTTTTTACACTTTGCACCACTTCCGATGCGTTGGCTCCTTTCAGCATCAGCACCACTGCTCCTGCCACCTCGCCTTTGTCTTTATAAGTAAGGGCACCGTATCTAACTGCGTTGCCTATGCGCACATCCGCCACATCTTTTACATATACGGGTATGCCCCTGTCTGTAAGCTTTATAAAGATGCTGCCGATTTCGTCGGTGGTGGTTGCCAGTCCTTCGGTTCGTATAAACAGTGCCGCGGCTCCCTTTTCAATATAAGCGCCGCCCGAGTTTTCGTTGTTTTTTTCCAGCGCGCTAAATATATCTGCAACGGTAACATCCATGCTTTTCAACCTGTCTGGCTGAACGGCTATTTCATATTGTTTCAGGTAACCGCCAAAGCTGCTCACATCTGCCACGCCGGGAGTACCCAACAGTTGGCGCCTTACTATCCAATCCTGCATGGACCGTAATTCAGTAAGATCGTATTTGCTTTCATAACCTTTGGCTGGCCGCAATATGTATTGATAGATCTCCCCCAACCCAGTGGTAGCTGGCGCCAGCTCCGGGTTTCCGGCGGTGGGCGGAATTTGCTCCCTGGCGAGGTTCAGTCGTTCGCTTACCAGCTGCCGGGCGAGGTTCACATCTGTTTCGTCGTTAAAAACAACAGTTACTACCGATAATCCAAATCTTGATATGGATCTTATTTCTTTTATCCCCGGAATGTTGGCAGTTGCCTGCTCTAACGGAAAAGTGATCAACCTTTCCACTTCTGGCGCTGCCAGCGAAGGGGAAGTGGTGATGACCTGTACCTGGTTGCTTGTAATATCGGGCAGGGCATCAATAGACAGATACCTTAGGTCTATAACGCCCCAAACAATTAATGCCAGGGTGAATAAACCTACGATCAGCTTGTTCCTTACGGAAAAGCGAATAATAGCGTTTAACATGCATATTTTTTTGTGCCTGTAGTAATGAAATCAAGTCAATAGTGAAGTAAGCTAATAGGTTAAATAGTTAAGTAAGGTGAGTAAGGAATTGTGTTTACTCAACTTAACTGATTTAATGAACTACTAAACTCACTCAACTAATACGCGGAGGCTGAAAAATATCGAAGGAAGAAAACTGGGGTTTATTTATTTCATCGTAGCAATGAAATTCATATGTAGAGGGCGAAGGCGGTGTAATTTGAACGGTTATAAAATTACAGGTGCAAACACTGGTATTTATCATGTGCGAATCTATATCCCGAAAGGGTAATTGCTGATCTTGCTGAAAGTCGTCGGTAATAATAATTGGCCCCAGGTAATGCATTTTAATAAAAGAACCAAAGGTCATATTGGGGTCGGCAAGCTGGTGCTTTTTGAAATGTTCTATCATGAAAGGGACCTTCAGGAGTTGATGAAACTCCGTAAAAGCCAGGATGTAAATGGAAACGAACAATATGCCGATTGCCTTTTTCACAAGGGCGAAGGTACAAAAGATGGCTTTAGCAACATAAATATGCTATATAAACTTTTTAAACCCATTTGGTGTTAAAGAGCGCTTTTTCGGGTATACGTGGTTAAGGTAGAAAACAAAATGGTGGATCGTGAGACACGACCCACGGCGAAGAGATTCTGAATGGGTAGCTGCCGGCCAACCCTTCCTGAACAACAACAGAAATTCAAAAATGGTTAAAGATGCAGGCCTTGTTGCTCACCTGCTTTTATTTTTTCCGCTGAATAAAAAATTGTAATTAATTTGAATCAAAAGCTAAAACCCCGCTAACTCTGTGCAAATCATAAAGTCTGAAAATCGCAAAATTGTTCAACTGACTTCTGATAAATTTAAATATGTAACCTATAGGTTGATACTTATGAAAATACATCCTATCTTTGGAAATGTCAGCACCTGTATGCTATGGTCGGTAAGGTATAGTAATGACGATGAAGACGTTTTTACAAAGCTTTTTGAATTATGGCATGATATTGAACATCTAACGAATTTTTTCAGGGATAACCAATTATTGTTGCAAGACCCATTT
>JBQCFW010000001.1:0-2755 GCA_051958655.1 Agriterribacter sp. | reverse complement strand
ATGCTCAGACCTTCTTCGACCTCTTTGACTACTTTTTGCTTAAAGCTAATACTATACCGGATAACTTCTTTGGGAACTGTTGTCATGTTTTCTACTGATTTTTGGTGAATTATTTTGTCCACCTATTTCAGGACAAGACATTGAGAGTTGAAAGCTCACCGCTGAAAGCTGACCGCTGACCGCTGAAACAAAAAAATCCGGCTTGCTTTGCAACAAACCGGATTTGTATTTTAAAGAATAAGACCGTTATTCTGCGCCTTTCTCTTCTGCTTTTTCATCGCCACCGCCTTGCTCCATTTTCTTTTTCAATTCGGCAAGAACACCCAGGTCGCCTAAAGTAGTTTTTTCTACTTTGCCCTGTATGTCTTTAACGGCTTTTTTGGTTTTAGCAGCTTCTGCTTTTCTTTCTTTGTTTACGGCTTCTTTCTCATCGGCTTTGGCCTGCTCCCAAATGCGGGCGTGGCTCAGCACGATGCGTTTTTCGTTCCTGTCGAACTCAATTACCATAAACTGGTTGGTTTCGTCTGCGCTGATGGTTTTGCCATCTTCTTTTCCAAGATGACGGTTAGGCGCAAAGCCTTCCAATCCATAAGAAAGTTGTACAACAGCACCTTTCTCATCTTTTTTAATTACAGCACCTTCGTGTATGGTTCCAACGGCAAAGGTATCCTGTAATGCATTCCAGGGATCTTCTTCGAGTTGTTTATGACCCAACTGCAATTTGCGGTTGTCTTTATCAATACCCAATATCACTACTTCGATATCGCTGCCCACTTTCGTGTATTCGCTTGGGTGATTGAAACGTTTCAACCAGCTCAGATCGCTGATGTGGATCATACCACCAATGCCTGGTTCCAGTTCAACAAACACACCATAAGGAGTAATGTTTTTCACCAATCCTTTATGACGGCTGTCAACAGGGTATTTGTTTTCTATCTCGTTCCAGGGATCAGGTGTAAGCTGCTTGATAGACAAGCTCATTTTGCGGGAATCTTTATCGAGGGTAACGATCTTAGCTTCGTGCTCGTCGCCCAGTTTAAAGAATTCTTTCGCATTGATGGGGGTATTAGCCCATGTAATTTCACTTACGTGAACCAATCCTTCCACACCTGGTAAAATTTCGAGGAATGCACCGTAGTCTTCAATGTTCACTACTTTGCCTTTCACTATTTTGCCTTCGCCGATATTCTCAGGCAAGGTATCCCACGGATGAGGAGTAAGTTGTTTCAAGCCGAGGCTGATGCGTTTTTTGTCGTCGTCGAAATCGAGTACCACCACGTTCAGCTTCTGGTCCATTTTCAGCACTTCGCTCGGATGGCTGATACGTCCCCAGCTAATATCGGTGATGTACAACAAACCGTCCAAACCACCCAGATCAAGGAACGCACCGAAGTCGGTAATGTTCTTGATAGTACCTTCCAGTACCTGGCCTTTTTCGAGTTTGCTGATGATCTCTGCACGTTGTGCTTCGATGTCGCTTTCGATGAGTGCTTTGTGCGATACAACGGCGTTCTTAATGGTTTCGTTGATCTTAACCACTTTAAACTCCATGGTTTTACCAACAAACTGATCGTAATCAGTAACAGGTTTAACGTCGATCTGCGAACCTGGCAGGAAGGTTTCCATACCAAATACATCTACGATCAAGCCACCTTTTGTTTTGCTGGTAACCACACCGGTAACCACTTCGCCTGTTTTATGTATTTCAACAATGCGCTCCCATGCACGGGTAATGCGCGCTTGTTTGCGGCTGAGATGCAGGTGTCCTTCCCTGTCTTCTTTTTCAACCACCATTACTTCCACTACATCACCTATTTTCAGTGTAGGAAGATCACGGAATTCATTTAAAGAAACGAGACCATCGCTTTTAAAACCAATATTTACAACAACATCGGTTTTAGTTAAGCCTACTACAACACCTTCCACCATTTCATTATCGGTAATGGTTTTAAAAGTGCCTTCGTATACAGAATCGTACTTTTCTTTTTCTTCTTTGCTGTAAGAAGAAACGTTGCGTTTGTCGATGCTCCAGTCGAAATCGTCGTGAGCAGTTTCCGGTTCAGCCGGTGCAGGTGCAGGTACATTTGTTGTCGCTGTAGTTGCCTGAGCAGCCTCCTGTACATCAGCGTTTGAGCCTGCTTCGGCAGCAGACTGGTTAGTAATTTGATTATCTGACATGATATAAACCCAATGGCTTTAAAAAATTGGGACGGCAAAGGTAGGCTTATTTATTACAACAGGCAAGTATATGGCAGCTTTTTTTCGATGCCCACCACTCAACAAATAACTGATT
Organism: Agriterribacter sp.; assembly: GCA_051958655.1. Lineage (GTDB taxonomy): Bacteria > Bacteroidota > Bacteroidia > Chitinophagales > Chitinophagaceae > Agriterribacter. The sequence goes on along the minus strand of JBQCFW010000001.1, from coordinate 462 downwards.
TTCAAATGAATATGCGCGATATACCCAAAAAACTTCTCTAATAACCCGGCTGTATTCACCGTCGGCACACCGAAGGTGGTCTGACGGATTGTGTAAGCAGGCATAAATAGTTTCAACAGGTTTACATTTTATCGGTCAGACCGCGGCTAGTGCCGTGGGCCGACGGGGCTATCGATTGTTCAGTCAGAGTGCGGCTAAGATCGCAGGGGCGGGCGGCTACCTTCACCGGCCGGGCGCCTGTTCCAACAAGATCAAATATGGCCAACATATGAATTTTAAAACGGTTTGTTTGATATTACAGGCTGGTGCAGGATTATTTTTGACGGAACACTGATTCGTTCTTTAAAAATATATGACCGCTCACAAAAATTTTATATTTTGCCGCCGCAACCAAAAAGTATAATATTAAAACCTACACATTCGTTGGTATTTCACAACAATGCATCAGTATGATCACTCAAC